>JAFAUB010000169.1 GCA_019243635.1 Pseudonocardiales bacterium
GAGCGCGACACCGGCCTTGACCTGGGACCCTCGCGAGGGCTCACATCGAGCTATGACGGGCAGGCTAGGGGCTGCCCGATGCGCGGGCCGGCTTACGAGCCCTCGCCCAGGTCAAGGCCGGTGTCGCGCTCACCGTTTGAACTCAAGGTTTACGCGCTTCTGGGGGTCAACGAGCCTCCCGCCCCTGTCATCACGCAGGGCACCGGGCTCCACCATGTGACCGCAGTTGTGACCGCAACGAGCAGCACCGTGCCGCACTCCAACACCACTCGGCGAACGCCGCACTCCCACGTCGCAGGTCCGATCAGGTGTCTGCCTGCATCTGTTAATCGCAGGATCTCCTGCCACCCTGCCGGAGTGCTCGTGCAAGGAAGAGAGACCAAGATCCGGCCGTGCCCAGGCCGTGCGACGTCAAGTTGAGGTTCCCCCGTAGCGCGGACACCTCGGGTGTGGGTCAGTGAGTCCGGCGGACCTCGCTCCGGGACGCCTCCAGATGACTGGCCCCCGGATCGTGGCGATCACCGGGGGACAGCGGGACACAGTAGGACAAGGCTGGACCCTGTGAAGGCCCATGTGCCCTATATGTGCCCCAATTGGGTGCGTCTGGGATCGCTGCGCTGGTTCGTCGCAGCTCAGGGCCTATGTTGATCTTTGCGGACAAAGCCCCTTAAAAGGATCCCAGTGTGGGTTCGACTCCCACCGGGGGCACCCCGTGTATGTGACCAGTGTTTCTGAGGTTGACCGGAAATAGGTGCCGGTGGGGCTGGTGGCACTGGTGTGACGAAATTTTTCTTGAGTGGTGCGCGGAGCGGTAGCGGCGATTGACGCATCGTCATGGTAACTGGGAACTCGCTGAGCCCTCTTGTGCGCAACACCGATGACGGGTTATGTCTGGAGGGATGTCCTCGGCGGACGGCGGGATGCGGCGGAATCGGGCGAAGGTCGGCGAATGAACCTGCGGGAGGCGTTACTCATCGCGCTACGCGGGTTGCGCGCCCACCGGCTGCGCTCCGCGTTGACCATGCTCGGCCTCATCATCGGAGTCGCTGCGGTGATCGTGCTGTTCGCATGCGGCCAAGGGGTGCGGAACTCGGTCAATGCGCGTATCGGACCGTACGCCAACCTCATCACCATTGTGGCGCAGTCCCCCAACGTCCCCGGGGGCCCGCCCCCGCAGACTCTGACCGACGCCGACGCCTTCGCGCTGAGCAACGCTCCCGACGTCGCCACCGTCACCCCGGTGGCCACCAGCGCGACCTCGGGTGCGACCTCGAGCGCAACGCCGGGCGCGACACCGATCGAGACGAACACCACCACGTTCCTCTCAGGGGCCGTCATCGGCTCCACGGAACGCTGGGCCGAGGTGAACAACCGGGACGTTCAGGCGGGGTCGTTCCTCGACGAGGACCAGTCCCGCTCCGCCGCCAGGGTGGTGGTCCTGGGTCCCGCTGTGGCGACCACCCTCTTCGGTGACCCCATGGCGGCGCTGGGCCAGACAGTCCGGATCAACCAGCGGATCTTCCAGGTCATCGGTGTGATGCAGAGCTACGGCCAGCAGTTGGACAACACTGCGGTCATGCCGCTGACCACCGCCCGCCGCTACATCGTCGGCCACGGCTTCGGCATCGGTGACAAACTCACCCAGATCCTCGTGCAAGCCTCCCAACCGGCCGCTGTGCCAGCCGCCATGAGCCAGGTGACTCGCATCCTCGACGCTCGGCACCACATCACAGATCCCCGAATGAGGGACTTCCAAACCCAGTCCCTGGGACACCGGATCCAGTCCTTTAACCAGATCGTGCTCATCGTCACCCTGTTCACCCCGGCTGTCGCGGCGATCTCACTGGTGGTCGGCGGTATCGGAGTCCTGAACATCATGCTGGTCTCGGTCACCGAACGAACCCGGGAGATCGGGATCCGCAAGGCGATCGGCGCCACCAGCCGCGCCATCCTGGAACAGTTCCTCATCGAGTCCATCGTCCTGGCCGGCCTCGGTGGGCTCATCGGCATCGGCGTCGGGATCGGGCTGTCCCTGCTCGTCGGCATCGTCGCACCCGCCTTCGACCCCTCCTCCGGAGTCTTCGCCGGGTTCACCCCCGTCGTGTCTGTCCTGCCCGTGGCGGTGGCATTCACCATCAGCCTCACGATCGGGCTCATCGCCGGCAGCTACCCCGCCTACCGCGCCGCCCGGCTACGCCCGATTGAAGCCCTCAGGTACGAATGACACCTGAGCCGGCGCCGAGGGCTTCCGGCGGGTCGTGAAGCCGGTTGATCATGTGCTCTGGCCGCGCGAGCGTGCGACGAGGGCCGCCACCGCCCGCCAGCCGAGCAGGAACAGCGCCAGGCTCGCGGCGGCGACCAGCACGAAGGTCAGCGGCAACCGATGGGTGAACGCCGCGCGTATGCCGAGACCGACAACCACGGCGCCGGCCCACACCGCCACTCCGACAGGCAGCCGTAGCGGCGCGTGCCATGCCCGGACACCCAGCCATCCAACGAGCAGCCCGAGCAGGAAAGGCACCGCAGTGGTCAGCACCCCGACCGCGTCCACCACCTCCGCATGCGAGCTGCGCCCCACGGCGGCGAATACGAGCACGGCGAGCGCATCGGCCCCAACGGCGAGTGTCACGGTGCGCGTACCCGTCGGGCGGACGGTCGGCGCGGTCACGCCGGCAGCCTACGCCGGCTGGGTGCTGGCCCTGGGCTATGGATACCTCGCCCGGCGGCGGTCATGGGTGGACGGCACCGCCGGGCAAGGCGAATGTGGGCGGCGTCTGTCGCCGTCTTCATGGCGGGTCATCCGAGCCATTCGGTCAGTGTGTTGCGGACTGCCTTGGCCTGGTCCTCGTCGAGCACGATCACGCAGCAACCGGCGACATGCGGGTCGAGCACTATGGTGCCGTCGACCTGCGTCAGGCGCAGGTTGCAGAACTCGACGGGGCCGCGGTGGGTCTGGCACGTGCTGGGGATCGTCCGGCGGTTGCTGCGGCTCAGGCGCCAACCTCGTTCCCGCAGAGTTCAGACTGAACGAGGACTCTCTACACCGCCGCCGGACGGCGGTGGCGTATATCAGACTGCACGTTTAGCTCAAACGGAGGTACTGAACTGTCGTTTGGCACTTCTCTGGCGCCCTTCGCGCCAGGCCACACGGACGGAATTTCGTCAGATCACTGGACGAGGGGCGGTCCCGATCTTGATTGCTCTCGGCGCGCCACAGCAGAGTTGACCACAAACCACGAGACCTACGGGAAACGCCCTAGCCCGCCCAGCCCTCACACCTTGCTGCCGGGCATAGTTGCAGGTCGCAGGTGTTCCTGCGACCTTGCCGGGGTCCTGGTTCGCCCCCGCTCCTGCTTTCCGTATTTCGTGCAGGTCGGCTCGTCCAGAGATTATAGCAATGCGAACTCGTCGAGAGACTTCTCTACGGATGCGTCGGGAACGACGTCGATCCATCCTTGAGTGGCTAGGCACACGATCGCCCGACTGATGTTCTCGTGTGTGAGCGGCGGTTTACGGTTGATCTTCCACTGCTCCACCGCCTTGAGGACTTCGCTGGCGAACGGCGCCCTGCCCAGCCTGGTCCGCAGCTCAGCGGCCGCGTAATGAACAGTGGCGGCGACTTCCGCCTGGCGGGTGTCGAAGCGGGCGAAGAGACTCGAGACTCGTTCGACGACCTCCCGCC
This sequence comes from Pseudonocardiales bacterium, assembly GCA_019243635.1. Classification (GTDB taxonomy): domain Bacteria; phylum Actinomycetota; class Actinomycetes; order Mycobacteriales; family Pseudonocardiaceae. The sequence continues at coordinate 3,683 of JAFAUB010000169.1, forward strand.
ACTGAGTCATGAAGTCCTGAGCTTGGGCATGAGCGGCGGCGAAAGTGGGCCCAACTGTTACCTCGAACATCCTGCCTCGCCGCTCCTCGCGGACCAGGCCGTTGTCCTGAAGGCGAGCGAGCTCACGCTTCAGGCCTGGAGCGAAGGGTCCGTAACTTGCCGCCTCGAACTCAAGCCCAGTTGGCAATCCACCGGCCGTCGCGAAGTAAGCGATCTTCTGCAGTATCACCCGTCCTACCGGCCAGTGATAAAAGCTCTCCTCGAGGTCGGCGAGTATGGCTACAAGCGCGACTGATGAGTCCTGCACTTTGTGCGGCGGCGTGACGGGTGACTGCGCAACGTCGATGAGACTGCGCTGGGCGTCGTCGAGCGGGACCTCATGCGGAACATACAGCTCGACGGGAATGCCGAACGTGCTGAGGTGCTTGTGTAGTGTAGGTCCCACGACCGACCAGTCAAGCTGACCGTTCCCGCAGCCAAGTGGGGGTAGGGCAATCGAGGTGATGCCCCACTCGTTGAGATGTGCGCGAAGATGACGCAAACCTGCCTCGATGTCACTGAGACGGCTGACCGACCGCCAATGCTGCTTGGTCGGGAAATTTACAATAATGCGACCTTCGCTCTCGTAGGCATATGGTTTGCCAACTCGAACCTCATCGTCATTGCATCGGGCGACATAGTCGCGATACATCTCCGGGTACTTGTGCTTGAACGCGAGCGCGACCCCCTTCCCCATGATGCCGACACAGTTGACTGTATTGACGATCGCCTGGGCTTGCGACCGAAGGACGTCACCCTTCGCCAGTGTCACTAGTGACTCACCTGAAGAAGACATGCGCCTTCACCTCCACGGATAGCCCTGGCGACTGGGAGGAGCATTCCGAGCGATGATTCCAGTGGTCGACGTAGCAGCCGAGTAAGAACTGTGGTTCGACTCGACCGGGTACGAGCAGCTCCGCGCATCGGGCCCGTCCCAGCTCGGCCTTCGTGAGAGGGTTCTGATCGTTCCACCAGTCCGCATAGACTCGATCCTCATCGAGCCGACTCAACCCGCCGGGGCTAGGTAAGAAAACCGTATTAAACGACGCCGCATTTCCGTCGGTAACAACCGCGCCGGGCAAGTCGAGAAGCGCGGCGTCTAGACGGACAACGATAAGCGGAACAACACTGTTCTTCGTAAGCTTGTACATCATGGGATTACGGGCATCAAAGTACAGATTCGCGTAGTCGTGTAACGGCCGACCTCGTGGGACTCGCCGCTGGGATCGAAGATCTTGGACGGACTCCAGCGACACAGAGGTGTGGGGTAGTCGTGCCGCGAGGTTGTGACTGAGTACCCCGTGGATGACGATGGAGCCGAGATTCGCTACAGGAGTGATGTAGTGAAGCTCGGTTACCCTGCTGCGGAGCATGGGAGCTTCCCATCGCCTCGGTTCGGTCACCAGAAGTCTGGCATGACCGGCTGCGGGCTTGGATGGCACGCGCCGACGTTCCGCGCACCTACCTCGGATCACCGCGAGCTCGGGCAGCCGAGCCGAGTACAGCATGCACCGCCGGTTGGGCCTCCTCGGGAACGCGGAGCGGTACACCGGGAGCCGCAGGCCAGGGAGATGCGCGACGCACTCGTCCACAACGATCACTCCTCGTTGCACCACCGGCCCGAAGGAATACTAGTCGAACACATGTTCGATAATTTGTCACGTACATCCCGCAGTCCCAACGACACGGCGGACAGGCGGTGACTGCGCGCGGTCGCGTGGTGCGCCGCCACGGACCTGCCTGAGACCTCGGCACCTGCGGGTACCTTCGGGGGTGGCGATCTCAGTTACGTCACCGACTCCGGGTGGGACGCCGCTGCTGCGGTTATGGTGGGATCGTGCCGATGTTCCGGATTCGCCGCAGCCGTCCAGCCCGCTCGGAGCGGAGGGGCGGAGCCGTCGAGGAGTATTCCGAGGAAGGGAGACCGCGATGCGGGTGCGAGGTCTGGTCGCGGGGCTGACTGCGGCGTTGTTGGCGCTGACGGCGTGTGGCGGTTCGGGCGGTGGCGCCGCTGGGACCGCCCCTACCGGCACCACCCCCACCGGCACCACCACCGCGAAAGGCCCGGTGGATGTGCTCTACGCCGGCTCGCTGGTCAGCCTGATGGAGCACAGCCTCGGCCCGGCGTTCGAACAGGCCACCGGGGACACTTTCCAGGGCTTCAGCGCGGGGTCCAGCGCGCTCGCCACACAGATCAAGGGGAAGGTCCGCCAGGGGGATGTGTTCATCAGCGCCAGCCCGTCGGTGAACACTGGCCTGCAGGGCGCGGCCAACGGCGACTGGGTGAGCTGGTACGCGTCGTTCGCCTCCGCGCCGCTGGTGATCGGCTACGCCGCCGACTCGAAATTCGCCGCCGACCTGAGGTCCAAGCCGTGGTACCAGGTGATCACCGAGTCCGGCTTCAGGCTGGGCAGCACCGATCCCAAGGTCGACCCCAAGGGCAAGCTCGCCCAGCAGGCGCTGACCGAGGCCGCCACGATCTACCACGATCCCGGGCTGTCCGCCGCCGCGCAGCGGAACATCACGGTGCTGCCGGAGACCGAGCTGGTCGGCCGGTTGGAGTCCGGCCAACTGGACGCCGGCTTCTTCTACAGCAACGAGGCGAGCGAGCAGAAGATCCCGACCACCAGCCTCGATCAGGTGCACCTGTCGGCCATCTACACCGTGACCGTGCTCAACATGGCCCCGGATCCCGCACCGGCTGCGGCCTTCGTGCAGTATCTGGTCTCCCCGTCGGGTAAGTCGCTGCTGAGCCAGGACGGCCTGACCGTGCTGCCGCTGACCCTCTACGGCGACCCGGCCACGGTGCCGGCGGCGCTGAGGTCGGTGCTGCCGACGACCGCCGCCAGTGCCCCGGCCGGCTCAGCGACCGGCGGGTGATGACCACACGCTCAGCCCGGGTGGCGTGATGGGTAGCTCCTTGCGTACACCGCTGCCCTGGCTGGCCGGGCTGATGACGCTGTACCTGGTCATCCCCATCCTCGCGTACCTGGTCCAGGTGGCCGGCACCCCGCCCAGCGCGCTCGTCACCCCCGGTCTCGGTTCGGCGCTGGCCGTGTCGGTGGAGACGGCCAGCGTCTCGACCGTGATCATTGCCGTGCTCGGGATCCCGCTGGGGTACCTGCTCTCCCGAGGCCGAGGCCGGGGCTCGACTGTGGTCGGGGTCGCGGTGCAGCTGCCGCTGGCACTGCCGCCGCTGATGAGCGGCATCCTGCTGATCTACCTGGTCGGTGTGTACACGCCCCTCGGGCAGCTTTTCCACGGCGGGCTGACCGATGACCTGGTCGGCATCGTGCTGGCCCAGACGTTCGTGGCCGCGCCGTTCCTGATCGTGGCCGCCCGGTCGGCGTTCACGGCGCTGGACCCGGCGCTCGATGACGTGGCCGCCACCCTCGGGCACGGTCGGTGGTCGCGGTTCACCCGGGTGGCGGTGCCCGTCGCCGCGCCCGGCATCGCCGCCGGCCTGCTGCTGTCCTGGCTGCGCGCCTTCGGCGAGTTCGGCGCCACCGTGGTGCTCGCCTACCACCCGTACTCGGTGCCGGTGTTCACCTACGTGCAGTTCGGCGGCACCGGGATCGTCTCGACGCTGGCCGCGGTCGGGGCCAGCCTGGCCGCGGCCGCGGTGGTGCTGCTGCTGGCCACATACCTGCCTCGGCTGCGGCGCCGCCACCCGGTGCCGCAGCCGAGGCCGGCGCCGCACCCACCCACCGCGTCCGCCAGTCCACGGCTGAGCTTCGAGCTGACCGGACGCCTGGGGTCGTTCCTGGTGGAGGTCGCCCATACCACCGGGACCGGTCGGCACCTGGCCATCCTCGGGCCGTCCGGGTCCGGCAAGAGCCTGACCCTGCGGATGCTGGCCGGGCTGATCCGGCCCACCGGCGGCCGCGTGTGTCTCGACGACGTCGACGTCACGGCGGTGGCACCGGAGAACCGCGGGTTCGGCTACGTCCCGCAGGACGCCGCTCTGCTACCGCATCTACCGGTCTGGCACCAGGTCATGTTCGGGGTGGACACCGAGCCGGGGCCGGCCGCTTTCTGGATCGGCCGGCTGGGGCTGACCGGGCTGGAGGGCCGGCTGCCCTCCCAGCTCTCCGGCGGCCAGCGGCGCCGGGTCGCGATCGCCCGGGCGCTGGCCCGTAACCCGCGACTGCTGCTGCTGGACGAGCCGTTCACCGGCCTGGACACCCCGGTCCGCGACGAGCTGCGCCGGGAGCTGCGCCACCTCCAGCTCGACACCGCGATCACCACCGTCATCGTCACCCACGACCCGGTCGAGGCCGCGTTGCTCGCCGACGAGGTGCTGATCCTGGACCTCGGCCGGTTGGAGCAGGCCGGCCCGCAGCCGGCGGTCTTCGCCCACCCGGCCAGCCCGGCCGTCGCCCGGCTGCTCGGCATCCGCAACCTGCACGGCGGCCGGCGGGCCGGCCCCGGGGAGCTGGCGGCCGACCGGGTACGGATCGCGTTCGTGCCGTCAGTCCTGCCGGATGGCACCGCACCGGAGGCGGATCTGACCTGGTGCGTCCGCCCGGAGCGGCTGAGGCTGGAACACCTGGTTGCGGGCGATGAGTGCGAGGGGCATCCCGGCACGGTCCGGGACGTGGTCTGTCTCGGTGCGGTCGACGAGGTGCTGGTGACCCTCGACGGCGGCCCTGAGCTGACAGCACAGACCACCGCCGGCGAGCACCCGGGACTTGGCGGCCGGTGCCGGCTCACGCTGCCGCCCGCCTCGGTGATCGTCTGGCCGGGCCGGAACATCCCGACCCCGGCCGGCGACCGGCTCGGTCAGCGGCGCACAGCGGACTTCACCATGCCGGACCTGTACGACCTGTCCTCCACCCGGCCTCCCCGGTAACCTGGGGTGCCCTGGCCGGGATGGTTTAGACGGTGGGCGCACGGGTATGCCTGGGTTTCGAAGTTTAATGACGAGGAGGAACGCATCTATGGATGCCACGGAAGAGCGCGACGAGGACACCCCGCAGGAGAAGATCGACAAAGCCAGAGGTGGGGCGTTCCCTGCGGGTGTCCCAGAGGACGCGGACGTAGGGACCGGACGTGCGAAGGGGACCGGGCTGCCTCCCGGGTCGGTGGGAAAAGGGCAGGACACACCGCAAACGCCTGCTACCTGAGTGGCGCCGGCGAGGGCCACCGCTCACCGCAGGTTGCCCTCGCCGGCGTATTACTCACTTGTTCTCCCGTTTCTCCTCGTCGTAGAGCGGGCTTCCTAAGCCGCCGGTCTCCTCTCCCACCGTTCCCTTGCTGATATCCTTGGTGAGGTCCCCGAGTGACCCCGTCCCCCGGGTGGCCTTTGTCGGCTCTGGTTCAGAGGAAAGGGGCTCCCCCGTGGGGTCCCCGCGCCCGGAGGGGTAAGGGCCCGGGATATCGACGTCGGCGACGATCGTGTCGTCTCTGCCGCCTGCCCCTTCGTTAGTGGGGTACTGGTCTCCGGTGGGGACTCCTGTCTGTTCGGGCTCTCCCACTCTCTCAGGGTCATAGGCTAGTCCTGGCTTGCCGGTTGCACTCGAGCTCACATTCTGTGGGTCCGGTCTGTTCTCCATGTCCACTCTTCCTCTCAGGCTGGTTCCCACGGGATACCCTAGGTGGGCGAGCGATAAACGTAGGCCCGTCATGGTGCTTGTCACCGTCACGACGCAGGTCGCCTGGAGGGTGAAGCGCCCCGGGTATGGAGGCTGTCCGAGAAATCGATGTCGCCGCCATCGTGTGGTGGATGGCGCCCGAGACCGAGGAACCCGAGACCGAGGAACACGGCCTGGAACCACTGGAAGCGGCATTTCGCGACGGCACCCGGATCGCTGAGCTAAGAGAAGCTGAAGTTCCGTGTGCTACTCACGTGGTCACCGCGATGGCGGCGACATGCTCGCCGGCTTGGGCCGGATCGCCGCGGAGCCATGCGACCCTGGCTAGGTGGCCTCGAATCAGGGCGATGGGGAACAACAAACCCCCGCTCGATCACCTGCCGCCCGTAACACGGTGGTGGCGCGCTCGTGTGCGGCGCTCAGCGAGCGGGTCAGGGACAGCACCATGTCGCGGACGACGGCGTGGACGAATGCCGACTGTGTTGACCGACATGGAGACGGTCCGATGCAGAAAGTGGCAAGTTCAGCCTCGAGAACGCAGCCCCGTGTCCTTGTACTCCTCATGGTATGGGGCACGGACAATACCGCTGTCAGATGTTCTTGTACGATGCGAGCAGTGGCCTCACCGCCTACTATGTGATCAGCGGCACGACTCTGCACAATGAGCCCGTCCGGATCATCGTGTCGGGGGTGCTGCGCGGGCGATGTCACCCAGCGTGCAGCCGAGCATGGCACGACTAGCGACAACACTCTCGACTCTCACAGGATGCGGCTGTCGTACTAGGCGCACTTCGTGATCTTCGGTGTGTCATCGAGCCGTGGAGCGGCCACCGCATAGGTTTGTCTGAAGTCCGGTGATCGTGTGGTGGCCGTGGGTAGCGCCAACGCGTCATCGTCTGGTGGACACGGCGGTCGATGTGGATCGCGCTCCTCAGGTCGGGATGAGCGGCTAGCCCGCTCACAGCCAAGTTCCAGGTTGTCCTCAGCGCTTCGTCAGCTTCGTATGGCTGACTCAAGGCGGTCGATGCCGGGGTCACGATCGCCGGGCAGGGCCCACGGAAGGGTGTCGTGTTGAAGCCAGCGTTCCGCCGAATGCTCACCAAGCGATGGCTGAGCGTGAGCGCGGTGGTTGTGGTCGTCGTCGCTGTGGCTTGGTGGGTGTGGCCGGGGTCGCGGTCGGGGGTTGCCCCGCGGCTGGGTACCGCCAGCCTGGGCACCATCCGCCAGACGGTGACGGCGACCGGCACGATCGAGCCGGCCCAGCAGGCGGACCTGAGCTTCGGGGTCAGCGGCCAGGTCACGGCGGTACTGGCGGCGGTCGGCCAGCAGGTACAGGCCGGCCAGACGCTGGCGACCGTGGACGCGGCGTCGCTGCCGAGTCAGCTCGCCCAGGCCCAGGCGGCGGTGGCGGCAGGCGCGGCCAAGCTCGCCGCCGACCAGACCTCCGGCGCCTCAGCCGCGCAGGTCAACGCCGACAACGCGGCGTTGACCTCGGCGAACGCGCAGCTGGCCGTCGCGCGGCAGAACCTGTCCAGGGCTACCTTGACTGCGCCGTTCGCCGGCACCGTCGCGGCCGTCGACCTGACGGTGGGCCAGCAGGTATCGGGCGCATCATCCACTGGCTCCGGTGTATCCACCGGGGGGTCCGGCGCGGGATCCGCCGGCGCGTCCGTGACCACCACTTCGGCGTCGGACGCCCAGGTGGTGGTGATCAGCACCGGCGCCTACGTCGTCAACGCCGGTGTCGATGACACCGAGGTGGGCCAGCTGAAGTCCGGCGACCAGGCCGTCGTCATGGTGAACAGCTCGACCGGCCAGATCTTCGGCACGGTGGCGTCGGTGGGAATGGTCGGCAGCCAGAGCTCCGGGGTCGCCACCTACCCGGTCACCATCACCATCACCGGTAGTCCCGCCGGCCTGCCTATCGGTGCCGGCGCGCAGGTCTCGATCATCGTCAAGCAGCTCACCGATGTCGAGGTCGTGCCTCGGGCAGCCGTGCACCAGAACGGCGGACGCTCCGTGGTCTACGAGATGGTCGGCGGCAACCAGGTGGCCCGCCCTGTGACGGTGGGGCTCAGCGCGGGTGGCCAGACCCAGATCACCGGCGGCCTGGCGCCCGGCGCCCGCATCGTGTTGCCTGCGGCGCCCACCGGGACCGGCTCCGGTGGCACCGGGCGAGGTGGCGGTGGTTTCGGTGGTGGTGGTTTGGGCGGCGGTGGTTTCGGTGGTGGCTTGGGTGGCGGCGGTGGAGGCGGCCGTGGCCCGACCGGCGGGACGGGTTGAGGGATGACTACTGATGTGCTGCCCGCGGTTGAGGTCCCGCTCCTCGAGCTCCGCGATGTCGGCAAGATCTACCGTAGTGGGTCGCTGGAGGTGGAGGCGCTGCGTGCAGCCTCCCTCTCGATCCGGGCGGGGGAGTTCGTCGCGATCACCGGCCCCTCCGGGTCTGGGAAGTCGACCCTCATGCACGTCCTGGGTTGCCTGGACAGCCCGACGTCGGGGACCTACTGGCTGGCCGGCCAGGACGTCAGCTCGATGTCGGAGGAGGAGCTGGCGGAGGTTCGCAACCGGCGGATCGGCTTCGTGTTCCAGCAGTTCAACCTGTTGCGCTCGATGACGGCGGGGCGCAATGTGGAGCTTCCGCTGTGCTATGCGGGTATCCGGCGCGCCGAGCGGAGCGCCAAGGCGGCGGAGGCCTTGGCGCGAGTGGGTCTGGCGGACCGGGTGGAGCACCGTCCCGGGGAGCTGTCCGGTGGCCAGCAGCAGCGGGTGGCCATCGCGCGGGCTCTGGTCGGCGATCCGGCGTTGATCCTGGCCGACGAGCCGACCGGCAACCTGGACTCCGCCGCGACCGCGGACGTGCTGGGGCTGCTTGCCGACCTGCACGCCGCCGGTCGGACCATCGTGCTCATCACGCACGAGCCCGACGTGGCGGCGGCGGCCCAGCGCACGGTGCGCATCCTGGACGGCGCCATCTGTGCTGACAGTGCTCGCCCGCATGAGGAAGCGCGGCGATGAACTGGCTGGAGACCGTCCGCACCGGCCTCGAGGCGGTGCGATCCCATCGCCTGCGCTCGGGGCTGACTGTGCTCGGCATCCTGATCGGCATCGCCGCGGTCATGCTGACGGTCGGGCTCGGCCTCGGTGCCCAGCAACAGATCAGCCAGCAGATCAACTCGTTGGGCAGCAACCTGCTCATCGTCACCCCGGGCAGCGTCACCAGCAGCAGCGGTGTCCGCGGTGGTCTCGGCTCCGCTTCCACGCTGACCGTGGCGGACGCCACCGCGCTGGCCTCGAAGGTCGTGGCGCCGGACATCGCCGCGGTCGCCCCCACCGTGCAGCGTTCGGAATCGCTGAGCGCCGGGACCGCGAACTGGACCACGACCGTGATCGGCACAATGCCTGACTGGCTCACGGTCCGGGCCCGCACGGTCGACAGTGGTCGCTTCCTCACCAGCCAGGACGTGACCGATCACGCGGCGGTCGTCGTGCTCGCCGCCACGACCGCCCAGGAGCTGTTCGGCGCCGAGGACCCCGTCGGGCACACGGTGACCATCGCCGACGTGCCGCTGACCGTGGTCGGGGTGCTCAGCACGGCGGGCTCGACGGCGGCCGCGAACGAGGACGACCAGGCGATCGTCCCGCTCACCACAGCATCCGAACGGCTCTTCGGCGGCGCGACCCGGACCTCGTTGCAGACCATCTACCTGCAGGCGCAGTCGTCGGACACGTTGTCCGCCGCCTACCAGGAAGCCGAGTCCGAGCTGTCCAACCTGCACCACATCCTGAGCCCAGCCAGTGTGGACTTCACCATCACCAGCCAACAGTCGATCTTGAACACCGCCACGTCGGTCACCCAGACGCTCACGGTGCTGCTCGGTGGTATCGCGGCGATCTCGTTGCTGGTCGGTGGGGTGGGCGTGATGAACATCATGTTGGTGTCGGTGACCGAGCGAGTCCGCGAGATCGGTCTGCGGAAAGCCCTGGGCGCCACGCCGCGGGTGATCCGACGGCAGTTCATGGTCGAGGCATCCGTGCTCGGACTGGCCGGTGGGGTGCTCGGTGTGCTGCTCGGTGTGGCTGCCGGGATCGGTCTGTCGAGGCTGCTCTCCCAACCCATCGTGATCTCGGCGACGGCGACCCTGGGCGCGCTCGCCGTGGCCGTCGCGATCGGTCTCGTCTTCGGCGTCTACCCGGCGAGCCGGGCCGCTCGCCTCGCCCCGATCGAAGCCCTGCGTAGCGAATGAGGAGCCGATGAAGAACCGGTGGTCGTTCGGTCTGAGTCTCGGGCTTGTCGCGGCGGTTGCCGTTGCGGTCAGCGCCTGCGGGAATGCGGGCACCTCGACGGCTGGGCAGACGGCCGCGCCCAGTTCCCCGCCCGCGGCGCCTGGTAGGCCTCCCGGTGCCTCGGGCCTGGTCGCTGCGGTCACCGCCTCCACTCTTCAGGTGCAGAACCCCAGGACCGGGCAGGTGAGCGTCACCTTCACCCCATCGACCAGCTTCACCGAGACGGTGCCCGCGACCGTCGCGGACCTCGCGGTCGGGGACTGCGCGCTCGCGGTCGGTGCCCCGCGGCCCGCCGGCGACCCGGCCGGCCCGGTCGCCGCCACCTCAGTGTCGATCAGCCCGGCGGCCGCCGGCGGTGGCTGCGGGTCCGGTGCGGGCCGAGGCCGCGGCGCGGCCACCCTGGGCACGATCACCTCGGTCAGCGGGGGCGGTTTCGTCATGCGCATCGGCACCTCGAACGCCACCCGCTCGGTCACCACCACCGCGACCACCACCTTCAGCAAGACCGTCGCGACCGACCACGCGGCTCTGGCCGTCGGAGAGTGCGTGACCGCCTTCGGCCCGTCCGATGACACCGGGGCGGTTACCGCCTCGTCGATCAGCATCCGGCAGCCGGGCCCCCGCGGCTGCCAGGGCGGCTTCGGCGGGCCTGGTGGCGGTCGTGGTCGGGCCGGCTCGGGTGCGCCCAACACCGGCGACACCGGCACGGTGAACGGTGCCTGAGCCACGTCACGCGATACCCACCGCGCAGCGGCCACGCGCGCCGCGCCCAGGCCGTCGCCGGTGGCGCGGCCGGCTGGTCGGGGGCGTCGTGGTCATGGTCGCGATCGTCCTGGCCGGGGTGGCCGCGACGAGCCGCACCAGTGGGCCGTCCTACCGCACCGCGAGCGTCGAGCGAGCTGATGTCGACTCGACCGTCGACTCGCTGGGCACGGTCCAACCGGTCAACGAGGCGAACCTCAGCTTTCCCGTCGCCGGCACCGTTGACGGCGTTTCGGCCACCGTCGGCCGGCACGTGACCGTCGGTCAGATCCTCGCCCAGCTCGACACGACGTCTCTGGACGCCCAGGTCGCTTCCGCCCAAGCCGCGGTCGCCGCCGCCCAGGCCAGGCTGGCCGCCGACGAATCCAGCCAGACCGCCGGCACGTCCACGTCCACGGCCGCGGTGGCGCCGGCCGCCTTCATCACGGAGATCGCCGGCCCGCCGGACCCCCCACCGGCTACCCCGGAACCTGTCACCCGGCAGCAGGCCCATCTCATCACGGACCAGCATCAGGCCGACCAGGACCTCGCCACCGAACAACGCGACCTCACGATCGAGACCAGCCTCTGCCAGGTCTTCCTGACCTCAGCCGATGGCGCTGCGGCCCTGGAGCCGCGACCCGCGGTGCCGGAGCCCTCTGCTCGGACGCAGATTCCTCACCCAACCCTCGGCTCCGTCGACAGCCACACCGCCGTCGGCTCCGTCGACAGCCACACCGCCGTCGGCTCCGCCGACAGCCACACCGCAGATGCCGGCGGGTGTGAGTCCGCGCTGCGGAAGGTGCTCGCGGACCAGGTTGTCGTCGAACACGATCAGCAAGTGGTGAACACAGACCTGCCCGCGCTCGATAACGCCGTCGACAAGCTCCTGAGCGCAGCGCGGCCCAGTGCTCCGCCGCGACCCGTCCAGGGTCCGCAACAGCGGCCCAGCGGCACAACCGGGTCACCCGCCGACGGTGCCGCCCGATCCGGCCATGCGACCGGATCACCCACCGGCGGTGCGAACCGGGCCGTCTCGTCCGCTCGGCCGGTCTCGGCCCAGCAGCTCGCCTCGGACCAGGCGGCCATCGACGCCGCCCAAGCGCAACTCAGCCAAGCGCGACAGGCCCACGACCAGGCCGTGCTGCTCAGCCCCGTCAACGGTACGGTCGGTTCGGTGACCATCAGCGTGGGACAGTCGGTTCAGAGCGGCTCAGGCACCCCGCAGATCGTTGTCATCGGGCCAGGCTCCTACCAGGTCATCGCCTCGGTCAGCGACACTGCGGTGGGTTCGGTGCGTGTGGGCGACGCCGCGACCGTCACCCCCAGTGGAAGCTCAGCGCCACTGCGCGGCCAGGTAATCTCGGTCGGTCTGCTCGCTTCCTCGGGCTCGAGCACACCGTCCGGATCGGTCAGCTACCCCGTCACGATCGGCCTCACCACCACCGACCAGCAACTCTCCGCGGGGCAGAGCGCCTCGGTGTCCATCATGCTGGCCCATGTATCCGGCGCCCTCGCGGTGCCCAGCTCCGCGGTGCACACCGTGGGCGCGAACAACATCGTCACCGTCCTGCGTGACGGCACCCCGCACGATGTCCGGGTCACCATCGGGGCCATCGGGCCCACTCGCACCCAGGTGCTGGCCGGGCTCAACCCTGGTGACCAGGTCATTCTCGCCAACCTGTCCCAGCCGCTGCCGACCGCCAACCTCCAGAACGTCCGTCGCCTGGCCGGCGGGGGCGCCGGTGGCGGGGCTGGTGGTGGCGTTGGTGGGGGCAGGAGACCCGGGGGATGAACACGCATGAGTCGAGCACGCCGCATTCTCGCCACCGAACACGACATCCACACCTCCCTGGCCCGCTTCGAGGCCAGCTACGCCACCGCACACTCGTGCCGAAGTCGCCCGTGCAGCTGCTTGTGCGGACGCCGCTCTGCTGCGATGCTTACTTAGCCCAAACGGGCGAAGGTGTGTGGACGGCCGCGCGGGGGGTGGGCGGCCGCCCACACACCAGCTGGAAGCCGGCGCGCCTCACATCGCGGCCCAGGCCCAGCTAGGCCGACACGACGACCGCGTACCCGCCCAGACCGACCAGCCGCCGCCCGGAGATGGCGTCGGTTTTGGTGATCAGCGAGGTGACCTCACCTGTCTCCGGGTCGAAGTCCACGTCGGTGACCGGGCCGAGCTCCATGCCTCGCTCGGTGAGCACCCGCTTGCCCATGATCTCCAGGTCGCCGTCCTCGGCCCGCTGCTCCACGGCGTCGCGGGCCGGCCGGATCACCGTGTCGCTCGCGACCGTCACCGCGTCGGGACCGAAACCCTGCAGGTCCTCCCAGGAGAGCAGGGTGCCGACACCGCTGACCTTGCCCAGTCGCAGCAGTGCCACCCGGGCCGGCCCTGGTAGCACGACGAAACCGTCCACCCTGGCCACCCGGGTTGCGGTGGTGGTGTTCACCACGTCGCGTTTGCGTGCCTGGCTGAACAGCATCAGCTGGCCCCTTCCCGTAACCGGGCCCGGAAGGCGCCCACCGCCGCCCCGAACCCGGCCAGGTCCTCGGAGACGAACTCGGTGGCCGTCGCGGGCACGATGAGGTTCTCACCCGAGACCGCCACGGTGTCGGGTAGGGGGATGAACACCCGTCGTCCCGCCGTGCCGAGCGCCTCGCTGGCCTGGACCTCGTAGCCCACCACGTCCAGGCTCGTCCCGCTGTGCAGCACGACGTCCACCACTCGCCCGAGATCCTGCCCGTTGTCGGTGAGCACCCGGTCCTCCAACACGTCCGCGTTGTGGGCCTGCTTGCGCGGCGCGAGCTCCTTGGCCGCGATCAGCACCGTCTCGTCGGACACCATCACGGCGTCCCGGCCCACACCGTGCACTCCGCTCCAGGGCAGCGAGTCCTTGCGGGACCGGCTGAACAGTCCCGGGTTGCGCAGGGTGAAACCGGCGATGCGACCGCCGGTGCGCTCGAAGATGATGTCCTTGACCTCAGCGACCAGTTCGCCGCCCAGGGTGACCACCGGCCGGCCGGCCAGCTCACTGGCCCGCAGCAGCAACATGGGAGCCGGCGTGGTCACCGCGGGTCACTCCGGCCCGGGTCGCCCAGTCGGCCCTGGCCGCTCAGGCCGATCACGCCACCGCGCCGTCTCCTGCGCTGGACGAGCACAGCAGACACCGTCAGCACCGCGACAACGACCAGCGCCAGGATCACCCAGCCCCACCAGTCCATCACCGCCTCCGTACCTGTTCCGGGCCAATGGTCTGGGCCAATGGCCTGACTGCCGGCTCAGCCGGCGGTGGTCTCGGTTGCCGGCTCAGCCGGCGGTGGTCGGGGTGCCGGCTCAGCCGAGGTGAGCTTCTTTCGCGCACAGTAACGCGAAGGGTCCGTCCTTGCTTGCTGGGACGTCATCCGGCGGGGGTAAAGTCCGGCTTACCGGGCCGGGGAACCGGACCCGCCGCGGGCGCGTTGAAACCGGTGACGCCCTGCAATGCCCATCTGGAGGAACACGGTGCGCACCACCAGCAACCCGGCATTCCGCAACCTTCCCGTGGGGGGCGGGGGTTACGCGGGCTTCGACTCGGCCCCCGCGAGCTTCCCGGGCGCTGACCCCCGCTATGGCGGCGCCCTGCCGACCACCAGCCGACCGATGACGGTCGATGACGTGGTCATCAAGACCGGCATCACGCTGGCTGTCCTGGCCGCCACGGGTGTGGCCACCTACCTGAGCGGACTGTGGCAGCTCGCCCTTCCGGCCGCGCTGATCGGCTTCGTGCTAGCGCTGGTGATCATCCTCAAGAGGCTGGTCAGCCCGCCGCTGATCCTGGCTTACGCCGCGGTGGAGGGCGTCTTCCTCGGCGGCATCAGCGGCGCCGTCGGCACACAGGCGCAACGCCTGACGGGGAGCAGCTCCATCGTGCTGGAGGCGGTCGCCGGCACGCTGCTCGTGTTCGCCGGGATGCTGGTGGTCTACAAGACCGGCGCGGTGAAGGTCACCCCTCGGTTCACCAAGTGGCTCACCGGTGCCCTGATCGGGGTCGTCGGGCTGATGGTGGTGAACCTCATCGCGAACTTCTTCGTCCCCGGTGGCCTTCACCTGCGCGACGGCGGTCCGCTGGCGATCGTTTTCAGCCTGGTCTGCATCGGGATCGCGGCGTTCAGCTTCCTCGTCGACTTCGACACCGCCGACCAGGCGATCCGGGCCGGCGCGCCGGAGAAGACGGCGTGGTACATCGCCTTCGGCCTCACGGTGACCCTGGTCTGGTTGTACCTCGAGATCCTCCGGCTGCTGTCCTACCTCCAAAGCGAGTAACCGCCCCGGTGCACTACGCCGAGCACATCATCGATCTGGTCGGCAATACCCCGCTGGTACGGCTGAACGCCGTCGCCAGGGACGTCACACCGCTGGTCCTGGCTAAGGTGGAGTACCTCAACCCCGGCGGCAGCGTGAAGGACCGGATCGCGCTGCGGATGGTCGAGGCGGCGGAGCGGTCCGGTGCGCTGCGGCCGGGGGGCACGATCGTGGAGCCGACGTCGGGCAACACCGGCGTCGGGCTGGCGATGGTCGCCCAACGTAGGGGTTACCGGTGCCTTTTCGTCTGCCCCGACAAGGTCGGCGCGGACAAGCGCGACGTGCTCAAGGCGTACGGCGCCGAGGTCGTCGTCTGCCCCACCGCGGTCGCCGTTGACCACCCCGACTCGTACTACTCGGTGTCCGACCGGTTGGCTGAGGAGATCGACGGGGCATGGAAGCCCGACCAGTACTCGAACCCGGAGAACCCGGCCAGCCACTACCACAGCACCGGCCCTGAGCTGTGGGCGCAGACCCAGGGGCGGATCACGCACTTCGTGGCCGGCATCGGCACCGGAGGGACGATCTCCGGAACCGGGCGCTACCTCAAGGAGGCCAGCGACGGCCGGGTGCGGGTCGTCGGTGTCGATCCGGAGGGCTCGGTGTACTCGGGCGGCAGTGGCCGGCCTTATCTGGTGGAAGGTGTCGGGGAGGACTTCTGGCCTCGCACCTATGACCGAGGCATCTGCGATGAGATCATTCCGGTCTCGGACGCCGACTCCTTCACCATGACCCGGCGGCTGGCCCGGGAGGAGGGGTTGCTGCTGGGGGGATCCTGCGGGATGGCTGTGGTGGGCGCGCTGCGGGTCGCGTCCCGGGCCGACCCCGACTCGGTGATCGTGGTGCTGCTGCCTGACGGCGGGCGCGGTTATCTGGGCAAGGTCTTCAACGACGCATGGATGGCCACCTACGGTTTCCTGTCCCCGGACTCCTCTGCAGCGACGGTCGCCGATGTGCTGGTCGGCAAGGACGGCGCCTTGCCCGAGCTGGTGCACACCCACCCGAACGAGACCCTCGCCGAGGCCGTGATGATTCTGCGTGAGTTCGGGGTCTCGCAGCTGCCCGTGGTCGCCGCTGAGCCGCCGGTGATGGCCGCCGAGGTGATCGGCGCGGTCAGCGAGCGCACCCTGCTGCAGGCCCTGTTCGCCGGTGATGCGCAGCTCGCCGACCGGATCGAGGCGCACATGGCGGCACCGCTTCCGACGATCGGTGCGGGCGAGTCGATCGGGTCCCTGATGCGGGCGTTGGCCGACGCCGACGGCGCCATGGTCCTGATCGACGGCAAACCGGCGGGGGTGGTCACCCGTCAGGATGTGCTGGGGTTCCTGGCCGGGCGCTCAGGACGGCAACGCACATCGTAGGGTAGCGAGGTGACAGGCTTCGCCACTCGCGCCATCCATGCTGGTCAGGACCCGGATCCTCGTACCGGGTCGGTGATCGTGCCGATTCACGCCACCTCTACCTTCGCCCAGGATGGCGTCGGCGGGCTGCGCGAGGGATACGAGTACGCGCGCACCGCCAACCCCACCCGCACCGCGTTGGAGACCTGCCTGGCCGCGCTGGAGGGAGCGCGGCACGGGCGGGCCTTCGCCTCCGGGATGGCGGCCGGCGACGCGCTGCTGCGGGCGACCTGCCGGCCGGGTGACCACGTCGTCATCCCCGACGACGCCTACGGCGGCACGTTCCGTCTGATCGACAGGGTGTTCCGGGGCTGGGGGGTCGAGTACACCGCCGTCCGGCAGTCCGATCTCGACGCGATGCGGGCGGTGATGCGCCCGAGCACCCGGTTGGTGTGGTGTGAGAGCCCCACCAACCCGCTGCTCACCATCGTCGACATCGCGGCGCTGGCCGGTATCGCGCGCGAGGCCGGTGCCCGCTTGGTGGTGGACAACACCTTCGCCACGCCTTACCTGCAGACCCCCCTGAGGCTCGGCGCGGACGTGGTGCTCCACTCGACCACCAAGTACCTCGGCGGGCACTCCGACGTCGTCGGAGGCGCACTGATCACCGATGACGCCGAGCTGGACGAGCAGGTGGCCTTCCTGCAGAACGGCGCCGGCGCGGTGCCCGGGCCGTTCGACGCCTGGCTGACCCTGCGCGGGATCAAGACCCTGGCGGTGCGCATGGAGCGGCACTGCGACAACGCCGAGCGGATCGTCGCGGCGCTGCAGGCGCACCCGGCGGTCACCGGCGTCCGCTACCCCGGCTTGGGCACCCATCCTGGCCATGAGGTGGCCGCCAAACAGATGCGCCGCTTCGGTGGGATGGTCTCGCTCACCGTCCGGGGTGGCGCTGCGGCGGCGTTGGCGGTCTGCGCCCGGACCCGGGTGTTCACCCTGGCTGAGTCGCTGGGTGGGGTCGAGTCTCTCATCGAGCATCCCGCCCGCATGACGCACGCCTCCACTGCGGGAACCCAGCTGGAGGTCCCCCCCACCCTAGTCCGCCTCTCCGTAGGCATCGAAGACCCCCAAGACCTCATCGACGACCTGCTCGCCGCGCTCGACTAACCCCGATATGGAGACATATCGGGTCAAAAGCGCCTCGTTCACCCCGATATGTCTCCATATCGGGGTTAGTCGCTGGTGTGGAGGGGTGCGACGGGGAGGTCGGTGGTGTTGAGGCATCCGCCGATGAGCTGGACGCCACCGGGGACCCAGATGTAGCTGCCCGGCTCGGGGCAGCCGGCGCGGTCGGCCGTGAAGACGGCGGCGCCGGCGAGCAACACCGCCACCCCAGTGGTGACCACGACCGGCATCCAGCGGCGGACCATCCCACCTCCCGAAGACTTCACCTCGACCTTACCCCGGCGCGGGCCGGCAGGATTGCCGACCATGGAGCTGGTCGGCGTCGAGAAGATCAGGGTCGCCCGGGAGACGCTGCACGGCGTCGTCCGGCGAACGCCGGTGAGCCACTGCGGGGTGCTCGGGCGGCACTGCGTGGTCCCGGTTCATCTCAAGTGCGAGAACCTGCAGCGCACCGGTTCGTTCAAGATCCGAGGTGCCTACGTCCGGATCCATGCCCTGTCCTCGGCCGAGCGGGCCCGCGGCGTGGTGGCCGCCAGCGCGGGAAACCATGGGCAGGGCGTGGCGCTGGCGGCCGCGCTGCTGGGCACCACAGCGACGGTGTACATGCCGGTGACCGCGGCACTGCCCAAGCTCGCCGCGACCCGCGGTTACGGTGCGCAGGTGCACCTCGTCGGTGACGTCGTCGAGGAGTCACTGGCTGCGGCGCGCACGTTCGCTCGCGACACCGGGGCGGTGTTCATCCACCCGTTCGACCACCCTGACGTGCTCGCCGGTCAGGGCACGGTGGGCTTGGAGATACTCGAACAGCTGCCCGACGTCGCGACCGTCCTGGTCCCCACCGGTGGCGGTGGGCTGGTCAGTGGGATCGCCGCCGCCGTCAAAGGCGTCAAACCCGACGTGCGAGTGGTCGGTGTGCGGGTCGATGCCGCCGCGGTCTGGGCCGCCTCGCTGGCCGCCGGGGCGCCGATCCGGCTGCGAGCCCAGCACACGATGGCCGACGGCATCGCCGTCTCCGAAGTGGGCCCGGTGAGCTTCGCGCATGTCCGCGCCCTGGTCGACGAGGTGCTGACGGTGGGGGAGGAGGCGCTGTCCCAGGCGCTGCTGTTGTGTCTGGAGCGGGCCAAGATGCTCGTCGAGCCCGCTGGTGCCGCCGCCGTCGCGGCGCTGCTGGAACCCACCGCGAGTTTCCCGGGACCGGTCTGCGCCGTGCTGTCCGGGGGCAACGTCGACCCACTCCTGCTGATGCACCTAATCCAGCACGGCCTGAGCGCGGGCGGCCGGTTCCTGGCTCTGCGGGTGACGATGTCCGACCGGCCCGGCGAGCTCGCCGCGTTACTGGCCCGGGTGGGTAAGACAGGGGCCAACGTGGTCGACGTGGCACATTCCCGGATCACCGGCCGCGTCGCGGTCGGCGAGGTGGTCGTCGCGCTGAGCCTGGAGACCCGGGGCGCGGAACACTGCGCGGAACTTGTCGCCGATTTAGGGGCTGCCGGCTATCAAGTGACACGGTGAGCGCTGCCGCCCCGAGAGGGGCACGCCAGGTCGGCGTCTCAGCGCCGGAAGGGTTCGGCCTTGACGACGGCGACGGTCATCAAACCGCCGTTGGGCAGCTCGTAGTGACGGTCCTCGCCCTCATGCGCGCCGATGATGGCCTTACCCAACGGAGAGTTGGGCGAGTAGACCTCCAGGTCGCCGTGCGCGACCTCCTCCAGTGAGCCGAGCAGGAAAGTCTCGGTCTCGTCCTCGTTCTCATAGCGCACCGTGACAACCATTCCCGGCGCGGCGACCCCGGACTGGGCCGGGGCCTCGCCGACCTTGGCCACTCGCAGCAGTTCCCGCAGCTGGCGGATCCGGGCCTCGAGCTGAGCCTGCTCCTCGCGGGCGGCGTGATACCCGCCGTTCTCCTTGAGATCGCCCTCCTCGCGGGCATCGTTGATCTTCGCGGCAATGACTGGGCGGTTCGCGACCAGCTCGTCGAGCTCCTGCTTGAGCCGGTCATAGGACTCCTGGGTCAACCAGGCTACCTGGGTTTCGCTCACGGTCATCACTCCTCCTGATCCGACGTCCGCTGTCGCGGACCGCGCCGAGCCGCTGGCGTGTCAGTCAGCGGCCGGAACGGAAAAACACGGCCCTGCCCCGGAGCCGTGCGTACCCTCCACCGTAACACGAGGTGTCCGGTTCGGCCTCAGCCGTATGGGTGACTAAGTCCGAATCGTGCCTGCTCAGCAGGGTTTTCAAGTCAGGAGGAGACGGGGGGCACCAGATAGGCGGGCACCTGCTGCGAGCATCCGTAGACGTCAGCGGTGACCGAGGGCCGGGAGGTGCGCACCACGGTGGATAGCACAATCGGACCAGCGGCGGGGGGCACGTAGACCTCCTTGCGCCCGGTCTCCTGCCCGTCTTCGGAGCGGGCCCGGACGATACACACAGCGGGACGGGCGGGATCGTCCCGGATCACGGTCAGGCGCAGCCGCACGGCGTCACCTCCCAGGATGGTGACACCCAGTACGTCGCTCCGGATCGGCGTGGTGCCGAGGTTGCGGTAGCCGACGACCGCGACCGCCACGCCCGCGAGCACCGTCAGCAGCAGTCCCGCCGCCATGGCGTGGCGGCGGCCACCGGGGGCCTTGCGTCCGTAGCGACCTTCGGGAAGCCCGCCAGCGGCCACAGCGTTGCACCTCCTCGGATGGCTCTACGGGCCGGCAGGAACAATAGGGCAATATTCTCATCGCCCCGGGTAGTCCACCCGACCGGTTGCGGAGGAAGGATGAGCAGGCGTCCATGGCTGAGCAGCTGCGAATGATGGCGGTGCACGCGCACCCCGACGACGAGTCGAGCAAGGGAGCCGCGACGATGGCTCGATACGTCGCCGAGGGTCACGACGTGATGGTCGTCACCTGCACCGGCGGAGAACGGGGCAGCATCCTGAACCCGTCCTTCGAGGTCGCCGACCTGGCCGCGCACCCGGCGCTGATGAGCGCGGTCCGCCGCCGGGAGATGGATGACGCGGCGCGGATTCTGGGCGTGCGACACCGCTGGCTGGGCTACGTCGACTCCGGGCTGCCCGACGGGGACCCGCCCCCGCCGCTGCCCGACGGGTGCTTCGCGGCGCTGCCCCTCGAGGTTCCCACCGAGGACCTGGTCCGGGTGGTTCGCGAGTTCCGGCCGCATGTGGTGGTGACCTACGACGAGAAGGGCGGCTACCCGCATCCCGACCACATCCGCTGCCATGAGGTGTCGGTCGCCGCGTTCGACGCCGCCGGTGACCCGGAGCGTTTCCCCGACGCCGGAGCGCCGTGGCAGCCGCTGAAGCTTTACTATCTGCACGGCATCTCCCGCAAGCGGATGCAGCTGATGCACGACGCGCTGCTCGCGGCCGGCGCCCAGTCGCCGTACGGTGAGTGGCTGGCGAAGTGGGACCCGGCGCTGCCGGACATCATGGACCGGGTGACCACCCAGGTGCGGTGTGCTGAGTACTTCCCGGTGCGCGACGACGCGCTCCGGGCACACGCGACTCAGATCGACCCGGCGAGCAGGTGGTTCGCGGTTCCCCACGCGCTGCAGGCTCAGCTGTGGCCGACCGAGGAGTACGAGCTGGCTCGCTCGCTGGTCGACACCACGCTGCCCGAGGACGATCTTTTCTCGGGGGTGGGGGAGCGGGTGCCCGCATGACCCTGCTGCTGCCCACCGGCTTCTCGGCCGTAGCCGGTGTCGGGACGCTTGCGCCGCCTGCGCCGGCGCCGGACCCCGGTGGGCAGGGTGAGGACTTCGGTAAGGCCGCGCCGGTCGCTCTGGTGGTGCTGCTGCTCTTCTTCCTGGCCGTTGCGCTGCTGGTGCGTTCGATGAACAAGCACCTGCGCCGGATCCCGAAGTCCTTCGAGGACGACTCCGGTACCGGACCGCGTGCGGAGTAACGGTTCCGCGAAGCCGGCGGCGCGGGGAGGATAGCCGACATGGCTAACCGGCTCGAGAGCTCCACCAGCCCGTACCTTCTGCAGCACGCCACCAACCCCGTCGACTGGTGGCCGTGGTGCGATGAGGCGTTCACGGAGGCGGTGCGGCGTGACGTCCCCGTGCTGTTGTCCATCGGCTACGCCGCCTGCCACTGGTGCCACGTGATGGCGCATGAGTCCTTCGAGAACGCGGACATCGCGGCGGTGATGAACGCCAACTTCGTCAACATCAAGGTGGACCGCGAGGAGCGCCCCGATGTCGACGCCGTCTACATGGAGGCCACCCAGGCCATGACCGGCCATGGGGGATGGCCGATGACCTGCTTCCTCACGCCCGCCGGCGAGCCGTTCCACTGCGGCACCTACTACCCGCCCTCGCCCCGCCACGGCATGCCCGGTTTCCCTGAGCTGCTCATCGCCGTGCGCCAGGCCTGGGCCCACCGCGGTGAGCAGGTCCGGGATGCGGCCAGGCGCATCGCCAAGCAGCTCGGCGAGCGCGCAGTGCCGCTGAGCGAGTCCGCGGTCGACGACCGGGTGCTGACCGGTGCGCTCGAGAGGCTGGTCGGGGAGTTCGACCAGCAGCACGCCGGCTTCGGTGGCACCCCGAAGTTCCCGCCGTCGATGCTGCTGGAGTTCTTGCTCCGCCACCACGAGCGAACCGGCTCGGAATCGGCCTTGTCCATGGTCCAGCGCACCTGTGAGGCGATGGCTCGGGGCGGGATGTACGACCAGCTTGCCGGGGGGTTCGCGCGCTACTGCGTCGACGCCGCCTGGGTGGTGCCGCACTTCGAGAAGATGCTCTACGACAACGCGCTGCTGCTGCGGGTCTACACCCACCTGACCCGGCTGACCGGGTCGACGACCGCCCGGCGGGTGGCCGAGCAGACCGCGACGTTCCTGCTCGACGGGCTGGGTACCTCCCAGGGTGGTTTCGCGGCGTCGCTGGATGCCGACACCGCCGGTGTGGAGGGCGCCACCTACGTGTGGACGCCGCCGCAGCTCATCGAGGTGCTGGGGCCCGCTGACGGTCAGTGGGCGGCGGAGCTGCTGGGGGTGAGCCCGGCCGGGACGTTCGAGCAGGGCACCTCGGTACTGCGGCTGCCCGCTGAGCCCGATGACTCCGGCCGCTGGGAGCGGGTGCGCGCCGCGCTGCTCGCCGCCCGGGCCGCCCGCCCGCAGCCCGCCCGGGACGACAAGGTGGTCACCGAGTGGAACGGGATGGCGATCACCACCCTGGCCGAGGCGGGCGGCGTGCTGGGTCGTCCGGAGTGGGTGGCCGCGGCGGTCGTCGCGGCGGAGCTGATGCTGGGCACGCACCTGGTCGATGGCCGGCTGCGGCGCAGCTCCCGCGACGGCGTGGTGGGCGAGGCCGCCGGGGTGCTGGCTGACCACGCCTGGCTGGTCGAGGGCCTGCTCGCGCTGTACCAGGTCACCGGTGAGAGCCGCTGGCGCGGCGCGGCGCTTCCGGTGCTGGAGCTGGCCCAGAAACACTTCGCCGACCCGGACCACGCCGGGGCCTGGTTCGATACCGCCGACGATGCCGAGGCATTGTTCCGTCGTCCCAGCAACCCGACCGACAACGCCACCCCGGCGGGCGCCTCCGCGCTGGTCGCCGCGCTGCTCACAGCCTCGGCGTTGACCGGCTCGGAGCCCTACCGCGCGGTGGCGCAGGCCGCGGTGGCGCGGGCCGGCACGGTGCTGGCCAAGGCGCCGCAGGCCGCCGGGCACTGGCTGACCATCGCCGAGGCGCTGGCGCACGGGCCGGTGCAGATCGCCGTGATCGGCGCCGCCGGGGACGCCGCCCGCGCCGCGCTGGAGGCCACGGCCCGCTGGGCGGCGCCTGGTGGGGCGGTCGTGCTGGCCGGGGAACCCGGTGCGGATGAGCCGATGCTCACCGGGCGGGGCCTGGTAGACGGCGTCTCGACGGCCTACGTCTGCCACGGGTTCAGCTGTGACCGTCCGGTGACCTCCCCTGAGGATCTGCAGGCGCAGCTACGCGGCCCGATCGCCGGCGGTCGCGAGTAGTCGTCGTTTCGCTCTCGGCGTAAAGATCCGCTCGACTCTGCAACGCTAGTAATGTTGTAATCGTCGTAGCAGGCAGAGAGCGAGTGAGAGGACGTCGCCATGGTGGGACGAGGACGGCCGCATGGCATGCGCTCCGGCGGCCGGTGGCACGGGCGCGGCGGCTGGCAGCAGGCTGACCTTCCGCCGGCCGAGGACGCCAAGGCCTGGTTCGCGGGGCGGTTGCCGGATGGCTGGTTCACCGGTGAGGTCGAGGTCAGCGTGGACCGTGAGGAGATCATCGTGGTGGGTGAGCTGCCCGCGCTGGGCGAGGAGTTCACCGATGACGCCGAGCGGGCCGCGGCCGAGGCCGGCCGGATCAGCCGGTTCCGGGAGGACTCCCGCGACGAGCGGATCGAGATCGCCCGGCAGGCCGAGCACTGCTACCGGCGCAAGGTGGCCTGGGGTGCCCGGCTGGGTGGCACTGAGGAGATGTTCACGACACTGTCGGTGCCGGTGATGACCCGGTTGCGGCAACCCGAGCGTCTGGTGCTCGACACCCTGGTCGACGCCGGAGTGGCACGGTCCCGGTCGGAGGCACTCGTCTGGGCGGTGCGACTGGTCGGCGAGCATGCCGAGCAGTGGCTCGGCGAGCTCAAGCAGGCCATGGCCACCGTCGATGACCTGCGTGCCCGCGGTCCCGAGCTGTAGAGCTGCAGGTAGGCTCGTCGGCGGCCCGGCGAGATCGTGCCACGGTGGCTTCGCGGATGCGGGAGCATGGCTGCCGGCGAGCCCGACGGCGGTGAGGACGCGATGAGCCAGCAGCAGTGGACGGCGGTCGACGACTACGTCACCGGCGTACTCGTCGAACCCGATGAGGCGCTGGACGCCGCACTCGCGGCCAGTGACGCGGCCGGGCTGCTGGCCATCGCTGTCTCACCCGCGCAGGGCAAGCTGCTCAACCTGCTCGCCAGGCTGGTGAACGCGCGCAGGATCCTCGAGTTCGGCACGCTCGGCGGGTACAGCACAATCTGGCTGGCCAGGGCGCTGCCGCCGGACGGCCGCCTGATCACCTTGGAATACCTGCCGAAGCACGCCGAGGTGGCGCGCGCCAACATCGCCAGGGCCGGCCTCGCCGACCGTGTGGATGTGCGGGTCGGCGAGGCGCTGGACACGTTGCCGCGGCTGGCCGAGGATCTCGCAGGCGGGCACGCCGACCCGTTCGACCTGGTCTTCATCGACGCGGACAAGCCGCACAACGCCGACTACTTCGCCGGGTCGGTCCGTCTGACCCGACCCGGTGGCGTGATCATCGTGGACAACGTGGTGCGGGGCGGAGCCATGGTCGACGCGCACAGCGCGGACCCCGATGTGCAAGGCGCGCGGCGGCTCATCGAGATGATGGCCGCGGACGCCCTGGTCAGCGCGACGGTCATCCAGACTGTGGGCGCCAAGGGCTACGACGGTTTCGCCATCGCGATCGTCGGGGAGTGAGGGCGGATCTCTGGACGGTGAGCCGGTGAACCGCGGCTCACCGGGAGCTGGGGCTCACCGAGAGCAGTCGTCCGACCAGGCCTCGTGAGCGCCTCGTGAGCCGGTCGGCTATCCCGCGCAGCACGACCGCCGCCGGCGAGGTGGGATCAGCGAGCACCAACGGAGTGCCGGTGTCGCCGGTCTCGCGCAGTCGGGGGTCCAGCGGCACCTGACCCAGCAGCGCGACCTCGCTGCCCAGCGAGCGAGTCAGCGACTCGGCGACCACCTGGCCTCCGCCGGAACCGAAAAGGTGGCTACGGGAGCCGTCCGGCATCTCCAGCCACGACATGTTCTCCACCACACCGATCAGCCGCTGGCGGGTCTGCAAGGCGATCGCCCCGGCCCGCTGCGCCACCTCCGCGGCGGCTCGCTGCGGAGTGGTGACCACGAGGATCTCGGCGTTGGGGACCAGCTGCGCCACCGAGATGGCGATGTCACCGGTGCCCGGCGGCAGGTCGAGCAGCAGTACATCAAGGTCGCCCCAGAACACGTCGGCGAGGAACTGCTGCAGCGCGCGATGTAGCATCGGCCCCCGCCACACCACCGGAGTGTTGTCCTTGGTGAACATTCCGATCGAGATGACCTTCACGCCGTGCGCCGTCGGCGGCATGATCATCTTTTCTACCTGGGTGGGGCGGGCGGTGGTGCCGAGCATGCCCGGCACCGAGTGGCCGTAGATGTCGGCGTCGACCACCCCGACCGACAGGCCCCGATCGGCCATCGCGGCGGCCAGGTTCACCGTCACCGACGACTTGCCGACCCCGCCCTTACCGGAGGCCACGCAGTACACCCGGGTCAGCGATCCCGGTTCCGCGAACGGAATCCGGGGTTCCTCGGCGGTACCGCGCAGCCGCCGGCGCAACGCCGTGCGCTGGGTGTCGCTCATCACGTCCAACTCCACCCGGACCTGCCGTACGCCCGGCACCGCAGACACCGCCGTGGTGACGCGGGAGGTGATGGTGTCGCGCATGGGGCAACCGGCGACGGTGAGCCACACCGCTACCCCCACCGTTCCGTCGACGGCGACGGTCACATCCTTGACCATGCCCAGCTCGGTGATCGGGCGGTTGATCTCCGGGTCGTGCACCGCGTCCAGCGCGGCCTTGACCGCATCGACCGATGGGACGGTCTGGGTGGAGGCCACGGCTGGCACCGACCTTCCGGTTGGGTATGAGTCCGTCTCCCATGCTAGGCGTACCCCGGTGGGCACTCATCGGCCCGCTCGCGGCTGACGGGCTCGGACCGTCACAGCGGGCACAAGGCGCCATACTGGCGGGTAGTCCGAGCACCGGGCCGGCCGCCCGGTGCCGTACGTGACGAGAGGTGCTCTCATGGCCCAGCTCGCTCAGACCGCCGGTCTCACCGAGATCCAGCGGGAGATCCTGGCCACGGTCAGGACCTTCGTGGACAAGGAGATCATCCCGGTCGCCCAGGAGCTGGAGCACACCGACACCTACCCGCGGGAGATCGTCGACGGGATGAGGGAGATGGGCCTGTTCGGGCTCACCATCCCCGAGGAGTACGGCGGTCTGGGGGAGTCGTTGTTGACCTACGCGCTGGTCGTGGAGCAGATCGCCCGAGGCTGGATGAGCGTCTCCGGCGTGATCAATACTCACTTCATCGTGGCGCACATGATCAGCCACCACGGCACCGACGAGCAGCGGCGGCATTACCTACCGCGGATGGCGGAGGGCAGTATCCGTGGCGCCTTCTCCATGTCGGAGCCGGAGCTGGGCTCCGATGTCGCGGCGATCAGGACGAGGGCCCGACGCGACGGGGACCACTACATCGTCGACGGCGCGAAGATGTGGCTGACCAATGGCGCCACGTCGACCCTGGTGGCGACCCTGGTCAAGACCGAGGAGGGGGCGACGAAGGCGCACCACAACCTCACCACGCTGCTGGTGGACAAGCCCACCGGCTACGGTGAGGTCGCTCCCGGGCTCAGCGTGCCCGGGAAGATCGACAAGATGGGCTACAAGGGGGTGGACACCACCGAGCTGGTGTTCGACGGCTTCCGCGTCGGAGCCGACAAGGTGCTGGGCGCGGCTCCGGGCAGGGGTTTCGCCCAGATGATGGATGGCGTCGAGGTGGGGCGGGTCAACGTCGCCGCCCGCGCCTGCGGCATCGCCGTTCGCGCTTTCGAGCTCGCGGTCGGCTACGCCCAGCAGCGCAAGGCCTTCGGCAAGCCGATCGCGCAGCACCAGGCGATCGCGTTCAAGCTTGCCGAGATGGCCACCAAGGTCGAGGCCGCGCACCTGATGATGGTCAACGCCGCCCGGCTCAAGGACTCCGGCGACCGCAACGACGTCCAGACCGGGATGGCGAAGCTGCTGGCCAGCGAATACTGTAAGGAGGTCACCGAGGACGCCTTCCGTATCCATGGCGGGTACGGCTACTCCAAGGAGTACGAGATCGAGCGGCTGATGCGCGAGGCGCCGTTCCTGCTCATCGGCGAGGGCACCAGCGAGATCCAGAAGACGATCATCAGTAAGGGGCTGCTGCGGGAGTACGCTGCGCGAGCATGACCAGTCCATTCAGTGGCCAGGGCCAGATGCCTGGCCTGCCCACCCCGCCCACCGGCTGGCCGATCGGCTCCTACGCCACCTACGCCGAGGCTCAGCGCGCCGTGGACCATCTCGCCGACAGCCAGTTCCCGGTCGCCGAGGTCACGATCGTCGGGGTGGACCTCATGCTGGTGGAGCGGGTGCTGCGCCGGCTGACCTGGGGCCGGGTCATCGGCCAGGGGGCGGCGTCGGGTGCCTGGTTCGGCCTGTTCGTCGGGGTGCTGCTCAGCTTGTTCGCTACCCAGGCCGGCACCGGTGTGATCCCCATCCTGGTGGGAGTGGCCACCGGCGCGGTGTTCGGGACGGTGTTCGCCGCCGCCGGCTACGCCTCGACCCGCGGTCGCCGGGACTTCGCGTCGGCGAGCCAGCTGGTCGCGGGGCGTTACGACGTGCTGTGCCAGCCGCGGCACGCCGAGCAGGCCCGCGACATGCTGGCCAAGCTGTCGATGGGTCCGGGCACGGCGTCAGCGGGGTAGGCAGCGCCAGTGGCTGAGTGCGTCGATGAGGCCCCTGACCAGCGGCAGACTTGCCAGCATCGCCGCGTCGCACCAGCGGGCGTCGCCGGCGTCATCGCCGGCGCGGAGCGTCCCGCCGGTCACCCGGCAGCTGTAGTCGTGGATGTCGAGCACGGCCCCCTCCGGTGCGCGACGCTGCACACCGCCCAGCGAACGCGTGACCTCCACCGCCAGCCCGGTCTCCTCGGCCACCTCGCGGACCACCGCCTGATGATCGGTCTCACCGGCCTCAACCCGGCCTCCGGGCACCGACCAGCGTCCCCGCCCCGGCTCCTTCGCCCGTTGGATCAGGAGCAGCCTGCCGGCGTCGTCGAGCACCACCGCCCCGACACACCGGACCCACCGCTCGGGTGCCCCTGTCATCAGCGGCGACGGTAGTACCCTCGCGAATGCCGGGACGCACCGCCGGCCCAGGTGCGGCACACCCCTCGGATCGATGACGGAAGCGCGGCGCTGACATGATTGGTCGACATTCCAACATCCTGCTCAACCCCGCCGTGGAGCGGCGGGTGATCCGGGTGCGGCGGCACTGGGCCGTGCTGCTCAAGCCACTGCTGCAGACCGTCGGTGTCGTGATCGTCGCTTTCGTGCTGTCCAGCCTGGTCAGTCGGGTGGGAGAGGGCCTGTGGCTGCCGCAGTCGTTGCTCTGGTACGTGGCGGTCGGTGCGGTGCTGCGCTTCGCCTGGAAGGTGCTGGAGTGGTGGCTCGAGCTCATCATCGTCACCGACAAGCGGTTCATGATCACTAGTGGCATCATCCAGACGAAGCACTCCATGATGCCGATCACGAAGGTGACCGACATGAGCTTCCTGCGGCCATTCGCCGGGCAGCTGTTCGGTTACGGCACGCTGCGGGTGGAGTCGGCCGGGCAGAAGCAGGATCTGGAACGGATCGAGTATGTGCCCAGGCCGGAGGAGGTCTTCGAGGCGATCTCCGAGCTGATCTTCGGCGACAAGAAGCAGCCCCGTTCGCACATGCTGCAGCCGCCACGACGCGGCTCTCGCCGTAGGCGCTGGCCGCTCGCGAGGTGGTCTGAGCCGGAGGTGTGGTAGTCGACAGGTCCGTTGCCGTGGTGACCGGTTGAGGGGAGCGAGTACGGTAGGCGCGATGGCACGGCGAGCGCAGGGAGAGCTGGAGCTCGGTGGTCTGCCCCGCCCGCTGGTGCGGGTGACTCCCGCCAGGCTCACCGCGTGGACCGGCTGCCGTCGGCGCTACCGGATGGCCTACCTGGATCGCCCCACGCCCGCCCGGGGCGGGGCGTGGGCGCACAACACGCTGGGCGCGGTGGTGCACACCGCGCTGCGGGCGTTGTTCGAACTGGCGCCCGGGCGACGCCGTCCGCACACCGCGGCCGCCCTGGTGACGACGCACTGGTCCGGGGAGGGCTTCGCGGACGACGCGCAGGCCGCCGCCTATCGCGGCCGCGCGCAGGACTGGGTGGCCCGCTACGTCGACGAGCTGGATCCCCATCTCGATCCGGTGGGCGTGGAGCGCTGGGTATCCGCGCCGACCCAGCGGATCGTCGCGGAGGGGCGAGTAGACCGCATCGACGAGCGGGACGGTGAGCTGGTCGTGGTGGACTACAAGACCGGTCGCCACGAGCTCACCGCCGATGACGCTCGCGGTTCGCAGGCGTTGGCGCTCTACGCCTTTGCGGCCCGTCGCACGTTGCGCCGGCAGTGCCGACGGGTGGAGCTGCACCACCTGCCCACCGGCACCGTCGCCGGATGGGAGCACACTGAGCAGTCGCTGAGCAGGCACCTGCAGCGTGCCGAGGAGGTCGCCGAGGAGATCGCGCTGGCCACCGACACTCTGTCGGCAGGAGGAGATCCGGAGGTTCTGTTCCCGCCCGCCCCCGGCCGAGCCTGCTCGTGGTGCGAGTTCCGGCGGCACTGTCCCGAGGGGCGGGCCGGCGCACCAGAGCTCCAGCCGTGGGCGCTGCTCGCACCATGATCACCGACCTGTGATCACCGAACCATGATCACCGAGGCGGAGCATGCTGTGCGGCGGCGGCGATCGGAGGTTCTGCGCGCCCCGCGCGGGCTGTCCGGTGTGCTGGCTGGGGGCCTGGTCGCGCTCACCATCGTGGTATGCGTGGCGCAGTGGCTGGCCGGTACCGCGGGCCGGCCCGGCCCAGGCATGACAGCCGTCGTCGGCCATGTTCTCGCGACGGTGGCCGCCGCCGCGCTGCAGCTGGTGGCGACGCGGTCCCCGGGTCGCGGCGCGGCGCTGGCTTCGTGGTCGGTCCTGGTGCTCACGGCCGGCGTGCTCTGGTTCGGCTGGTGGGCTTGAGCCCCACGGTCACGAGGCTGACCGCGCCCGCTCAAGCGCCTGGTGCACGATAGGCCCGTGTCGCCAGCGTTCGGGCACCCGCAGCGCGGTGGCGCGCAGTCCCCGCAGTGCCACGGTGGCGGTCAGGTCGGTGGTGGGCAGCCCGGGCAGGCTGTAGAGACGGCGCGCCCAGCGGGGCAGCAGGCTGAAGGCCAGCCCGGCCACCACGGTCCAGGCCGGCCGGGCCGGGGTGGTCAGCTCGGTCCGTAGCGACAGCGGTGGTACCACCAGCCGCAGCGCCGCTCGCCGCGCCACCGGAGAGGCGCATAGCTCGGGGCGCACCTGCTCGAAGTACCTGGCCAGTGCGGCCCGGTCAGTCGGGACGTCCGCAAGCCCCACCAGCTCGGCGGCGCGCACCTGCTCGAGGAGGAACTGGTCGGCCTGCGCGCCGGTCAGCTCCAGGCCGCCGCGGCCGACCGCGTCGAGAAACGAGGACACCTCGGTGACGTGCACCCACCGCAGCAGGTCGGGATCGGTCGCGGCGTACGGCCCGCCGGTCACCGGGTCGACGCCGCGGACTCTCCGGTGCACCGCGCGGACCCGCGCGGCCGCCGCGTCGGCCTGGACGCGAGTGCCGAAGCCCACCGTGGTCACGTACTGCGCGGTGCGCTGCAGCCTCGGCCAGAAGTCGCTGCTGAAGTCCGAGTGCTCGTGCACCCCGGCCATCGCCCGTGGATGCAGCGCTTGCAGGAACAGCGCTCGGATTCCGCCGATGCCCGCAGCCGGGTCCATCAGCACCCGCCACGTCACGCTGCCAGGCCCGAAGTATCCGAGATCCTCAGCCACGGTCACACTCGTCAGCGCTGTTCATGCCGGTCCCTCCCCGCCGCGGGCGAGCAGTCGCCAGGCTAACAGTCCGACCCGGTGCCGACGCGACCGGCGACCGACCGAGCTGTCGAGCGAAGCTGGCTACAGCGGCGACGCCGAGTGTGACGAGAGCGCGGGAGGGCTTCGGATATGAGCAGTGTGCCTGGGTGGCTGGGCGCCATGGGGCGGGAGCGGGCCCGGCCCGCCCGGCTGCGTGAGTGGCCGTACGCCTGGTGGCTGGCCGTGGGCACGGTGTGTCTCGGCGCGTTCATGGGCCAGCTCGACGCCAGCATCGTCACCCTGACCTACCGGCCGTTGCGGGCGGAGTTCCACGCGTCGCTGGCCGGGGTGCAGTGGGTGTCACTGTCCTACCTGCTGGCCTTGACCGCCCTGCTGATCCCGCTCGGGCGCCTGGCCGATGTCCATGGCCGCAAGCTGATCTACCTATACGGGTTCGTGGTGTTCAGCGGCGCGTCGGCGGTGTGTGGGGTGGCGCCGTCGTTGGGGGTGCTGATCGGTTCTCGGGTCGTGCAGGCCCTCGGCGCGGCGATGCTGCAGGCCAACAGCGTCGCGCTGGTCACCACCAGCGCGCCCGCGCATCGGATGCGGGCCGCGTTGGGGATCCAGGCCGGTGCCCAGGCCATCGGTCTGGCGTTGGGACCCACCGCCGGTGGGCTGCTGGTGTCCACCCTGGGGTGGCGGTGGGTGTTCGGCATCAACATCCCCGTCGGTGTCCTCGCCGTCGTCGCCGGGATCTACCTGCTGCCCCGCACCCGACGCCGCGCCCCCGACATGGGGTGGGACCGGTCCGGGCTGCTGCTGCTGGCTACCGCGACCACCAGCCTGCTGCTCGGGATGTCGGTCGCCTCGGGCCTGTCGCTACCCGGCTGGGTCGCGATCGTGCTGCTGGGTCTGTCGGCCGCCGCGGCGGCCGGGTTCGTCCTTCGCCAACGTCGGGCCGCCGCTCCGCTGGTACCGCTCGCCCTGCTCCGTGCCCGCGCGGTCACCGCCGGCCTGCTCGGTGCCCTCTGCGGCTACCTCGTGCTGTTCGGCCCGCTCGTCCTGATCCCCGTCGTCCTGACCAGCGGCGGCTCCTCTGAGCTGCACGCCGGGCTGGTGCTCACCGCCCTGCCCGCCGGGTTCGCTCTGGCCGCGGTCGGGTCCGAGCGGCTGTTGCCGCGCTCCTGGACCGACCGCACCCGGGCCACTCTCGGCGCTGCGGTGAGCATCCCCGTCCTCGCCGCGCTGCCGGCCGCGCCACCGACCACCGGATGGTCGGTCACCCTGCTCGCTGCGCTGGGTGTCGCGCTGGGCACCTTCACGCCGGCGAACAACACCCTGGTCATGGAGGCCATCCCGGTGCAGTCCGCCGCCACCGGTGGCGGACTGGTCAACGTGACCCGCAGCCTGGGCACCGCCCTGGGTGTCGCTCTGGTCACCCTCGCTCTCAGCCTCAGCCCCAGCGGGCACCATCGTCTCGACGGCCCGGACACCGCTGTCGTCGTCCTCGCCGTCGCCGCGGCGCTGACCCTGCTCTCGGCCCGACTCGCGGTGGCGCCGGCGGTCCTCGATAACGGGCGACGGTGAGGCCTCGTCGGCAGCCCGGAAAGCCGGTCACGGAGGGTGGCGGCTACGTCACGTGCTGACGGGCGGTGTCCTAGCGGTGTCGCCGACGGGCTGCCAGGGAGCCGAGTACGGCGAGCACGGTGACCGCCAGGCCGATCCACAGCGCTACGCCGGCTTCGTGGGCCCGGCTGGTCGAGCTCTGGGCGGTGGCATGCGCGCCCGCGTCCGGCGGTGCCGGGAGGGCTCCTGGCGTCAGCCCCGGCCCGGTCTCGGCCGCCTCGGGTGGCTCAGCCTCGTCCACCAGCCGCCCGACCGGGCTGCCCGAGGGCAGCGTGAACCCGTAGTCCAGAAGCCGGGCCGCCTGCTCCGACATCGACACCGGCCGCTGCTCGCCCCGCATCAGCACCACCATCAGGCGCCGCCCGCCGCGTCGCGCGGCGTCGAGCTGGGTGTGCCGGGCGTCGTCGGTGAATCCGGTCTTGCCGCCCAGCGCGCCGGGGTAGGTTCTGAGCAGCGTGTTGTCGTTGTTGACCACGAACCCAGGCCGGTCGCCGTAGCCGGGGAAGTCCGCCTGCCGGGTGCCCAGCAGCTCGACCAGCAGCGGGCGGTTGAGCACCTGGCGAAATGCCAACGCCAGGTCGTAGGCCGAGGCGCTCATGCCCGGCCCGTCCAAGCCGGACGGGGTGGCGGCTCTGGTGTCGAGCGCGCCCAGCTTAGCGGCCAGCTCGTTCATCTGCTTGACGGTCTGCGCGACCCCGCCGAGCGCGACGGCCAGGGCGTGTGCGGCGTCGTTGCCGGAGGCCAGGAACAGGCCGGTGAGCAGCTGTCGGACGGTGTAGCGGCCGCCTGGGCCGATGCCTACCCGGCTGCCGTCCTGGTCGGCGTCGTCCCGGGTACCGACCACGACCCGGTCGGGGGGGAGCTGGTCGGCGGCCAGCAGGGCGGTGAGCAGCTTGAGCGTCGAGGCCGGGCGGTTGCGCGCATGGGGATCATCGGCGGCGAGCACCTCGCCGGAGTCGGCATCGGCGATCAGCCAGGACATCGAGCTGATCCCCGCCGGCGGGGCGGGCGCGCCGGCGGGCAGCACCAGTCCGCACTCGCCCATCCTCGGCCCACCCACCGGAGGGTCGGGGACCGGCAGCGGCGGGGCCGCCGGGACGCCCGGAGCCGGGGCCTCTGAGGAGTCGACCGGCGGGGGCGGTGCGACCTGCCGTGAGCACCCGGGCTGCGCGGCGGCGGGCACCGCGCCGAGCAGGGTCGTCGAGCCGAGCAGGGTCGTCGAGCCGAGAGCGGCGATCAGGACGAGAACCGCTCGGAACCGGACCAACGCTATGCTCGTGAGCGAGTAACAGTGTCATGGCACTCAATGCCACTCACGTGGCGACGCCCTCAAGGGCGTCGCCACTCTCCTCCACGGGCTTGGTCTGGCGGCGGCCCCGACGCTGAGCCGGCCGCGGCGGCGGTGGGGTGGAGGGCAGGGAAGCCGACGGGCCACCGCCCATGATGATCTCGGCGAAGGTGGCCATCGCCTCGTCGAGCTGCGCGGTGTAGCGGATCTCGGACTCTTCGTTGGCCTGCTGGACCAGCCTGGACAGCGAGTCGACGTCGGGGCGCCGGGCCAGCACGCCGTCCAGCGCCTCCAGGCGCCCGGTGACTGACTCCAGCGCGGTGGACAGCGACTCGTGCACGGTCTTGTCGACCTCGTCCAGCCGACTCCGCAACCCCGCCTCGGTGGTGCCGACCTGCTCCCGTACCGGCCCGTGCACGGCGGCGGGCAGCCCGTCGAGCCGGGCGTCCTGGCGGTCGAGGTGGTGATCCAGGTCGTCGATCCGCTTGTGCACCCCGGCGATCCGGTCTTCTAGACCGTTCATCCGGCCGGCGACGCCTTCGAACCGGCCCGCCATCCCGTCCAGCCGCCCACCGAGCTCGGCGAACGGCGTGGCCAGCTTGTCCACCATCGACTCGACGGCACGGGACAGCGCGGCGATTGCGCTGTCCTGAGCCTCCAGCCTGGACAGTGCCTCATCGACCCGCTCGGCCAGCACGCTGACCTCGGTGCGGTCCGGCATCTCCGACAGCCGCTTGCGGACCGAACCCAGCGACTCCAGGGGAGCCAGCCGGGCATGGATCTCGTCCAGCGCATCGAAGATCTGCTGCTGCTCGCTGTCGCGGATCTCGGCGGCACGCACGAGCATGCTGCGCATCCGATCGAAGGACTGCGTCGCTGGGTTGGTCACGGGCTTGGCCTTCACTCAAGGGGAACGAACCGGTCCTGGTGGGCGAGAATCCTAGCCATACCCTCGGTGCACGTGCAGGCGGTCCTCGAAACCACCGACCAGGACCCGCCAGGCGGCCACCTCGGCGGCGAAGGGAGCGCTAGGCGCCAACCGGGTCGGGTCCGGGCGCAGCAGGAAGGACACCAGCCAGCCCAGCGGTTCGGAACTGGCCAGCGCCTTGTCCGCGGCGTCCGACCCAGCCCACCGCTCAGCGTCGGCGATCAGTTCCACGGCCAGCTCGAGCTGCCCGGGATCCACCGTCTCGGGGCCCCCGGCGAGGTCATCAGCCAGGCCGCTGAGCACGTAGCTGTTGCCGTCGTCGAGCGCCACCTCCAGCTCGCGGCTCTGCGCTCGGTTGGTCACCCGCGGCCAGGTGGACACCGCGTCGAGGTCGTGGCCCTCAGGGTTGTCGGCGAGGTGACGGACCAGCGAGCGCGGCGAACCGAAGACGTCGATGCGCCCGTCGCGGCCGAGGAACACCGGTGCGTCGTCGAGGTAGCAGCGCAGCGTGTAGTGCTCGCCCAGATCGCTGATGATCCGGATCGGGTCGATGCCGATCTCCGACCAGAACGCCAGCACAGGATCGGCGGCAGCCACCGAGTCCGCTTCCTGCTCCCCGGGGTCGGACCGCTCCTCGAGGGTCGACTGGGCCTCGATGGTCGACTGGGCCTCGAGGGTCGACTGGGCCTCGGACAGTTCGCTCGCCGCCGCCTCCAGCGCCGCCGCGTCGACGTCGGGAACGCGGAGCACCCCGTCGACGGCATCGATCACTTCGTCCCACCGCCGCGCGATCACGGTGCACAGCGCATCCCAGTGCCGCGCGCCCTCGCGGCCGCCGAAGGCCAGCGTGCCGCCGTCGAGCATGCTGAACCCGGCAGTGGAGTCGAGTACGTCGTGCACCACCTCCAAACCGCAGACCTCGGCCAGCGAGCGCACGATCGACACCACGTCGGCGAGCTCACCGATCACCCAGGTATCCGGCGGCCGCGTGACCAGCTCGGGCACTCCCACCAGGTCGTAACGGTGGGACTCGGTGGGTCGCAGGTCCGGTGCGGGCAACCGCGGTACCAGCGCCCAGGCCGGGTGGTCGATGAGGTCGTGGTCGCGGGCGGTGCGCACGAAACCGACCAGCGCCGCGACGTCAGCGAAGGCGAAGAGGTTCTCGTCGTCACCGAGGAATGCCTCCCACTCCTCGGTGTCCTCACGCCAGCGGGGCGCCCACAGCGTGACGAGGTCGCCGGCGGTCACAGAGAGTTCGATCGGTACGATGTCCGCAGCCATGCGCGGCAGCGTAATCCCCGGGTCATGGCCTTCGCGGTCCGCACCGTGCCCAGGCGGACCGTGTCCAGGCGGACCGTGTGAACCGCTGGCCGGTTTTCACACCCGGCTGAGCAGCTCCTGCAGCAGCCCGCCCATCCGCGCTGCGGCGCCGGCGGCGGCGGTGAGCATCTCCTGGTGGTTCAGCGGTGCCGCCGCGATACCTGCGGCGAGGTTGGTGACCAGCGAGATCCCCAGCACCTCGGCGCCCTCGATACGGGCGGCGATGGTCTCCAGCACGGTGGACATCCCCACCAGGTCGGCACCCAGGGTGCGCAACATACGGATCTCCGCCGGCGTCTCGAAGTGGGGACCGGGCACCCCGGCGTAGACACCCTCGACCAGGCTCGGGTCGATCTCCCGGGCCAGTGCGCGCAACCGGGGGGAGTAGGTCTCGGTGAGGTCGACGAACCGGGGGCCGACCAGCGGTGAGGTCGCGGTGAGGTTGAGGTGGTCGGAGATCAGCACCGGCTGGCCGACCCGGAGCCCCTCCGCGATACCGCCGGCGGCGTTGGTGAGCACCACCGCCCGCACGCCCGCCGCGCAGGCGGTGCGCACCCCGTGCACCACCTGTGCCACGCCGTGACCCTCGTAGCCATGTGTGCGACCGAGCAGCACCAGGATACGGCGCTCACCGAGGGGTCCGCCCAGGCGCACCGACCGGACCGTTCCGGCATGCCCGCTGACCTGTGGCGCGACGAACCCGGGCAGCGCGGTGACCGGGATCTCGACGGTGGGGGCGCCCAGCACATCGGCCGCTGGGCGCCACCCACTGCCCAGCACCACGGCGATGTCGTGCGTGGGTTCCCCGGTGCGCTGGGCGAGTACCGAGGCGGCGTCCCGGGCGATCTGTGCTGGGCCGGTCACGACCGGCAGCCTAGGGGAGCGGCCTGCCGGTGATCACAGGCCGGAAGCGAACCCCGTTACCACGGGTTCGAACAGCTTCATCCGCCCGGCGGCCTCACGCTCGGTGGGCACGGTGACAGATACCGCCCACAGGTACGGCCTGGTCGGAATCAGCCGCAGGTAGGTGGTGCGGCGCAGCTCGCCGCCCTCCCTGGTCCGGAAGGTGGCGTCCAGCGCGTCGCCGGAGAGCCTCTGTCGCTGGGTCTCGACGAGCTCGGGCACTCCCTGCGCCAGCGTGCGCAGGTAGGCGGTCAGGTATCGGTCGACGTCGGCGCCGGGTAGCACGCCGGTGACCCGCTCCACGGCGACGACCTCCGAGCCGTCCGGGGAGACGAAGCGCATCACGGTGCCGGAGCTGGTCCCGAGCGTCCGCTGCTCACGGAACTCCGGCCAGCCCCGAGGCACGTTCACGGTGAACCGAGCCGGTCGGGTGCCGTCCGGCTCGGTGACCTGTTGCACCCGGGGCGTCAGCACCACGTCATCGAGGCTCGTCCCCGCGACGGCCCTGGTTCCCAGGTAGGGTAGGGGCCCCAGGAAGGGCAGGGCAGCTCGGCCGCCGGCGAGGCGGACGATCCCGAACCCGGCGGTTGCGGCACCGAGGAACAGCAGCACAGCCAGCGTCCACAGCACCATCCGGCGGCCGGCTCCGGTGCCCTTGGTCCTGGTGTTCCCGAGCCGGTGCGCCGTGGCCGGGCGACGGGCCTCGGAGGGCGCGGCGGGCGGGACGGCGAAGGGCAGCGGGCCCGGGTCGGCCGCGAGCTGCCCGGTTCGCCGGCGTGGCGTCTCGAGTGCCTCCGGACCGTCTGGGGGGGCGCTGGTCGCGCCGGCTCTCGGGGTGGGGGCGACGGTGACCGGGACGGGAGGCGGCACGGGCTCTGGGTCAGCCGGCTCGGGTGGCGCACCCAGCAGCCGGCGTACCCGTGACAGGGGCATCCGGTGGGCTGGGTCCTTGACCATCAACCCGTGGATCACCTCGGCGAGCGCTCCGGAACATGACGGTCTGGGCACCTCGCCCTGCACCACCGAGGCGACTGTCGCCATCGCGGTGCCCGCGTCGTAGGGGGGTCTGCCCTCGACCGCGGCGAACAGCGTCGCGCCGAGTCCCCACAGGTCTGACGCCGGGTCGACCGGCCCACCGGAGGCGATCTCGGGAGCGATGTAGGCGGGAGAGCCCAGCATCAGACCGGTCGCGGTCAACGTCTGGTCGCCCCGGTTGCGGGCGATCCCGAAGTCGGTGAGCTTGATCCGGCCGTCGTGAGCCATCAGCACGTTGCCGGGCTTGACGTCGCGGTGCGTGATGCCCGCGGCATGCGCGGCCTGCAGCGCCGCCGCCACCGCCGCCCCGATGGCGACCACCTGTCGCGGTGGCAGGGCGCCGTCGCGCAACAGCTCCGCCAGGCTGGCCGACGCCACCAGCTCCATCACCACGAATGGCGCGGCGCCCTCCCGGGCCACGTCGTAGAGGGTCACCACGTTGGGGTGTGACAGGGCCGCGATGGCCCTGGCCTCCCGCAGCGAACGCTCCCGCAGCGCGTCCGCCTCGGCCTGCGGGATGCCCGGCGGCAGCAGCACCTCCTTGATCGCGACCGGTCGCCCGAGCACCTCGTCGTGCGCTGACCACACCGTGCCCATGGTGCCCCGGCCCAGCACCGCGCTGAGCCGGTAGCGACCCGCCACCAGGCGGGGTGAGGCGTTGGTCACGGCCCCCATGATGCCCGCGTCGCGCTCCCCGCCGTTGTGGTACCCGCCGGGGTATGCCATACAGGTGTAGTGGCGGACAGCACCTCACCCCCGGCTGAGCCGGCGGTCAGACCACCGCCGGCTCAGCCGGGGGTCAGAACGGAGTCCGGCTTGGAGTTCAAGCGGGTGTACCGCACGGAGGACGTCGCGGGCGGGCTGGCCGAGCGGCTGGGTGAGCCCGGGGAGTTCCCGTTCACCCGCGGGGTGTACCCCGGCATGTACACCCAACGTCCCTGGACGATGCGCCAGTACGCCGGGTACGGCAGCGCCACCGAGTCCAACGCCCGCTACCACCAGCTCCTGCGAGCTGGTCAGACCGGTCTGTCGGTGGCCTTCGACCTGCCTACGCAGATGGGCTACGACTCCGACGAGGCGGTCGCGCGCGGCGAGGTCGGCAAGGTCGGGGTGGCCATCGACTCGATCGAGGACATGCGGACGCTGTTCGAGGGGATCCCGCTGGATGCGGTGTCCACCTCGATGACGATCAACGCCCCGGCGAGCGTGCTGTTACTGCTGTACCAGCTGGTGGGCGAGGAACACGCGGTGCCGGGCTGGAAGCTGGCGGGGACGGTTCAGAACGACGTGCTCAAGGAGTACATCGCGCGCGGCACCTACATCTACCCGCCGGCGCAGTCCCTGCGGCTCACCGCCGACATCTTCGCCTACTGCAAGGCTGAGATCCCGCGCTGGAACACCATCTCGATCTCGGGCTACCACATGGCCGAGGCCGGCGCGAACCCGGTGCAGGAGATCGCCTTCACGCTGGCCAACGGCGCGCAGTACGTGCAGGCCGCGCTGGATGCCGGCATGGGTGTCGACGAGTTCGCGCCGCGGTTGTCGTTCTTTTTCGTCGCCCGCACCACGGTGCTGGAGGAGGTCGCCAAGTTCCGGGCCGCCCGACGGATCTGGGCCCGCATGATGGCGGAGCGTTTCGGCGCGCGGAACCCCAGGTCGCTGATGCTGCGGTTCCACGCCCAGACCGCCGGCGTGCAGCTCACCGCCCAACAGCCCGAGGTCAACCTGGTCCGGGTCACCGCGCAGGCGATCGCCGCGATCCTGGGTGGCGCTCAGTCGTTGCACACCAACGCCTATGACGAGGCGATCGCGCTGCCGACCGAGAAGGCCGCCCGGCTGGCCTTGCGCACCCAGCAGGTGCTGGCCTACGAGACCGACCTGACGTCCACGGTGGATCCCTTCGCCGGCTCCTACGCGATCGAGGCGATGACCGACGAGATCGAGGCCGCCGTGGTGGCCCTGATCGAGAAGGTGGACGAGCTGGGTGGCGCGGTGCGCGCCATCGAGGCGGGTTTTCAGAAGTCGGAGATCGAGAAGACCGCTTACCGCACCGCCATGGAGATCGACTCCGGCGACCGGGTGGTGGTCGGCCTCAACCGTCACCGGCTCGAGGGTGAGGATCCTTACCAGCCTTTGCGGGTGGACCCGGCGATCGAGGACAGCGCCCGGGCGCGCCTGGCCGCGCTGCGCTCGTCGCGATCATCCGTCGAGGTCGACCGCGCCCTGGACGAGCTGCGGCGCGCCGCCAAGGACGTCGGTGGCAACGTGCTGTACCCGATGAAGCGGGCACTCGCCGCCCACGCCACGGTGGGTGAGGTGTGCCACGCGCTGCGCGACGTCTGGGGTACCTACGTGCCTTCGGAGACGTTCTGACCCCGGTCGGGGGACAATCGTGGGGTGAGCACAACTGAGGCCATCCTCGCTGCGGCCGTCGAGCGACACGCGGACAGCTTGCGTGCGCTGTCCCGCGGCATCCACGCCGAGCCCGAGCTCGCCTTCGCCGAGCACCGCAGTGCCGCCAAGGTGGCAGACCTGATGGCGGCCGAGGGTTTCGCCCTCGAGCGTGGGGTTGCCGGTCTGGACACCGCGTTCACCGCGACCTACGGCGCGGGCGAGCTGGTCATCGGGCTGTGCGCGGAGTACGACGCGCTGCCCGAGCTGGGCCACGCCTGCGGGCACAACATCATCGCGGCGGCGTCGGCCGGAGCGGCATTGGCGCTGCGCGAGGTCGCCGAGACGCTGGATGTGACGGTCAAGCTGATCGGCACGCCCGCCGAGGAGTCCGGTGGGGGCAAGGTGCTCCTGCTGCGGGCAGGGGTGTTCGACGACGTGGCGATAGCGATGATGGTGCACCCGGCGCCGCGGGAGACCTGCGCGGCCACCTCGCTGGCCACCACCGAGCTTGCGCTGCGCTACCTCGGCAAGGCGTCGCATGCGGCCGCCGCGCCGCACAAGGGGCGCAACGCCGCCGATGCGCTCACCCTCGTCCAGGTGGCGGTCGGCCTGCTGCGCCAGCATCTGGAGGCCAGGCAGATGCTGCACGGCATCGTCACCCACGGCGGTGCCGCGCCCAACGTCGTCCCCGCCGACACCTCGGCGCTGTACTGTCTGCGGGCGCCCGACGTCGAGTCCCTACACCAGCTGGAGACCCGGGTACGGGCCTGTTTCGAGGCGGGGGCACTGGCCACCGGGTGCGTCCACGAGGTGACCCAGGTCTGTCCTGTCTACACCGATCTCGTTCCTGACCCCTGGCTCGCCGCCGCCTACCGCAGAGCGATCACCGGGCTCGGTCGCTCTCCGATGAGCCCCGAGAACGAGCGGCTAGGCCAGGCCGCCAGCACCGATATGGGCAACGTGTCCCGGGCGCTGCCGGCGATCCATCCGACCATCGCGATCGACTGCGGTGACGCGGTGAACCACCAGCCTGAGTTCGCTGCGGCATGCGCCACACCGTCGGCGGACCGCGCGGTGTGCGACGGGGCGCTTGCCCTGGCATTGACCGGGTTGGCGGCGGCTACCGACGACGCGCAGCGGGAGCGGCTGATCGGCGCCCAGCGGGAACGACCGGAGCGCGTGGGCGGCTACTGAATGCGTTAGGTGCACGACCACTAGGTGGTCGCACGGCGACCTGTTCGCGGGGAAAGTAGCCGATGCGGGGTCGGTGCCGCGTTATCGGCGGTTACCGTTATGTAGCCGGATCCCACGGGCACTAGGTAGTCATCGCCGGTGGTCCCCGTAGTAACCTGCGTGTTCGTTCGGAAGCGGCGTATGAGCCGACCTGATGCCGGCCGCGTCGCCGGTTCGCCCCAGACGCCGCGGTCGCCGCGCCGCCTCGGGCGTCGGCACCGCCCGCTCACCCTCAGCATGGCTCTCACCAGCGACAGCGCAGATCACATGGCGGCTTGGCGAGGTCGCGCGACGTCGCGCGGTAGGTAGGCAAGGGTCCTGGAACCCTGGTAACGGCCCGCCGCTGGCTCGGTAGTCGAAAAATCGGCTTCACGGTTAGGTGGCGGAAGGTGAAGTTAGGTGGCGAACGGATGTTGTCAGGCGAGCGTCCTCTGGCCATTGTATGGATTAGCCGAATCGGCGACGGGTCGATTGGGGCGTTCTGTTCCCGGTCCGCTGGGGCCGCTTTGAGGAGGATACGCATGTCTGACGCATTGAGCTTTGGTGAGATCGACGGGCAGCACGTGGAACTGCTCCCCGGCCGCACCGTCCTGTCCATGTTCTCGGCCGGCTGCGGCTGCGGTGGCCACCCGAGCGGGGGCGGCGGCGACGGTGGTGTCGGCGGCGCTGGTGGCAAGGGTGCCGGTGGAATCGGTATCAACCTCCTGAACATCGACGTCCTGGGCGACCAGACCAACATCGCCGGTAGCGGCTTCGGCGGCGCGGGCGGCGACGCCAACGGTGGCCGCGGCTGAGTGAACGACGACCGGGTGTGAGCTGGTGATCAAAGACGGTGCCGTTGGCTAGGGAATGGCACCGACATTGCCGGCGGCAAGGCTCAGGGCGGTACTGGGGCAGCCGACTCCCCCAGTCGTGCAGTACCCTCGCGCGGTCACGTGATCGGCGAGCAATGCCGTCGGCCCTGGAGGGCGACCGCAATGCGGTCGCCCTCCAGTCAGTTCATGGATAGCCCTGTGCCGGGAGGGTCAGGGGCCGATTCCGGCACAGGGGCGGCTGCGCAGCTCGGTGACGTAGTCTTCGGGGGCACCGGCCGCCTCGGCGGCGTCAGCGACGACGCCGAGGTAGCGCGCCGAGGGCAGGCCGCCTTCGTAGGCGTCCAGCACGTAGAGCCAGGCGAGCACCGAGCCCTCCAGGGTGTGCACCCGCAGCCGCAGCTTCTTGTGCAGCCCGAAGTCCTCGCCTTCCCAGCGGTCGAGCAGCTTCTCATCCTCCGGGCTCACGTCGTAGATCACGACGAACACCTGGGAGAGGGGGTCTTCGACGACGGTGGCCAGCGCTCCCT
Organism: Pseudonocardiales bacterium; assembly: GCA_019243635.1. GTDB lineage: Bacteria > Actinomycetota > Actinomycetes > Mycobacteriales > Pseudonocardiaceae. The sequence goes on from JAFAUB010000169.1 coordinate 46,990, forward strand.
CCCAGCTGAGGTCCTCGCCGCCGAACGTCAGCCGCCACCCGATCAGCCACCCGGTCATCGCCATCGGCGAGTGCGGCGCGCGCTGCATCATCTGCGTGGGATCCATGTTGGACCCATAGGCGGCGTAGAGCGGCACGGGCGATAGCGTAGCCGCCGCGCGATGTGTCCCAGCGTTCCCGCCGCCGCAGTCGGCTACGGCCTGCTCAATAGGGTGTTCACTGAGCGTGCTGGGCTTGAGGCAACCTTCGTTGTGCCCATGCGTCTTACCGGGTGTTAGGGCTGGCATGAGGAGGTTGCGATGTGGATCGTCGCCTGCGGACTGGTCGCTGGCGCAGCCCTGCTGGGTCCCGTCCCGGTGGCCACGGCTGACGCGCCGGTCAACACAACCAGTACGGACAGCCAAGCGGCGCCGCGCGCTGAGGTGAGCATGCTGGCGGTGTCGCTGACCGTGGGCGGCGCGGTCGCCATGGCCGGGTCCGGTGTGGCGCTGGTGCTCACCCGGCGCCGTACGGTCAGCCGTCGACCCAGTTAAGGGTCCGGGTGACCGCCTTGCGCCACTGGGCGTAGAGGTTCTCGCGTCGTCCCGGGGCCATGGTCGGTTCCCACCGCCGGTCCGCCGCCCAGTTGGCCCGGATCTCCTCCGTCCCGGACCAGAACCCGACCGCCAGGCCGGCGGCGTAGGCGGCGCCCAACGCGCTGGTCTCGCTGATCATGGGGCGGACCACCGGGACGCCCAGGATGTCGGCCTGGAACTGCATGAGCAGCTCGTTGCCCACCATCCCGCCATCGACCTTGAGTGAGGTCAAGGTGGCCCCGGAGTCGGCGTTCATCGCGTCGAGCACCTCGCGGGACTGGAACGCGGTGGCTTCCAGTACCGCCCTGGCCAGATGCCCCCGGTTGACGTAACGGGTCAGGCCGACGATGGCGCCCCGAGCGTCGGAGCGCCAATGCGGGGCGAACAGCCCGGAGAAGGCCGGCACGAAGTAGGCTCCGCCGTTGTCCTCGACGGTCGCCGCCAGGTGCTCGATCTCCGCCGCCGAGGAGATCATACCCAGGTTGTCCCGCAACCACTGCACCAGCGACCCGGTGACCGCGATCGAGCCCTCCAAGGCGTACACCGGAGCCTGCGGCCCGATCTTATAGCACACCGTGGTGAGCAGCCCGTTGCGGCTGCGCACCTTCTCGGTGCCGGTGTTGAGCAGCATGAAGTTACCGGTGCCGTAGGTGTTCTTGGCCTCCCCGACGGACAGGCAGGCCTGCCCGAACGTGGCCGCCTGCTGGTCACCGAGGATGCCGGCGACGGGCACCCCGGCCAGCGCGGCGGGTTTCCGGACCGTGCCGTACACCTCCGACGATGAGCGGACTCCCGGCAGCATCGACATCGGGACGCCCATCTCCTCGGCGATGCCCTCGTCCCAGCACAGCGTGTCCAGGTCCATCAGCAGGGTCCGGGAGGCGTTGGTGGCGTCGGTGACGTGCAGCCCACCGGTGGGACCGCCGGTCATGTTCCACAGCAACCAGGTGTCGACGGTTCCGAAGCACAGCTCGCCGTCCCGCGCTCGCCGCCGGGCGCCATCCACCTGGTCCAGAACCCACCGGATCTTGGGACCCGAGAAGTAGGTGGACAGCGGCAACCCGGTGCGGTGCTGGTAGCGGCCGGCGCCGGTGGACCCCCCGAGCTCGGCGCACAGTCGGGTGGTGCGGGTGTCCTGCCACACGATCGCGTTGTGCACCGGCTCGCCGCTGCGCCGGTCCCACACCACGGCGGTCTCCCGCTGGTTGGTGATGCCCACTGCGGCGATGTCGCCGGCGGTCAGGTCGGCCTTGGCCAGCGCCCCGGCCGCGACCTCCCTGGTGTTCTCCCATATCTCGAGCGGGTCGTGCTCCACCCAGCCCGCCTGGGGGAAGTGTTGCCGGTGCTCCCGCTGCTCCGTGCTGACCACCCGACCGTCATGGTCGAAGACCATGCAGCGGGTGGACGTGGTGCCCTGGTCGATCGCCGCGACGTACTGGCACATCGCTTCCGAACGCTAGTGGGTCGGTGTCGCGACGGCCAGCGCACAGCTCGCGGCACCAGCAGGAGCCTCGCGCCTGTGATGAGCCGGAACGTCGACCTGATGAAGTGATGAAAGTGTCCGTCCCCGGTGTGGCGTGTCATGTGATGGCGGCACGGGCCGCTCATCACCCCAGCTCGCCTTCTTCGTCACTTCCGTCCCACCGGGGGGTGGGTGGGTCTGGTGCGGAGGTGCCACCGGCGGCAACTTTGGGCGAGAAGTTGCCGCCGGTGGCACCTCCGCACGTGATCGTGACACCGGCTGTCGCTTCTAGGCGGGTCCGTTCCACATCTTCACCAACGACAAGCGGCGGCTGTTGCGCTCGACCTGTCAGCCCCCGTCATCGGCGCTCGCGTAGTGGCTCGGCCCTCTCGGCGCGCATGGCTGCGGGGCCATTGGTCCCAAAAGGGGCGTGTGCTACAGAATGTACACTTATGAGAGGATTGCGTCCGGGTCGTCCAGCGGTCGTTGTCGGTGGCCTGGGTACCGCTGCGGTGGCGGCTGTGGTGTGCACGCTGGTGCTGGGCTCCCGCGGTGCGATGATCGCGTCGGTCTTGGGGTCGTTGGCGACGGTCGCCTCGCTGTTCGTGACGATAACCGGGGTGCGAGCGAGGTCGGTGACTAACGATCGGCTGCTGGACACCGCTCGGCAACTGGCGCGCAAGGTCCGCAGCCAGGAGGCCGAGGTTCTGGCCCGGCTCGTAGCCGACAGTGGCGATCCGGAACCAGCCGATGTGTCATTCACCCAGCCGGCGCTGATCTACTGGCGCGTCGACGGCGGTGATCGACGGGGAACGTTGAGTGAGATCAAAGGATATTACCGGAGCTTGGACCGAGGTCGGCTGGTCGTGCTGGGCGAGCCGGGAGCGGGAAAGACGGTCTTGGCGATTCAACTGGTCCTTGACCTCACCGCGGTGGTGCTGGACCTAGCCGACGGTGGCCCTCCCTTACCGCGAGTGCCGGTACGGCTGAGCCTGCCCGCGTTCGACCCTGGCGGTGACTCGGACCTGGCAGCGGCCAAGGTGCTATCCACCAAACTGGACGACTGGCTGGTCCGGCATCTGGTGACGGCGTTCGGTCTGACCGCCGCGGTCGCCGCCGCACTGGTGACAGGCGGTTGGATCCTCCCGATCCTCGACGGGCTGGACGAGATGGACCGCGACGACGCCGCACCTCGCCGCGCGGCATCGGTGATCCGTGCGGTCAACCACCCCTCGGCGGGTGGCGTGCGGCCCGTGGTGATCACCTGCCGGACCAACCGCTATCAGCAGCTCAGTGGACGCGTCGAGGCCCCTCCTAATGAGCAGAGGACCACCTCGAACGCTGGTCGACGCGAGGTGGTCCAGGACGCCACCGTGGTCGATGTCGAGCCGCTGTCCGGGCCGAGCGTGGTCAGATATCTGACCTACCGATTCCCCGATCCCGGAGACCGGACTCGCGTCGAGTCCCGGTGGCGCCCGATCGTCGAGCGGCTCACCGCCGGCAACGGTGGTGGTGAACCCCTCGCCGCCGCTCTGGGCTCGCCGTTGCGGCTGTTCCTCACCGTCACTGCTTATCGTGACGACACCAGCAAACGTAAACATTCAGCCGGTACACGTTGGTGTTCTGGGTGGTGGCATGGTGTGATGACCGGCGGGCTCGTGTCGGCCGGGTGGGTTTATCGTGGGTTGCCTGGTCAGGCGGGGGCAGGGTCCGGGGGCATCCATGGTCGTCCCACGAT
>JAFAUB010000013.1 GCA_019243635.1 Pseudonocardiales bacterium
GTGCTCGAGATGCCACCGCACCTGACCACCGAGCAGGTGCGGGGCTTCGCCCTGGCCAGCGCCAAGGTGGTGCTAGCCGGTGGGGTGGGGCGCATGCTCGACCTGGCGCGGGCGAACCTGCGCTACGGCACCGCCGCACTGCAGTAAACAGGACGGCTCCCCTTGCCGCAGCGTAGCCCCCTTGTGACAGCACCGCAGCCACGACCACAAAGAGCACTCGCGATCCTGATCACCACTGAGGAACACCTGGACACGACCATCTGACGCAGATCGGGTGCCAAACCGTCTCAGTCAGAAAAGCATTAGCGCACAGTTCATTACGGGCACTGCTCGAGTATTTCCTGGAGGTCATTCAAATGCCTGGGATGCCTATTAAAAAAGAGGGGTTGGTCATGAGCGGATATCGTCAGCTCACCAAGGAGGACACGTCGATGAGCGACCAGGAGCGCAACCGCCGACTGGTGCCGCCGAACCGGCAGCGTGTGTCTGCTTCACGCAGATCTCCACGAGGCCTGATCCTCGGTGCGGTGATCGCCGTCGCGGCATCCCTGACGGCCTGCGCCAACCCCGCCGGCCCGACATCGCCGACAGGGGACGCCGCGGCGCCCCAACACGCACAAGTCGCGCGCAAAAGCGCCTCGGACATGACGGCCGCCGAGATCGACCGTTTCGAGCGCGCCTTCTCCTACGCCGTTGGCAAGGGCTATTTCGATGCCTTCAACGACGAGCATTTCAATCACCAGCGCAACCGCATGCACGGCGCGGAATTGACTGCCACCGCGCCGATAGGCGCCATGGCTGGCGAGTCGATCGCATGGGAATACCGGCTGCTGCCCTGGCACCGCGCGTTCATCCTCGAGGCAGAGCAGATGCTGCGCGCCGCCCTGCGCCAGCGCGACCGCACTGAAGGCCGTGACCCCAGCGAGGCCAACAGCCTGTTCATTCCCTACTGGGACGCCACCCACGAACAAGCCCTACCCGGCTGGGTGCGCGCCTTCCAGCCCCAAGGCGGCACCGCGATCGTCCCCGAAGGCGTGCCCAAAGGCCACCCGGCCTACGGCAAGCCAGTCGGCTCCCGCTACAACATTCGCTTCGGCCGCTGGCCAGGTACCAACATCGTGTTCGACAAGCTGCCCCAACCACCCCAGATAGCGGGCATCCTCGCCCACGACGACTACGCCGGCTTCACCCAAGCCATCGACACCGACGCGACGCTCCTGCAGTCCGCCCTGCCCGCCGCCAAGCAAGGCCTTCAGACCCTCAAACGCAAGTTCCCGGACAACACCGACGTCCAGGCCGTCGAGGCCGCCGAGTCAAGTCCCCCACAAGACATCAACGCAGCGGTCAAACTGGTCAACGCCATCCTCGGCGTGGGATACCTGGCTACCTCCCAGACAGCCGGCCCCCACCCCGACCAGGAAGTCATCAGCGCGGTCAAGGCCGTATACGCGGCTTTCATCTCGCCGCCGCACGCGGTGCTGCACCTGTGGGCCGGAGGGCTCGACCCTGCCAACCCGGACGTGCGCGGCACCGTGAGCTACTTCAACGAACTGGCCGTGGACCCGGTGTTCTGGATGCTGCACACCGAGCTGGACCACTGGTGGTACACCTGGCAACGGTCACACACGGGCGTACCGCAGCTGACCGGCGACGATGCCCAATTCCAACCCCTCACACCCCAGGAAGGCGCCTGGTATGGAGGCGGCCACCGCTACTCCCTCACCCAACTCACCCCAACACAGGACCTGCCCTACCGCTACGCCGAGCCCTACCGTGCATAGGGTGGTCTCTAGTGGTGAGCGCGACACCGGCCCTGACCTGGGACCCTCGCGAGGGCTCACATCGAGCTATAACGGGGCTGCCCGATGCGCGGGCCGGCTTACGAGCCCTCGCCCCAGGTCAGGGCCGGTGCCGCGCTCACCGTTTGAACTCAAGCGGCTTGGCCCCCACCGCATTCGCCATTACTGGGACGGCTGTGCACGCCGATGGTCACGCCCTCGGATCTCCTCAGCCGGTGAGACGCTGGCGGAGCAGCTGCTTGCCCTTCTCTCCGCCCTTGCGGCTTTCGGCCTGCGCCCGCTTGAATAGCTCAGCCACCTCGGAGTCACCCTCGCGCTCGGCGTCCTGGATGTAGGTTTCCAAGCGCAGCACGTTGCTCAGGCACACCTCGGTGAACCAGAGCAGGTTGTAGTCCTTGTCCTTGGTTCCGGTCACCTGACCGGTTTCGGTGCTGGACACTGGCGCCTCCCTCGATGATCGGCAGTAGTACGTGGCTTACCCCGGAAGCCGACGTAGTAGTCATGGGTACGAGCCACTCGTTCCCCCGGCGGTCCGCAGGTCTAGTTGACCTAGGAGAGCACCATATCGTCGGCAGTCACGCGGCACGCTTCGGCGTGTCGGGACGGATCCGGCGGCGGGTAGCCCGTCGCCGTGGTAGCGGCACGGAGGCATGTTGCCGCTGGCGGGTGGGGAGAATGTCAGCCGGCTGGCAGCGCAGATGGGCGTCGGCCTTGACGACAGGTGCCCGCTGCGGGACGACTGTGAACGTCATGGACATCATCGCTGACACAGCCATCCGGTTGGAACTGCTGCCGCACGACCGGCTTCCCGGGTCACCGAGCCGGTGACGACCAGTCGGCCGTGCCCGGCATCGGGGCAGACTGTCGGTCTAACGCTCCGGCAGGGTCGGTTGCAGGCCCAGGCACGTGCGCGTGCTGTCGGGCCATCGTCAGGGAGGCTGTGCCGTGTCCGAGCTTGACCGCGTGTCCGACTCCACCGTCTTCGTGCTCTACGGCGCTACCGGAGATCTCGCGCGCCGGATGGTGCTACCGGCGCTTTTCCGCCTGGCGCAGGAGGAGCTGCTACCGCACGACTGGCGGCTGATCGGCAACGGCCGTGGCGACGTGAGCCACGACGACTTCCGGGCCCACGTGCACGACGCGTTGACCGAGTTCGGCCCGCAACCCGATGAGGGCCCGTGGGAGCAGTTCTGCTCCCGGCTGCGCTTCGCGGGCGGCGGCTTCTCGGCGGACGACCCCGGGAGCCTTCCGGGAGCCTTCAGCGACGCGGAACACGAGCTGGGTGGACGCCCGCAGCGGGTGCACTACTTCGCCGTGCCGCCGGCGGCGTTCGAGCCCCTCACCCGGGGCATTGGGCGGCACGGGCTCGCCTCCCGGTCCCGGGTGGTCTTCGAGAAGCCGTTCGGCACCTCCCTGGGCTCCTTCCAGGCACTCGACCGCGCGGTTCATCAGGTTCTCGACGAGTCCCAGGTGTTCCGGATCGACCATTTTCTGGCCAAGGAGGCGACCCAGGACCTCTACGCCGTGCGCTTCGGCAACGGTCTGTTCAGCGGGGTATGGGACCGCTCCCACGTGGCCGCAGTGCAGGTCGACGTACCCGAGGTGCTCGACGTGGCCGACCGTGCCGCCTTCTACGACAGCACGGGGGCGGTGCTCGACATGCTCGTCACCCACCTGTTCCAGGTAGCCGCCGAGCTCGCGATGGAACCGCCGGCGAGCTTCGGCGCCGAGGACCTGGCGGCCGCCCGAGAGGCGGTGATCGGTGCGTTCCGCCCGCTGGAGCCGGACGACGTGGTGCTCGGCCAGTTCGAGGGCTACCGCGACATCGACGGTGTCGCCGACGACTCCCGCACCGAGACGTTCGTCGCGGCCCGGTTGTGGGTCGACACCGAGCGCTGGCGCGGCGTCCCGTTCCTGCTGCGCACCGGTAAGCAGTTAGCGGCGTCGCGGCAGTGGGTGAGCCTGGTGTTCCGGCAGCCCGACGCTCCCGTGCACGAGCTGCCGGCGGTGGGCAACGTCTTGACGTTCGACCTTGCCGGTGACGGTGAACTGGACCTGTCGCTCGTCGTCAAGGAACCCGGACCCGACCTGACGCTCAGTACGGCGCACACCGCGTTGCCGCTGAGGACGGTGCTCGGAGGTCACCCGCTGCCGCCCTACGTTCGGCTGATCCACGACGTGCTGCTCGGTGACCGCTCGTTGTTCACCCGTCCAGACGGCTTGGAACACGTCTGGCAGGTGGCCCGCGCGCTGCTCGCCGACAAGCCAGAGCCGGTGACCTATCCGAGGGGCTCGTGGGGGCCGTCCGATGCGGATCGGCTCGCCGAGCCCATCGGCTGGCTGCTCGGGTCCTAGCCTCCGCTCTGCTCGATCGGCACGACCAGTCCGGCTGAGCCGGCGCCACCACCACGCGGTGACCGCCGGTTCGTGCCGCTACCGATGGCGGCTAGCAGGTGTCTCCGGATTACCACCGGTGGAATGGCACATGGGCGCTGGTGTCGACGACGAACGTGCGCTCGAGGGCCACTGTGAAGGCATGAACTCGCCGTGCACGCGATGCCCGGCAGATCGCGACCGTGACCCTCACGGCCCACGTCCTCTTGCACGATCACTATCTGATCGAGCAGATGGCGCGGTTCAACCGCGAACGCATTCCGGAGCGCCGGCCGCACGCCAGGGGCAGTGGTGCCTTCGGCCGGTTCGAGGTGACCCATGATGTGAGTGCCTACACCAAGGCCGCGGTGTTCCAACCGGGCACCACCGCGGACATGGTGGTCCGGTTCTCCACAGTGGCCGGGGAGCCGGCCCGCCACCACCTTCGGCAATGTCAAAGCCGACGTGCTCGCCCACTTCGTACCCGGCTTCGTCCGGGGCGATTTCGTGCGGGTTATCGAGGAGTCCGACTGGCCAGAATAGCGGAGCTGGTCACCGAGAACGACCGTTCCCCGGTCAACCCTGCAACGGCACCTGCCGGTGCCGTGATCGCTGTTTGTGTGCCTGGAGCGACAGGAACCGTCGCTCCAGGCACACAAACAGCGATCAGGCACGAGAAGACTGCCGCCAGCACCAGCACGATCGATAACTCGTCCCTCCAGCCGGCGCGGCCCGCGCTTCCGGCCAGCCGGAAGGCGCGCTGCCGACCACCCTGCAATCCTGGTGTCATGACGCTGTCTCATCGTTGATGACAGCCCTCGCTTCCTGGACGCCGCCCGCAGCTTGCTGGAACGCCAGGGGACCACGGTCGTCGGCGTCGCGTCGACCAGTGCCCAGGCCCTTCAGCAAGCCACCCAGCTGCGGCCGGACATCGCCCTGCTCGACATCGACCTCGGTGGCGATGGCCACCCGGTGGATCCGGTCAGCGGGCCTCCACACGGCTGAGGTCTCGCAGCGTCGGAGTCGAACTCGCGTAGCCGTCGGGGGCGGCGTCTCGCTAGAGTCCTCAGATTCCCGCTAGCCGGTAGCTAGATGGGCCGCTCGCCGTGAAGACGGCGCGACGGCCATCAGCGGTCGTGGGCGCTGTCGGAGTGAAGGAGCCAGCCGATGACAACCGTGGAGGTGAGAGCGCGCCGGCCTGGCGTCGGTGTGCTTGAGGATCCGACCCTGAACAAAGGGCTGGTAAGGGAGCTACACCAGTCACCAAACGAGGGACGTGGAGGGCCGGTATGAAGGCTGTCGTCTTTGTCGATACTCATTCGGTGCGGGTCGAGGACGTACCAGACGCGGAACTGGAAGAGCCAACCGATGTGGTGGTCCGGATCAGCTCAAGCGCGATCTGCGGCACCGACTTACACATGTACGACGGCCGCACCGGGGCCACCCCCGGGTTGGTCATAGGTCACGAACCTCTTGGTATGATCGAGCTGGCCGGTTCCGCGGTGGAGATGGTGAGTCCCGGGGATCGGGTGGTGATCCCGACACACCTGTACTGCGGGGTGTGCGTCAACTGCGCGCGGGGATTGTCGGCCGCCTGCTTGCGGGTACGCCCCGGCGGTTTCGGTGCGGCGTACGGCTACGCCGGGATGGGTCCCTACCGCGGCGCTCAGGCTGAGCTGCTGCGCGTGCCTTACGCCGACGCCAACTGCATTCCCGTTCCCGGCGAGCCAGGGGACGAACTCGAGGACGATCTGGTGTTGCTGGCCGACGCCTTCGTGACAGGATGGCATGCAACCGAGCTGGCGGGGGTTTTCGCGGGTTGCACCGTGGCGGTCTTCGGTGCGGGAACCATCGGCCTGCTGTCGGCTTACAGCGCTCTGTTGAAGGGTGCCGCCGAGGTCTATGTCGTCGATCGGATACCTGAGCGACTGGACAAGGCCGGCGAGCTCGGCGCCACCCCGGTCAACTACCGGCAGGCAGATCCAGTCGACCAGATCCGCGAACTGCGCCGGACCCGCGGACTGCCCATCGGTGAGAAGGCCATGAGCGGGGTGCACATCGGCATCGACGCGGTGGGATTCCAGGCACACGATCGCGGCGCGCTCGACGAGGAGAATCCGACGCAGGTCATCGATGATCTCGCTCGCCTGATCAACCCCACAGGGAAGTTGGACATCGTCGGCGTGTACGCCGAGAAAGACCTGCATCCAGTCCCCGAGGGACACCCCGATGGGAGCCTTACGGTGCCGTGGGCCACCTTGTTCTCCAAGGGAGTATCAGTGGGCTTCGGCCGCACCCATGACCGCCGTTACACGGTGTTACTGCGTGACCTCGTGCTCTCCGGTCGGGCCCGTCCCAGCGCCGTGGTCACTCATCACGGCCGGCTCGACGACGCGCCGCAGCTGTATCGGGCGTTCGACCAGCGCGCCGACGGAGTCATCAAGGCCGTCTTGCGGCCCAGCCAACCTCACGGATGAGCGGGAACAGGCATTCCTACCGTGGAGTGCCGCTGATCGTCCTGGCTGCCGCGCTGGCCTTCGCCGGCGGTGCCACGGACATCGCCACATTCACACAACTCGGTGAAGTGTTCTGCAGCGTCATGACGGGCAACCTTGTCCTGCTCGGTCTGGCGATAGCGCGCGCATCCGGCGACTCGGCTGCGCACACTGCGGTGGCCTTCGCCGGCTACATCGCTGGTGCCGCGCTCGGCAGCCGCATTGGTGAGCGATCCCACCGCGAGGATGTGCTGTGGCCGGCACCGGTGACGGAAACTCTTCTCCTCGAACTACTCGCGTTCGCAGGCTTCACGGTGGGCTGGGAACTCACCGGCAGCCATCCGACCGGCGCCTGGCAACTCGGCCTGCTGGCCCTCGCCGCGCTCGCGATGGGGCTGCAGAGCGCGGCCATGCGCAACGTCGGCACGACGCTGTCCACCACATATCTCACCGGAACGCTCACGAGCACGGTCGCCTCCATCGTCACCCGCGGCCAGCCCGGCCGGCGCAACCGTCTGAACGTGGCCGTGCTCGTCGCGGCCGCAGCCGGCGCCGCCGCCGGTGGTGCTCTGCTCGCCGCCCTGCCGGCGGCGCTTCCGTTCCTGCCGATGAGCGCTCTCACGGGCGTAGTCACCATCGTGATGACGGCGGGAACGCGTCAGTAGCCGGGCCCGGGCAGCCGGCGCGTCAGCCGCTTCTCGTCAGCACCAACAGCAGCCCACCGACCAGGCCGGCGTTCTTGAGGAACTGGGTCTCCTGGGCCTTCCGTTCGGGGCCGTCGAGGTTCCAGAAGGCATGGCCGGCCAGGGTGGTCGGGATCATCGAGGCGATGAGCCCGAAAGCGGCCAGCCGGGGCAGCTTGTCGAGGGTCAACGCCGCGCCACCGGCCACCATCGCCGCTGCGTTGCCACGCACGGCCAGCTCGGCGTTGGGCAGGCCGAGGGTCGCCGCCTTGTCGACCCGGGGGCCGGGGTGGACGGCGGCGTCGAACCCGAGCTTCATGAACGTGGCGCCGAGCAGCGCCTGCCCGGCACGCCGCTCCAGCCGATCGATCACTCCCATTCTCGGCACGTTACCTCGGTCGCCGCAGGTCCGGCCGACAGGGGCGTCGTGCGAGTCCTGGCCGACGGTCGTGAACTCGACGCCGCGGTCGAGCGCCGACCGTGTTCACGGCAGGTGACCAGCGCGATAATCACCGCTATGACGACCGACGAGGAAGCCGCACAGGATCATCTCAGAAAGGATCATCTCAGCCGAGACGGCGACGTCCTGCCCACAGCCAGGTTGCGGGTGGTCCTCGCCGAGGACGATATCCTGCTGCAAGCATTCTCGCCAAGCTGAGCCTCCCGGAAACCGACGACGATCGCCGTCGCGTGCTAGCGGTGGTCACCTTCCTGGAGGCCCGCTGACGGATCGGCGTCACCTCATGACGGCTCCCCGTCCCGGTACAGCTCGGTCACCGCAGCGATGTCGGCCTGATCGAGACCTGACGCCGCCGCCTTCGCGTAGAGCGGCTGCACGATCTGAGCCACGGGCAGCTCGACATCAGCCCCTCGGGCGATGTCGATGGCCAAGCCGGCGTCCTTGGCGCCGAGCACGGTGGTCCACCACCCGTCCTGCGAGCCGGTCAACACGGCCTCGAACCGGTTCTTCAGTCCAGCCACCAAGGGGTTACCGCCCAGGAGCTCCCGCAGCTGGTCGTCGGTGAGACCGCCGCAGCGGCCGACGGCGAAGGACTCGGCCAGGGCGACGACCTGCGACAGCAGCAACAGGTTGGTCGCCAGCTTGGCGGCCAGCGCCAGTGGCTCGGTGTCATAGCGCCGCACGGTGTCGGACAGCGATGCGAGGACTGGAGTGAGACGGTCCACGAGACCGGCGTTGCCGCCGGTGAGGTATGTCGCCTGGCCCGCCCGTACCGCGAGGGGGCTGCCGAGCACGGGCAGGGCGAGGAAGCGGGCGGGGAAGGCCTCGGCCAGCTCGCCGCTGAGCTTCGGTGACACGGTCGAACAGTCGACGTAGATGGTCTTGTCACCGATCGACGGCCGCAGCTCCCCGAGCGCCACTGCCCGGACGGCGTCGTCGTCGGCCAGCATGGTGATCACGACGTCGACGCCGTCCACAGCGTCGGCGACGCTGGGCGCCTCCCGACCACCCGCGGCCACGATCTCGGCGGTCCTGCCCTTCGAGCGGTTCCACACCGCCACCGAGTGGCCGCCCTCGAGCAGCCTCGCGGCCAGCGCGCGGCCCATCCGTCCCATGCCCAACACTGCGATGTCCATGCCGACCTCCTGATCACCGTGAAGCCGGCCTGGTCACGCCAGACCGGTTCGGCCACACCTTCGAGATTGTCCCTTGCGCGTTCGTTCGTCGTCGACGTCGGCACCGAGCGGGGTTTTCCGTTGGCCGCAGTCCCGATATCCCTGGTAGCTGCACTTCTCGGAGTGTGAGAGCGTGGGGCCGATCCGCGGCGTGCGAGACTGTGGCGGTGCGGCGGCGCAGGGCGCTTGCGGAACTGCGCACGATGCTGAGCGGGGTCGATCCCGGCCTGGTACGGCTCCGGCTGGCCGGCATCGGGACAGCGTCGATGATCCTTGCGGCCGCTGCCACGTCTGGTGTGCGTCGGCTGAGCGGGCAGCCGGTGACCGTGGTGCTGGTGGCCGCCATGCTCGCGATGATCAGCAATCTGGCGGTGAACGAGACCGAGGTGACACGCCTGCGGGGCACCACACTGCTCATGCTCGGCCCGGCCCTGGTCTCGCTGGCAGCCGGGACGCTGCTGGAGCCCCACCACGTCGTCGCCGACGTCGTGTTCGTCACCGTGACGATGGTGGCGGTCTACATCCGTCGCTTCGGTGCGCGTGGGTTCGCGCTGGGCATGGCCGCGTTCATGGCTTTCTTCCTCCCCCAGCTGCTGCATGTGACCCGTGACCAGCTGCCATGGTTGCTGGTTGCGGCCACACTGGGCATCGGTTCCACACTGTTGCTACGCGGGTGGGCGTTCGCCGAGCGCCCGCAGCGGACCCTCGACCGGCTGGCCCGCGCGTTCCGCGCCCGGGTGCATGCCCTGGTCCACGCGGCCGCGGACCTGCTGACGGTCCCGCCCCCAGCCGTTGCGGACCAGCTCCACGACCTCGAGCGCCGCCGCGCCCGACTCAACGACACCGCATTGCTGCTGGCCGACAGCCTGGAGCGAGGCGGAGCTGAGCGTCAGGACGATCCCGAGCGCCGACATGAGGGCGACCGCGACGGCGCCCACCGCGCCCTAGCCCTACTCGACGCCGAGCTCGCCGCTGAGCGTCTGGCCGTGGCCACCGAGCGGCTGGTGCAGCATGAGTCACCGGTGGCTGGCAGTAGCCGGCACGCGCTGCTGACAGGGCTGGAGCGTCTCCTGACGGCCTCGGCCACCGGCACCGCACCGGCGATGATCTCCACACTGCTCGAGGAGGCCAAACGCAGCGTCGGGGCACCGGCCACCGAGACCCAGGGACACAACGACCGCATTCAGCGGGTGGCGTTTGCGGTGATCCGGTTGGCGGACGCACTGGAGACAGCCCAGCGCGCGCAGGGCGCGACCCCAGGGGACCACACGACAGCTCGCCCACCGGACGGGCCCGACGGCGGAGGAGCCCCCGTGGAGCGACCTGCCGGCCTGGACCGGTCGGCGGGCTCCGGCACCGACCAGGACACGGCCACCGGAACCGACGCCGACCGGCCGCAGGGCCTGGCGCTGAGCACCCGTCAGGCCCTGCAGGTCGGCATCGCGACCAGCCTGGCGATCGTGGTCGGCGAGCTGGTCTCGCCGGCGCGCTGGTACTGGGCGGTGCTGACCGCGTTCATCGTGTTCGCCAACACCAGCAGCCGCGGTGATGTGATCAGCCGCGGCTGGCAGCGCCTCGTCGGGACGGTCGGTGGTGTGCTTGCCGGCATGGGCCTGGCCGTCCTGGTCAGCGGCCACGAGCTGCCGGCCCTGCTGGTGCTGTTCGGTTGCGCGTTCCTCATGCTGTACCTGGTGCGGATCTCGCAGTCGCTGCTGGCGTTCTGGGTCACCGCGGTGCTGGCTGTGCTCTACGGGCTGATCGGGCAGTTCAGCGTCCAGGCGTTGGTCCTGCGGATCGAGGAGACCGCCGTCGGCGTGGCGATGGGGACGCTCGCCGCATACCTGGTACTGCCGAAACGGACCCGGGAGGCATTCGGTGAAGCCCTCGACGAGATGGTCGACGCCGCCGACGCGGTGCTGACCGGGTCGGTCGAGCGCATCCTCGGCCGGGATCCGGCCAGCCCGCTGGAGCGGCTCACCCGGGATCTGCACCAGGCCTTGAGCACGCTGCGCGAGCGGGCTAAGCCGCTCGATAACCCGCTGCCGTGGCGGCGCGGGCGCTCCAGCTACCAGCGCACCTTACGGGTGCTGACCGCCGTCGAGTACTACGCCCGTAGCCTGGCTCGGGTCGCCGACGACGTCAGTGAGCCGAGGTGGGCGCCGACACTGCGACCCGCCGCCACCGCTGTCCGGACCAACCTCAACGCGCTGCGCCGGATGCTGCAGCGCCGCCAGACGGAGGAGACCGCCTCCGCCGAGGACCTCATCGACGCGGCGGAGGCCTACGCCGCCCACACCCCCGACCCAGACCATCGCGCTGCCCTGCTCCGTGCAACCCGGCCGCTGCGCGGCATCGACCAGGTGGTCGTCAAGTTCGCCACCGACATCGGCCGCTCCGGCGAGGCGATACGAACACAGAGCCTGCGAACCAGTGCATAGCAGCTAGCAGGCACCTCGGGACTAAGGCCAGCCGGCGATGACCGGCCTGATCGACGGCTCACTGTCGACGCTAGCGCCGATCTTCGCTGTCACGCTCGCCACCACAACCCCCACTACGCCTTCGTCACCGGACTCGCGACCGCGATCGGCGGGGCCGATCGGCATCATCACGATGCCGGCGGGGCGGCGCTGCGGGTACTGCCGCACTTGGCGATCTACAATCGGCTCGAGGTGTGGGGACGGCACCGGGACATCCCCAGCCCCGTGAAGGAGACCTTCCACCAGCGGTACGCCCGCAACCGCGGCGGCGCCCACCCGACGGAAGGGCCTCTCGGGGAAGCGGCGGCAGGGACGGAGGACGCTGACCATGGCCGCGCGTGAGGACATCCTGACGGCGATCCGCGACCGCGTACGCGGTGCTGCTGTCGGGACCGTCCGGGTCCGCCGACATCGGCGGCACAACGGTCCACCCGGCCCAGGGCGTCACCACCCTGACCGTCGTCCTGTCCCCCCGCACCACCTGATGACATGACCGCGATCCTCGGGGCCGTTTGCGGTGTGTTCACGTCGGCCGATCAGGATTACCTGGTGCAGGCGCGGCAGATGCAGGCGCTGTCGCTGGCTGTGCACATCCCGCTGGTCTGCTTCGGGATCGCGTTCCCCGCGATGGTTCTGTTCTGCGAGTGGCGTTATCTGCGTACCGGGGATCTAGTGTTCCGCACGCTGGCCCGGCGCTGGTCGAAGGTGATGCTGGCGCTGTTCGCCGTCGGCGTGGTCACGGGGACGATCCTGAGCTTTGAGCTGGGGCTGCTGTGGCCGGCGTTCATGGCGAGTTTCGGCAACGTGTTCGGGCTCGGGTTCACGCTGGAGGGTTTCTCCTTCTTCATCGAGGCGATCTTCATCGCGATCTACGTCTACGGCTGGGACCGCCTGCCGCCACGGCTGCACCTGCTGTCCGGCATCCCAGTCGTGATCGCCGGAGTGACCGGCTCGCTGTTCGTGATCTCCGTCAACGGGTGGATGAACCACCCCGGCGGGTTCGAGCTGCGCCAGGGCCACGCGCTGGACGCGCACCCGTGGTCGGCGCTGTTCGGCAACTCCTATTTCTGGCACGAGTTCGTGCACATGTACTTCGCCGGCTACATCGTCGCCGGTTTCCTCATCGCCGCCACTTATGCCTGGGGCTTTCTGCGTGGTCGCTGGGGCCGCTACCAGCGCACGGCGCTGACGATCGCGCTGTCGGCCGCGGCGATCGCCGCGCCACTGCAGGTCGTGATCGGCGACTGGGCCGCGCGGGACGTCGCCAACGAGCAACCCACGAAGCTGGCCGCCCTGGAAGGACTCGGCCCGACCACCCGTGGCGCCCCGGAGCACCTGCTGGGCTGGTATGACGGCCACCATGTCGGCTACGGCATCGAGATCCCGCGCCTGCTGTCGCTGCTGGCCTTCCACGACCCCAACGCGACCGTCGAAGGCCTCGACGCGGTACCCGTCCAGGACCGGCCACCGGTCAACGTCGAGCGCTTCGCCTTTCAGACGATGGTCGGAATCGGGACGCTGCTGGCACTACTGGGGGCGGTGTACCTCTATGTTCGCCTGCGCCATCGACGGCTGCCCAGCTCCCGCTGGTTCTACCGCGCCGTCGTGCTCGCAGGCCCCTTGTCGGTGATCGCGCTGATCGCCGGCTGGATCACCACCGAGGTCGGGCGCCAACCCTGGATCGTCTACCGGATCATGCGCACCTCCCAAGCCGTCACCGGCGCGGCCGGCATCCCCGTCGGCTACGGCACCCTCGTCGCCGTCTATCTGGGACTGGCGGGTGGGGTCGGGTGGCTGCTGCTCCGCTTCAGTCGCGTGCCGCTTGAGGCGGACCGGGATGGCTGAGATCCCGATGGTGTTCATCCTCGCCGGTCTTGCCGCCTACACCCTCCTGGCCAGCGCGGATTTCGGTGCCGGCCTCTGGACGCTTGTAGCCGGCCCCGGACGAGCCGGCCGCGCTCCGACCCGCGAGCACGCACGCCACGCGATGGGACCGGTCTGGGAGGCCAACCACGTCTGGCTGATTTTCGTGCTTGTGGTGTGCTGGACCGCCTATCCTCTCGCTTTCGGGTCGATCACCTCCACGCTGGCGGTGCCGCTGTTCATCGCTGCGGTCGGGATCATCCTGCGCGGGGCCTCCTACGCGCTGCGTGGCCAGTTGGAGGGGGTCCACGGCCGACACCCGATCGAAAACCTGTTCGCCCTGTCCTCGATCCTGACGCCGTTCACGCTGGGTACGGTCGTCGGGGGGATCGCCTCCGGTCGCGTCCCCATCGGCAACGCCACAGGCGACCTCATCACCAGCTGGCTCAACCCCACCTCGGTGCTCATCGGCGCGCTGGCCGTCACCATCGGCGGCTACCTCGCCGCAGTCTACCTCGCCGCCGACGCACACCGACTGGGCACGCGAACCCTCGAGCTCGACTTCCGCGCCCGCGCCCTGACCACGGGCATCTGCGCGGGCGCACTCGCACTAGCGGGCCTGCTCGTCGTCCGCTACGACGCCCCATCCCTGTTCAACGGGCTGACCAGCGACGGTGGCGCCGCAATGATCGGTTTCTCCGCCGCGGCAGGACTGACGACCCTGTTTCTCGTCCGGCGCCACCACTACGGTCCCGCCCGCGTCTCGGCAGCACTCGCCGTCGCAGCCGTCATCGCCGGCTGGGCCCTAGCCCAAAGGCCCCGTGTGCTCCCCGGGCTCACCATCGATCAAGCCGCCGCCGGCCGCTCCACGCTGCTCGCCGTCATCATCGCCGTCGCAGGCGGTGCGATCGTGCTGGTGCCCTCCCTGATCCTGCTGTTCCACCTTGTCCTGCGGGGCCGCCTCGACCCCGCAGCGGCCCCCGACGCGACTGTCCCCACCCCGCCCTCCATCACCCGGAAAGGCAGAACCCGCCTGCTCGCGGCCTTCGCCGGCACCACACTCCTCATCGGCGCAGGTGTGACCGTCTTCGCCGATCCCGGCTGGGCCCGCGCTCTCGGCGTCATCTGCCTGTTCGCCTGCGCCCTATCCACCTTCAGCCTCGCCACGGCACAACCGGACCAGAAGACCTCACCCTCAAGTGGTATCTCGTCGAGACGGTGAACTCGCTGTAACGACCACGAGCGATCTCCTCAGTAAAGCACGGGGCAGCTTTACCACGAGCGCAAAGTACATTCTTAGCCCTCCTTACGAAAACCTGCGTGTTCATTTGCGGCTCTCTGGCGCGTTGCCATGGGGACCGTTTCGGAAAACGGAAGGTAGAACATGTCAAGCCGGTGGGGCGGTCGTGGTCGTACTCCTTTGTCCCCAAAGGGCGCATCATCCCATCTCTGGCTTACGCCTTGTCGTACGCAAGCCATCGCTGCATTGTCTCAGTCATCGGTTGCATTATGACAAATCCTAGATTCGTATACACGGTGCATCGCCGCCGCCTCCGCCACAACCGACAGGTCCACCGCGTCCAGCCGCAGAATTTGCACTGGCCTCGTTTGTTGGTATGGTGCCGTCTCAGCAACATGAGCCCACCCACGAGCAACCTGAGCAACTGTTCCTCGAGCTGCTCCGGCGGTAGCGACTCTTCGCTTCGAATCTGGGCGGCTAACTTTTCCAGGTGCTCCAGAAGAAGCCGATCCCGGGTTTCCCAGACGTTGTTCACGGCTCGTGGTGAGACTCTACGGTCTGCCCGCCAAGCCCCCGGGCAGCCGAGATTTCTTGTCGGCCCAGGACACGGTGGGCAAGCAGCCCAGCCGCAAGCCGACTGGCGCATGCAGCAGCCGGATACCCAGCTGCGTCCGTGCGCTCGTCTCTGTCATCGCGTGGCTGGTGGCCGGGTTGCTCACGCACTCCCTCCAAGAGCTTGGCCTGCGGTCGTCTGCGCTGGGTGGCACCCAGAACCGGGGAGGGTCCAGACGCTGGTGGACAGACGGGGGACACGTCCTCCTCGGGGGATGAAGGACGCCACACCAGCTGGAGCTGCTCGAACCCGGCCCTGAGTGCCACGAGCGACCACCTAACCGGACCGTACGCTTCGGTCCATGACGAGGACCGAATAGAAGTATTCCGCTCTGGAGGGTGAGGCAACCACCGCGCCAACCGACCGTGGACAGGAAACAGGAACCCTGGAGCGTTATACTGTCTTCAGGCTGTCGAAGGACTGGGATACGGATGAGAGAGGTCAGCGTGGGAGCTCGTTCAAGACGGCAGCGGTACTGCCGCTGTGGTACCCGTCTCGCGGCAGACAACGCCGAGCACCAGTGTGCCCGCTGCCAGAAAGCTTCCCGGGACAAGTTGATCGCCCCGCCAGAGGTCCCGGCCGAGTTCTGGCAGACCGACCAGTTCCGGGAAGCTTTCGGTGCCCAGCATATGGGCCAAGTGGCTCGCAGCTATCGACTGAGCCCGTATCATCACTCAATGTACGGACCCGACGGTATCTCACAGGGGCTACTCGGACAATGGCTGGGCTTAAAACAGCCGCAGATCAGCCGCATTGAGACCGGTCCACCGATCCTCAACCTGGATACGTTGAGGTGCTGGGCACGGGTGCTGCGCATCCCGCCGGAGCTGCTGTGGTTCGATCTTTCGGACCAGACCACTGGTTTTCGGCACCGGGGCGAGGTCCATGAGCCCGTCGGACCAAGCTCGGCTCACCGGACGGGGCAAGCCTATACCGGCGTCGGACCTGCGGCATCACTAGACTGTTTTCTCGGCAATAATCTCGGCCCGCTGGTGCGCCTGGCGGGTGAGGATGGTGAAGATTCGATGGAAAGACGAGCATTTATCCTCCGGACCGCTCTGCTTGGGGCCTGCGGGAGTTCTACGGCCACCATCTTGGAAGCCGCCCGGCGCGAGTTCAACCGCTCCATGGCGGACAACCGACCCACTGCTGACGCCGACGAGTGGCAGGAGGTTGCCCGAGAGTATGGGCAGACCTACCTGACGACTTCGCCCCTCGTCCTGTTACAAGCTCTCATCGCCGATCTGGGTGGTATGCGGCTGGCGTTGCGGCACCATTCGGAGGAGACGGTTCAGCGGCAGCTCTTGCAAGCTGGGGCGCTCCTCACGGCTTTCACCGCCCAGACGGCAGCTAATATGGGTGATCTTATTGAAGCTCGTCGCTGGTGGCGAACAGCTCGCCAGGCCGCTGACCGGTCCGTCGATCCCTCCACGATTGCTTGGGTACGGGGCCGTGAAGTAGTCCGTGCCGGCTATGAGCGCCGTCCGGTTCCAACTATCCTACAGCTTTCCAGCGAGGCTGAGTCGCGGCTTGCCGGCGCGCCACCCGAGGTACTTCATGAACTCTTTAGCGGCAAGGCACAGACTCTGGCGCTTGCGGGCAGGCATGCCGAAGCCGAACAAGCCCTATGTCAATTACGAGACCTCCCGATATCCAGCCCCCACCAGGATTCGCTCTTCGACTACGCCGAGGAGAATTTGCGGTTCACCGAGAGTTTCGTGTACTCGCACGTGGGTGATTTTACGAAAGCTGAGCGGGCACAAGAGACGGCGCTGACCCTGTACCGTGGCGACAACTCACGCGGTCGGGCGCAGATCGACATGCAGCGAGCGCTGTGCCTCGTGCGTAGCGGGGACCGCACACAAGGTACCCGTCATGCCCTGGACGTCATTACCAGCCTGCCTGCGGTACATCGCATTCGTCCTATCGCCGATCTTGGCCAGAAAGTGTTCGGCTCCATCCCGGCACACGAGCGGAGCCAAGCTTGGGCTCAGGAATACCACGAGTGTCTTACGTCGTCATTCGCCGGCCCGGCCGAGCAGTAGCGGAACACCGGAGCACCGATGACGGTGCGAGGTCGTGTCCTTGGAGCTTGATGCTCAGGGGGCCGATGGCGAACGGCAATCCGCCGCAGTAGAGCGGATGGTCTTGGGGAACGGCGCACGTTCGCAGGCGGGTGTGAACCGCCCCGGTCGCTGTCATAACCCGGAACGGCTCAGCCTCGGTCCCCGTCTCAGGAGTTGCACCAGCTTGTTTAATTCCCGGTCAGGAGATCACGGTCTGCAGTCATCTCTCCAAGGCCGACCTTCAGGAAATCGACACCATCCTCGTCGATGCCGTACCCGTGTGGGGCCCGCATCCAGAAGGCATGTGAGACAGGAGCGAGTAGTCGTAGGCTTCGTGGTGGCGGCGAGGCTGCTACTCCTCAGTGGCGTTGTCGAGTGCCTTGTTATCGTGGGTGGTGTCCTCGTCGGTCCAGGTGAGCCCGGTGGGCGGATGTGCCAGATGCCAGTGCACCGATTGCGTCACTCTGGCGGTGGGGTCTGCGGGTGTCCAGCCTAGTAGCTGTTGGGCGCGGGCAACGCACACCAACAGGTGTTGGGCTGGGGCGGCGGTGATCGCCAGGTCGGGCGGCAGCACCGAGTCCGGGACACGCACCAGTTCTGCCTTCGACTCAGCGGCATCAAGGATCTGCCGCATCCAGCCGCGCAGGGTCACCGTCTGTGGCTCACCGAGGTTGATGGCCAGTCCGTCGGCGGCTCGGTTGTCCAGGGCCGCGAGCACTCCGGTGGCGAGGTCATCGACGTGGCTGCGGGTCCACAGCAGATTGCCAACACCGACGGGGATGCGAAGGCGGCCGGCGCGCAGCCGGCACAGCACGATGTCCTCCCGGCGCTGCCAGTCCCACGGTCCGTAAACCAGCGGCAGGCGTAACACCACGGCTCCGCGGGGCAGCCACCGGTCCTCGACATCGCGCTTGCTGTAGTCGTCCGGGACCCTGGCCAGATTTTGGCTACGGTAGGGGTACCGATCTCGTCGCAGCTCCGAATCCTCGGTCAACGGTACCGCCGCATCGCACCGGCCGGCCAGCAAGGCGGCGTGTGCCTGGTAGACGTCCTGGCTGGACAGCACCACCGTCGGCACGTACGGTAAGACCGGCACCACCGAGTCGACGTCCGCGGCGGTCATAGCGCAGGTGTCGACGATCGCTTGCGGGTCGAAGTCTGTGACCTCGGTGCTGCGATTCGCCAAGTCGCGGCGGTCGGTGTACAGGTGCGCGACCGGCACCCAGTCCGCAGGCTTGTTTCGTCCTCGGTGCACCACCAGAACCTGATCGCCCCGTTCATGCAGTCGCTCGACCACACGACGACCGAGGAATGAGGTTCCGCCGAGTACCAGTACACGCATGCCGCCCCGCTCACGCACGCCGGCCACACCCACCACACCTCTTCACCAACAGGCGAACCGCATCACCGGGTGTACGCAGGGACCCCCACCGCACGCGCATCAGCCACAGAGTGGTCAGACGTTCCCCCAGCTCGACCAGAACCTGCGGGTTCCCGTAAGACCCGCCCGCAAAAACGCCCGGTGGCGGAGGGCTAGACACTAAACCCCTGATCATGGCGGTTCCGAGCTGCCGGCCGTTGCCGTCGAAGCCCTCGCCCGGCGCACGCCCGCGCCGTCGCCGCCGGTCCAGCGCCTCATCCACCCGCTGCGGTAGTTGTCTGAACACTACGCAGGTCATGACCACATGCTGATGGTATTGGCGCGCCGAAACCCAGCTGCGGCGGACACGCCGGCGACAACCGGGAACAGCACCGGCTTGACGAGGCCGAAGCCCACCTCACACAGGCGTTGCGGCTCCGACGGAAACTTGGAGACCAGGTCGGACAGGGCTGGACCCTGTACGCCATTGCGTTCGTGGACTGCGACCGCAACCATCTAGAAGACGCCGCAGAGCATCTTCGCCAAGCTACCAGCCTGTTCCAGGCCAGAGGCACACGGGATGGCGAAGGCGCCGCATTGGCCCGCCTCGGCGACATCCTGCGCTGCCGCCATCCTCTGGCTGATGCCACCGACGTTCTGCAGCGAGCGCTTGCCATATACGTTAGCCTGAGCGACCGCGATGGCCAAGGCCTAGTCCTCTTCACCCTCGGTGAGACCTATCGGGATTCCGGCGACGCGGCCAGTTCAGTTAGATGTCTCCAAGAAGCACTTGTCAACTACCGAGCGATTGGTGACCGGTCGGGTGAAGCACAGACCCCGCATGCATACGGCGGCCTGCTCGCCGAGCGCGGCGAGAAGACGCTGGCTCTGGACGCTTGGCGGAAAGCGCTAACCATTTTCGACGAACTTGGCGATCCTCGCGCCCAAGTCATTCGTCGCCTGGCAGCCGGAGGGGCAGGTGGAGCGTAACGTAGGACCATCAGTAGACGTAGAATAATGAAAAATGGGTTGACTATACTTAGGCGGAGTCCTGCGACGTCCCCTGGCGGAATGCACGGCGTCTGCGTCAGACTGTGCGTGTACGTTGTGCTCCACTCCGATCGGTACCGTTGTGGAGTAACGTGCTGACGATGCGCCGGCGGTCCGCAGCAGCGCGAACAGCCAGACCAGCTCGGAGTCGGGTACTCGCGTCAGCGGTGCACGCAACCGGTCGGTACGGAGCGGATAGAGCAGGATCAACCCGGAGGGACCCAGCTCAGCAGCGGTAAGTCCGGCGAGGGTCTCGCTGACGAGCGCCCCGGTGGCTGCTGAGGGGAGGAAGACGGTGATCCAGGCATGCGGATACAGCCACTCCCCACTGGCCCGCAGCGCCGCCTCGCCGGGAGCCAGCCGGTGGGCGAACTCCCGGTAGGAGATGTCGTCGATCTCCTCGTCTATACGGTCATGGCCCAGACCGTGGAGCAGCGCCGCGTCAGCGGGCGTCACTGGTGGTGTGTAGTAGGAGGCCGCCTCGAGGAGGTACCGCCAGACCCCGGGCGCGACCGGCACGATCTGACCCTGAAGGAAATCGAAGCGACCCCCCGTCACGAGCTGCCGCTGATCTGCGAGAAAGTCGCGAGGTCGTGATAGTACAGGCGGTAGCGTCGAGCGCGGGCGGGTGCCGGTACCACCTTGACGGTGGCGCTGATGATAACGCCGCATTGTCCAAGCCCAGCCCGGACAGCATCGAACAACCGCCGGTTCTGCTCCGGTGAGCAGGTCACCAACCGGCCCGCTCCCGTGACCACACACAGCTCCTCGACACCGTCGACCTGGAGTCCGTAGCGGTGGCTGGTGCCGCCGACACCACCGACTGCAAGGGTGCCGCCTACCGAGGTGGACAGGTAGTCGGTCAGCACCGCAGGGGTGCACCCGCAGGCAAGTGTGGCGTCCACGACCTCACTCCACAACGCCCCGGCCTGCGCGGTGACCCGCTCCGCACACACATCACCGACCAGGTCCAGCCCAGCCATGTCGATGACGATGCCCCCCGCAGCCTGAGCCTGCCCATAAACGGAGTGACCAGCACCGCGCGCCACGACGTCCAACCCCGTCGCACCGGCGAAAGCCACGATCGCGGTCATATCAGCGACCCCACCCGCACGCAACACCGCCCGCGGACGGCGATGCACCACATGCCCGAAGTCATCAGCGGCCCATCGCAGGCTGGACTCATCACCCACCAGCACCCCCTCCAGCTCAGGCACCGGCACCGCCCCCGGACTCTCCCGCGGAACCCACGTACGGGTGACCGGATCAAAGGCCGCCGGCCGCCACAACGCACCCTGCCGGCCCATACCGCGAAACTACTACTGTGGGATAACGGCTCGCCAGCCCCGAAGGGTGATCACCGGAATCGCGAGATCCCCGCCACCACCAGTTTTACTGCGGGCCGCTACGCGGTTCGGCGCTGGAATCCGCTTGCCGGATGACCCAGCCGTGACAAGTCGGCGTAATTCTTCTGCCTCGCGGCCCGCAGCTCGAACAGTTGGCGAGAAAGAGAAAGCCGCGCTGCCGCTTGTCGTCTCGCGCGCACCTCCAGCCGCCACCGGCTGAGTCTCCATCCTATGAACATGCCCACAACCACCAAGACGGACGCTGCCACGACGATCGGTCCCCAAGCCATCTCTGGTCCTCCTCGATCTCAGGGCGGCCCATCGGGACGCCAGGTTGTGCCGTCACGGTCCGGCACCCGCTCCGGGAAAGCCGCCCGTTGAGGTTGCGGTCAGTTACCCCTGCTCACCTCGCGGTAAACCCGATCCCCACGGGACACCCGAGCCGCAGGGTTCCCGACCGGCCCACCGGGTGGTGGTAGCACCCGTGCGGTCCGGCATACGATGCACCGCCATCCGCGACAGCCCACACCACCACAGCACCTCGTGCGTCGTCGCCGCTCGGCTTCGCTCCTCCTCGACAAGGGACGCAGTGTCTGGTCGCCCGCGATCGAGCCCGACCAGGGTGCGGCCAAGGTACCCGCAAGGACCCGGTGTAGGGTGCTCACGCGTCAGCGCCGAAATGAGCTCCCGGAACAGCACCTGGTACTGCCTCACACCGAGGGTCACCTTGTCGTCCTCTGGCGGAACTCCCAGCAGTGTGCTGAACGCCCGCTCCAGTGGCAGCCCGATCGTCGCCCTGATGGCCGCAGCCTCGGGAGCGTCGACTTTCATCGACATGAAGGTGACGGTGAACGCCTCCACGATCGCGCGGGGCGTGTCGACCAGCGTTCCATCCAGGTCGAAGATGACCAGGTATGTCATCGCGGTTCCTCCAGATACCGGGCCTGCCGAGCACCGAGGAGTCGCTCCAGGACAGCTGATTCCCGGCGTGTGGCCACCACGCCGGCTCAGCAACTCGACCGTGGCCGTGGTCAGCAAGCCGTCCACAATCAGCCGCGTACCCGTCGTGGTGCCAGCGGGTGAGATGAGGCACGCAGACATCCTTTCGGACACACTAGGCAGCGAGAACTGACCAGCCTGGTCGCCTGGCCCACACGAGTCGCTACCGAACCCGGAGTACTCGCGACGATCTTGGGCTTCTCTTGATGCGCAGCATCACGCGTACCCAATTCGGCGCGGGAGAGGGGCGGAGGACGGGCCGTCGCCCTGTGCCGCGCCTTCCAGCGCCTTGAAGCTGACCGGCGCCGCGACACCTTCATCCAGCGGGTGCGCTCGTCGTTCAAGTCCTGCCGGGGGCACGACAAACATGGGCACGATCAGCCACCGGTCGGCTCGACGTCCGACCCTCTCAGTTTGACCCGCCGGATCCCACCCTGCTGGGTGAGGTGATCCGGCTCGAGCCCTACCCCGATGACCTCCTCGACGCGCTCGCCGGCAGCGCGCCTGGGCCGGAGGCGGATGTGTCCGTGGGGTTGTGGGGGGAATCGCCCAGGTCGGGCTCGGCTGGAGCGGGCGAGTACAGCAAGCCGAGCAGCGGTCCGGCGGCCATCGTGGTGACCACGGTGGTCACCACGAGGATCGAGAACAGGGTGTCCCCGATCAGACCGAGCGACTGCCCGATGTTGAGCATCACCAACTCAGTGAGCCCACGGCAGTTGAGCATGACGCCGAGCGCCACGGACTCCCCGCGGGAGCGGCCCATCAGCCGCGCACCAAGCATCGCGCCCGCGAACTTGCTGGACACCGCGACCGCCAGGACGAGCCCGCAGAACAGCAGGGCGGTGCCATCGCGCAGCGCGCCGAAGTCGGTGAGCAGCCCGACGGAGGCGAAGAACAGGGGCAGCAGCACCCACAGGGTCAGCCCTTCCGTGCGCTGGAGGAAGTCGTGCACGATGCCCGACGAGCGGGGCATCACCACCCCGGCCACGAACGCGCCTATGATCGGGTGGACGCCGATCTGCTCGCCCGCGAGCGCGCACAGCAGCACGAACAGGGTCAGCACCACCTGCAACAGGTAATGGTCGCGTTCGCATCGCTCCGCCCTGGCCAGGCCGCGCCGCAGCGCGGGGCGGACCACGGCCAGCATCACGACCGCGAACAGGATGGTCAGCGCCGCTGTCCGCAGCACGGTGGCTGAGTCGCCCCGGCCGGTGAAGACCATGAGCACCACCAGCAGGCACCAGACGGTGGCGTCGCCGATCGCCGCGGCGGCGATGCCGAGTATGCCCGCCGGGGAGTTCACCAGCCGCCGCTGACGCAGGATCGCGGCCAGCACCGGCAGGGCACTCACGCTCATGGCCAAGCCGAGGAAGAACAGGTACGGCAGCCTGCCTGCCCCCTGGGGTTGGTACGAGGCGGGCAGGAACAGACCGAGCAGGATCCCGCAGACGAACGGCACAGCGAGCGCGGCGTGGCCGATCACCACTGCGGCGACGCCATTGTTGCGCAGCCCTGGGGCGTTGAGCTCCAACCCGATTCCGAACATGAAGAATATCACGCCGACCTGGGCCATCGCGTTGATGATCGGCATGATCTCCAGCGGGAACAGGGCGTGCTGGACCCCCGGGGATATCACGCCGAGCACCGACGGGCCGAGCAGCACCCCGCCGATCATCTCACCGATCACCCGAGGCTGGCCGACACGATGCACGACCGCGCCGCACAGGTGCGCGATGGCGAGCACGATCGGCACGGTCACCAATAACACGCCGATCAGGTCACCATGCATCCCGCTCGCCTCGGCGGACCGGGCCACCGGCCGGGCGTTGAGCAGCAGCAAGGCGAGCCCACCCACCATCGGCAGCACGACGATGAGCACGTAGGCCAGCGCGTGCCTGCGCCAGGTCAGCGCCGCGGGTCGCACAGCGCAACCTTGATCAATGCACGATCGCACACCCCGCGCCGTCGGGAGCTCCCTAGGCCGCAGATTCGTGACCATAGCCCCACATACGCCAGCCTCCATACGGGTATTCCAGCGCGCCACATGGATGGCACTAGCCGGGAACGGGACGTCAAGTATCGACACTGGTACTAAACCACCCGATAGGGCGGTTTTCAACCCTCAATCGTGTCGCACTGCCGGGCTAGCTGAACTCAGCGCACCTTCCGTCGCGGAGAACGGGGCAGCTGGGGAAGACCGCTGGCGCGGGTTAACAGCGCGATGGCCGACAGTAGACAGCCGGGCACGGCCGCAGATCGGCGCGGTGGCGGCTCAGGTGGCCTGCCCGCATCGTGCCAGGACCGTGGCGGCACAAAGATCAGCACACAGTCATCTCCGCCCTGCTACACCGCGCCCGCGCGGCCCCGTCCGAGTGTTGCCATGGCCGCACTCGCGGCCATGGCAACACCGCCGACCGCGAACACGAGAGCGGGCCCACCGCGGTCACTCAACCAGGCGGCCAGTAGCCCGCCCAACGGTGCGGCGCCCACCCAGCTGTATGAGTAGAGTGACCGCATTCGGGCGCAAAGCGGCTCGGACATGCGAAGCCGCAACGTCGAGCTGGCATTATATGTAAAACATGAGAAGGCGGCGCCGATGCATACCAGCATGACCGCGCAACCGGCGACCGTCCCCTGAAGGGCGAGGAGCAGCTCGAACGCTCCGAGAACGCCGCAAGCGCCAAGAAGCACCGCCCAGCTCGCCCAACCGCGAGTTGCCACGTACAGCGTACCGACAAGCCAGCCCGTGCTGTAGCAGGCGAAAAGTACCCCCAGGATCTCTGGATTCCCGTGCAACGTGTTGTGCGCGACGAGGGGAAGTGTCACGTTGAAGCTGATGCCGAAAGTCTCCACCACGAACACCATGACCATGATCGACGTCATCTGCCGTTTTCCCCAGGTCAGACGCAGCCCTTCGATCGCGCCTTGCAGGATTTCCCCCACCCGCGCCTCGACCCCGGCTGGGGGTCCAGGTCGATGTAGCTCTTTTGTTCGCATCAGCAGCAGACCGGCCAGCATGGTCACAAAGCCCAGGGCGTTCGCCAGAGAGCCGACCTTCAGCCCCATGCCGATGATGGCCACGGCACCCAGCGCGGGGCCGATAGTTTGGGCGATGTTGCCCAGGCTGACATTGAGTGCGATCGCGTCGGACAGATGTTCTCGGCCCACCATCTGGGTGACGAACGCCTGTCGGACCGGCGTGTCCACGATCATGGTCACACCCTGGATCGCGGCGATGGTGTCAACCACCCACACGGTGAGGGAACCGCTGAACGTGAGTGCCGTCAAGACCCCCGCGCAGAGCATCATCATGGCCTGTGTCACGATGAGCGTCCTATAGCTGTCGAGACGACCGCCAATCGTTTTACCGAAGAATCCGAAGATCGCATAGGGGGCTGACTGGCAGACGATGAGAACCCCGAGGGCACTGCCAGAGTTGCTGACGCTGAGCACAAACCACATCTGGGCGACCTTTTGGGTCCAGGAAGCTGTCTGTGATACTAGTTGACCGCCGAAAAAAAGGCGGTGGTTCCAGTGCGGTCGAATGATCTCGAACATGCTTCCGTAGACTTTTCGACGCGTAATGCCAGTACGGGTGCCTTCGGCGAGTGCGTCCAGACATACCGGTGGCGTCGTTTCGCCGATATAGGTCTTGGTCGCCATGCTTGTCTTTCTTGTCGAATTGAGGGTAGGCTCGAGGTGGCGGAGGACACTCTGTGTCCCAGATGGCGGTCCCATCGGATGGCAGTATGGGCGGAACGCCAGGTCGATGTCGTCGGGACACCACTGAAAACTGACGACCTTCGGGGAGGTGTCAGCGCTAGAGTTATCAGGGTTTCCCGGAAAAAACGTCCACAGCGGGCGGGGATCGCGGTAGGGACCGCCGTTGCCGGCGGCCCCCCGCGCAGATCCCAGCGTGCGGAATTACCGCACTGGGCTCCTGCCTTGGGTTCTGGCGTCGAACCGCGTGTCGGGGAATGGATGCCTCAGGCGGGCGGGTGGTAGCCATCGAG
>JAFAUB010000167.1 GCA_019243635.1 Pseudonocardiales bacterium
CATCGAATTCTGGTACAATTCCAACAGGCTCCACTCCGGTCTCGACTACAGGACACCGCAAGAGGTCCTTAAAGAGTGGGTAGACTCGCAGGAAGCAGCGTAAGAAGCACACAATCCGACGGTCCGAAAAACGCGGGGCAGATCACGACGTCACCTACGACGAAGACCGATCCCAACTCCGCACCGGCTCCACCCCCCAAATCCTCGCCGGCCTCCGCAACCTGGCAATAGGCGCCCTCCGCACCGCCGGCCACACCAACATCGCATCCAGCCTCCGGTGGGCCCCACGCAACCCACCCGAGTCCTCACCATCCTCAGCCAACCATCATGATCAAGAGAAGGTCAATCAGACACGACTTTGCCTATCGCCCTGGGTGTCGGTGATTGACCAGATCGTGCGTGATGGTGCCCGCCGGATGCTGGCCGAGGCGCTTCAGGCCGAGAACGAAGTGTTGCCGTTGCTGTACCTGCATGGGCTCTCGAGCGGGGACTTCGGGCCCGCGCTGGGCCAGTTCCTGGGCTCCTCGGCGGGGCTGTCGGCATCGGTGATCACGAAGATGACCGAGACCTGGAAGGCCGAGCAGCGCGCCTTCTCCCAGCGGGATCTGTCCGAGGTGGACTACGTCTACCTGTGGGCCGACGGGATCCACGTCAACATCCGCCTAGAAGAACACAAGTTGTGTCTGCTGGTCATGATCGGTGTGCGCGCCGACGGGCGCAAGGAGTTCGTCGCGCTGACCGACGGCTACCGGGAGTCCACCGAGTCCTGGGCGGATCTGCTTCGCGACTGCGCCCGGCGCGGGATGCGCGCCCCGGTGCTGGCGATCGGGGACGGCGCGCTCGGGTTCTGGGGCGCGCTACGCGAGGTGTTTCCCCAGACCAGAGCCCAACGCTGTTGGTTCCACAAGATCGCAAACATTCTCGGGGCGCTGCCCAAGTCCGCACACCCCGGCGCCAAGAAAGCGCTCGCCGAGATCTGGAACGCCGAGGACAAGAAGCACGCTCTCGCCGCCGTGAGCAGCTTCAAGACCGCCTACGGGGCGAAGTTCCCCAAGGCCGTCGCGAAGCTCACCGACGACCTCGACGCGCTGCTCGCGTTCTACGACTACCCCGCCGAGCACTGGATTCCATCTCCGCACGACCAACCCCATCGAGAGCACTTTCGCGACGGTCAGGCACCGAACCAAGATCACCCGAGGTCCGGGCTCGCGCGCCGCGGGGCTGGCGATGGCATTCAAGCTCATCGAGGCCGCGCAAGCCCGCTGGCGCACGGTCAACGCACCACACCTGGTCGCGCTGGTCCGCGCCGGCGCCCTCTTCGAGGCCGGCAAGCTCGTCGAACGGCCCGATGAAGACCACCAACCCGAAGCCGCCTAAAAGATCTTCATCCACAGGTCTTGACTATTGCTCGGGCGTAGCGTTCTACTCGTCCGCTCCCACACAGGCGTTTCGACCGCCTGACCAGCCACGATGGGTGGCACAACGACGGCGACTCAGGCTTAGGTCGCCCGACTCGGCGCAGCGGATGGCGACGGTCAGCCACCCCAGACCGGAGTCCCTGCGGGAGCTTGCGCTCAGGAAGCCGCAGGGACCACTTGGGGTGCCCACAGACTCGGCGGTCCGAGGCGCAGCCTCACTAGAGAAAGGAAACTCCTCACGACCGCGTGCCGGGCAGTGTTGTTTAGTCCCGCCTGATGCTTGACGTTGGGCCTGATCGGCTTTCCTATCGCCGTCTGATGTGGACGGTGATGGGGGGTCGGGATTGGCTCTGGTGGACTTGTCCGTTGTCGAGCAGCGCTACCGTGCGGTGCTGGCGGTCGAGCGTGGCGAGCCCAAGATCGTGGTGGCGGCCCAGTTCGGAGCTGATAGGGAAGCTTGAGCTGGTAGGGAAGCTTGAGTTGTAGGGAAGCTTGTTTTCCTGCATCCTATGTGCGCAGGGTCGGGGACCACATGTTAGGCACAGTGGGGCGGGAGATGTCGGACGAGGCCCGGCCGGTGGCGCAGCACTACCTCGACGAGCTGGCTGATGACCAGCGTGCTGAGCTTGTGAAAGTTAACGGCCCTGGTCGGGCGCTGCTGCGTGAGATCCTCGCGGAGGGGCAGGGCCTGGCGTTCCTCGGTGCTGGGGTGTCGGCTCCGCTGTACCCGTTGTGGGCAGAGGTGATCTCCGAGCTCATCGACACTGCCGCCGATCGCCTCACCGAGGAAGAAGCGCGTGCCTGCCGCGTGCTCGCAACGGGCAACCCGAATGCGGTGGTCGACATTGTGCGCGAGCGCGTGGGTACTGGGGACTACCAGGAGACGCTGCGCAAGCTATTCGCACCGCGGAAGGACCCGTCGACGCAGCGCTCCTGGACGCACGCCCAGGAGCTTGTAGCGCGGTGCAACTTCGCAGGGGTTGTCACGACCAACTACGACCCGGGCATCGCAAATGCCCGGATGGCGGTGCGGGTCCACGCCTCGGCGACCGGGTTCGCGTCGTGGGACGACTGCGATCTGCTGATTCGGTGGCGCCAGGGCACGGTCTTTGCGGACGACGCGCTGCCGGTGCTGTTTGCGCACGGCCACCACAACCGCCCGGAATCGATCGTGCTGGCAACCACTGAGTACCGGCGAGCCTACAGGGACAGGCTCGGCGCCGTCCTAGGTCAGTTGCTGGACACCCGACGAGTGGTGTGGATTGGATTCAGTTTCACCGACCGGCGAATTGAGACCGTGCTGCAGGAGATCGGTGACCACTCCATTACTCGGCTCACCAACCGGCCTGCGGCCCGGCACGTAGCGGTGTTGTCTTGGGATCCGGCAGCGGGGCCAGATCCGGGCACGGTGCGCTTGATGATTGAGATTCAGTTCGGCTGTCGTGTGGTGCTTTACCCCGCGCCTGAGCAGGATCACAGCGCGCTCGGCCTGCTGCTGGCGGAGCTCACCGATCCGCGGTATCCGCCGGTCTCAGAAATCCCGGTGGAGGCGACTCTGTATGGGGACGATAAGGTTGAGAGATCCACGTTAGTGGAGCGGTGGGTGCATGGGCCAGAGCGGATCCGCCACTTCACAGGGCGGGTGGAGGAACTGGCTCGCCTCACGCGGTGGGCGCGGGATCCAGAAGTGCGATTGGTGGGGGTGACGGCCTGGGGTGGGGCTGGGAAGACCGCACTGGTCACCGAATGGCTGGCGAGGCGCGGTGGCGCACGGCAGCGACCGGCAGTCCGCGGGGTATTCGCCTGGAATTTCTACCAGCGTAATTCGGTGGAAGAGTGGGGTGCCGGACTGCTGTTCTGGGTCGCGCGCAAGTTTCGGCTCCATTCAGTGGAGGGTCCACTCGCCGTTCGTGTGCTGGCTGTGCTACGCGTGCTGCCGCTAGTCCTAGTGCTGGACGGGCTGGAGGTCACCCAGGAGGGGCCAGCTGGCGGCCAGTTCGGGCGCTTACTAGATGGGACGTTGCGCGCGGTGCTCACTGGGGCATGCCAGTGCGAGCACGCCGGGCTACTGGTGCTGACCAGTCGCTTTCCATTCGCAGATCTGGAGCAATTCGACGGTGGCACTGCCCGAATGATGGACGTTCCCCCGTTCACCGCCGAGGAGGGCGCCACCATGCTCGCCGCCGCTGGAGGAGGCTGGCTCCCCGAGAGTGAGCGACTGGAGCTGGTGCAGGCGATGGATGGGCATGCGCTTGCCGTCGGAGTGTTGGCTGGCGCGCTGGCTGACCGGCCACCCGCTGGCGACCTGCAGGCACTGCGGAGAGAGTTGTTGGACGCCGGGCGCACTGACGCCCGAGTGGGCAAGGTACTGCGGTTCTACGCCGACCTGTTGGATGACGCGGAGCGCGCGTTGGTCGCGCTTGTCGCCCTGTTTCAGCGGCCGGTGCCCATCGCGGACATCCTCACGCTGGGCGGCCACGATTCGGTAGGTGCTCAGCTGTCCGTCTGGACCCCGGCCCGAGTCGAGACGGCCGCTCGGGTGCGGCTTTCCGGATTACTCAGCTGGCATCCTGACGGGACGCTTTCGGCGCACCCGTTGGTACGCGATGCCTTCCGCCCGTTTGTGCTCACCGGCGACTTGGCCGAGCTCGCGGCCGATACCACGCTAACCGATCTGCCGGGCGGCGGCGCCGCCACCCGTGATCAGGCTCTGCGAGTTGTCGAGATGGTCGAATTACTCCTAGACGCGAACCAGTGGGATGCGGCAAATCGTCTCTACCATGCTCGACTCGGAGGTAAAGTCCTAAAGGACTTGCCAGCGGCACAACTGGGCCAGCGATGTGCTATGGCCTTCGTTGGGACATCACCTCGTCAAGCGACCTGCCAAAATAAGCTTGGCGCCCGGTCGTTCGCGTACTACCTCAACGCGGTGGGATTCATGAGCATGCTCATGGGCGATCCGAGCTTCGCCGCCAAGTACCTCAACGCGGCGGCGGGGGAAGACTTACGCCATCGCGACACTAGAAACCTGTCGATAGGCCTCCGGAATTTCGCCGTACTTGCGGTCCACCTTGGTGACACCGACGCGAGCATTCAGGCGGCGACCCAAGCGCACGAAGCCGCCGCTGCCACTAACGACCAGGAGCAGCTTGCATTTTCTCGCGCACACCTGGGCTGGGCAAATGACCTCGCCGGCGCGACCCTCTTAGCCGATGACCACTACACCGCCGCGGACGCGATCCATGCCGACACCTATGGCCGCCACCTCTGTTCGCTCTACGGAACCACCTGGGCGGCTCTGCTTGCCCGCACCGGCCGGGTACTGGCCGCTTACCGCCTCATGAAGCGAAACGAGGAAATTTGCGACTTGCACGGATGGCGCGCTAGCAGTACACGGTGCGCGCGGGAGCGAGGCCGCTGTGAACTTATCGACGGTGACCTCGACTCCGCCGGACTCCATCTGGTCACTGCCGCAGAATTCTTTCGGGACGGCGATTACTTGGTGGAATGGGCCGACACATTGCCCGATCTCGCCGAGCACCGCCGCCGCATTGGGGAGTTGGACGATGCGGAGCGGCTCTGCGCCGAGGCCGTCACCGCCGCAGGGCCGCGCGGGCTGGTACCTGCCCATGCCCGAGCACTCGCGACCCGTGCACTGGTCCGCGGCGACAGGTTCGCCGGTACCGGAGACCGCGACCAGCTAGAGCGAGCTCGGGATGACGCCGAGCACGCTCTGCGGCTGGCCACCCGCGCCCACCGGCTGCCCTGGCAAGAACTGAAGGCCTTACACGCACACGCCCACCTCGACCAGCTTGACGGCCAGGACCGCGGCTGGCGGGCTAAGGCCGACCAGTTGCACGCCGCACTAGTTCCACCCGGTCTTGGCCCCGGCCCGCTAGCGCCGTCATGAGGAATGGATAGCTGTGACATGGCGCGGTGCCGTTCGATTCCCGGCGGATGCGACACCGGCCAAGATTACGAGGTGATCGCCGAGCCAAGGATTGTTTGGTGGTGTGATGAGCGCCAGGTACACCTGCTCGGTGGTGACCTCGGCCGTGCACGCCGCGCCCAGCAGCGCATACGCCAACTGCTCTCCGCCGTTGGGCTCGGATAGCCACGAGGCCGCCGCATCAGGGAGTGGCGTGGTCACCCGACGGTACGAAACTGGCCACCACTTCGGATGATCGGACCGTCCGGATCTGGAACGCCGATACCGGCAACCAGCTCGACGTGCTGCGTGGCCACGGCGATGAGGTTTGGGGGCTGGCCTGGTCACCCGACGGTCGACGACTGGCCACCGGCTCACGCGACCGCACCGTCCGGATCTGGGATGCGGAGGCTGGGAGGGAACTTCTGATGTTGTACGGCCACAAGAACGAAGTTCGGGGGGTGTCGTGGTCGCCCGACGGTCGACGACTGGCCACCGGGTCGCACGACCGGACGGTCCGAATTTGGGACGGCGATAGCGGCGCTGAGCTCACCGTGCTGTACGGCCACGAGGGCTGGGTTCTAGGAGGTGGCGTGGTCGCCCGACGGTCGTCAACTGGCCGGGTCGCAATATCGGACGATCCGGATCTGGAACCCAGACAACGGCCGCGAGCTCGTGGTGTTGCGCGGCCACGACGACGAGGTGCGGGGGATGGCATGGTCGCCGCACGGGCAGCGTCTCGCTACCGCGTCGATCGACTGGACGGCCCGGATCTGGGACGCCGACAGCGGCAGCGAGCTCGTGACGCTGCGCGGTCACACGGGCTGGGTTCGGGGGGTGGCGTGGGCACCGGACGGACGGCGGCTAGCCACCGCGTCGAATGACAGGACGGCCCGGATCTGGGACACCCGTGGTAGCACCGAAATCGCGATGCTGCACGGCCACACAAGTTCGCTCGAGGGGGTGGCGTGGGCACCGGACGGACTGCGGCTCGCCACCGCATCGCATGACCGAACAGCCCGGATCTGGGACGGTGGCGGCGGCGAGCTAGTGGTGCTGCGCGGCCATGAGGATGGGGTTCGGCGGGTGGCGTGGTCACCGGATGGTCGGCGGCTGGCTACCGCGTCGAGCGACTGGACCACCCGCATCTGGGACGCCGACGATGGCAACGAGCTAGCGGTACTGGACGGCCATGACGGTGCAGTTCGGGCGGTGGCGTGGTCACCGGACGGTCGGAAGCTGGCTACCGGGACGCGTGACCGCACAGTCCGGATCTTGGACGCCGACAACGGCAGGGAGCTCACGGTACTGCGTGGCCACGACGATGAGATTTGGGGGGTGGCGTGGTCACCGGATAGACACCATCTCGCCACCGGCTCAACCGACCGGACCGTCCGCATCTGGGAGGCCGACAGTGGCGCGGAGCTGACCGTGCTGTACGGCCACGGCGATTGGGTTTGGGAGGTGGCGTGGTCGCCAGATGGCCGACGGCTGGCCACCTCGTCCCGCGACCGGACCATCCGGATCTGGGACACCGACAGCGACAGCGACCCCACCGTGCTGCACGGCCACGACGGCGGGGTTCCGGGGGTGGCATGGTCGCCAGACGGCCGGCGACTGGCCACGGGGTCAACTGATCGAACGGTTCGGATTTGGGACGCCGAATCCGGCACTGAGATCATCATGGTCGGCGCTCATGCCAAGGGAGTCGAAAGCGTGTCGTGGTCTCCGGACGGCACACGAGTCGCCTCTGCTTCCCGGGACGGAACCTGCCGAGTCTGGGATGCGACGATCAGCATCAAGGATCTTGTGACTAATGCCCACCGCCGCGTCTCCCGGGACATGACTGCCGAGGAACGGCGCAACCTCATGCTTCCCCCGACCGGTTAAGTACGCGCTGACTAACAGCACGCAGACAGCACGCCGGAAATGGTCCCCATCATTGATAAACGCCCAAGTTTACAGAACACCGCTTCTGACCTGGGCCTTTATCGTGGAGCGGGTGACGGGGAATCAGACCCGCGTCTAGAGCTTGGGAAGCCTATCGGGTTGCCTGGTCCAGGCCTTGACCTGCGGGCAGCTGTGGTCAGGGGTGACCCCACTTGACCGTTGCTGACCCTCTCTTGTGGCACGCGTGTGGCACGAGACACCGGGCCCGAGCCCCGCCGTGCAAGGGTCCAGACCTTAACGCTCCTTGAACTGAGAGCATTGTTATGGGCGGTCAGTAAGATTCTGTCCGCACTTGCTCGTGGTTCCCCGTAGGAACGGACACTTGTGGGGACGAGCCAAGATTGGCTGTCGACCGTGATTAAGCAGCCATAGACTCATGCTTGAGGTGCACGCTAGACAACCATCCGACTATTCTCGGCACCGCCCGGGCGACTGGTGCCATCGTCGTCGTGAACGATGGCACAGTGAAGTGGCGAAGCAAGCGGGGGGAACGAGCCGAAGTAAGCCCGCAGGGAACACCCGAGCAGAATCCATCGGTAGCCCTGCCTGGCGCCACCTCACCATGGTCATTGGGGAAGTTGCCGGTCGATCCGCGGATCTTGTATGAGCCGGGGACGACGTCCGTGCCTGTGTGTGGAGCCATGTCCGCCTCTGCGGCTGCCCTATCGGGCACGACACGTCACCCCGGATACGACGAGGATGGAGGCGAGGTCCACGCATCCTGATCATCGGAGTGCCATGCGTCGGAATCCGTCGAGCATGACCGGCCTGCCCACCCGGTCGCACCGGCCGTCCGGTCGGCGACGACTCCGAACCTGCTGTTGGCGCTACAGCAGACGGCGGGCAACCAGGCCGTGGCCGGACTCATTCGGTCCCTGCAGCGGTGCGGCGGGGAGCAGCATGCTGGGTGCGGGTGTGCTGCCGATCCACATCCGGCCGACCGCCAACGGAGTCGGTTTGAGGGCGTGGACGAACTCAGCGTGACGACGGACGCGCCGGCTGTCGCCCCACCGCTGCGGCGCGCGGCCACCACGCAGCCCGAGCGCGACGTTGCGCTGCAGTACGCGTCCGTTCAGCGCAAGCGGGTCCCGGGGGCGAAACCCGTGGCCAAGCGGAGCGTGCCGAAGCTCGGCGCGTGCATCCCCGTCCAGGACGACCTCAAGCCATCCAAACCGTGGGACGAGCTGCAGGCGGGCTATAAGGACTCATGCGGTTCGACCCTGTGGAGGGGGTTGGACGAGTTGCTCGGCGGTAAGGCACCGACGTCAGACGCCGACCTGAAGGGCGGCGTCGACTGCGCGTGCGCTTTCGGGCCGCCCAACGTCGCCGCAGAAGCTGCCAAGCTCCTCCTCGCACACGCGGGACCACTCGCGCCGGCGGTCTACCAACACTTCCTCTCCGGCACCGGGGCGGAGTGGACCCACATCGACATCGCCGACATGCTCCAGCGCGACGCAGGCGTCCGCCAAAAGATCCACTCGGCGATGTCCGGCGCGCTGACGGGCACCACGCGGGTGGAGCAGTCCGACTACCAGGTGGAGGACTTCTGTTTCGCCTTCGGGGCAATCGACTGCGTACAGTGGGTCGTGAAGCTGCCGCCCCGTACCAAGCGTCGGGACACGACTCCGGTCAAGATCGCGATGCTCGACTACTATGAGTTCCACCCCGGCCGACCCGGGATCAGCCAGTGCGCGCAC
The DNA here is from genome assembly GCA_019243635.1 of Pseudonocardiales bacterium. Taxonomy (GTDB): domain Bacteria; phylum Actinomycetota; class Actinomycetes; order Mycobacteriales; family Pseudonocardiaceae. Next base: position 8,994 of record JAFAUB010000167.1, read on the forward strand.
GCAGCCTGTGTGGAGCTCGTCGCCCGTGGGTCGGCCAATACCAGTCAGAATGCGATTTCTCGAAGATCGTAATCTGACTGAGGCGGGTGCACCTCTTCCGTGCAAGGTACTTCATGGGCAGATGGGCTGGAACTTGTCGGTGATGATGATCGGCTGGTCGGGTTCACCGGGGCGTTGCCGTTGCGGCTGTTGGCGGAGCGGGCTGCGGGCGGGGTTGTCGGCGGCGATGGCGCGGCGGGGGTTCGACCCGGTCCATGACCGGGGTCAGGTCCTGATCGACCTGGCTCTGACTCAGATCCTGGGTGGTGAGGCGATCAGCGACTTCCAGGGGTTGCGGCACCTGGCCCCGGTGATTGGGCCGGTGCCCTCCACTCCGACGGTGTGGCGGGCCCTGTCGGAGGCCGGTGAGCTGCAGCTGAGCCGGTTGAACGCGGCGGTGACCTCGTTCCGGCGGCACTGGTGGGCCCTGCTGGCCGTCCGCCCGCAAGGGTTCCCGTGGCTGAGGGTCGCCGGGCGGGAGCTGACCGGGGTCACGGTGGTGGACCTGGACGCCTCCATCGTGTTCGCCGCCTCGGAGAAGGAGAACGCGCAGCCCACCTACAAAGGTGGGGTCGGGTTCTGCCCCAACCTGGCGACCTGTGACAACACCGATGACATGCTGGCGATCGACCCCCGCCCCGGTGGTGCGACGTCGAACTGCGCGAAGGACAACATCGCCCTGCTGGATCTGGCGGTCTCCCTGCTGCCCAGCCGCTACCGCCGCCGGGTGCTGGTGCGTCTGGACGGGGCCGGGTTCTCCCACGACCTGCTCGAACACATCGCCGCCAGCGGCGGTGTGAAGGGCCGGCAGTGGGAGCGGGCGACCCGTCGACCCCCGAGCGGACAACCGCGAGTGGGCACAGCTACTCGAAGAGGCCAGCGTCCGAGAAGCCCGGCTCCACGACGCCAGGCATACCGCTGCGACCATGCTGCTCGTCCTCGGGGTCAGCCAGCGAGCCGTCATGGGCATCATGGGCTGGTCCAACAACACCATGACCACGCGCTACCAGCACCTCACACCCGACCTCCGGCGCGACATCGCTCACCAGGTCGAAGGCCTGCTCTGGGCGCCAGACGAGACCAGCGATGGCGATAGCGGTCCCCGCAACGAAGATAGGGCGCTCCCATGATCTCGGACGATCGTCGCATGCCTCTGATCTGTCCTTTTCGGACTGACAAGATGGACGGTATGGAGATGGGGCGCTGGTCGGTTCACGATCTGTCAGACTTCCCGGTCATGGGCAGGTGGGCACGGGACCGGGCGCCTTTCATCGCGGGCCTATCGCTGGTGAGCGGCGCCCTCGTGTGGATCGGGTGGGCTTACCGTCTGCCGACGGCTGAGCGCCGTGATGCCCTCATTCTCCCAGGATTCATGGTGGCCCTCGCCGGTGTCCTCATCGCTGCCATCCCACGGTTGATGGCGCTGGGTCGCCGTCCACCTACCCGTCCGGTGGACACCCTGGCCGCGCTACTGGCCGAGGCGGTGGAGGGGCAGTGGCGGCAGGCGGCTATCGAGCGGCGGTTGGTGACACCCGCGCCGATCCCCCTTCGCTGGTCGCTCAGCGGCCTGGCCGTGACGGGAGCAGTAGCGGTCGCGGTCGGTGCACCAGCGTTCCCGCCGCTGCCCCAGCAGGCCAGAATCACTGAGGCAGACCTGCACGCTGGTGGCGGCCGCGACGAGTTGCATCACGTGTACGCGGGTCTGGCTTCCGGCCGGGTCATCGTGGTCGGCGCACCGGGGGCGGGCAAGAGTGGGACCGCGATCCTGCTCCTGCTCGACGCGCTGGCCCACCGCGACCGCCTCGATGACACGCAGCGGGCTCGGGTTCCGGTGCCGGTGCTGCTCACCGTGCACGGCTGGGATCCGAACATCTGCTCGGTGCGGGACTGGTTGCGTGACCAGCTCACCGCGATCTACCCACTGTTCGCTCACCGTGGTGGCCGCGCCGAAGCCGCCGCGCTGGTCACGGCGCGGGACAAGGTCACGCTCATACTTGATGGGCTCGACGAGATGGACACCGCACTGCGCCCGGCCGCGCTGCAGGCTCTCAGCGACGCTCCTTTCCGCGTTGTGGTGCTCACTCGCAGCCGGGAAATGGTCCAGGCAGCCTCTGAGACGTGGCTGACCGGGGCCATTGCGGTGCACCTGCACGACGTCACCGCCCCGGACGCCGCCGACTACCTGCAACGAGCCCGCACCGATCCACCCCCGGAGGGGTGGGCAGACCTGCTCACCCGCCTGGGCGAGCGTCCCGATGGTGTACTGGCGCGCGGGCTGTCTACCCCGCTGACACTCACCCTGCTCCGCGACACCTACCAGGCTGGCGACGACATCCGCGAACTACTCGACCCCACCCGGTACCGCACCGCCGACGCCATCGAGCGGGATCTCATCGCCCGGGTCCTGCCTGCCGCATACACCCCTCGGCCGGGTAGGCCAGCGCCCCGCTACACCGAAGCGCAGGCCCGCCAGACGCTGAGCTTCATCGCCCGAAAGATGGGCAAGGACCGAGACCTCGCCTGGTGGCACATCCCCCGCTGGGCCCCGACTGCTCCCCGCGTAGTCGCCACCGTACTCATGTTCGGGCTCACGGGCGGCTTCTTTTTCGGGCGCGCGGGCGGCCTCTGGTTCGCGGTCGGGCTCGTGGTCGGGGGCGTAGTCGGGCTCGTGGGCGAACTCAGGGTCGGGCGCACGGACGAGTTCTGGAGAAGCGAGCCCCGACGGCTCAGGATCGCGAATTGGCGTGCCGCAATCTCGCGCCGAACTCTTAGACGCGCGCTCGTGAGCGGGCTCGTGGTCGGGCTCATGGGCGGGCTCGTGATGGGGCTCGTGCTCAAGCTCGTGTCCGGGCTCTTGGGTGGGCTCGCGGCCGGGCTCGCGGGCGGGCTCGCGGATGTTCTCACCGAACCCGGCACTGCACCAGGCCTGCCTGTGGGTCCGCGCCAGGCTTGGCGTAATGACCGACTGTCAGGGCTTGCGGTCGGGCTCGTGTTCGGGCTCGTGATCGGTCCCGTGTTAGGCGGGCTTGCGGTCGGGCTCGTGTTCGGGCCCGTGATCGGGCTCGTGAGCGGGCTCGTCGGCGCCCAGACTTGGCGGATCACTCTGGCCTGGTTCCAACTACAGCTTGCCCGCCAAGTGCCCGCCGTCCGCCTCATACCCTTCCTCGAAGACGCCAGGGAACGAGACATCCTGCGCACCGTCGGCGCTGTCTACCAGTTCCGGCACGCCACACTGCAAGACCAACTGGCTGCGGTTCCGCGCCCGTCCTAGCTAGAAGGCTAGGTCCGGAAGGCTAGGTCCGGCAAAGTCGGTAAGATCGAGTCAAGTTGGTGCTCGTGGGTCAGATCTGACGGGCGTAGTGTGGATGGCGCTCGCACCACAGCGCAACGACAGCGCACCTGACCTGCACATACGCACTTCGCGTCATGGTCAACACATCTAGGCGTAGCGGGTGGCGGCGGTCGGTCCCTCTGACCGCAGGTCCCTGCGTGAGCCTGCCCGAAAACCGGAAGCTGACGAGGGGTATGTCTCGTCGGGCTGGGGCGCAGCCCCGTTAGGCCTACGTGTATGACCGTCGCGGCCCTTACGACCTTGTTGGCCAGGTGAATCCCCCGGGCGGTCGCTGGCGCCTGACTCCGAGCTTCGCCGGGATGTCACCCTTCCCGTTGAGGGTCGCTCGGGGCCGTAGATGAGACCAGAGATGAGACCACGGGCAACTGACATTATCTCACGCCGAGCATCTCCGCTGGTCAGAGGTGGTGGCCAGGGACGGGGTCGAACCGTCGACTGGGGTGCCCCGAGGTTCTCGGACCACGACCCGATAGGGTTGTATCCGAAAGGCGCCATCGAAAATGTCTCGGAAGTATCGGAAGTTCAGTCTCGAGTTTCGGGACGAAGCCGTTCGACTGGTGATTGAGGCATCTCGCCCGA
>JAFAUB010000177.1 GCA_019243635.1 Pseudonocardiales bacterium
CATCGAATTCCGTTATAATAGTCAACGTCTGCACTCGGCACTCGGCTACCAGACCCCGCAAGAGGTCTACGACGAGTACCTGAACCGGCAGTCCGCAGCATGAGGTAGCAATTAATCAGCCTGTCCGGAAAAAACAAGGCAGCCCAAGCGGGTACGCCGAGGTCGCGGTGGCTCGCACCGGGATGGTGACCGCCGTGCCCGAGGGAGCCGACCTGGCTCGTGCGGCTGCCGTGTTGGTCAACGGTGTCACCGCCTGGATCGCGCTGCATAACCTAGCTCGGCTCCAGACCAGCGACGACGTCGTGGTGCTCGGCACCAGTGGCGGCCTCGGAGGCACCGCCAGCCAGCTTGCCGCAATCCACCCGGCCCGGTGGGTGATTGGCGTTGCCGGCAGCGACGTCAAGCGTCGCTTCATCCCTGCGGAGTACACGGACATTATCCTCGGATCGCAGCTGAGCACGGCACTAACCGAGATCACCAATGGTCGCGGTGTTGACGTGGTCATTGATCCGGTGGGCGGCCAGCTCCGCGCCCAGGCCTACGAGCGACTCGCTCCCTTCGGCCGTTTGATCGTGCTCGGCAACGCCAGCGGCCAGGACCAAGCACTGTCCGGCGATGCGGCGTGGCACGGCACCCGGCATCTAGCAGGTCTTAGCCTAGGCGGGGTCGCTCACCTCGTACCCGCCCAGATCAGCGCTGCGGCCTCGGCCGTCATCGGGCTGGTGCACCGCGGCGTCCTACGCGAGACATGCAGATCGCGGTGACCCCGCCGAGTTCGGTGATCTGGTGCCGGGCGGTGTCGTCGAGCATCGAGATGCAGTCCCACAGCACGTTGCCGTGCGGAGTCCGCACCAGCAGCGCGCGTTGCCCGATCGCGATGGCCGGTTCGACCCCGATGCCGAGCAGGTCGGGTTCCTCCTCGCGCAGCACCACGACGTGGTCGCGCGCCAGCCACTCCCGCTACTTCTGGGGACTGCGCTTGCGCCTGCTCGCCACCCTGCGCGCCCCTGCTCATTGGCTCGCGCTGACTGGAGCTAAGGCCGACGAGCGAGCGGTTCCGCTCGACATCCACCGTCGCCCGAGTGATCGTCGCGAGGGTCGCCGTAGTCAGGGAGGTCTCCCTCCGGCGACGGCCGTGGCGAGCATTTCCATCCCCATCTGAGGTCCGACGAATTCGCGTTCTGTGACGTGGTGGCTCACAATGAGTCGGCGGTCAGCGAGAGGGGTGTCGGCGTGTTGGCTGGCATCGTCCCCCGCTGGATGTCGAGCCTGAGGCGACCCAACTCGTGTTCACGCGGGTGGAGACCGTCGGGGGGGAGTGGTCGCCTGGGAGGGAGGGCTGACCCGGTGGCCCGCTACTCTCGGCGCGGTGCGGTCATCACCTCGCGAGTCGCTGGACGCCATGGTCACCGCGGCCACGGTCGACTGCTATAACGACAGTGAGTGCGTCACGGGTTTCTACACCATGCTCGACGAGCATCTCGCCATGCCGTTTCCGACTTGTGTGTTGGGGGTTGATGTCACCGTCATGGGCATCGACCTGGCTGATGAGGACCAGATCGTGGCGGTCTGCGCTCGTGGCCGGTGGCGGCAGCGCGTCCCGATCCTGGATCTGCCGTTGCCGTCATCTGCGCCTGAGAGCGCGGAGTGGATCGAGGCATACCGCCACTGGCTGAGGTGAGTGAAGGACGATGAGCGATGCGAGCCCGTTGCGGGACATCGGGGAGCACCGGGTACGCCTCACCGAACAGGAAGCCCAGCTCAACCTGCGCACGGTGCTGGAGCTGTGCGCGGCGGGCGAGTTGCGATGCAGCGAGAAAACCAGCCGCCCCTCCGGGGCGACCGTCCGCACCGTCGAGGAGCATCTCGCGCACCGCGACTTCTACCGTGACGACCCGATCGCGTCGTTCTCCTGGCCGCTGCTGATCCAGGCCGGTGGGCTCGCCACGATCGAGGGCGGGCGGCTCCGACTGACCCCCCAGGGCCGCGCCGCGCTGCGCAAGCCGCCGGCTGAGGTCATCAGCCGGCTGTGGCGGCGCTGGCTGACCCACGCGGTGATCGACGAGTTCAGTCGGATCGAGGCGATCAAAGGCCAGCGTGCCCGTAACGTCCTCACCTCGGCCAAGACCCGCCGCCAGACGGTCGCCACGGCCTTAGCCCGCTGCCCACCCGAGGAGTGGATCAGTGTGGACGCCCTGTTCACCACCATGCGACGGGGCGACATGAGCCCCACCATCGCCCGCAGCGAGAGGGCACTGTGGAAACTTTATCTCCTCGACGCCCAGTACGGCAGTCTGGGCTACGACGGCTTCCATGCCTGGGAGATCCTCGAAGGCCGTTACACCCTGGCGGTGCTGTTCGAATACGCCGGCACACTGGGACTACTCGACCTCGACTACGTCCACCCCAGCGGGGCGCGGGAGGACTTCCAGGAGAACTGGGGCGGTGACGATCTGGATACGTTAAGCCGCTACGACGGCCTACAAGCGATCCGACTCACCGCACTGGGCCGCTACGCCCTCGGCCTGACCGAGGCCTACCAGCCGCCCGCCGGCGAAGCGGAAACCCAGCCGCTGAAGGTCCTTCCCACTCTCGACGTCGTCGCCACCGGCATCCTCTCCGCGGGCGATCAGCTTCTGCTGTCCGCCTACGCCGAACACACCGCGGACCGAGTCTGGACCATCTCCGCCACGAGCCTGCTCGCCGCGATCAACACCGGTCGCGACCCCCAGGACTTCGCCACCTTCTTGACCCAGCGGACCGACCACGAGCTACCCGGCTCGCTGAGGACCCTCATCAGCGATGTCACCCATCGTGCCAGGCAGCTGACCGACCTCGGCCACGCCCGCGTACTCGAATGCGCCGACCCCGCGCTGACCGCGCTCCTCACCCGCGACCACGCACTTCGTAGCCTGTGCCGCCCCCTGGGCGACCGCCATCTCGCCGTTCCACTCGACCAGGAACTGAAGTTCCGCAAGGCGCTGTTGAAGCTCGGCTACGTCCTGCCGGGGCAGCCCACGCCCTGAGCGATGTGGCCGCGCCGTGATGTCGCTTTGCGAGGGTCGGGGAGCCGGCTTCCCCGCATCAACCCGCTCGGTACGGTCTGCGCTGGCCCCGGACAGCGGCATGAGCGGAGGATTGCGCCGGGTGGGGCGGGTCATGGCCTGGCTGGAAGGCACCGGTGAGGAGTTCCTCGCTGGTGATGCGTTCATGCCGGTCGCGCCGCGGGACCGCGTCATCAGGGAAGCGGGGGTGTTCAGCCGCGATCCGCGTCAGACCGCAGGGTAGCCACCGTGTGCGCGCCCGTTGACACCCAGTCGCATCACGCCCCCGGCACGTCGACCAGGCCGGCTGGGAACGCTGTTGCGCGCCGATCACCGAGTAGGTAACGTAGAGGGCGTCTCCTTCTTGTGGATGCAGGCAGACGACATGCCCCCACAGAAGTTCTCAGATCCCCTCCCACACCG
>JAFAUB010000037.1 GCA_019243635.1 Pseudonocardiales bacterium
CGGACAGCGGCACACCGGAAAGCGCGTCGAGCAGCACGGCCAGCCGGGCGGCTTGCCAGGGTGGCATAGTCGTCTCGGTCATGCCGTCTGCCTCCTCGCTGGGTCGGGCTCCATCAGTGGCGCCTGAAAAGTCCGGGCACCCGCAGCGGAGGTAGGCCGTGTTGGCGGTGGCGCGTGGTCGGTCTGGTACGCCAGCGGCAGTGCCAGTCTCTGGTTGTTGGTAGTCACCGCGTGTTTTCTTCCTCCCGCCTTAATGAGGGACTGACACACCTCATCGCGGTGTCCGGCCTTCGCGTTGCCCGTAGCCCGGCCGCTGAGCACTGCCCGAGCAGCGGCCTTGGTGAGGGCAAGGCCCCTCTCGGGACATACTCACCCGGTCCGGCGGCAGCAGGCACCACCCCCAGCCCACAGTCGACAGATCAGTCCCAAGGCATTCACGCCAGTTGCGTTGCGGGTCAGACCATGGCCCGGGATGGCACGCCGGTGATCCTCACACTCTGATCGAGACCTGGGGTGGAACACGCCGATCCTCACAGTTGCGTTGATCGGCTAGCTCGCCGGCTGGCCGGTCGCGGCGCGAGGTGGCCGACGCGAGCAGGCCAAAACCGCGGCGGAGGAGGCCGCCGAGGCCGCGCTGGAAGCCGCGGCCGCGCCGACGACTACTGAGCAGCTGGTCGCCGCGCTGGTCGCTGGGTGGCACGAGGCCGCGCACGGTCTGGCCGACGTCCGGGGGTCAGCGACACGTCCCGGCAGGGGCCGTTACCCACAACAAGCGGTTCAAAGCCCTGGGCGAGGAGCTGGGCCTGGTCATCACCGAGGTAGACAAGATCGGGTGGTCCGGGACGGCCCTGGGCCCGGACCTCGATGGCCCGGGAAGTTGCTCCGGGGCCTGGTCTCCCTGCACCGACGCAGCAACCCGCAGCTCATCAAGCTCGCCAAGCAAGCGGGGCTCACCGTATAAGGATCACCTCAGGCGTCGCTGTGACACTCGGGGCTATGGGTTACGACGGGCGGCCAGGCACCGGTCAGGTAGCCTCGGGCGGTTGATTCTCCGCATCGTGGATGAACATTCGACAGCGACAGGCTGAAGAGAGCATGATCATGAGCCCCTCGGGAGGCTTCGTGGGAGCGGTGTGGCGTAAGAGCATGCGAAGCGACAGCAACGGCGGCCAGTGTGTGGAGGTGACATCGCTAGAGGGTTGGCGTTGGAGGGTTGCGGGATTCTCGCGGTCGCGAGGTCGCCGGGCGAGACTCGACGAACTCGGATGGTGGGGTGCTGATCTTCAGCCTGGATGTGTGGAAGGTCTTCCTATCGCGGGTTCAGACCCCGGCGTCTCAATCGTGAGGCGCGTGGGTGTCAGCCCCGCGCGGAGGTTGGTTTGCGATGCCATTACGCAATGATCGTGACGGCGAAGGGATCGAGGGGGGCGGCGAGAGCCCACAAGAACCATTGGTTGGTCGGGAGCTTGAGCTTGACGTGCTTCGCCAGCACATCGCTCGGGTAGCCGAAACCCGTAGAGGCCATGTGGTCCTGGTTCTGGGCGAGTCAGGTGTGGGAAAGTCACGCCTCGCTGCCGAGGCGGGAACCGAGGCGCGTAAGCGTGGGTTGATATTGATTCCGGTGCGGTGCTTGGGTAGGGGCGCGGAACCCTTGCTTGCTCTGAAGGAAGCGCTTGCGGCTTATTTGGGCCGTACTCCGGACCAGATTAGGCGGACGTTAGCGCGCGCCGCGCCGCGCTTGCTCGATGCGGTGCCGTTCATTGGGGCGTTCTTGGGCGCCATCGGCGAAAGGCTCACCGAGTCATGCGGCTTTAAGGGGGTTTATGAAGAGCTGTCGCGCGTCTTGGTCAGGGCCGCCACTGGCGGTGTTGGGCTGTTCCTCTTGGTCGATGACTTGCACGCGGCGGACCCGGACACGTTGTATTTCATGAACTATCTCTTCCGCAAGCTGGAGCACGTACCCGCGCTTGCGGTGGCCACCATTAGAGAGGAACAGCTTGATGACTATCCTCAGCTTGCCGATCTAATGGCTGAATGGACAGCCATCGGGCATGTGACTCTGACGGTGGTCCCGCTGGAGCGAGCGCACGTTGGTGAGTATGTGCGCAAGACGGCAGCTCTAGGTGAGCAGGTTGACGATTCTATCGTAGACCGTCTTTTCCGGCTAAGCGGTGGTAATCCCTTCTTTCTGCGGGAAGCGCTGAGTCTCGTCACCCAGGCGCCGGAGCCACGTCTGGCAGCCGATGTTGTTCCGCCGCGGGCGGACGCGATTCTGCGGCGTCGGCTTGCCCGCGCGGACGACATGACCCTGCATTTCCTGAGAGCCGCATCTGTGATTTTGGACACGTCCGAAGAGCTGGCCCCGACCGCTTACGTCATGGACGCTGACACCAAAGATGCTATAGCCGCGCTGAATAGGGCGTGTGAGCTTCGGCTGATGCGGGAGGGACCGCGGGGGGAGGTGAGCTTTGTCCACTCGCTCATGCAGCGCGAGGTGTACGCGGAGATGGGCGCCAACCAGCGGCGCTACCTGCACGGGCGCGCGGGTGAGTGGTTCGAGCGCAACGGGGGCATGACCTCGGCCGCATTCCACTTCGAACAGGCCAATCAGTGTGATCGAATGGTTCGGGCGGGTTACCGGGCGGCATCACAGGCTGAGCGGGCCGGCATGTACCACACCGCGCTCATGTTGTACCAGAAGCTACGGCCCCACGTGAGCATAGAAGAGCTGGGGCCCCGCCTGGCCAGGGTTCTGATCGTGTTAGGCGACTGGAACGAGGCCGAACGGTTGATTAAGCTTCTGCCGGTCGAGGACAGCCGTGTCCGCCTACTTCGTTCTGAGCTTCAGTTCGTGCGGGGAGACTTCGACGCTGCTCAGGCCGAGGCTGAGATGGCGCTCATCGAGCGCTCCGCTGAACGGATACACGTGCTCATCCGCCTGGCGGATATCGCGTTGTATCTTGGTGACTTCAGCGAGGCGCAGCGTTACGGACATGCCGCTCTCGGGTCAGCCGACACGTCGGACACGGCCGACCTGCGGGCCCGCTGTTATGGCATCGTCGCCGCGACAGAATACTTCGGCGGTGATGTCCAGGGAGCCGAAGCGCGGTTTCGTGATGCGCTAGAACTCCTGGAGAGCGTGCCCGAGGCTGATCGTGACCGGGTGGTCCACACCACGATCCTCGCCAATGTCGGATGTATTGCCGAAACGAAACAGGACTGGGCCGCGGCCGAGCATTATCATCGCATGGCCCTTCGGCTGCGGCGCGAGGTTGCCGACGCCCGTGGCGTCTTGCAAAGCCTCCATGCGCTGGGAAGAGCGCGGCTCGGCGCGGGTGACCGAGACGAAGCTGAGAACTATTTCACCGAGGCTGAGCAGCTGGCGATCAGCATTGACGAGACCCTCGAGCGTGCGAAGATATGGCACACACGCGCTGAGCTTCTGTTGCATGACGGTGACGGCGGCCGTGCGCACGAACTCGTCACGGCCGCCTGGGAAACGTTCACCACTTCACGCACCCGCTATGACATGACACACGCCAGGGTCACGTTGAGCAGAGCCGCGCTCGTCTGCGGACAGCAACGCCGGGCGATAGAACAGGGGTCAGTGGCGCGGTCCTCGGCGCTGGCCATGGGTTATGGGTTGCTGAACCGCCTCTACCCGGAAGAGGTCTATGATCTTGGTGAGCGCATCGCCGGCGCTCTCACGGCGTACGCCTGCGGTGATGCGCTCGGGGTGCCGTGGGAGAACGTCTCCCGGGCGAGTGGGGTTCCTACGATTAGCCAGGTCGAGCAGTTGCCCGCCCGCGAGGGGTGGCCGCGCGGCGTCACCTCGGATGACACGGCCCTGACCCTGCTGGTAGCCGGCCATCTGGCTGAGCGAGATGGCGGCTGTGAGGCGAGCGCTTTCCTGGCGGAGCTGGCTGAGCGGGAGCCGATGATCAGGGGGCTTGGCCCGACGACGACCGCGGCGATCGAGCGCTTCCGCCGCGGTGGCGAGGCGGTGGCCTCCGTGGGCAGGGTGACGAACGGGGCGGCGATGCGTGCGCTTCCGGTTGGCTGGGTGCTGCCCCACAGCCAGGCGGACCAACGCCGAGAGGTCGCGATCGAGATGTCCCGGGCGACCCACGCCGATGCTGCGGCCGTGGTGGCGGCGTGCGTGATCGCGGCGTGCGCGTCGTGGGCGCTGGAGGGCGCCAGTCCGGCCTTGCTGCTCAGGGTTGCCGTCGAGGAGGCACGCGAGGCTGCCCGCGCTGTGGGCACCGACACCAGGCTCGCGCAGATGCTGACCCAGGTGTCCACGGGAACCTGGCAGGCGCCGCCCGAGGGCGTCAGCCTTGACCCGTACGACACCGTGGCTGCGGTGCTCTCGTGCGTTGCGCCGGCACCCTCACTTCGCGGCGGGCTGGTGAGCGCGGTCCAGCTCGGGGGTGACACCGATACCGTGGCAGCGCTGGTCGGGGGCCTCCTGGGCGGCAAGCTGACCGTCGAGCAGGTGCACGGTGAGCTGCCGTGGCATCAGAGCGTCGTGCTGCCCGGACCGCAGAGCGCAATGTCCGAGATCGCCGCGGCGCTGGCGACCGTCCGGGCCGTCCGCTCGGCGTGAGACCCCATGGTCAGTACTGACTCCGATCAACCGCCGACTACTAGGCGAGTGGCGTCTCCCGGCCAGACGGTTCGCGTGAAGTCAACCGGGTTTCCGCGCCGGTCCTGGTAGATGTCCTCCCGCACCAGCACCGCGGCGTCCGAGGCGAGCGCCAGAGCGGCAGCCTCCTCCTGAGTGGGGTGGCGAGCGGTGACGTGGCTGCTGGCCAGGCGCACCTGCCTGCCGAGGTAGGTGCTCAGTGCGGCGGGCCAGGCATCGGGGATGGCGTGGGGCTGCGCGATCGGAGTGCGCTCAGCTAACTCTGCCGGGAGATAGCTGACACGGAACTGGACGGGAGTCTCGTCCGCGGCGGCCAGCAGACGGCGCCGGACAATCACCGGCCGCGTGGGGTCTGCGACCCCCAGTGCCACGGCAGCATCGGCGGGCGGGCGCTCCGCCCGGACATCAAGCGCGGCGAGCCCGCCGTCGGTGTCCGGGGTGATGCTCCCGCTAGCCGGGATCGTGTGAACAGACCTGACGCTCAGGCGGCCGGGAACAGCGATCGGTGGGGGCGCCTTGCGCGCATAGTCACCGACAGGAGGCGCTGGGGGCGCGCCCCCGGTCGAGATGTGGCCGCGCGTGCCTTCCTTCCGCGCGAAGCCGCCCGCGGTGAGCTCGTCGAGGGCCCTGCGAGCGGTGGTGGTGGACACCTCCCATCGCTGCATGATCTCGCGAATGGACGGCAGCAGCGCTCCCGCCGGGTAGACACCTGCGGTGATCTCGCTGGCGAGCTGATCGCGGATGCTCGCGTACCTGCGGGTCGCGGTAGGAGGCGGTGTGCCGACCATGGAGAGTACCTTCCTCACGGCAGTGCGCTCACAGTTTACCGCGCAGAACTCTATGTGTAAAGCCGCTGGACGACGCCGGCCTCGAACGGCCAGCCGTGACAGTGGACCGGTCGGTCTAACCCTAGCCGGCCATCAGCTCCCAACACCAGGCCGTGTGAGGCCGACTTGCCGTTCACTGCGCAAGCCCCCGAGGCACACAGCCGTGCGCGCAAAAACTTGCACGCAGGCCCTTGCCAAGTTCCCGGACTTGATGCATACTTCCGAGCGCAAAACTAAGCGCGCAAAGCTTTGCGCATGAGGTTGGGCGGCTCCGCAGCCGCCCTCGGAGGGAGTGATGCTCGATGTCCTTGACCCCTGGTCCCGATCGCTGCCGCGGGTCTCGCCGTCGCCGTGGTGGTCGTGTCGGCGATGGTTCTCCTTGCCGTCAGCCGCAAGGACCGGCGGAGGAGCCTGAAGGACGCCGTTGCCGAGGGTGCAGAGATCTGGCTATGGGTGGGCGGAGGGCCTCGCCTGCTGGGTGCCCGAGGTCTACGTCCGCCACCACAGCGACAACGGTCCCGCTGAGGACCGCTTTCTTTCGGCCGGGGGAGGAGGTGACGTCCTGTTTGCGTACCCCTTCGATCGTCCTGGGTGACCGCAGGTGTGCGTGCGGCGCCGTGGCGCAGCACGGGTCGCCGATGTGCCGTAAGTGCGGTTACCGAGCCCGCTGGCGCCGCCGCCGCGCCCGGGGTCACCGGTGGTGATCCCGGGACGATCTCGATTCCGCTCGTGGCCATCGTCGGCATGTTCGTCCTGGTGGCGTGGCCATATGCAGGGCTCACAGCCTGGCAGGCGTTCGTGTGCCCGCTCGCCAGGTTCCCGCTCGCGGCAACCAGTGCCGCCCCGCTAGCGGTTCACCAGAGTTGCCACGACATAGCTGAGACGACACCCCGGTCCGGCGGTCACGTGCCTGCCAGCAAGCCCGCCGGGCCGGGTCTCCCCAACACCCAGCATGAGTAATCGAGGTGATCTACATGATATAGGTCCACACCTGTGTGAGTGTGCATTGTGATCAGTGCGACCAGGCTGTTGGTCGTCTGGGGCGGGCGCGGTATTTCCGCACCGAGCACGCCGCGATCACCGCGGCCACCGCTGCGCGGTGGCGGATCGGCCCGGATGGGCTGTGGTGGTGTTCACTGTGCGCCCCCGCGCTGATCTGCCAGGCCGAAGGACACCACTTCAGCCCGTGGTGTTCCCCGCAGATCCCCGGCGGGCGCCCGGCACCGAGTGAGTACCGGTCTTGCCGCCGCTGCTGCGTGCTGGAAGACCGCCCGGTCACCGGTACGGGCCGAGACGGGGGTGAACCCCGATGAACAGTACGAATGTTCAGGTCATGCTGGTGGTGCTCGGGGTATTGGCCGGGGTGGGAGTGCTGGCCGCATTCCGCAGCGGGGCCCGCAGCGCCTACCGGGTCGCCCGGCACACCCAGCACGTGACGCGGATGGGCGGCAACCTCACCCGCGCACTCGCTAGTGCAGTGGTGATCGTGGGGACGCAGTGGGCCGTGGTGTCCTTCACCACCGACCCGCGCGCTTGGGGTGTTGCGCTCGGGGTGCCCGCGCTGTTCGCGGGCAGCGCCATCGCCCGCATGTTCGCGGTGACGGAACTTCTGCACGACCCGTACAGCAGCAGGGGGCACCGGCGATGAGAGCCCTCAACGCACCACCACAGGCCCGGCCCACGCCGCCGCGCCACCACTCGCCGACTCGAACCCCGCCGCGGCCGCGCCCGGCGTGGATGCGGGGTGTGACCGCGTGCTCCTGCGGGTTGTCTTCCAAAGTCGCCGCCGCGCTGATCGCTGAACTCGCCACCACGACACCACCACCGGCCGCCACGTCAGCAGTGACGGCCGGCGCTGCCCGCAGCGAGCCGGACGGGAGGACCGCGCGATGACCACCACCCTGAGTGGCACCCCCGATCCCGAACCGGACCCCGATGCTGCTGCTGGTGGTGCCGGGTTGGAGCCGGCGCCGGAGGTTGTGGAGGGGGAGGTTGTGGAGGGGGAACTGCTGCGCGATGAGCAGGCCGCCGCGCTGGCGCGGCGCCAGGGTGTGCGCCGGTGGGTCCCGGCCTGGGTGGTGGTGCTCGTGGTGCGGGTACGCCGCTGCGGGCACAGTGCGCTGGTGTGGCGGGGGGTGCTGGGCGCCACGGGTGTGCTGCACGTGCTCTGCCAGGGGTTCGCAAGCTGGGGACGCCGGGCCTGGGACGCCTCAACACTGGGTGCTTACCGGCGGCAGATCAAAGCCGCGGAGGCGCTGGGGGATCGGGCACTGCTGGCGGAATGGATCGAGCGCCGGGAGCAGGCCGCCCAGGCCCGTCACCAGCGGCTGCTAGAGCTACCCGCGCTCGCCACGGGCCTCGCGAGCCTCGCGGCGGGCGCCGTGGTCGGGCTGGTGGTGGCGCTGCTGGTGCTGGGTCTGCTGGTGTGGCTCTCCGGCGCGGGCAGCGTCCTTGGGCCGGTGCTGGCTGCGCTCACCGTGGCCAGCTGGGCCTGTACCTTCATCGCCCTCATCTGGACCCCCGCCGTGGCCTCGATCCCGGTGTGGGTGCTGGTTGCGGCGTGGCGGGAAGGCCGCCGCGGGGGCAGCTCAGTCGGCTGGGCCCTCGCTGACAAACGCGGTGATGAGGATGAGGGCGCGGTGATTACCCCGATGGGCATCGCCCAGGCGCTGGCGCACTTGGGGATCGGTGAGCTGAACAAGGCCATGAAAAAGGGGTGGACCGTGGCGTTTATTACCCCGCCGACAAGGGTGAACAACCGCGGTTACCATGCGGTATTCGACCTGCCCCTGGGCGTCACCCCCACCATGATTGCCGACAAGGGTGACGTGCTGGCTCGCAATCTCCATCGGGCGCCACGGGAAACCTGGCCCTCACAGGCCCAACAACCCGGATGCGTCGACCTGTGGGTAGCCGATCCGGGGGCAACCGAAAAACCGGCACCAGAGTACCCCCTGCTGTATGCCGGCACGTGTGACGTGTTCACCGGGGTACCGCTCGGAGTCTCTCAGCGAGGTGACGTCATCGCCCCGCCACTTGTTCAGAACAATATGGTGTTCGGTGGCCTCATGGGCCAGGGCAAAAGCAACGGGGCCCGCGTCACCATCCTGGGCGCAGCACTCGACCCCCTCGCGGAGATCTGGGTGTTTGTGTTCGCTAGCAACGGTGATTTCGACGCCTACCAGCCCCGCCTGACCCGATACGAAAAGTTCGCACAAGGTAATGAGGACACGGTGTGCGCCGCTGCGCTGGCATCGCTGGAAGAACTCTACACCGAAGTCGGACGCCGGGAAGGGCGACTCGCCCAACTCGGGGCGAAAAAAGTCACCCGCACCCTCGCCGAAAAACACCCAGATCTGCACCCGAGAGTGGCGCTGTTCTCCGAATGCCACGAACTCTTCGGCCATGAGCACCTCGGCAAGCTCGCCGCCGAAATCGCCACCAAAACCCTGCGGCGAGCCCGTAAAACCGCCATCACGCTGGGATTCGACACGCAAAGCTCACGGGCGGACGCGATCCCTCCCAAGATCGTGGAACTGGTGACGATTAATGCGTGTTTCGCGGTGAAAACCTGGCGCTCCAACGACGGGTTCCTCGGCGACGGCAGCTTCCAAACCGGGATCCGCGCCACCGAACTACGCCCCGGCAAAGACCAGGGCACCTCTGTCCTCACCGGCGCCACCACCGAGCGCTTCGAGATCCTCAAATGGTTCTACATCCAAGCCAACGACGACACCGGCTACGACGCCGCCACCGAGGTCATCGCCCGCGCCCTGACCACCGTGCACCCCGCCATCCCCGTCCTCGGCGAGCACCCCGCCATGCCCGCCCTGCCGGAAACCCGGGACCTGCTCACCGACCTCGCCCACGTCCTCGGCACCGATCCACTGCCCGCAGCCGACATCCCCCCGCTGCTCACCCGGCTCGCCCCGCACTGGACCCCCTACCGGCGCATGACCGGCAAATCCCTGCGCCAGGCGCTCGCCCGGGAGGGAGTGAAGGTGCCCACGACCGGTAACCGCCACCCCGTCGACCCCACCACCGTGCGCCAGGCCCTCGCCCGGCGCGCCACCACTGAGAGGGACGACACATGACCAGCCATCAAGACCCCGGAACCGGGTTAGCCCCCAGGTTAGGTCAGCCGCAGCGAGTTAGATTTCTCACTCCCCGAGTTAACCCCCTCCAAGCAGCACAAACCCACAGACCTCACTCCGGGCCCCATTCCAGCACCCCCAGCGACCAGCAGAAACCCAGGACAGCTAGCCCAGTTAACCCCACACGCCACAACCCCCTCCCACACCCCCAAACACATAGTCCGCCAACAACCACCCCACCTCATCCCGCAGCAAGGGCGTTCAACATCGGGCTGTTGGTCGCCACCCAGCGCTCCGACGATCGCACCCTGCCCGCCGAGATCCGCGACCGCTTCGGCATGCGCGCCTGCCTGCACGTCGGCAACGAGGCCACCAACGACATGATCCTCGGCAAACCCGCCTTCGCCGACGGCGGTCGCGCCACCGACCTGCGCTACAACATCGACCGCGGCATCTGCGTGGTCAACCACAGCTTCGCCACCAACACCAAATACACCATCGTCCGCACCCACTACGTGAGAGCCCACGACCCCGAAACCCGCGCTTCCGACCAGATCACCCCGATCATCACCCGGGCCCTCCACCACATGACCGCCACGGGACGCACCGTGCGCGCAGCCCCGGACAACATCACCGATGAACCACCACCGCCAGACCACCTCACCGACATCCACACCGTGCTCCACGACCAGCCCCGCGTCCGCACCCAGATCGTGCTCACCCGGCTAGCCGAACTCAACCCCGCCGTCTACGAAGGCTGGAGCTTCACCGACCTCAAAACCGCCCTCGCTCACCACGGCGTCGCGATCAGCAAATCCCACGGCAACAGCGTCATCCGCACTCACGACATCTCCCACGCACTCACCCACCGCAGCACCAACCACAACCCCAACGGGGCCGCCGATGCGGGGAACTAACCGGGAAACCGGGGAAGTCTCCCCGCAGCCTCCCCAACCCCACTTCCCCCCGCCAAGCAGCAAAAACCCTCCACGGGGAAGCGCAACCATACACCCGAATTCCCCACCAAAACCCAGGAAACGACGGCTCCCTCCCGACGAAAGAACACCACCCACCCTCGCCGAGCACATCCAGGCCATCGTCGACTTATTCCCGCCGCTAACCCCCGAGCAGCGAGACCGCATCGCCACTCTGCTGCGCACCCCCAGTAACCGGCAGACGAACCCACCGGTCCAGCTGAAGCGCCGCAAACCATTCCACAGGGACAAACCTCACCTCACAAGGTGACTCCCAAGCCACGCGGCGTGTGAACCATCCCGGGTTTGGTAGAGACTCGTTGTTGGGGTCAGGCGACTAGGCTGATCAGGTCGCCCAGCTCGTACAGGGTCTCGTACTCCACCGGTGGCCTGCCTCCGCAGGCTCCGTGCAATCGACGGTTGTTGTACCAATCCACCCATGCCGCGGTGGCGGCGTCGACTTCTTGAATAGTATGCCACGGCCCGCGTGGTTTAATCAACTCGGTCTTGTACAGGCCTATCGTGGATTCCGCCAGCGCGTTGTCGAGCGCGTCACCGACGGTGCCGATCGAGGCGTCGATCCCCGAATCGATGAGGTGCTGGGTGAACCGGAACGACGTGTACTGGCTCCCCGCGTCGGAATGGTGAACCAGCTTGTCGACGCCATGGGTCCAGTGATAGTCTCGCTGCCGTAAGCCCATGTCGATCGCGTCGAGCACGAGATCGGTCTCCTTGGACATGCTGGTTTTCCAGCCGACGATCCGGCGGGAGAACACATCAATAGCGAACGCGGTGTACACCGTGCCAGCCCAACTCGACACATACGTGAAATCGGCCACCCACAACCGGTTCGGGGCACCGGCGGTGAACTGGCGCTTCACCAGGTCTGGCGCCCGGGCACCGTCCGGGTCCGCCACCGTGGTGCGGACCGTCCTGCCCCGCACCGCGCCGGCCAGGCCCAACGCGCGCATGAGCCGCTCGACCCGGCACCGGCCCACGGTGATCTGCTCTCGGTTCAACTGCCACCACACCTTCTCCGCTCCATACACCGAATAGTTCTCCTCATACACGCGCTGGATCTCCTTCTTCAACTCCTCATCACGCACCGCGCGCGTCGACGGCCGCCGGCCAACAGCGGCATAATAAGTAGACGGGGCGATCCGCACACCGACATCAGTCAGCACCGCGCAGACCGGCTCGACCCCGAACCGGTTCTTATGATCCGTAATGAACGCTACGAGCGTGGCAGTCGAGGGTCGAGCTCCCTCGCGAAGAAAACCGACGCCGCTTTCAAGATCTCATTCGCCCGCCGCAACTCACGATTCTCCCGCTGCAACACACGAATCCGCTCGCCATCCGCGGTTGTCGTACCCGACCGGCGGCCCGCGTCGGTCTCGGCCTGGCGCACCCACCGGCGTAACGACTCAGCCGACACACCGACCTTCGCCGCGATCGACACAATCGCTTCCCACTGCGACGCGTACTCCGACTGATGCTCCAACACCAGCGTCACCGCGCGCTCACGCACCTCACGAGGGTGCCTCGTAGACCGGGCCATCTCTCCATCCTCCACTTAGGACAGAGCCTCCATCAGACCCGGGGTGGTTCAGCCGCCCGCGTGCCGGGCAGCATCCAGGATTCGATCGTGGTGGGCGGTGGGGGCTATGCAGGTTGGCATCGCGGGGGTCCTCCCTGCCTGCGGCGGAAGCACCCCGGCGCAGGCAGGTCGTGGTGTGGTTCCGGGTGGTGGTGCAACCGGAAGGGCCGCTACACGCCTGCGACCAGCGCCATCGCCGAGTGGTCGGTGAGGCCCTGTTCGCGGATGGCGTGCACGTAGTGGCACGCCCGCACCGAGCGGGCATGATCAGCGGTGATGAACATGTGGTCGAACCGGTAGCCGTTGCGGGTGCCGTCGCTGGCGGCGCGGCCGTACCACGAGTAGTCCATGCCCTCGGGCGTGATCAGGCGGAAGGCGTCGGTGAACCCGGCCTCGGCGAACGCGCGGTAGAAGTCGTACTCCCATTGCCCGAACACCGCGTAGCGCGGCTCGTGGTCGGGCTCCACGACGTTCAGGTCCCCGGTCAGCACTACCAGCCCGTCTACGCCCATCCGCCGCCGCACATCCGGCAGCGCGGCGGCCACCGCGTCCTGGAAGGTGCGCTTGGCGACGTTGCGCTGCTCCTTGGGGCCGCGCGAGGGCACGTACAGCCCCACCACACCGACCTCCCCCTGCGGGAGCTTCAGCCGCGCGGCCACGCAGCGATGCGGCATCACCGCCACACCCACGGCCTCCACCGCCTCCAGCGTTCCGCCGCGCACCGCCACCAGAACCCGGTACGGGTCATCACCGGGCGCGGGCAGGTGGACGCGGTAATCGAACTCGCCGAGCAGGCGCGCCATCACCTCGCCGGACTCCCCGGCCGCGACCTCGGTCAGGACCAGCACGTCGTGCTGGTCCTGGGTGGCCAGCCAGACGGCCTGCTGGTGGGTGCGCGCGGGCGAGGCGTGTTGCACGTTGGCCGTCAGCACCCGCACGTGGTCGCGTGGCCCCTGCGGGGCAGCGGCCGGGTCGGCGGCGATATCCCCGGCGGGTGAGAGGAGGCTGAGCCGCGGTTCGGCCATGGCGATCACGAGACCACCGCCCGCTGCTCGTCGGTGAACACCTCGCCGCCTGCATCCAGCCGGGCCTGCACGCGCCCCATGATCTCGCGGGCGGTGGCCAGCTCGGCGGCGCTGGGCCGCCGCCCCAGGCTGGAGAGGTTCATGCTGATCTGCTCGGGTGAGCTGAACCCCACCCGCACCACCGCGTTCTCCGAGCGCTCCAGGCACGACCACAGCGCGATCCGCACCAGGTCAACGGTCTTGGGGCCGACGAGCTGTCGCAGCTCGTTCAGGCCGTCGGTGAGCACGGCCAGCGCGGGTGCGGTGAACCAGCGCTTGCGGCGGCGGTGATCGCCCTCGCCGAACTCGTGGGGCGCGGTCGGGTCGTAGGTGCCGGTGAGCAGGCCCTGTCCGAGCGGCTTGTTGATCAGCACCCCGCAGCCGTGCACAGCGGCGAAGGTGAAGATCCCCTCGGAGCGGGCCTGCGGGGTGAGCAGGTTGTCCCGCACGGCGAGTACGTCGGGCTGGATGCGCTCGAACAGCTCCTGGAACCGGGCGAGCTTGTCGATGCGCGGCCGGGTGGCGTCCAGCCGGTCCAGGGCGAACCGGTGCGGCCCGCGCATCCCCACCGCCCGCACCAGCCCCTCGTCCCTGAACTGGTGCATCGCCTGCACCGCACCGTCCAGCCAGCGGTCGTTCTCGCCGAACTCGGCGTGGTGGAAGAAGTAGATGTCGAGGTAGTCGGTACGCAGGCTGGTCAGAGTCTGTTCGAGCTGGTGGCGCATGTGGCCGGGGTCGTAGCCGTGCGCGGCCGTGCCACGGAGGTAGCCGACCTTGGACGACAGCACCACCTCGTCGCGCTGCACCCCGTCCTCGGCGACCAGTTCGCCGATCAGCCGCTCACTGCGGCCGTGGCCGTAGACGTCGGCGGTGTCGAACAGCCGTGCGCCCAGCAGGTACGCGGTGGCCAGCCCGGCGACGGCCTCCTCCTCATCCACCGGTCCCCAGCCCATCGGGAGCCCGAGGTTGTGGTCCGGGCCGCCGATCGTCCAGCAGCCCACGCCCAGCGCGGGCACCGTGATCCCGCATGACCCCAACGTCCGCGACGGCAGCCTGCTGCTCGGTGGTGGCGTCATCAACCGCTCCGTTTCCGTTGACCACCAAGGGAATTACGGTGCCGCAGGAGCTATCGGCCGTGTCCGCCGGGATGCTTCAGGCGCGGCTGGCCTGCTCCGATTGGTTCTTGGTGCACGAGCACGACCGGCACCACACCGGCTCCACCACCACCGTCACGCCGAGCTGGTTCTGTGGGTCGGCCCCCCACTGTGCGTGACCGGCTGCGAGCAGTTCGCGGTAGGCGGTCTGCACCGGGGACATTTCCGGGCACCACTGCATGCCGTCGTATGCCGCTCCGAGGTTCAGCAGCAGCGCAGCCAGCGCCTGCCGCTGTGCCGTGCTCAGCTGCTCGTGGTGAATGGCGTTGATCACGCTGGTGAGGGTCACGGGCTGATCACCCACACCAGGTGTGGCCGGATGCGGGTCGCCTCAGACCGTCACCGCTGTGTTCGGGTAGCTCTGCCCGAGCAGCTCACCAGCGGGCAGCAGATGAACAGCTCGCGCATTCACCGGCGTTCCTGCGGTGGTTTCGCCCATGATCGGCAACCACATCCGATCCGCATGTGCGGTTATTCCCGAGGCCGGGATGACACCCCCTGATGGGCTGTAGCGGCAATCCCGCCCGGTAGGCCATCCCGCGCAGTTCCCGGCCTACCGCACCGCGCGGTGACCGCAGTAGCGGCTCAGCGAGCACTTCCCGGGCGAACGGGTCTCGCTGCACCCGGTGCGGGTGGATCTGCTCGGCGCGGTGGAAGGCGATCACGGCGTCGTCGTGGCGTCCCTTCACCCGGGCCAGCGCCCGGCCATAGTCGCGCCAGTAGGCCGACTGGCGTTCCCGGTAGGGATGCACGTTCGGGTTCAGGCCCTTCGCGAGCGCAGTGACCATCTCGTGGGCGCCGATCTCCAGCATGGCCTCCATCCGCCACAGGCCCACGTTGGTGGGACCGAAGCCCAGCCCGAACGCGGTGCCCTCCCCGGTGCGCATCGCCAGCTCTGCGGCGTACTCCAAGGCCGCCTCGGCGTCAGCGCGATCAGAGCTGGCTGCCGCGACCCGGGACTGGGACAGCGCCAGCGCGCCCGCCAGCTGTATCGACTCCGGGGTGGTGGTGGGCACCTCGACCGCCGCCAGATCCGTCTTGGCCAGCCCGAACGCTCCCGAGTCCGGAATCACCTTCGACGCGCGGGAGGCGACCAAGCCCAGCGCGATCGGGGTCTCGCGCCGCTCGGCGAGCTGGTACGCCAGCGTGACGTCGTTATCCCGGCGCAAATCCAGCGGGGCACCCGCGATGCGCAGCCAATGGCTAACCCCCTGCGCATGCAGCAGCACCGCTAGGTCCAGCAGCTCGGCGACGTCGCGTCCGGTGCCCAGTGTGGTGTGCATGTTTCGGATCAACGCGGGCAGCGCCGAGGCCGGCTCCGCCTGACGGCACTCATGCAACGCGGCTTGCACCGCGATCACCCGAGCCCGCAACACCTCAAACCGGAACCACCTCGCCGCCGGGCCGGCGACGGCTGACCGCCAGCAGTGCCGGTCAAGAGCGACCTCACCTCGCTCGATCCGGTCGAGCTGCGACTTAACTCATCCCGGTCAGCCCCGCGACCACCACCAGCGACTTACGCCGGCCCTTGCGGATGCGCCGCAACCGCTGGCCGATCGTGCGCGCGTCGTCAAGATCCACCGGGCACCGCTCCCCATCGCCGAGGTCATCTCCCTCGCCGATGCCCCGGGACCGTCGCCCCCGGGACGGTGTACCTCGGCGAAGGGGTACCCGGACAGGTTAGCGACCCTCCCTCTGACGAGGCAGGCCCGGTCAAAGCGGAGTCGGTGGTGACCATCCGGGTAGGGTTCCCGCGCTTGCGGATCTCCGGTCAGCCCAGGAGTAGTGGAGTGTCGGTGTTCGCTGGTCATCGTATTGCCTGTCCGTGCGGGGAGCGGCGCGTGATCAGTGTGTTTCCCAGTCGAGGTGGATTCCGGTGGGGTCGAAATACGAGCCGTTGAGCCGTCGGCCCTTGCCGATGGGCAGCACGGTGACGGTGAGGAGGGTGGCCAGGACGGCGCGGCGTCGGCCCAGGTCGAGCCCGCCGGAGCGGTCGGGGCCGGTGCCGTACCAGATGTCGGCGATGTGGGATTGCCCGGCGAGTCCGATCAGTGGGTTAACTCTCGCGGCGGCGGTGAGGGTGTCTTCGATCTCGGTCAGTCGGGCGCGGAGTTTGCCGGTGCCGGTGCGGAGTTGGGTCAGGGTGATCACGCCCTCGGCGAAGGCGGCGGAGAGGTCGGTCAGGCGCTGGCCGATGGCGGCGGCCTCGGTATGCAGCGCGGTCGTGTTCAGCTCGGGATCGGTCGGGGTGGTCAACAGGCTGGCGGCGTCGGGTTGGTGCAGGCGGGCCACGATGACCCGCTCGACATAATCGTCGAGCTGGTGCGCGGCGCGGGTGACATGCCCGGCGCTGTTGCCGGTGGTGTCCCGGGCCTTGCACCGGTAGGAGGGGTGCCGGTGGTTCCCGGTCTGGGAGACCCGCAGCGCGGCCTGACCGCAGACACCGCACACGTACAGGCCGCTGCCCAGCCATTTGACCCGGTTGCCGGGGCTGGTGCGCCGCTGCGGGTCGCTGAGGATGGACACCACCGCGCGCCAGGTGGCCTCGGGGACGATGGCGGGCCACGCGGCGGGGAAGGTCTCGGTGCCGTAGCTGGTGAGTCCCGCGTTGCGGGGCCGACGCAGCATGTCCCGCGCCGCCATGGACGTCCATTCCCGGCCCCAGGCGGTGCGATGCCCTGCCTCGTTGAGATCGCGGACCACGCTGCGCAGGCTGGCCCCGGCCACGATCGCCTCACTGGCCCGCGCGATGGCGGCGGCCTCGGCGGGGCGCAGGCTGGTGCCATCCGGCTCGAACCCGAACGGGCGGCGCCCACCCGCCCAGCGGCCCCGCTCGGCGGCCTGGCGCCGGGCGGCACGGACCCGCTCCCCCTTGCGCTCACTCTCAAACCGGGCCCACGCGCACAACGTACGGGCCACCGCAGGCCCGGAGGGGGTCGCCAGATCCAGCGGACCGGCCTTCACCGAGTGCGTCACCACCCCCCGCCGCTCCGCGAGGTCAATGTAGGTCTCGAGTTCCTTGGGTGTGCGGTGCAGCCGGTCGGTATGCCATGCCGTGACCACCCGCGCCCGGCCCGCGTCCAGATCCGTCAGCATCGCCAGATAGTCCGGCCGGGGCTTGCCCGTGAACGCGGACAGATCGTTATCGGCGTACACCCCCGCCAGGCGTAACCCGAGCTGGGCGAACAGCGCGCACTGGTCTTCTAGCTGGCGTTCCACGCCCAGCCCGGCGCCCTCGCGCTGGCTCTCTGGACCGCAGTGCTCGCCCTCATCGGGGCCCGGCGCTACCGGGCCGGCCTGGACCCGGCCTAACGTGAGCATGATGGCCGAGCAACGGAGCGGGACCGCGGTGTCGGGAACGCCCGATGCTCCGCCGGCACCGCGACCCCGACCGCGGTTCCCAGCGGTACCCGATGTGGTGCTCGGTTAGCTGGCGGGCCAGCCTCTCGCGTCCCGCCACCCACTTCACGTATCCCATTCGGCTTTGGCGGCTTATGGTCGTCTCATAGCTGCCGCCACACCATATCGCCAGGGAGCGCCATGCCCGTCGACGACGAGCTGGACATCGAGACCGATCCTGATCTCGACCAGCACTTTCTCAGCAACCCGGCCAAGCTCGCGCTGCTTGTCGAGGCGGCGGAAATCCGGCCGACCGACCACGTGGTGGAGGTGGGCGCCGGCATCGGGACAGTAGCCGAGCATGTACCAGTCTGCCAGAGCTTGACGGTCATCGAGTACGATATCGCCCTGACTCCGCATTTGCGGAAGCGGCTCCCGCACGCTCAGGTCATCCAGGGCGACGCCTTGGTCGTCCTGCCTACCGTGCGCTGCGATGTCTTAGTGAGCAACCTGCCGTCGAAATTGACGCCGGCCCTCGTCGAGCTGCTGCCGAGGCTGGGTTTCCGCGTGGCGCTCGTGACAGCGCCGTCGATTGACAGCCTCGCGCCGCTGGAAGACTCGTTCATGCTCGAGGTGATCGTGGCACTCGAACCGGATGACTTCCGGCCACGGCAGGCGGGACGGGCGGAGATCGTCAGGGTCAGACGGTCGGTTGGTAGGTAGGTCTCGGCCGGTGGCCGAGACCATTCCGACCCCACCGGAGACCGGATCGCTGAAAAGACCGCATGGGGAGCTATGACCATGCCGCCGGAAACACCGCTCGTGCCGTACCGGGGCCAGGGGTGTCAGCGGTGCTACCGCTGCGCCGGACCGCTAGCCGGCTCAGCGGTAGCAGTAGGAGTCCGAGGAGGCGTCGCCACCTTGTAGCCGGACCTGGTGGACCCGCAAGCCCCGGAAGTCCTGGTCATGCGGGAAGAACGTCTCATCGACGCTCAGCCCTGTCGTGGTGGCTGCGTCGATCTTGGCCATCCAGGCGCCGACGCCATCGGGGTAGAACTGGTCGTCCCAGGCGCCGTAGAGGGAGTTGGTGAGGTAGACCCGCCGGCCGTCGCGGCTGACCTCGACCATCTGTGGGCCGCCCGCCAGTGGCTGGTCGGGTTCGGCCGGATGGGCCGCGCGGCCGACGATGCCGCCCAACCGCACTGAGCCGGTCTCGCGTGGGTTCGCGGGGTTGGACACGTCGTACTGTTTGAGTTCACCGGTGCCGAAGCATGAGACGTACAGTTGCTGGTCGTCGACCGACAGGTTGATGTCAGTGATCAGTGGCGGTACCGCGCCGAAGGGCTTCAGGGCCGGTGGCAGCAGGTCGGGGTCAGCGGGCTCGGCGGGAATGGTGATCACCTTGTCGGCGCCCCAGCTGCCGCGCTCACGGTGCCAGTGCCACACCGAGGCGGACAGGTCCTGGGTGGACACGACGACACCGACGAACCCCCAGGTGGCCTCCGGGTCGTGCGCCGGTCGCAGCTCGAGCACCATCTGATGGTGGGCGCCCAGATCGACCCGCTGGAGGTGTTTGCCTGCGGCCAGGTCCCAGAAGTGCAGCGCGTGGCCGTACCTGTTACCCAGTAACAACTCTGGGTCGACTCCGTTCTCGATCATCGACGGGGTGCCCCATTCGCTGGTGATCAGCGTGTTCTGGTTCAGGTGCCACCAGGCGTCATACGCCAGGTGCTGCGGGCCTCGGTCGTTCTCCCAGGCGCCCAGCACGTCGAAGGTGGCGTGGTCGAGCAGCGCGATCCCCCCTGGCCCGTCGGCGCCGTCGGCTCCACCGAGGCAGGACAGGAAGATCCCCTCGGGCCCGCAGTGCAGCGTATGCGGACGGGAGTAGCCGGCTTTGTCAGCCAGCTCCTTGGCGTCGATCGTCTTGACCAAGGTGGGGTTGGTCGGGTCCGGCAGGGTGTCATAGACGTGCACGTTCGAGCTACGCAGCCCGGGAAGCAGCAGGTAACGACGTTCCAAGCCGTGCATGTCATGTCCGGCGTGGGCCAGCGCGCTGCTGCAGGCGTTCCAGCCGAAGTGGTGCAGCTCATCACCGAGGGTGGGCAGCTCCGCCCAGCCCACCACCTGGCCATACCGCAGGGAGTCGGGGGCGACGTCGAGGACGGTCAGTGCGTCGGGCCGCTGCGCCGAGCGATCGAAGGCGACGACGTAGGCGAGCTTCTCGGCCGGTGCGGCGGCGGCCTCGGCGGGGCTGCGGTAGAAGGTCGGGTCTGGGGATGTTCGGGCCGGTGCGTTCATGAGGTTCTCCTCGGTTCGGCACGATGTCCTGGCGACTGCCCGCGTGCTCAGCGCGGGCGCGGGTAGACGTGCTTGTACTCGTACTGAAAAAGAATCTTTCGTGCTCGGCTGATGGTGCGGTGTGTGGGATCAGCGCGAGCCCGGACACCCACAGGTCCAGACCAGACCGTGGTCAACATACCGGCGGCGCACGAGAAACACGCCGCCCGTCATGAGACCTTCCTACCAGATCCCACCGCTGCCGACACGCTCACCTTCAGCGCCTCGAGGGTGTGGGTCGCCGCGGTGGGCTCACTGCACTGGCGCCCGACCCGCTGGTCGCCATGGCCGACCTCACCCGCGACGGACTCTGCCCATCCCTCCCCGGGTGATCATGACAACCGCCCACAAGAACGTCAGGAGAGCCGGAAAGCATGGGGTGACCGTTCACCGTTTCCTGCGTCTCTTTTCTGGACCAGCTGCCCTGCCCCGCGTTCAATCCGCATCGTTCGGGCGTGTGGGCTGCGTTTCGCGGCGTCCGGACTGTTGCAGCCACTTCAGAAGATCCGCTATGTCAAAAAATGCGACGCACCTGTCCGGAGGCCGTTTCGCGGTCAACGTGGTCAGCGGGTGGTTCAGGGGGGAGTTCACCGCGCTCGGTGAGCCGTGGCTGGAGCACGACGAGCGTTACCGCCGCTTGGAGGAGCTCATCCGCGCGCTGCGGGGCGTCTGGACCGAGGGCGAGTTCTCCTTCGCCGGTGACTTCTACCGGTTCCGGAACTTCTCACTCAAACCCAAGCCGCTCAGCACCGCCGGTCGCACGCACCCGGAGATCTTCCAGGGCGGCAACTCGACAGCTGCCCGACGGATGGCCGGCCGGGTCTCGGACTGGTACCTCAGCAACGGAAAGGATTTCGACGGCGCTTCCGGACCCAGCTGATCGGGACGCCGGAGCAGGTCGCGCGGCGCATCGTCGCCTACAAGCGCCTCGGGGTGGATCTGCTGCTGCTCGGGTTCCTGCACTATCAGGAGGAAGTCGACTACTTCGGCCGACACGTGCTGCCTATCGTCCGCGAACTCGAGGCCGGCCTGCCCGAACGCGCCCCGGTCGGCGCGGGCCGCCCGCCCCCGGTGGCCGGTGGCCGGTGGCCGGTGGCGACCTGCCCCACCGGCCACCGGACGTACCCGGGGAGGACCCGTGAGTACGACGCCGCCGGACACGCTCGCCCAGCGGGCGCATGTCATCGCCGACGACGACTTCCTGGACAAGGACGCCCGCTACGCCCGCACCGCCGAGTTCCTGCGCGTCGTGCGGGCGCTATGGGCCGGCGAGACCGACGAGCACATACGGGTGGCTGGCGCGCGGCTTGAGTACCTACCCGACCCGGTGCCCCCGGTGTACTTCGGTGGGTCCTCACCCGCGGCCGTACGGGTCGCCGCCGCGTTCGGCGAGGGTGTGCTGCCACTGCTGCACCGACGCGGACTCTGGCGCCCGCCTGCCGGGTCGGGCATCGGCGAGGCACGACCAGCTGCGGTCCCGTTCGCCCGGGTACAGTGATCGCGGTGGCGAGTCAGCACCGCAGCGTGGGGCTTCTGATCGATGTCACTTCGGCGCCTTCGGCAACCGAGGCTCGATCGTCTGGGCGATCCGCAACGCCTCGGCGCACGGATCGACCGGCGGAGGACTCAGGTTGCTCAGATTGGAGGGCACCGCCACACTGACCGACAGCGACACCGATCCGCCATCGATCAGCTGCGCGCATTGCGAGCCGTTAGGGTCCACTCCGAGATGGGCCCCGGCTCGGCCGTTCACGGTGTTGTCCACGAAGCTGACGAACTTCGGATCATGCCGGCGAGCCTGGTTAGCCGGCCAGGGTGTCGGTGTCCCGCTCCATGCTCAGCGTGAAGGGCTCGCCCAGCCACCGGCAACCGACCACGCCGACCTTGTTGAAGTGTCTGCGGGTGTCCAGCCGCGCACCCAGCGCGGTCAGCTCGGCACCCGTCAGGATGGTGCACATGTCGACTCGTCTGGCGTCGGCCACCGCCGGGTGCGCGGGCGCTGACGGCGCCTGGGTACCCGGCGCCTGGGCATTCGGTCCCTGGGCATTCGGTCCCTGGGCACCGCAGCCGGCCGCGAGCAGCCCCACGATGGTCACCGCGACAGCGCCGCACCTCACGCCTGGGCCTGTCTGTGAACCGTTACTCATGGGCGTCGGAACTCCTGGTCAGCGAGGGGAGGACTGGCTCAGATCGGCATCGGATGGGTGGGTTCGGCGTCGCCGGACTGTACCGGCCCGCCGCGTCACCCCCGCGGCGGTACCGTGATCAGTGGCGACGAGGAGGAGTCTTGCCCTACCCAGATGAGCTGCTCAGGAGCGACGAGCGGGTGGTGGTCCACAAGCACCCGCACTGGAAGATACTGGTGCTGCCGGTGCTGGCCTTTCTGATCATCGTGGGGCTTGGGTCCTATGCCGCCGGGTGGGTCGCCGGGCAGTCCTGGCGGTCTTACGGGTGGATCGGGCTGGCCGTGCTCGGTGGTATCGGTGTGCTGTGGCTGACCGTGGCGCCGCTGCTGCGCTGGCGCACCACGCATTTCGTGCTCACGACCAGGCGGGTGCTGGTCCGGGAGGGCATCCTGTCCCGCAGCGGCATCGACATCCCGATCAACCGGATCAACAGTGTGCAGTTCCGGCATTCCGTCATCGACCGGATCCTGGGCTGCGGCACGCTGATTATCGAGTCGGCCTCTGATGAGCCGCTGGAGTGCGACGACATTCCCCAGGTCGAGCGGGTGCACTCGCTGCTGAACTACGAGGTGGACGCGGGGCCGGGGATCATATGACCGCCAGGGACGCCGGCCTGCCCGACCCGCACCCGGCGGCCGGGCTGCCCGCCCGAGTGATGATCTGGGAGGTCGGGGCGCGCGACGGCTTGCAGAACGAGCCGGTGGTGCTCGGAGTCGAGGTCAAGGCCGAGTTCCTGGATCGGCTGGCCGGGGCGGGGCTGCGGGTTCTGGAGGCGACCGGCTTCGCGCATCCGCGCTGGGTGCCGCAGCTGGCCGACGCCGCGGAGCTGCTCGGGCGCCTCACGCCTCGTGACGGGGTGCGCTACCCCGTGCTGGTGCCCAACGAGCGGGGGCTGGATCGGGCGCTGGCGGTCGGCGTCACCGAGATCGCGGTCTTCGCCTCGGCCACCGAGAGCTTCGCCCGGCGCAACCTCAACCGCGACCTCGACGCGCAGTTCACGATGTTCTCCCCGGTGCTGCGCCGGGCGAAGGCGAGCGGTCTCCGGGTTCGTGGATACGTCTCGATGTGCTTCGGTGATCCGTGGGAGGGTGCGGTGCCCCTCGAGCAGGTGCTCGGTGTCGGGGGCAGGCTGCTCGAGCAGGGCTGCGACCAGCTCTGCCTGGGCGACACCATCGGGGTGGCCACCCCGGGTCACGTCGTCGCGTTGCTGGACGGGTTCACCCGTGCCGGCGTCGGGGTTGATGCCCTCGCGGTGCACTTCCACGACACCTACGGCCAGGCGCTGTCCAACACCTTCGCCGCCCTGTGCGCCGGGGTGAGCTGCGTGGACGCCTCGGCTGGCGGGCTGGGGGGCTGCCCTTACGCCGAGTCGGCCACCGGCAACCTGGCCACCGAGGATCTGGTGTGGATGCTGGACGGGCTCGGGATCGAGCACGGGGTCGACCTCGACGCCCTGGTGCGCACCAGCGTATGGATGGCCGATCAGCTCGGTAGACCCTCCCCCTCCCGAGTGGTCCGGGCACTGAGCGACCGCGAGCCCCACCGGTGAGGTCCGGCGGGGCTCGCGGGGGTTGCTCAGCTCATGCGACCTCGTTGAGCTTGCCGGTCGCGACGTCGAAGACGAACCCGCGGATGGAGTCCTTGTTCGGCACGAACGGGCTGGCCTTGATCCGCGCGATGGACTGCCGCACGTCCTCGTCGAGGTCCGGGAACGCCTCGGCGGCCCACGCGGGCTTGATCCCGGTGTCGTCCTGGATGGACCTCTTGAACTCATCGTCGGTGAAGGTGAGCATCCCGCACTCGGTGTGGTGGATGAGAATGATCTCCCGCGTGCCGAGCAGCCGTTGGCTGATCGCCAGCGAGCGGATCTCATCGTCGGTGACCACGCCTCCGGCGTTGCGGATGACGTGCGCCTCGCCCTCCTTCAGGCCCAGGATGCGGTAGACGTCCAGGCGGGCGTCCATGCAGGCCACGACGGCGAGGTGCTTGGCGGGCGGCAACGGCAGCGGCCCGGAGAAGGCCTCGGTGTAACGGGCGTTGTTGGTGAGCAGTTCGTCGATGACGGACACGCATACTCCTGGTGTGCGGGGGATGAATGGGCACCGAGAACCGGCCGCGCGGGGCGGGGAGGCCATGCGCCGACGCGCGGCCTAGCTACAGAACTGATCGAAGGCGTGCATGCGCCGGCTCGGCCAGAACTGCTCGAGCACAGCATGCCGCATGCGCATATCGTCACCCGGCGCTCGCCGCGCCGGCAAGAGACTCAAGCGGATCGGGTGGCAGCGGACGCGCGAGCTGGTCTCATGTCCGCTGCCCGACGTGCGCCTCGGCGGCTGACCAACATTCCGGGCA
Organism: Pseudonocardiales bacterium; assembly: GCA_019243635.1. GTDB lineage: Bacteria > Actinomycetota > Actinomycetes > Mycobacteriales > Pseudonocardiaceae. Next base: position 24,570 of record JAFAUB010000037.1, read on the forward strand.
GGTCGGCCATAGCCACTCGGTTTCGGTCCCTCGTGCGCGCGTCAGCTGCCGCCCGCAGAGGGTGGTGATCAGCTTGCCGGAGGGCAGGTGCCGGTCCCGGATGTCGGCCGCGTGGCGCTGGCCGTCGGTGGGCAGCCAGAAGAACATCCGAGGTCGCGGAAGGCTCGAGGCTCCCGGCGGGTCGGGGTGCACTGTGCTGTACCTCCCTGACGGATGGCGCGCTATGGGTCACGGTGGGCTTCTGAGGCGCCCCGCTTTCCTCTCACTCACCCACGAGCTTCCTTCATAGAGTGTCCCACGACCCGCGACGATCGACCGCGGTCGGCGCAGGTGACGAAGGCGACAACGGTGAACATCATGGACGGCAGGGGGCGGACGCCAACAGTGTGGAGCGTACTGCGGGTGCCGGCGGACGAGGCGGGGTTGAGCAATGCCACGCTAGCTCGCCCAGTGGTGGCCCCGGGTGCCGAGGATAGGGACGCACCTCACGCAGGAGGTCGGATTCGCCGCATGACACCGAACGTGACCCGATCAAACCGACCTCGTCGGCCCTAGCTCATCTAGCGCGAGTCGGGTCGGTTGGCGAGCTTGTCGCGCAACCGGTCGACCAGTCCCACTCCGGGGCCGACGACTTTGTGGAACAGCTCGCTGTGCGGTGCCCACGGATGCGGCCGGGTTGGGGTTAGCTTCTTCGCGGAGTCCACCTTTTCCCGCAGCTTGATCAGTTCCTCGCGGGGCGCCCACTCGCGCAGCCGGGGGAACTGCTCAGTCTCCTCGTCATGCGCGTGATGGCGCAGCTTGTCGGTCATCTCTTGCACCAAGGCGTCGAAGCGCGGCTCGGAGGCCGGAACTCCCTCAAGCTGCTTCATGACCTCTTCAAGCTGCTGATGCTCCTCCGTGTCATGCTTGACGGCCTGCTCACCGTCGGGCAGGTGCTCTCGCATGGCGGGGTAGACATACATCTCCTCCGTCACCGAGTGCCGCACGACCTCACTGATCACGGTGTCGGCGAGTTCTCGGCGCTCGTCGGCGTCAGTGCTTGACGTGATCCGGCCGAGAAGTTCCAGCGCCTCCCGGTGGTCGGTCACCAACTCGTCGATGATGTCGATGTCAGAGCGCTGTTGAGCCACGTCAGCCTCCTGTCTCGGGTTTGTGACTCCCTGGAGTACCCGCGAACGCACAGCCCAACCCGCCTTTGGCGTCGGGATGCGGCTCTACCACGTTGGACCCTGCGGCGCTGGCGGGGCAGCGAACCTGTACCCGATGGGGTCCACGGTGATGACCGCCGCGATGAGCGCAGGGCGCCGACCGTCCGAACACCGACCCCGGTCCGGTTCCTACGTCGAACAGGACGGTCAGCCGGTCCTGCTCGATCGACATGACGGCGCCGCGCCCTCACCGGCGTGCCGCACGAAGCTGCCCTGCGGGTACTGGCGTCCGGTGGCGCTTTCCGGACATCGATGCGATGGTCATCCACCTGGGTGGCACCCGGATCATGGGAATCTTGCTCACGATGGACGGCCGGCAGGGTGCTGAGCTGGTGCGGCTCGTCGAGCCCCGGATCACCGTTCCGGTGCACATCGAGGACTACACGGTGTTCCGCTCGCCGCTGTCCGACTTCCACGCCGAGGTGGCGCATCGTGGCCTGCGCAGCGAGATCCGGACGGTCACGAGCGGGGAGCGGATCGCGCTGGGCGTCGCCGACCAGCCATCGCGCTCGATCCCGGACTGATCAGGTCATCTACCGCCTCCCCGTCCATGGGGTGTTCAGGACTGTCCGCATCGGGAAGTCCTTCGCATGGACACCTCGGACAAGACACCTGACGACTTTCCTCGTACCGCGATCGTCACCGGGTCTGACTCCGGCATCGGAAAAGCGACTGCGGTGGCCTTGGCCAAGCTGGGGTGTGACGTCGGAATCACCTGGCACAGCGACGAGCAAGGCGCGAAGGCAACTGCCGATGAGGTTCGTGCCATCGGTCGGCGTGCCGAGGTCCGGCAGCTCGATCTCAGTGTGCTGCCCGGCGCCGCGGACGTGATCGACGAACTTGCCGACACGCTAGGGGGCGTCGACGTCCTGGTGAACAACGCTGGAAGGGGTTCATCGGCACTGCTGGTGGAGCTGGACTACGACACCTGGCGTGAGGTTCTCGCCACGGACCTCGACGGTGCCTTTCTGTGCCTGCGGCGGGCGGCACGGCGGATGATCGATGCCGGCCGCGGCGGGCGGATCGTGAACATCACCAGCGTTCACGAACACCAACCCAGGGTCGGCATGGGGGCCTACTGCGCGGCCAAAGGCGGACTGGGCCTGCTGACCAAGACTGCCGCGCTCGAGCTGTCCGAACACCGGATCACGGTCAACGCCGTCGCGCCGGGGGAGGTGGCCACACCGATGACCGGGCAGGGGGACATCGACGTCCACCAGCAGCACCGCGCCGGCGTGCCGCTCGGCCGACCCGGGGACGCCCGGGAGATCGCGGCGGTGGTCGCGTTCCTGTGCTCCCCCGCAGCGTCGTATGTCACCGGAGCGTCCTGGCCGGTGGACGGTGGGATGCTGGAGATGGGCCCGATGGCCGGTTCCCATCTACAAGGGGAGGACTGGCGCCGACCATGAACCCTCTTTCCGCAGTCTGGGTGCAGACTGCGGTCCGTTCGCGCTGTTTATGCGACGAGGAGCCAGTCATGGGCGCGCGCCTCGACTAGCGTGACGTCGGGATGGATCGCCGGTTCGATCGGACGGAAGAATGTCATTTCTAGAGCGTCGGTACAGGGTTCGGGCACTGAGGGCATGTGCTCTCCCGTTAGCTAACCACAAGTGATAGACGTTGGGGCGGGTGTCGATGACTCGAAAGGAATATCGTCGAACGCGCCACATCGGTTTCCGATCGTTACCCAAGGCTTGGAAGCCGATCCGCGCACCGAAGCACAACAGTTCGTATCGCTTACTCGAGTTGGGTCCACCACCATGCCACTGACGGCCACGGCGGAGGCTCCAAGCGATCATTGGTGGGTTGTTCCACGCAGCGGCCCGTCAGGGTGATCCGGGCGGTTTGGGTGACTCCGTCCTTGGCGTAGAGCGTGTTGTAGCGGGGTACGATCAGGCTCCAGTCGATGTTGGATCGGATGCCGTGGCCCAGCGACGTCAGGTAGGCGCGCAACGGCGCCGATGCGCCGTGTGTGAGCTGGTGACGTAGTCGCAGGAACAGACACATGAGCCGGTCGCGGTAGCCGAAGCCCGCGGCAACAGGTGTTCGTCAACTCCGTCCTGGGAGCTCAGAAGCTCCCCGAGGCGCTGACCCGGGGGAGTGTCGCTGCCGACCGCAGCGAGGACGGGAAGAGTTTTCGCTCAAGGCGGTGGGTGAGTTCGACGGCTACCTGCGCGCCAACGCTGCCCGGATCCCCCACTACGGCCGGCGAGGCCATCTCCACCGCGTTCGTCGAGTCCACCGTCAACCAGGTGACCAGCAAGCGCATGGTCAGAAAGCAGCAGATGCGTCTGGACACCCCCCGGCGTGCTCCCCTCGGCCGAACATGAGGTCGAGGGCCGACGTGTGATTCTTGATTGATTCCAGAAGCTGGGGCACGCTTGGAGTGTGCCAACGACGTCGGACTTCGAGCGCATGTTGCGCGGGGTTGCGCTGCGTGTGACGCGTCCTCGGGTAGCGGTGCTGTCCGCGGTGCACGACCATCCGCACGCCGACACGGACTCGATCATCGGTGTCGTGCGTGAGGATCTCGGTGAGGTGTCCCACCAGGCCGTGTACGATGTGCTGCGCGCGCTGACTGCTGCGGGTCTGGTGCGGCGCATCCAGCCGACGGGCTCCGTGGCGCGCTACGAGGCGCGGGTCGGGGACAACCACCACCACGTCGTGTGTCGGTCGTGTGGTGCCATCGCCGATGTCGACTGCGCGGTCGGCTACACCCCCTGCCTGACGGCCGCTGACGACTCGGGCTACGAGGTCGACGAAGCCGAGGTCATCTACTGGGGCCGATGTCCCGAGTGTGTCGCGGCGACTTCTGCCGCGTCCGGCGGCTGAGCGCAGACACGCAGCGCTCGACACCAGCAGGGCAACCACAGCCTTGGACCCAGAGCAACCAACGTCAAGAGCAACCAGCCATCAGAAGGAAACAGCGAGACAGGAGAAGGACCGACGTGTCTGAGAGCGTCAGCGAAAGCGAGAACCCAGTAATCCCCTCCCCCACCCCCAAGCCGCATCGGCCGAGGACGAACCGGGACTGGTGGCCGAATCAGCCGGACTTGCAGGTTCTCCACCAGCACTCGCCCCTGTCCAATCCGATGGGCGAGGACTTCAACTACGCAGAAGAGTTCACGACCCTCGACGTCGACGCGCTGAAGCGGGACGTCTTGGAGGTGATGACGACGTCGCAGGGCTGGTGGCCGGCCGACTACGGCCACTACGGGCCGCTCTTCATCCGGATGGCGTGGCATAGCGCAGGCACGTACCGCATCGCCGATGGCCGGGGCGGTGGCGGCTCCGGCGCTCAGCGCTTCGCCCCCCTCAACAGTTGGCCCGACAACGCGAGCCTCGACAAGGCGCGCCGGTTGCTCTGGCCGGTCAAGCGGAAGTACGGCCGGAAGCTCTCCTGGGGCGACCTGATCATCTTCGCCGGCAACTGTGCCCTGGAATCGATGGGGTTCAAGACGTTCGGCTTCGGCTTCGGGCGAGAGGACATCTACGAGCCCGAGGAGATGTTCTGGGGCCCTGAGGACACGTGGCTCGGAGATGAGCGCTACAGCGGCGACAGGGAGCTCGCCGGTCCTTTCGGCGCCGTGCAGATGGGCCTGATCTACGTGAACCCGGAGGGCCCCAACGGGAACCCGGATCCGCTGGCTGCCGCCCGGGACATTCGAGAGACCTTCGGTCGTATGGCGATGAACGACGAGGAGACGGTTGCGCTCATCGTCGGCGGCCACACGTTCGGCAAGTGCCATGGTGCAGTCAGTCCGGACTGCATCGGTCCGGAACCCGAGGCCTGCCCCGTCGAGGAGCAAGGCTTGGGCTGGAGGAACACCTGCGGCAGCGGCAAGGGCCCCGACACGCTCACCAGCGGGCTGGAGGGCGCATGGACCAACGAGCCGACGAAGTGGGACAACGGGTACCTGGACAACCTGTTCGACTACGACTGGGAGCTGACGACGAGCCCGGCCGGCGCGAAGCAGTGGACTCCCAGGAATCCCGATGCCCAGGGCACCGTGCCCGATGCTCACGATCCGTCGAAGCGGCACGCCCCCATGATGCTGACGACGGACCTGGCGCTGAAGGTGGACCCGATCTACGAGCCGATCTCGAGGCGCTTCCACGAGAACCCGGACCAGCTGGCCGACGCGTTCGCCAGGGCGTGGTACAAGCTCATTCACCGCGACATGGGACCTGTCTCGCGGCTTCTCGGCCCGTGGGTTCCGGAGCCGCAGCTGTGGCAGGACCCCCTCCCCGAGGTCGACCATGGACTGATCGGGCAGGAGGACATCGCGGCCCTCAAGGGCAAGGTCCTCGCATCGGGACTGTCCATCTCCCAGCTGGTCTTGACCGCTTGGGCGGCGGCGGCCAGCTTCCGGGGCACCGACAAGCGGGGCGGGGCCAACGGGGCACGGATTCGCCTTACGCCGCAACGGGACTGGGAGGTCAACGACCCGACCGAACTGGCCAAGGTGCTGCAGACCCTCGAGGAGGTCCAGCAGGACTTCAACAGCTCCCAGTCCGGCGGGAAGAAGGTCTCGCTCGCCGACCTGATCGTCCTGGGCGGGTGCGCGGCCGTTGAGCAGGCGGCGAAGAACGCCGGGCACGACGTCACGGTTCCGTTCGCGCCGGGCCGCACGGACGCCTCGCCGGAGCAGACCGACGTGGAGTCGTTCGCCGTGCTCGAACCGACCGCCGACGGGTTCCGCAACTACCTCCGAGCCGGAGAGAAGTTGCCGCCGGAGACCCTCCTGGTGGACCGGGCCACCCTGTTGACGCTGACCGCTCCCGAGATGACGGTTCTCATCGGCGGCATGCGGGCGCTGAACGCCAACTTCGGGCAATCCGAACACGGCGTCTTCACCGACCGGCCCGAGACGTTGACCAACGACTTCTTCGTGAACCTGCTCGACATGAGCACGGAGTGGAAGGCATCCGCCTCGGCTGAGAACGTGTACGAGGGTCGCGATCGCGCCACGGACGAGCTCAAGTGGACCGCCACCGCCGTCGACCTCGTCTTCGGTTCGAACTCCCAGCTGCGAGCCATCTCGGAGGTCTACGCGTGCGACGACGCGAAGGAGAAGCTCCTGCGTGACTTCGTGGCTGCGTGGGACAAGGTCATGAACCTCGATCGGTTCGACCTCGCCTGATCGCGATGTCCGGGTCGGCCGCTCATCGGCCGACCCGGACATCCTCGGTCGGGTGCTCCTACCCTGTGGGGCTCGTTTATGCGATTTTCTGTTTGACCTGCAGGTTGTGATGCGCGATTCGATCATGCGGCGAGGTGGTACTCGTAAGTGAGCCCGTCGAGGATCGGTCTGTGGCGAACCTGGTAGTCGGCGAGGTTGGTTACTTGTGAGGGTCCGGTTTCGGCTTGGGCCGGGACGAGTTGCTTGAGCGTGCGGTGTGGTCGCGGGGCTTGAGCTCAAACGGTCGTAGCGACAGGTAATTATTATAGCGGATCTTGATCCTGCTACGATACCACCTTTCCGAGGGGCCTGCTGGGGGATAATTGATGAGCGGAGCTGAGCCGTTGCGCGTGCAGGAACGAGAGATAATCTCCCGGGAGCTGGGCCGGGAGAAATCGGCGCGTTTCATCGGGAAGCTACTCGGCCGACATCATAGCACAATCGCACGCGAGATCGAGCGTAATGGCGGCGCCGCCGAATATCGGGCGATCGCCGCCCAAGAGCGTTACGACCAGTACAAGGTACGACCGAAGGAACGGAAACTGGTAGCGTCAACCCGGCTGCATGACGCGGTGAACGAAGGACTGGAAAACAAGTGGTCCCCCGGACAAATCAGTACTCGACTCAAAACTGATCATCCTGACGATCCGGAGATGCGCGTGTCCCATGAAACTATTTATCAGCTTGATGTCAGACGGTGAGTGCATCACCGGCTTGACCTGGGGCGAGGGCTCGTAAGCCGGCTCGCGCATCGGGCAGCCCCTGGCCTGCCCGCTAGTAGCTCGATGTGAGCCCTCGTGAGGGTCCCAGGTCAAGCCGGTGGTGCACTCACCCCTGGAGACCACCCATGCTGTGGTGCCACCGTTGCGGGTGTCGGCTCGTGCTCGCCGTCGCCAAACAAAGCTACACCCATTTCTTTCGCTCCGGACGGCGGGACAACTCCTGCAACCTCCCACATCTCTCGGCGAGCGACCTTGAAAAACACGTACTCAACCACTACGCCACGATTGACTTCCCGGCGGAATTCCGTACGGCGGTAAAAACCACGTTCACCGCCGAGCTAGAGGCCAACACTGCCGCGAACGGGCAACTGCGGGAAGCGATCAACAAACGACTAGGGGAACTGTCAGTACGGGAAGATCACTACCTAGACCTGGTAGGCGACCTGGACTGGCCCAAAGAAAAACTCACGGCCAAAATGCAGACCATCCGCGACGAACGAGACAAGCTCCTAGCCGAGCTGGACCGCATCGACGCGGACCTGAAGGTAGCCCGCGACATCATCAGCACAGCCCTCACCCTCTTAGCCAAGCCCCAGAGGCTCTACAAGGCGATGACAGACAGTCAGCGGAAGCTACTCAACGTGCTGCTGTTCGCCAAGATCACCGTAGACGCCCACGGCGTCACCGGAGAACACCTCGCCGAACCCTTCGACGCCCTCCTACCCCTCGGACGCTACTACACCCACCACCGCACCCTACCCACCAGCCAGCCCGCCCCAGACAGGCACGACGACGGCCAAGCAGACCACCCCACAGCGGTCCTACCTGGCCACAGTTCGGATAAGCCCACTTTGGTGCCCCCGGCAGGATTCGAACCTGCGACACACGGTTTAGGAAACCGATGCTCTATCCCCTGAGCTACGAGGGCCTAACTTGTACGTTTGCCCAGCATGCCGGGCGGGTGTGGGTCCGTCTGGCTCGGGCTGGCTGCCTCGCTCCAGACGGTCTGTGCCGCATCTGTGCCGCGTGCCGTGGACCCGCTTCTCACCACCGACCCGACACGCGGCGTCGAGTGTACGGCGGGTGGTGTCGAGCCAAGAGCCCGGAGGCCGTGGAGCGACGAGGAGGTAACGACGTGGGTGCTGATCGTTGTGATGCTCCTCGGGTCGATCGGGATGTGAACTGGTTCACTGCTTCTGCGAATGACCGTAAGTCAACCGCAAGAAGCTCGACTTTTCGTAGCCTGGTGGGTGGCCCTGCGGTGGTCGGGCGGTCAACCTGTTGTGAGCTGCTGGTTTGTGCTCGTTGTGTCCTGTTGCGTCCCGACATAGCTTGACGTCTGATGGCCTGGGCACGGCCTGATCTCTTCGCGCTTCGGTCGTGTCGGCTCGTGTGGTGGCGTGCTGGAGGTCGTGATGCTTTCTGCTGTCTGATGACCACGGATGATCTTGCGCGCTGGGTGCCGTGGGGCATCCCGTCGGCCTGGCGTAGCCCGACCACGCGGCGCCCCGGGGGCAGTCCTCGACGCGACCGGCGGCGGCTTCGGGTGGCTCTGCCCCCGGGGTGCCGCGTGGTAGCCCTGGAGGGAGGTCGACGGGATGCCACACCCTGGGCCCACCCTGTCCCAGCCTCGTCCTCGTCGGGTGGCCGTCCTGGAGGTCCGCCCGCCCGGCGAGGGCATGGTTTGGTCGGGGTCGCGTTGCGTTCGCTGATGTAGCGCCGGTGAGACGAGCGCCTACCAGGGCTTCAGTGCCGGAACGCGCGTGTGCCCGCGAAGACGCCGGTTGATGTCGGTCAACGTTGGGTGGTGTCGGGTGATGTGGTTTGTACCCGGTTTGTACCGTGGCGCTGCTGGCTGATGACCACAGATCTTGCGTGTGGGGGGTCTCGTGATACGCCATCGGCCCCCCATGACTCGGCCACCCAGCGCCTCGGGGCGGCGTGGTGTCGAAGGTCACACGTGGTGCCCGTATTACGTCAAGCGCCTACACGCTCCTCCTGATAGCTACTATCCCCGGCCGGGCCTTCTCCCGTGGGGCCCGGCCGACACCTGCAGGCCGACCTGCCAATGCTGCGCCGGAGACTCGAACCCCGAACCCGCTGATTCTCGGACCGTTGTTGTGGTTGGTCGTGGATAGCACCAATTACCTGCGCGTTTTGCGGTTGCGAACGCTCGTCGTCTGTGGTCGTATCGGGCTGTCTGGATGCATTTGGTGACCGAAGAGTGTCCAAAAGATCACCAGCTCACCGTGATCACTGACGATCGTGCACGCTGGGAGCCGTGGGGCATCCCGTCGACCTGGCGTAGCCCGACCACGCGGCGCCCCGGGGGCAGCCCTCGACGGAACCGCCGCATGCGCCGTGCGGCTCTGCTCCCGGGCTGGCGTGTGGTAGAGCCCTGGAGGGGGGTCGATGGGATGCCCCACCCTGCCCACCCAGCCCTGCCGCAGCGGTTTTAGTGGCTGGTTATCCAGGAGGCCTGCCCGCCCGGCGAGGGCATGGTTGGGATGGATCCTGCTGGGGTTGCTGAGGTAGGGGGAGCTTGGCGAGGCGGCGTTGGCACGATGTGTCGTGTGCGAAGGCCAAGCGCCAGAACCGGAGGCGGGCAGAGGGATGACGGTGGGTGAGTCGGACCCCTATGTGGTGTTCCTGCTTGGGCTCAAACGGTCGTAGCGACAGGCCTTTATTCTAGCAGAATTTGATCTGCTAAGATGTCCCCTTTCTGGGGAATATTCTGGGGGGATGGTTGATGAGTGGGGGTGTGCCGTTGTGCGCCGAGGAACGGGAGACGATCT
>JAFAUB010000068.1 GCA_019243635.1 Pseudonocardiales bacterium
AACAACAAGGTCCGGCTGATCATCCGCCGCGCCTACGGCTTCCACAGCGCCGAAGCCGCCCTGGCCACCGTCATGCTCGCCTGCGGACCCGTCAACCTGGAGCTCCCATACCACACCCCCGCCACCCACATGTAGGGCAATAGAGCCACTTAATGCCCTCCGTCAGCGCTGACGCGGAAAGCACGGACAGACTCAGCGGATCAAGCACGGCTCCTCCTCGTCAGCGGCACCCCATGCAAGTGGGCCGGAGCTGTATACTTCGTGACCGAGTGTCGGCATCCCGTAGCATTCGGGTTCCCTCATCGCCCATCAGCCATCCGCACGTGATCAGCATGCTGCTCATCCAACGACCGGGCCCGCCCGGACCGAACGTCCGCGCATCCTCGGTCGGCAGGAAGCGCACCCACGCCGAATGCCTCCTGCATGACGTCGATCATCAGCGACCGGGCAGCCTCGTCGTGCCGCCTCAAGGCCACGAACATCTTCGTGGTGGCAGAAACCATGGCGCTGTCCTGTTCCGCCCGGGCGTCGGTGGTCGAGGTGAGATCCTCGGCGGAGTGAGGGGTCAGCGGGGGAGCCAGCTGGCGCGCCGGATGGAGCGCGCCGAGCAGATGATCGGCCCTAGTTGTTGGGCTGGGGTCCGAGGCGAGCTGGATGCGCAGTCACGAAGAGATGGTGGTGACCGGCTTGCTACAGACCGGGGCGTACGCCACCGCGCTGGTTCGCGGCTGGCTTCCAAGGGTCAGCGAGGAGGCGGTCGGGGAGCGGGTCCGGCTGCGGATGGCCCGGTAGGAGCGGTTGCACGACAGAGTCCCGCTGTCGAGTACCCGGGTGGTGCGGTGTACGTGGAGGACGCCGAAGACGTCGAGGGGTTTATCCTGAACTTCGCTGGCCTGACCCAGCGAGCTCTGGGCCCCGCCGAGTCTGCGGAGCTGATTCGGGAGATCGCGGAGGCCGGGTGGACAAGGAGCAAGTGAGATGGGCACCCCCGAGTTCTCCGTACCCGTTTGGCGCACGAGCAGCCGCAGCAACGGCGCAATGGCCTGTCTCGAGGTGGCGGTGGTGCCGGGTCGAGTGGGCGTGCGGAACTCCAAGGACCGGTCTGGTCCCGCGCTGGTGTTTTTCCCGTCCGCGTGGCGGGCGTTCGTGGGGGATGTCCGGCACGGCGGCTTCGACCACGGCTGACCCCTTGAGTGTCGGGTGGCCGGGCTAGCCTCTGCGGGGTCGCCAGTCCACCGTTCAGATCGAGGAGCCCGCTTCCGTGATCCGCACCGACCATGCCGGCACGCTTGAGGCCGTTTCGCACCTAGGGCAGGCAGTCACCCTCGCCGGGTGGGTCGACCGCCGCCGCGACCACGGGGGCGTGATCTTCATCGACCTGCGCGACGAACTCGGGGTGGCGCAGGTGGTGTTCCGCGAGGGCGAGATGGCGCGCCGGGCGCACCGATTGCGCGCCGAGTTCTGCATCCAGGTCACCGGCACCGTGGTGATGCGCCCCGCCGGCAGTGTGAACCCTGATCTGTACACCGGCGACGTCGAGGTCATCGCCGAGGAGCTGGCGGTGCTCAGCGAGTGCGCCCCGCTGCCGTTCCAGCTCGACGAGCACCTGGAGGTCGGTGAGGAGGTGCGGCTGCGGTACCGCTACCTCGACCTGCGCCGTCCCGGTCCGGCGGCTGTGCTGCGGCTGCGCAGCGATGTCAACCGGATCACCCGCGACGTGCTGGACCTGCAGGGCTTCATCGAGGTGGAGACCCCGACCCTGACCCGCTCCACCCCGGAGGGCGCGCGGGACTTCCTGGTGCCCGCCCGGCTGCTGCCTGGCTGCTGGTACGCGCTGCCGCAGTCGCCGCAGCTGTTCAAGCAGCTGCTGATGGTCGGAGGCATCGAGCGCTACTACCAGATCGCCCGCTGCTACCGGGACGAGGACTTCCGCGCTGACCGGCAGCCCGAGTTCACCCAGCTCGACATCGAGATGAGCTTCGTCGAGCAGGACGACGTGATCGAGCTGAGCGAGCGGGTGGTGGCCGCGCTGTGGTCGGAGCTGGCTGACCACCAGATCGAGCGGCCGATCCCGCGGCTGCGCTACCTCGACGCGATGGCGCGTTTCGGCACCGACAAGCCGGACCTGCGCTTCGGGCTCGAGCTCACCGAGCTCACCGGCTACTTCGTCGACTCTCCGTTCCGGGTGTTCCAGGCGCCCTATGTGGGGGCGGTCGTGATGCCGGGCGGAGCGGCCCAGCCGCGCCGGGCGCTGGACGCCTGGCAGGAGTGGGCCAAGCAGCGGGGCTTCAAGGGCCTGGCTTACGTGCTGGTCAGCGGGGACGGTGAGCTGTCCGGCCCGGTGGCTCGCAACCTTGCCGAGCACGAGCGGGAGGGCCTGGCCAAGGCGGTCGGCGCCGGCCCGGGCGACTGCGTGTTCTTCGCCGCCGGTGACTCACGTGACGCGCGTGCACTGCTGGGCGCCGCTCGGGTGGAGATCGGCCGGCGCTGCGGGCTGATCGACGAGTCGGCCTGGTCGTTCGTCTGGGTGGTCGACGCGCCCCTGTTCGAGCCGGCCGAGCGCAGCGGGGACGTCGCGATCGGGCACGGCGGCTGGACCGCGGTGCATCACCCGTTCACCGCTCCCGCACCGCAGTGGGCTGACCGGTTCGAACAGGACCCCGGCTCGGCGTTGGGCTACGCCTACGACCTGGTCTGCAACGGCAACGAGATCGGTGGGGGCTCGATCCGGATCCACCAGCCCGATATGCAGCAGCGGGTGTTCGGGGTGCTCGGGATCTCCGAGGCCGAGGCGCGGGAGAAGTTCGGTTTCCTCTTGGAGGCGCTGCGCTACGGCCCGCCACCGCACGGGGGGATCGCCTTCGGCTGGGACCGGGTCTGCATGCTGCTCGCCGGTGCCGACTCGCTGCGCGATGTCATCGCGTTCCCCAAGTCCGGTGGCGGCCTCGACCCGCTCACCGGCGCTCCCGCCCCGATAACCCGTGCGCAGCGCGCCGAGACCGGAGTGGACGCGACGCCTCCCGCGAAGGACTGAGGATCACGACCATCGGTTCGGCGAGGTACTCTCCGCCGTCCCCGAGTCGTAGGGGCTGACCATGTCCGACGAGTCCCGTCGGTTCATCCGCAGGCCCGAGGACTTCGTGTGCGTACACTGCGGCTGCGCCGTTCGTCCGGCAAGACCCGTCGTGTGGCCTCCATCAGAGCGGAAGTCGGCGCGTGTGAACCGGACCGGGGGTCGGCGCGGCCGGTCATAGCTGTGGTGGGCTGCGGTGTGCCTCTCGACCGTCACTCCTTCGGCCTCAAACGGTGTTTGCTCGTCTCGTATTCACCTAACTCGTTAGGGCGCCTGGGCATAGCGATCACTTTTCCGCTGTGCCGCACGAAGTCCCGAATTTCTTCATCGATCTGCGGAATTCCGTCCGGTCCGCAGTCCACAATGATGTTCAGCTCTTTGAGTACACCCCAGATCGGCAGGTTCGGATCGAATCTGGCCGCCCTGTTGCGGCACGCTCGCACAAAAAGATCGAAGCCGTCGCCGTGGTCTTCCTCAACGCGCCGCAGCTTGTCCAGAAGAGCTTCTCTCTCTTTCGCGCGCATCACGTACCACACCTCCAGCGCCCGATTGCGCCATTGTTACGGTCGGACCACGTCATCAGTATACCATGAAGCTTATGCAAAAAGCAAGACAGAAGAACCGCTGCGGTAGCACGCACACTGCGTGCACCGCCGTGGCGGTCGACGGACACCGTCACCCGTCGCTTGCGTGCTCCAGATGCGCCGAGTTCGACGTGAGAGCCGTTCGGGAAATGGCGAACGGCTCTCACGTCGAACTCGGCGCGCGCACAGCGGTAGCGGCTCCGTTCCGACCCCCGGCCACCGAAAACTTCCGCATAAGGCTCCATGGTTGGATGAAATCATGCAGATGGCGCTGATGCCCTCCCTGTCGACGCCACCATCTGCACACTCAACGGCGGCGACACGCGCTCAGCGATGCCCAACACACCTACGACGGCGTCATCGACCAGTAGCCACGTGCTGGCGGGTCGCCTCGTCGTTCGTCGCCTTCCAGCCCAGGGGAACAATGAGCTGCTTACAACGTTGCAGCGTAGGCGGCTACCGGGTCGCCCGGCAGCGGAGGATGCTTGATGGACAACTCGTGGAGCCTGCTGAACGCCCTCGTGCGTCAGGGCGACCCGCCACGCTCCCTGGCACCGGGCACGCTGCGCCGAGTCGTCACGTTCGCCACGCCGCACCGCACGTCGCTGCTGATCTTTCTCACGCTGAGCACGGTCTCGGCGGTGCTCGCGGTGGCTACTCCGGTGCTGGCCGGGCGGGTCGTCGACGCCATCGTCGGACACCGGGAGGTGGCGCTGGTCGTCGGGCTGGCCGTGCTCATCGGACTCCTGGCGGTGGTCGACGCCGGAGTCGGGTTGGCCTCGCGCTGGCAGTCCTCTCGCATCGGTGAGGGGCTGATCCTCGACCTGCGCCGCTCGGTGTTCGAGCACGTGCAGCGGATGCCGGTGGCGTTCTTCACCCGCACCCGCACCGGAGCGCTGGTCAGCAGGCTCAACAACGACGTCATCGGCGCGCAGACCGCGCTGACCTCCACGCTGTCCGGGGTCGTCACCAACGCGATCCAGCTGGTCCTCACGCTGGGAGTGATGCTGACCCTGTCGTGGCAGGTCACCATTCTGGCCCTGGTGTTGCTCCCGATGTTCGTCATACCGGCCCGCGGGATGGGGGCTCGGATGGCCGAGCTGCGGCGCGAGGCCTCGACGCACAACGCGGCGATGACCACCCAGATGACCGAGCGGTTCTCCGCGCCGGGTGCCACCCTGGTCAAGCTGTTCGGCCGGCCGGAGGCCGAGGCCGCTGAGTTCGGCTACCGGGCCACCAGAGTTCGCGACATCGGCGTGCGCAGCGCGATGTCGACGCGGGTGTTCCTCACCGCGCTCTCTCTGGTCTCCGCACTGGCGCAGGCCCTGGTGTACGGGCTGGGCGGCTGGCTCGCCCTGCGCGGCCACCTGGCACCGGGTACCGTGGTCAGCCTCGCGCTGCTGCTCACCCGGCTCTACTCGCCGCTGACCGCGCTGGCCAACGCCCGGGTCGACGTGATGACCGCGTTGGTCGCCTTCGAGCGGGTATTCGAGGTGCTCGACGTCCGCTCGATGATCACTGAGCAGCCGCATGCGCGGCGGGTGCCCGCCGGCGAGGTGTCGGTCGAGTTCGATCACGTGCGCTTCTCCTACCCGTCGGCTGAGCAGGTGTCGCTGGCCTCACTGGAGGAGGTCGCGACGTTGGACGCGCGGGGTGGCGCCGAGGTGCTGCACGGGGTCGACTTCCGCGCCGAACCGGGGCAGCTGGTGGCGCTGATCGGGCCCTCGGGCGCGGGTAAGTCCACTATCGCGTCCCTGGTGCCGCGCCTCTACGACGTTGACTCCGGGGCGGTCCGGCTGAACGGGGTGGACGTCCGCGACCTGTCCTTCGCGTCGCTGCGGGACACGGTGGGCGTGGTGACTCAGGACGGGCACCTGTTCCACGACACCATCGCGGGCAACCTGCGTTTCGCGGCGCCGCTGGCGTCGGATGGACAGCTGTGGGACGCGCTGCGGCGAGCCCAGCTGGAGCCGCTGGTCCGGTCGCTGCCGGACGGGCTGGACACCGTGGTGGGCGACCGCGGCTACCGACTCTCCGGTGGTGAGCGGCAGCGGCTGGCCATCGCCCGACTGCTGCTGGGCCGCCCGCGGGTGATGATCCTCGACGAGGCCACCGCGCACCTGGACTCGGAGTCCGAGGCGGCGGTGCAGGCCGCGCTCGCCGAGGCGCTGCACGGGCGCACCGCGCTGGTCATCGCGCACCGGTTGTCCACCATCCGCGCCGCGGACCAGATCCTGGTGATCGAGGACGGCCGGGTCGTCGAGCGCGGTACGCACGAGGAGCTGTTGTCGGCCGGTGGGCGTTATGCGCAGCTGCACCACACCCAGTTCGCCCTTGTGTAACGGCCGTCCTCAGCGCTGTCCGGTCAGCGAGGATCAGCGTGCCTCCACCTGACCAGGGACCTGACCTGCTCGGGGGGCCGGCGGCGGTACCGTCACGGGGTGGTCGATGACGGGCTGGCGGGTAACGGGGTGGCGGGCGACGGAGCGCTGTTCGATGAGGGGCTGTTCGCCGCGCGGGCCGAGCACCTCGCCGCGCGGCGGCTGTCCGCCTCGGCACCGCTGGCGGTACGGATGCGGCCGGCCACGCTGGAGGAGGTCGTCGGGCAGGACCACCTGCTGGCGCCCGGCAGCCCCCTACGCAGGTTGGTCGAGGGCAGCGGTGCGGCGTCGGTGGTCCTGTACGGGCCGCCGGGGACCGGGAAGACCACGCTGGCCCGGCTGGTCTCGCGGGCGACCGGGCGGCGCTTCGAGGCGCTGTCGGCGCTGTCGGCCGGGGTCAAGGAAGTCCGCGCGGTGATCGACGCCGCGCGCCGCCGGCTGGGCCGCGAGGGCGGGGACGCCACGGTGCTGTTCATCGACGAGGTGCACCGCTTCTCCCGCACCCAGCAGGATGCGCTGCTCGGCGCCGTCGAGGACCGGGTCGTCCTGTTGGTCGCCGCGACCACCGAGAACCCGTTCTTCTCGATGGTGCCGCCGCTGCTGTCCCGCTCGCTGGTGCTTGCGCTGCACCCGTTGTCCGATGACGACGTGCGGACCGTGATCCGACGTGCCCTGGTCGACCCGCGTGGGCTGGGCGGCTCGGTCACGCTGGCGTCCTCGGCCGAGGAGCACCTGGTGCGGCTCGCCGCCGGGGACGCCCGGCGGGCGCTGACCGCGCTGGAGACCGCGGCCGAGGCGGTGATCTCGGTAGGTGCCCGCGAGGTGGACCTGGCCCGCGTCGAGTCCGTGGTGGACCGGGCCGCGGTGCGCTACGACCGGGCTGGGGACCAGCACTACGACGTGACCAGCGCGTTCATCAAGGCCGTCCGAGGATCCGATGTGGACGCGGCGCTGCACTACCTGGCGCGCATGGTGGAGGCCGGCGAGGACCCCCGGTTCATCGCCCGGCGGCTGGTGGTGCACGCCAGCGAGGACATCGGGATGGCCGACCCCACGGCGCTGCAGACTGCGGTGGCCGCCGCCCATGCCGTGCAGCTCATCGGGATGCCCGAGGGCCGGTTGGCGCTGGCTCAGGCCACCGTGCACCTGGCCACCGCGCCGAAGTCCAACGCGGTGATCACCGCGGTCGACTCGGCGCTGGCCGACGTCCGGGCCGGTGCCACCGGGGCGGTCCCGGCCCACCTCCGCGACGGGCACTACGCCGGCTCCGCCCGGCTCGGTCACGCGCAGGGCTACCGCTACCCGCACGACGCGCCCGAGGGCGTGCTGGCTCAGCAGTACCCGCCGGACGCCCTGGTCGGCCGCGACTACTACCGGCCAAGCGGTCACGGCGCGGAACGGGCGCTCGCCCAGCGGCTGCCCCGGCTGCGCGAGATCGTCCGCGGCCACTGATCGCGGTGGGCCTTCGCCCGCCGTCATGGCCAGCCCGGCTGCCGGTCCGGTTGTCGGCTCGGCTGCCGGTCGAGGACGAGCTGGGCGGGGTGGGGATGGCTGAGGAAGTCGTGGTGGGAGATCTCCCAGCCGTACGCTCCGGCCAGCGGGAACACCAGGATGTCACCGATGCGGAGCCGCTCGACCCAGACCTGCCGGGCGAGCACGTCCCGGGGGGTGCACAGCTCACCGACGGCGTCGACACACATCGCGCGTACCTGCGGCCGGACGAACGGGTAGCGCCACGCCTCGACCGGCAGCACCGCGAACGGGTGGCTGTATCCCCAGGCGGCCGGCAGCCGGAAGTGATGGGTCCCGCCGCGGAGCACCGCGAAATGACGGCCGTGGGTGCACTTGAGGTCGAGCACCTCGGCGGCGTACCAACCAGCCTCGGCCACCAGGAACCGGCCCAGCTCGAAGACCAGCCGCACGCCGGGCGGCAGCTGGTCCGTCGCGATGGCGAGCCCAGCGGCGAACCCGGGTAGGTCGAAGCCCTCACCGCCGGTGTAGGCCACCCCGATGCCGCCGCCGACGTCGATGACGTCCAGGTCGATACGGTGTCGGGCCGCCTGCCGGAGGCACCACGCCACGCTGTCGGCCACGAAGCTCGTGTGCGCGGCCGCGTCGAGGTTGTTCGAGGCCGCGTGCAGGTGAAAACCGCGCAGCGCGACCGCCGGAAGCGCGCGGGCCAGCTCGAGTGCCTCCGCCAGCAGGGTCTCGTCGACACCGAACTGGGTGGCGGTTCCGGCCATGCGCAGCGCGCCCGCGAGCCCGCCGGCGCGCCGGTTCACTCGCAGCGCGACCGGCACCCGGACACCCAGCCGCGCTCCGATCAGCCCCACCCGGCGCAGCTCGTGCATGCTCTCCACGTTGAGCAGGCCCAGGCCGGCCCGCAGCGCGCCGGTGAGCTGCGCGTCGGTCTTGGCCGGGCCGCTGAACGCGAGCCGCGACGCGCCCGCGGCGAGCGCCTTGTCGATCTCGCCCAGGGAGGCCACCTCGAACCCCTCGACATACCTCGCCAGCGTGCTCAGCACTGCGGCATGGCCATTGGCCTTGACCGCGTAGTACAGCTCGCACCGCTGCGGCAGCGCGGCGCGGACCGCCTCGACCCGTTCGACCAGCGCGCCCAGGTCGTAGACGTACGCGCACACCGGCTGCTCGCCGGATGCCTGCCCGCGCAGCGCCTGGCTCACCCGTTCCCAGGCGGGCCCCTCGGGCCGCAGCGCGCGGACGGTCAACGGTGCCGAGAGCCCAGCGCGAGGCACGGTGCCCAGGCGTCGTCGTGGAGCGGGTTGCGCACCTGGGCGTACCGGTCACCACCGGCGGGGTCCAGCCGCATCCGGGCGAAGGACTTGACGGGCACCGTGGGCGCGAGCAGCACGGCGCGGTCGGCGGCGACGTCCTCGCGCAGTGCCGGGTCAGCGTCCAGGCCGGCGAGGAGTCCCTCCAGAACCGCTCTGACGCGCCGCCATGCCGCGTGCGGGTCGACGCCGCACCGCGTGACCAGATGGGCGACGATCTCGCCGAGGTGGTTCGACAGCACGGTGTACAGCGTCTTGGCCCGCATCACGTGGACGTCGTCGGTCACCGTGACCGCTCCCGGCCGGGGGTGCAGGGGCAGTCCCTGTCGGCGCAGCCGCGGTGGGTAGATCCGCATCCCGCCCCAGTCCCGCAGCACCAACCGGGTAGGCACGGCGTCGACGAAGGTGAAGATGCAGTTCTGCAGGTGGGCCTCCACCGCGATGCCGTACTTGGTCATGAGGATCACGGTCACGGGCAGCAGCAGCGTGGCGTACTCCTCGGCGAAGCGCAGCCCGGCCGCGCCGAGGTCTGTCTCGCCGCGCGTCGCGGCGTAGCGGGTGACGAGCTCGACCAGCAGGCTGGACTCCGTCACCGGCGCGCGGGCGGGCAGCGCGCAGCCGGGCACGGGCAGCTCCTCGGGGCGAAGGTAGTCGCTGATGTCGCGGCGAACGAGGGCGGACAGCGCGCGGGAGCGGCGCTGCGGGTCCGGGTCCTGCGCCGGCGGCAGGTAACTGGCGCCGGCGAGTTCCTCGAGCAGGACGATGCGATCGACCAGCGCCGGTTCACCGTCGATGATCCGCTGGAGCAGCCGGCTGTACACCGGCCCGTTGTTCGTCGTGTGCGCCGAGATGGACCGCCGGGTCGACCCGATCAACGTGTCGAGGGCGGTCTTGACGAGCAGCCGCCGGCCCGAGGGTGAGCGCTCGGTGAGCAACGTCCGCACGCTGGACGTCGGCACGCCGGCCAGCCGGGCGGCGGGCACGGGCACCACGGTGCCCTCCGCGATCTCCTCGGCGAGCAGCGGGCCGACGACCTGTTCGAGCTGCCAGGCGTGCACGGGCAGGAACAGGTAGCCGGTGGGGTCGAGCTGATCGACGCGCAAGTGCGCACGGATGGCGGTGTCGAGTCTCGGGTACTCGGCGCACAGCAGCTGCCCGACATCGCGGCCGCGCTCGTCGGGTGTGGACTCGACGCGCTCTCGCCGGACGCCTACCATGACCAGGTCGGTGGCCGTCTCGGACTCCAGGTCGTGGTGCAGCAGGGCGGCCGGCTGCATTCCCAGCCGGCCGCGTCCGCACGGGTGCAGGTTGTGCCCCTCGGTGTTGAGCCGCTCGAAGAACACCATCACGTGCTGGGGCGCGTCGCGGGCGCAGACCATCCGCGCGAGACCTACCGTGTCCGGCGCGCGCAGCCGGGTCGCGACTCGGCGCAGGGCCAGCCGCTGCTCCTCGGATCGGACGTAGGCCAGCGTGAGGTTGGCCACCGTGTCCGCGAGCTCGGCGGCGAAGGATCGCCAGCCCGGCGCCGGCTCGTAGGCGGCCAGTAGCTCGACGAGATCATGCGGGGAGTCGATCACAGTCGCCTCGCCGGCATCGAGACACAGCACCGGGTGGCCCGGCTTGATGTCGTCGAAGGCGTGCTCGGCGCGGATCGGGAAAGCCAGCACCGTCGTGCCGTCGAACTCGCGGACCTGCCAGCCGCCTGGCTGGACATCGTCCAGCAGCGACGCCGGCGCCGGTGGGTCCGCGCGGTGGCGTGGGTCCTCGAGACGACGGCCGGCCGTCCGGATCGCCCCGACGTCCTCTCGCCACAGGGCCGCGAGCAGCCGGTGCAGGACCACGCTCCGCGCCCTGGGCAGGTGCTCGAGGAACGCCGGGGCGTACTGCGGCGCGGTGGCGTCCAGGGTCTCATACATCCGCAGCTCCTCGATCGTGCGGAGCTGCAACCGGGCCGGCGTCGTGTCCTGGAAGCTCATCCGGCTGCCGCCAGTGGATTGGGCACAGCCACCCACTGGGAGGCATGAGGGTCGGCGGACATCTGGACCCGCAGCATGGACTTGGACCGGAGCGTGGGACCGAAAAGGACGGCCTCGTCACGGCTGGCCTGGACCGCGATGGCGGGGTCTGCGGTGAGCCTCGCGTAGGTCGATCGGCAGCACCGGACGACCAGGCGCCACAGTCGCGGGGAGTCGGTCTGGCCCACCCTGGCGAGCGCGGCGACGACCTGGCTGAGGTTGGTGTCGACCAAGGGGAAGAACAAGGCGGCACGGAGCTCGTCCTCGTCATCCGTCGGCAGTGCGCCGATCACTGCCGGGGGGCGCAGGCCGCCGCGAGCCAGACGTGCCGTGCTGACCCGGATGCCGCCGAAGTCGCGGTAGAGCAGGCGTACCGGCAGGCCCTCACGCAACACCACGACGGCATTCTGCCCATGCGGCTCCAGCGCAACCCCCCAGCGGGACAACAAGGTGAACAGCGCGGGCAACGCGCAGCGACAGTAGCCGGCGAGGAAGCGCTCGGCGGTGTCGGAGCACGCGTGCGGGCGAACCGACGCCAGCTCGTCGAGCACCTCGGCTAGCAGCGGTCGGCCAGTGTGCGGCGAGCGGGCAGCCAGCGCGGCGACCGGAAGCGCGACCTCACCGTCGTCGGTGTGGCGCTCCGGGGACTCCCGAGCGATCGCGGCGAGACTGGCCGCGGCGTCGAGCGGCTCGTCCCGAGCCGGCCGGTAGCTCCCGCCGGCCAGCTCGGCGAGGCTGAGGAACCGCCCGCCGAAGCCGTGCTCGCGCCGGCAGATCTCGGCCAGCAGCGCGGACATCATCGGGCCGTTGTGGGCGGTCGCCGGTGAGACGACGCGGGTCGCGGTGGTCAGCCGGATGTCGACCGCTGTCTTGACGTGCGGGGCCCGCCGGTCCGTCGCGGGGGCGAGCGTCCGCAGCGACAGCAGCGGCCGGGCGAGGATTCGCGCTCGCGGAATGACGATGACGCGCCCGTCGGTGAGCGCGTCGGCGCAGCGGTCGGGCAGCGCGCGGCACAGCTGCCAGGGGTGGACCGGCAACAGCTCGTAGTCGGCCGGCTCCCGCCGGACGCCGCGCAGGTGCGCCTCGGCGGCGTCAACGACCCTCGGGTGCCAGCGGCGCAGCAGATCGGTCATCCCCCGCCGCGCGAACGGCACCTGGGTGAATGACGCCTCGATGAAAGACGACCTGGCGATGGCGACGATCCGGACCGCGACCGTCTCGGCCCACTCCGGGGTGTAGGTGAACAGCTCCGCCACGGTCATGCCGCTGCGGACCCGCGCGCACGGGTGCAGCGGATGCCCATCGACGACGGCCTGCTCGAACAGGGCGAGTGGGCTGAAAGCCGGGTTGGCGGCGGCTCGCCGCGCCGCCCAGCGCAGCGAGCCGTCCCCAGGGGTCCCGGCACTGGCCAGTCGCTCGCGCCGCCAGGACTCGCCGACCAGTGAGAGCGCGTGGTTGGCGACGCTGTCCCCGAGCTCCGCAGCCAGCTGGAGCCACCGGTCGGTGTCGGCGCGGTGAGGCCGGGCCACCATGGCTGCGGTGAGCAGCGCGACGGGATGGTCGATCAGCTGTGGTGGCGCTGGGTGCGGGGTGGCCGGGTGGAGGGTGACGGCCAGGTCAGCCGGGTGCTCGGCGAAGGCGTCGGTGATCGCGGAAGGAGCGGACAGCCGGGTGCCGTCAGGCAGCAGAAGCATCGCGCGGCCGGCGCCGGCCGACGGGACGAGGCCATCGATCCGCTCCCGCGACAGCGCGACCCACAGCTTGCCCAGCGCCACCGCCCGGGCCTGCCGCAAGGCCGAGCTGTATCTGGCCGCGAGCGCCGGATGCGCGCCTCGCAGCGCCGCGAGCGCGGCGTGCTCGGCCCCCGTACCACAGCCGGGCACGCCGCTCGGCCGCTGTCCGCCGGCCCAGCCGGGACGCGCGGAAGGGGATGGACCCGCTGGGGACGCAACGCTCACCTGGCTTGCCTCCACGGATGCGCTCGCATCGTTTTAGGATAGGCTAACCACAAGAGAGGGCGATCTCCCACCAACGGCATCCGGGGTGCTCGGGCCTCGGCGCCACGCGGTAGCCTAACCGCCCATCACCGGCGTGGCGTAGCCCGTCGCGACCGGTCGACTGCGATCGGCGAGGAGGGCACGTGTCGGCAGGTCAGATCGCCGCGCTGATTGCCGCTGGCGCGTTCGTCGTGCTGGTTGGTCTGCTGGCTGTGCCACTGATCAAGCTGGGCCGTACCCTGGACCAGGCGACGATGGCGATCCGCAAGGCCAGCGAGGACGTCGATCCGCTGTTCAGCGGCGCGAACACGACCGTCACGCAGGTCAACGCCCAGTTGGAACGGCTGGACGGGATCACCGCCAACGCCCAGGCGGTGACCGGCAACGTCTCGGCGCTGACCTCGCTGTTCACCGCGACCCTGGGCGGACCGTTGGTGCGGGTGGCGGCGCTATCCTACGGCGTGAGCAAGGCGATGCGCCGCCGCGGCAAGGAAGATGCATCCGGACGCCGGCCGCGGGGGCGGCGACGGAACGGGGGCAAGCGGTGAAGCGGATGCTGTGGTTCAGCCTGGGTCTCGCCGCCGGGGTCGTAGCCAGCCGCAAGGCTCGTGGTGCCGCCCACCGGGTGACTCCCGCTGGCGCGGCGGAGAACGTCGGTGATGCGGTTCGAGAGCTGGCTGCGGCGGTGGGCTCCTTCGGCGCGGAGGTGCGGGCTGGGATGCTCCAGCGGGAAGCCGAGCTGCACGCCACCGTCGCCCAGCGAACGGGCCTGGATCTCGCGCCGGGGCAGGCCGGCGTGCGAGCGCACCGAGCGCGAGCAGCCTCCGCGCGGGCCTAGCGACGCTTGGTCGCCGGCCTCCGCGCCGCCCCGCGGTCCTCACCTCGTCCGCTTCTCAAGGAAGACCCGTGCAGACCCACGAGATCCGCCAGCGGTTCCTGAACCATTTCGAACGCTCCGGGCACACCGTGGTGCCCAGCGCCTCGCTGCTGGTCGACGACCCGAACCTACTGTTCGTCAACGCCGGCATGGTGCCCTTCAAGCCGTATTTCCTCGGCCAGGCGACACCGCCCTACCACCGGGCGACGTCGGTGCAGAAATGTGTGCGCACCCCGGATATCGATGAGGTCGGAAAGACCACCAGGCACAACACCTTCTTCCAGATGGCCGGCAACTTCTCCTTCGGGGACTACTTCAAGCAGGGAGCCATCGAGCACGCCTGGCGGCTGGTGACCGGCGCCGCGGACTCCGGTGGCTATGGCTTCGACCCAGACCGCATCTGGGTCACGGTGTACATCGACGACGACGAGGCCGAGCAGCTGTGGCGCACGATCGCCGGGATACCCGCCGAGCGCATCCAGCGCCGCGGCATGGCGGACAACTTCTGGTCCATGGACGTGCCCGGACCGTGCGGGCCCAGCTCCGAGATCTACTTCGACCGCGGCCCGGAGTTCGGCCCGCCCGGGGGCCCGACCGTCGATGAGGACCGCTTCCTGGAGATCTGGAACCTCGTCTTCATGCAGGACGAGCGCGGTGAGTCCACCGGGCCGGGCAAGGGTGACTTCTCGATTCTGCGGCCGCTGCCCGCTAAGAACATCGACACCGGGATGGGCGTCGAGCGGGTGGCGTTGCTGCTGCAAGACGTGCCCAACGTGTATGAGACCGACCTGCTGCGCCCGGTGATCACCCGGGCCGAGGAGCTCTCCGGCCGGCGCTACGGCGCGGACCCCGCCGACGACGTGCGCTTCCGGGTGATCGCTGACCACGCTCGCACCGGCGTCATGCTCATCGGTGACGGGGTGAGCCCCGGCAACGAGGCGCGCGGCTACGTGCTGCGCCGGTTGCTGCGCCGCACCGTGCGCTCCGCGCGGCTGCTGGGCGTGACCGAACCGGTGCTCGGCGACATCACCGCGGTGGTGCGCGACACGATGGGCCCGTCGTATCCGGAGATCGCTACGGACTACCTACGGATCGAGGCGATCGCCCGCGCCGAGGAGGAGGCGTTCCTGGCGACACTGTCCGCCGGGTCGCGAATCTTCGACCTGGCGGTGGCGCACACCCGCCGGGCCGGCGGCTCGCAGCTGGCCGGGGACCAGGTCTTCGCGCTGCATGACACCTACGGGTTCCCCATCGACCTCACGCTGGAGATGGCGGCCGAGGCCGGCCTGTCCGTTGACGAGGCCGGCTTCCGCTCGTTGATGGCGCAGCAGCGGGCGCGGGCCAAAGCCGACGCCGCAGCGCGCCGCTCCGCGCACGGGGACCTCAGCGAGTACCGCACCGTGCTCGACGCGCACGGCCGCACGGACTTCCTGGGCTACACCGAGTTCAGCGCCGAGGCTCGGGTGGTCGGTCTGCTCGTCGCCGGCCTCGGGGTCCCCGCCGCTGGCGCGGGCAGCACGGTGGAGGTGGTGCTCGACCGCACCCCGTTCTACGCCGAGGGTGGTGGCCAGCAGTCCGACTCCGGCACCCTGATCGGTGACGGGTTCGTCGTCGAGGTGGTTGACGTGCAGTCCCCGGTGGAGGGCCTGTCGGTGCACCGGGGCACGGTCGTCTCCGGCGAGGTCGTGCTCGATGCCCCGGTCCTCGCGCGGGTGGACGTCACCCGCAGGCGCGCGGTGGCCCGGGCGCACTCCGCGACGCACCTCGTGCACGCGGGGATCCGCCGGGCGCTGGGCAGCGGAGCCGCGCAGGCCGGCTCACTCAACGCCCCGGGCCGGCTGCGCTTCGACTTCACCTCGCCGGGTGGCGCGGTGCCGCCCAGCGTGCTGACCGACGTCGAGGACGAGGTCAACGAGGTGTTGCTGCGATCACTGCCGGTCACGGCCGAGGTGATGCCGATGGGTGCCGCCCGCCGCGAGGGCGCGATCGCGATGTTCGGTGAGCGCTATGGTGATGCGGTGCGGGTCGTCACCATCGGCGACTACTCCAAGGAGCTCTGCGGTGGCACCCACGTGCCCAACTCGGCCGATATCGGCCTGGTCAAGCTGCTGTCCGAGGCGTCCATCGGCTCCGGGATACGCCGGGTGGAGGCGCTGGTCGGCCTGGATGCGTTCCGCTTCCTGGCCCGTGAGCATATGCTGGTGGCCCGTCTCGCTGAGCAGTTCAAGGCCCGGCCCGAGGAGCTACCTGACCGCATCGGTGCGGTGACCGAGCGGCTCCGCGTGGCCGAGCGGGAGCTGGAGCGGCTGCGCTCCGCCGCGGTGCTGTCCTCGGCGGGCACCCTGGCCGAGGGCGCCGAGCAGGTCGGCGCCATCGCCCTGGTGGCGGCCGAGACGAGCGAGCCGCTCAGCGGTGCGGACCTGCGAGCACTGGCCGCTGAGGTCCGGGGCCGGCTTGGCGAGCGGCCCGGGGTGGTAGCGCTGTTCAGCGTCGACCACTCGGGGGGCAGGGTCTCCTTCGTGGTGGCCACCACCGCAGCCGCGCGCCACCGCGGCGTGGCGGCGGGCGCGCTGGTGCCGGTGTTCGGGCCCGCGGTGGGTGGCCGTGGTGGCGGCAAGCCGGACCTGGCCCAGGGCGGCGGTACCGAGCCGGGTGGGATCCCGGCTGCGGTGGCGGCCCTGCGGACCGAGCTCGCGAGGCGCAACGGCGCGTGAGTCCTGACCCCGGACCGGGCCGCCGCCTCGGCGTGGACGTCGGCGAGGTGCGGGTCGGGGTGGCGCTCTCTGATCCGTCCGGGGTACTCGCGACACCTCTGGTCACCCTGAGACGCGACCGGTCCGGCGGTGAGGACATCGACGCGCTGGCGGCGTTGGTGGCCGAGCACGAGGTGGTCGAGGTGGTGGTCGGGCTCCCGCGCACCCTGGCCGGGCGGCACGGTCCGGCGGCGGCGGCGGCGGCGGCCTACGCCCGCACTCTGGCCGAGCGGCTCGGTGACGGTGTTCCGGTCCAGCTGACCGACGAGCGCCTCACCACCGTCTCGGCCGTCCGGGTGCTCGCCGAGCGGGGCGTTCGCGGCCGCAAGCAGCGGGCGGTGGTCGACCAGGCCGCCGCGGTGGAGATCCTGCAGAGCTGGCTCGAGGCACGGCGGCGGGCGAGATGACCGCCGACATACGACCTCGCGTTCAGGCGGCGTCATGACCGACGACTTCGGACTGTTCAGGGACACCGTCGATGACGCGGAGCACCCTCGTCCTCGGCGGCTGACCGACAGTCGGCGGGCACGGCGGCGGGCCCGGGAGCGGTGCCGTCGCCGTGTCGTGCTCGCCGCGGTACTGGCTGTGCTGGTGCTGGCGGTCGGCGGCGTCCTGTTCGGGGTGCGCAAGCTACAGGAGTTGCGGGAGGTCCCCGACTTCGTCGGAGCCGGTGGCGCGCAGACCGTTGTGCAGGTCGAGGACGGCCAGAGCCTCACCGCGATCGGCGCCACCTTGGCGCGGCGCAGCGTGGTCGCCAGCATCCGGGCGTTCACCCGCGCCGCCGAGGCTGACCCCCGGATCCAGGCCGTGCAGCCCGGCTACTACCAGTTGCGGGAGCGGATGTCCGGCTCAGCCGCGGTGGCGAGGCTGCAAGAACCATCGGCTCGGGTCGGACACCTGGAGATTCGCGGTGGTGAGCAGCTCGACAACGTCGAGCTGCCCGACGGGAAGACCGTGCCGGGGCTGCTCACCGAGATCTCCCGAGCCAGCTGCGCGATGATCGAGGGGGCGAGCACGTGCGTGCCTCCCGCGGACCTCCGCACCGCGATGGTCCAGACCGATCCGGGCCGGCTCGCGGTACCCGGCTGGGCGCTCGATCCGATAGCGCGCGTCGAGCCTCGTCGACGCCTGGAGGGTCTCCTGGTCCCGGGGGTCTACGACGTGCGTCCCGGCAGCTCGGCGGTGGAGCTGTTGCGGCAGGTCGTCAGCACTTCCGTGGCCCGGCTGTTGGCGGGTGGCTTCCCCGCGTCCGCCGCGGGCACCGGTCACAGCGCGTATGAAGTGTTGGTGATCGCGTCGGTGATCGAGCGGGAGGCGATCACACCGGACTTCCGCCGGGTCTCCCGGGTCATCGACAACCGGCTTGCCGCCGGGATGCCCCTGCAGATGGACTCCACTATCAACTACCCGCTGGACCGCCAGGAGGTGAACACCTCCGACGCCGACCGGGCCCGGGCCGGCCCGTACAACACCTACCTGAACGTCGGGCTGCCGGCGTCACCGATCGGGTCGCCGAGCGCGGCGGCCATCGCCGCCGCGTTGAACCCGGAGCCGGGCGCTTGGCGGTACTTCGTGAAATGTCAGAAAGACGGCGCCTCGTGCTTCTCGGTGACCCGAGAGGAGCACGACGTGGCTGTTCACGATGCGGCTGCTCGGGGCGTCTTCTAACCGGTCGGTGTTCTCCCAGCGGTCCTCTGGTCAGGTTGTCCACACCTTCCCCGCGATCCACAGCCGGCGGCCGGACCGGCCCCTCCGTCACCGCGCGCCGGGCACGCTGCGGGTATGGGCAGTGTGTGGATGGCTGTGAGCGGCGCCGCCGCGGGTGCCGGCGGGGCAATGCTGCTGGGTCGGGTTCCCCGGGGCGTGCGGGTGCCGGTGCCGGCCTGCGCCGTGATGGTGGCCGCGCTGTGGGCGGTGGTCGGTGAGCGGGCTGTCGGGGGCCTGCC
The DNA here is from genome assembly GCA_019243635.1 of Pseudonocardiales bacterium. Taxonomy (GTDB): domain Bacteria; phylum Actinomycetota; class Actinomycetes; order Mycobacteriales; family Pseudonocardiaceae. The sequence continues at coordinate 18,419 of JAFAUB010000068.1, forward strand.
GGTGTGGTGGTGGCCGGTTCCGCTGGTGCTGGGCTGGGCCGGCGTGCTGTTGAGCGGTACCGACCTGATCGCCCGGCGGCTGCCGGACGCACTGACCCTGCCGGCCTATCCGGTGGTCGCCGTCCTGCTCGCAGTCGCTGCGGTCGGCGCTGGGAGCACCGGGCTGCCGGCTCGTGCCGCCGCCGGTGCGGTGCTGTGGGCCGGCGGATATGCTGCGGTGCGTCTGGTCGCACCGGGCGCCCTGGGTGGCGGCGACGTCAAGCTCGCCGGCAGCCTCGGCGCGCTCACCGCCGCGACATCCTGGCCAGGGCTGTTGCTGGCGATACTGGCGGCCAGCGTGCTGACCGCCGCCGCTGCCGCGCCGGCACGGCTGCTCGGTTACCGCGACGTGCCCCATGGCCCGGCGATGCTCGCGGCGGCCTTTGTGGTAGTCCTACACCCTCCCGTGTGAGGCGTCCTGCTCGATACGCTCGAAAATATCCGCGTCGGTTTCTTGCTGCCACTGCGGCAAGTCGTCCCAGTCCGCCACGTAGGCCGGCTTCGGATCCGGGAAATGTTTAAAGATTTGGCCAATCCAACAGAGGGCCACAAAACGTCCCTTCTGCGAACGGGTGAGCTTCGCGGTACCGCCATCGGTGGCTTCGATGAACGCGCGCACCTGACTATAGACGGCGGTAGCGCTTTCACGCTCCCATTCGGGGGTTTCGTCCCATGGTGTGATGTAGCTAGTCTTCGGCTTTCCGGGGTGATGTCGCGCGACCCCGGCAATCCACGCCTCGCGGAAGGCGCGCCCCTGGCTGACTGTCAATGTATCTCTCCTATAACCGTCGAACCGTCAATTCTCCAGGCTTTCCGGGACATGGCCATGATCCGCTGCTCAACTTCCCGAGCGCGACCGTTCGTGAGTAACGGCTGGAGGTGACCTTGAAGTTTTCGCAGCTTGCGACCGACGAAACCCGACTCGGTCCGCTCGGCAATTTCTAAGACCGCGTCGGCGTAGGTGACAAATTGGTTCACGTCGCCACGGTGTACCGCAATTATTGCGAGATCAGTCAGGACGCTGCTCCGGCGACGTGGGGATAGGTTCTGCCGCAGGGCGTTACCGAGAATCACTTCAGCAAGATCGGGGCGCCCAAGCTGGACATAGCAGGCACCGCGCTCCTCGTCAAGCCGGGAGCCATCAAATCGAAGCCATCCACCGTTACTCACGTCACCCGGCAACGCATGTACCCGCTCAGCCCCCTCAAGCGCTCGGTGGCACGCCGCTAATTCTCCGAAACCAGCAAATACCTGCGCTTGAACAGCGGAAACCCAATGCCGTGTTGGCAGCGACCCGTCTCCTCTTCGCGCCAGGTCGGCGGCTAACTCCAGCATTGGCGCTGCTTTGTCGTAGCGCTGTTCGTACACCTCAATAAACGCGCGTGGCGGGTCATCGCGCACGTCCATAGATCAAAAGCGCCAGCTTCCTTGCCGGCGGTGGCCGACAGAGTGTAGCAGTGGGCCGCCTCGCTGTACTTGTCAGCGTCAAAGAAGGCCTCGCCCGCCAGTTGCGATAACTCGCTTACTGGTTCGCAGAGGCGCTGATGTGTCGAAAGTCCTCGCGATTGACCGAAGCTGGCGATGAGCGCGTTGAGCTGGTTGCGTACTAGTGGAAGTATGGCACCTTTGACTTTGGGCAGCACGAACACGCGCCAAAGATGTTCATTTAACATCGCGTACTCGTTTACGGTCGCATCATCGAACCGACCTGAATTGATGGAAGAGTGGTCCAGTTGGCCTGGCTGGTCGTCTCCGTCGGGCGTCGTAACGAGCACCCCGGCCATGTTAAGCAGGCGAAGTAGCTCACGCTCCGTCGTCCCTTCAGAACTCCCGTCCACCGCGGCGGGCATCGCGTCGTCGGCGGGAATGGTGGTGTGCGAGCCCACTTGCCCGGCGGGCTGCATTTGGTTCGTGTGCTGCTGCCCGCTGCTCTTTATTGCCTGAATGAAGCGGATCTTCACGTCATCAGATGACCGCTCCAGGGCGGTGTCCATGAGCGCCTGGGTATCGGGACGCAGCGTGATGGTATCGCCTCGGGCTTCTCATTTGTTCACGCCCCGGGCGTCGACGCCCGGATGCGCGGCGAAGGCACGGATACTCAAGCGCATGGCTTGCCGAAGCGCCTTGGTCTCGGCTCCGGTCCAGCACTGGACAGTGGCCACCGGGTACATCCACGATCCTCTCGATGAGGGCGGTCGCGCTGCGTGTAGTACCCCACTGGTCCACCCCTGGAGCCTCAGCGACACATTCTCCGGGACGCAGCGCCCTGGCGACACTGTACGCAGCTACTCACACGCACCCGTGCCCAGTTGGAGCGCACCATGCAATGCATACCCTAGTGATGATCGACTTCCCTGGTCGCTCCACAATATTTAATCTTGATTCCGGGGCCATGACCAGCAAGGCTGGCCCCGAATCGGGCACCATCAAGATTCCGGCTGCCTGTCGATAGATAGCTGCCCCACGCCGCTTTCCTGACGGCCAGTCGGATCCCGCGTGACCACCGAGCGCGCCCACCCAGGGGCGCACCCCCGATGGCTCGGCGGTCGCCAGTCGCCCTCGAAGCGGCGACTGGCTTCCCGCGACGGCGGCCTCGAGCTTGCGCCCCGATGACCGTCTCGGGGCCGCCGTCGCCCTACAACACCGCGAGAAAACCTCAATGAAGGCCTACCGCGATGTCCATTTTCACGATGGAGGGTCACCAGCACGTGGGCGTGCTGCGTTGTGTAGGGCTGCTGGAGCACTGTGACGCTGGATCTACTCGCCACGCCCAGTGCCCTCAGCTACGCCGAGCACTGGGTGGCGCGGGTGCTGCCCGCCTGGGGCGGCGCAGCCGAGCACGGTGACGCTGCGCAGGCGGTGACACGCGCTTTGGTGCGGGCGGCTGTCAAGCGGCAGACGGCGGCACTGATCGCCCTCGCGTTGGTCAGGCACGCCGATGGAATCATCGTGGAGATCTGCGAAGCCATCACCTGGTCACCCGGCGCGGTGCTGCTGCTCAGCCTGCCACAACCCTGCGGACTGCACTGTGTCACGACGCCCAGGGCCGATTGTGCGGCCGGGTGCTCTGGTGCGGAACCTGCGGACAACACCACAAGCGCACCCGACACAGCTGAGACTCCGGGAGGCGCGACCGGCACGATGACACCGTGCAGGCGGTTTCCGGCTGCTACCGATGTTCCACGGAACTCGGGACGTGATCGTTGGGTCTCGGACCGTCACCCGGAATGTCCGAGGTGGATGGGCGGTTGTAACGGACGTTCGGGTCAGGCGGGCAGTGTCCCCGGGGCCACATCACTCCGCCACTGTGGACGATCGTTCGGCTGAAGCCGCAGTGCGCTCTTCGCCGCGAGGCGACCGACCCGCTCGGCCCGGACCCTCGCACCGTTGTGAGCAAGTAGGGATGGCAGGCCATGAAGGGTGATCGGACCGAGATCGTCATCGACGCCGGCGGCACCACTCGAACCTATGAGATCGAGGCCACCCGCAACGGTCGACGGGTGGAGATCACCCACGGTCGCGGCATCGTGGAGGTCACTGAGGTCACCCGTGGCGGCACACCGGTGCGCACCGCTCGGTTCATGGCCTCCCGCGTACTCGCCTTGGTCGAGCACCCCGCTGCCCGACCAGCGACGCTCGAAGGCAAGTCGGCTGCCCGGGTCGTTCCCCCACCTCGGGCGAGCGGCGGCTCACCCGCCCTTGCTCCCGTCGAGGCCGGGTGCCAGTCAGCTGATCAGCATCACTCGGCAGGACAGGGCCCGCTCTAGCCGCGGGATGTTCCGTCTCGCCGAGGCGGCCCGCGACCACGGTCTCGTCGTACTGGACGGTGCCGATCCGGCACTCGCCGGCACGGGTGGCGCGGGTGCCAGCGGAATGCTCACGGTTGTGGGGGAGGGAGTCGGGACCCACCGCCCGGCTACCTCATCCGCGCCCACCGATGATGTCCACCGCGTTGGTGTGACACAGCGCACCACATGGTTTCGGCACGGTTATGTCATGAACGGCCGAGGTGGCCTGCGCGAGGGTGCGAACGGCTGCCTCACGCGCCACAGGTGAGGTCCAGAGCGATGTCGTCGACCTCACCGACGGCTGCCACCAGCGAGCCGGTCGAGTGCACTGCTTCCACCGATTTCCACCCCGGTGTCCCATAGAGGGTCCTCTACTGGTCCACTGTCGCTGTGGGGTTCATCGACGTTGATGGTGTTGAGCGTCACGAGTTGCTGGCGGACCACCTTGGCTGCCGCCAGTCGTTATTCCAGCTGGATAGCTATCCGTTGAGTCGTTTCTTCAGGAGGATGAACGTGAACAACAGCGCAGGGATGTCCGTTGTGCTGCCTGGTGATCCACGGTTCGGGGCGGTGACCCGTGGTTTCAACCAGCGCTGGATCGCTGACCCGGCGTATGTGCGGCTATGCAGCGGCCCGGCTGACGTCGTCGCGGCGGTTGAGTCGGCTGTGCGTGATGGGCTGCGCATCACAGTGCGCAGTGGTGGTCATTGCTACGAGAACTTCGCCTATGGGAACGCTGGTGGGGTTATTGTTGACTTGTCTCTCATGAATGGTGTGTATGTCGACGCTGAGACCGGCTGGTCGGTTGTCGACGCGGGCGCCACGCTGTTCGACGTTCATGTCCAGTTGTACAAGCGGCACGGGGTGGCATTACCCGGAGGCTCCGCTACTCTGTAGGTGCGGGAGGTCATATCACCGGTGGGGGCTATGGGTTGTTGTCGCGCCTGTACGGGTTGACGGTCGACTATCTGAGTGCCGTGGAGGTGGTCCATGTCGACGGTAGCGGCCATGCGCGCTGTGACCGGTTCAGCGCGGAGGTGCCGGACAGTGCGGAATCGCTGATGCTGTGGAGGAACCAGGGCGGCGGAGGCGGAAACTTCGGTATCGTGACGAAGTTCGGCTCTTCTGCTGTTTCCGTGGGTGCTGTCTGGGGGTGCCGCGCAGCCTGCGGGGCCGCTCCTCCCAGGTCAAGGGCGCCTACGGCGTCGCTGCGCGATGGCGCTGCGCGCCACCCTGGACCTGCGAGCCTCTGCGGCCCCTCCGG
>JAFAUB010000114.1 GCA_019243635.1 Pseudonocardiales bacterium
GCCGCCGGGATCGCCGTGGTCGGCGCGGTGGGCCGCGCCTTCGCCGCACACCGGGGCGAGAGCTTGGGGAACTTCTGGCGCGACCTGACGCGGATCACCCTCTACCTGCTCCTTCCGCTGTCGCTCGTCATGGCGGTCGCGCTGATCCGCGGGTTCATCCGGTCGCGGACCGAGCGGGTGGGCAACTTCTGGGTGGACCTGACCCGGGCGTGTGTGCGGTTGTTGCTGCCGATCTCCGTCGTCTTCGCGCTGGTGCTGGTCGCCGGCGGGGTGGTGGACAACTTCTCCGCCGCGCACTCGGTGACCACGCTGGCTGGCCAGCACCAAGCGATCACCGGCGGGCCGGTGGCCTCCCAGGAGGCGATCAAGGAGCTGGGTACCAACGGAGGCGGGTTCTACAACGCCAACTCCGCCCACCCGTTCGAGAACCCGAACCCGGTCACCAACCTGGTCGAAATCTTCCTGTTGTTGGTCATCGGGGTTTCCTTGACCCGCACCTTCGGCAAAATGGTCGGTGATAAGCGCCAGGGCTACGCGATCCTGGCGGTGATGGCGGTCATCTGGGTCGCCTCGGTGGCGGCGATCAGTTTTCTCGAGTCCGGGCGGCACAGCGCGGCGGCGGTAGCCGCCGGCGGGGCGTTGGAGGGTAAGGAGGTCCGGTTCGGCATCCCGGCCTCGACGTTGTTCACCGCCTCGACCACGCTGACCTCCACCGGCGCGGTCAACAATGCGCACGACTCGCTGTCCCCGCTGGGCGGCGGCCTCGCGATCCTGAACATGATGCTGGGCGAGATCGCCCCGGGTGGCACCGGCTCGGGGCTGTACGGGATTCTGGTGCTGGCCATTGTCACGGTGTTTGTGGCCGGGCTGATGGTCGGGCGCACCCCGGAGTATCTGCACAAAAAGATCCGGCCCCAGGAAATGAAGTTGGCCTCCCTGTACATCCTGACCACCCCGGCGCTGGTCCTGATCGGTACCGGCGTGGCGATCGCGCTCAAAGGTGAGCAGGCGGCGATTGCCAACCCCGGCCCGCACGGTCTGTCCGAAATTCTCTACGCCTTTACCTCCACGGCGAACAACAACGGCAGCGCGTTTGCCGGGCTGTCGGTGAACACCGTCTGGTACAACAGCGTGACCGGCGTGGTGATGCTGCTCGGCCGGTTCCTGCCCATCGTCTGGGTCTTAGCGCTGGCCGGGTCGCTGGCCACCCAGCGCATGGTGCCGGCCGGCGCGGGCACGCTGCCCACCCACAAGCCGCTGTTCATCGGCATGCTGCTCGGCGTGGTCATCCTCGTGGTGGCCCTGACCTACTTCCCGGCCCAGGCGCTGGGCCCGCTCGCGGAGGGGCTGAGCTGATGGAGGGGCTGAGCTGATGTCGTCGACCACCATCGAGTCGTCACAGAGCCCCGGGACCGCTCCGGCCACCGAGGGGCGGCACCGGGTCTCGGCCGGCCTGCTGGACCCCACGCAGCTGCTCCGGTCGGCCCCGGACGCGCTGCGCAAGCTCGACCCCCGGGTGCAGCTGCGTAACCCGGTGATGTTCGTCGTGCAGGTCGGCGCGGCGCTGACCACGATCGAGGCGATCGCGGCACCGACGGTGTTCGCCTGGGTGATCACGGTCTGGTTGTGGCTGACCGTGGCGTTCGCCAACCTCGCCGAGGCGGTCGCCGAGGGCCGGGGCAAGGCGCAGGCCCAGACGCTGCGCCGGAGCAGGCGGGAGACCATGGCCCGGCGGCTCGCCGGGTGGCGGCCCGGTGCGTACGGCGTCGAGGAGCAGGTGCCGGGGGTCGCGCTGCGGGTGGGTGACCATGTCCTCCTCGAGGCCGGGCAGGTCATCCCCGGCGACGGTGACGTGGTCGAGGGGATCGCCAGCGTGGACGAGTCCGCGATCACCGGCGAGTCCGCACCGGTGATCCGCGAGTCCGGCGGGGACCGCTGCGCGGTGACCGGCGGCACCACCGTGCTGTCGGACCGCATCGTGGTCCGGATCACCTCCCAGCCCGGGCAGACGTTCATCGACCGGATGATCGCCCTGGTCGAGGGAGCCTCGCGGCGCAAGACGCCGAACGAGATCGCGCTGAACATCCTGCTCGCCGCACTGACCATCGTCTTCCTGCTCGCGGTGGTCACGCTGCAGCCGATGGCGATCTACTCTCATGCCCGGCAGTCGCTGGTGGTACTGGTGGCGCTGCTGGTGGCGCTGATCCCGACCACGATCGGGGCGTTGCTGTCCGCGATCGGCATCGCCGGCATGGACCGGCTGGTGCAGCGCAACGTGCTGGCGATGTCCGGCCGGGCGGTGGAGGCCGCCGGGGACGTGGGCACGCTGCTGCTGGACAAGACCGGCACGATCACCCTGGGCAACCGGCAGGCCACCGAGTTCCTCCCGGTGCCGGGCGTGCCCCTCGATCGGCTGGTGGACGCGGCCCAGCTCGCCAGCCTGGCCGATGAGACCCCCGAGGGCCGGTCGATCGTGGTGCTGGCCAAACGTGAGCTGGGCCTGCGGGCGCGGCAGGAAGGTGAGCTGGTGGGAGCCACCTTCGTGGCGTTCACCGCGCAGACCCGGATGAGCGGGGTTGATCTCGTCGGTGGCCACCAGGTCCGCAAGGGCGCGGCCGGCGCGGTCCGGGAGTGGGTCCGGGCCGGCGACGGTGAGCCACCCGAGGGGCTCGGGTCGATGGTGGACGCGATCTCCACCGCCGGCGGCACCCCCCTGGTCGTGGCCGAGCGGGTGAACGGCACCGCCCGGGCGCTGGGCGTGATCCAGCTCAAGGACGTGGTCAAGGACGGCATCCGGGAGCGGTTCGCCGAGCTGCGCTCGATGGGCATCCGGACGGTGATGATCACTGGTGACAACCGGCTCACCGCCGCGGCCATCGCCACCGAGGCCGGGGTGGACGACTTCCTCGCCGAGGCCACGCCCGAGGACAAGATGGCGCTGATCCGCCGCGAGCAGACCGGTGGCCGGCTGGTCGCGATGACCGGGGACGGCACCAACGACGCCCCGGCGCTCGCCCAGGCCGACGTCGGGGTGGCCATGAACACCGGCACCTCGGCCGCCAAGGAGGCCGGCAACATGGTCGACCTGGACTCCAACCCGACCAAGCTGATCGAGATCGTCCAGATCGGCAAGCAGCTGTTGATCACCCGGGGGGCGTTGACCACGTTCTCCATCGCCAACGACGTGGCGAAGTACTTCGCGATCATCCCGGCCATGTTCGCCGCGGTCTATCCGGGGCTGGACACCCTCAATGTCATGCGGCTGCACTCACCGACCTCGGCGATCACCTCCGCGATCGTCTTCAACGCGCTGATCATCGTGGCGCTGATCCCGCTCGCCCTGCGCGGGGTGCGCTACACCCCGTCCTCGGCCTCGGCGCTGCTGCGCCGCAACCTGTGGATCTACGGTTTCGGTGGGCTGATGCTGCCGTTCGTCGGGATCAAGCTCATCGACCTGATCATTCAGTTCATCCCCGGATTGCGGTGACCGTCATGACCCCTATCACGACCCGTCTGCCGGGTCCGGTGCGCCGGCACCTGGCCGCGCTGCGCGCGCTGCTGGTCCTGACCGTGCTGCTCGGCATCCTGTACCCGCTGGTGGTGCTGGGGATCGGTCAGCTCGCCTTCCCCGCCCAGGCCAACGGGTCGCTGCTGAGCGCGGGCGGCCGGGTGGTCGGGTCCAGCCTGCTGGGCCAGGCGTTCGTCGACGCCGAGGGCAACCCGTTGCCGCAGTGGTTCCAGCCCCGCCCGTCGGCGGCCTCGGACCCGAACGACAAGAACGACCCGGGGTATGACCCGCTGTTCTCCGGCGCCTCCAACCTGGGTCCCTCCAACCCGGACCTGATCAGGTCGATCGACGCGCACCGGGCCGCCGTGGCGGCCTTCGACGGGGTGCCGGTGGCCGGCGTGCCGCCGGACGCGGTCACCGCCAGCGGCTCGGGCCTGGACCCGGACATCTCCCCGGCCTACGCCGACGAGCAGGTCACCCGGGTGGCCGAGGTCCGGGGCCTGGACCCGGCCGCAGTGCGCGCCCTGGTGGCCGCCCACCTCCAGGGTCGGACGCTGGGCATCCTCGGCGAGCCGCGGGTCAACGTCGTGGAGCTCAACGCCGCGCTGACCCGACTGCGCTAGCCGGTCCTAGGTTTAGACAACCCTAGGTTGGACGGCGGAGTCAGCGGGCGGACGGGGGAGCTGTGATGGGCGCGACCGGAGCCCTGCGGGTGTACCTGGGCGCCGCACCCGGGGTCGGCAAGACCTTCCGCATGCTGGTGGAAGGCCACCGGCGCCGGGACCGCGGCGCCGACGTGGTCATCGCCTTCGTCGAGCCCCACGGCCGGCCGGAGACCGAAGCGCTGATCGGTGACCTGGAGCTGATCGCGCGGACCCGGCGGGGCTATCGGGGGACCGAGTTCACCGAGATGGACCTCGACGCCGTTCTCGCCCGCCGGCCCAAGGTCGCCCTGGTCGACGAGCTGGCTCACACCAACGTCCCCGGCGGGCGCCACGCCAAGCGCTGGCAGGACGTCCAGGAGCTGCTCGCCGCCGGGATCAACGTGATCACGACGGTGAACATCCAGCATCTGGAGTCCCTCAACGACGTCGTGGCGAAGATCACCGGGGTGGCGCAGCGGGAGACCGTGCCGGATGAGGTGGTCCGCCGGGCCGACCAGATCGAGCTGGTCGACATGACCGCCGAGGCGCTGCGGCGGCGGCTGGCGCACGGCAACGTCTACGCCCCGGAGAAGATCGACGCAGCGCTGGCGAACTACTTCCGCATCGGCAACCTGACCGCGCTGCGCGAGCTGGCGCTGCTCTGGCTGGCCGACCGGGTCGACGAGGGGCTGCGGCGCTACCGGGCCGACCACGGTGTCGGCGGCGTGTGGGAGACCCGGGAACGGGTCGCGGTCGCGCTCACCGGCGGTCCGGAGGGCGAGACACTCATCCGCCGCGCCGCCCGTATCGCCGCCCACGCGGGCGGGTCCGGCGGGGACCTGCTGGCCGTGCACGTGGCCCGCAGCGACGGCCTGACCGGCGCTGACCCAGCGGAGCTGGCGACCCAGCGCCGGCTGGTGGAGTCCCTGGGCGGCAGCTACCACTGCGTGGTCGGCGATGACATCCCGACCGCGCTGCTGGACTTCGCCCGTGCGGAGAACGCCACCCAGCTGGTGTTGGGCACCAGCCGCCGCGGCAGGGCGTCGAGGCTGCTGGGCGGGCACGGCATCGGGGACCGGGTGACCGCGGCCTCCGGGGACATCGACGTGCACCTGGTCACCCACCCCTACGCCAGCCAAGGCCAACCGCTGCCCTCGGCACGCACCTACCTGCCCCCCCGGCGAGCGCTCGCCGCCCTGGCCGCGGCCTGGATCGTGCCCCCAGCGGTCACCGCGGTCCTCACCCAGCTGCGCGGCGAGCTGAACCTGACCAGCCAGGTCCTGCTGTTCCTGCTGGTGGTCGTGGGCATCGCCCGCATCGGCGGACTGACCCCGGCGCTGCTCGCCGCAGTGTCCAGCTCGCTGCTGCTCAACTTCTACTTCATCCCGCCGATCCACACGCTGACCATCGCCGAGCCCAACAACGTCATCGCGCTGGTGGTGTTCGTCGTGGTGGCGCTGACCGTCGCCTCGGTCGTCGACATCGCGGTCCGGCACACCCAGCGGGCCGCCCGCGCCTCGGCGGAGGCCCTGACCCTGTCGGTGCTGGCCGGCAGCGTGCTGCGCGGCCAGCAGGCGATCCCCGCGCTGCTGGAACGCTCCCGGGAGACCTTCGCCATGGCCTCGGCCACCCTGCTCGGCCCGGTCGACCCGGACTCCGAGCGCACCACCCCCGACAGCACGGCCTCCGGTGACCCGGGGCGGTGGGTCGTCCTCGGTGTCGCCGGAGCGCCACCGTCGCGCTGCCCGGCCGAGGCCGACGTGACGGTCGCCGTCGGAGGCGATGCGGTGCTCGCGCTGCGCGGCCGGGTGCTGCCCGCCGCTGACCAGCGGGTGCTCACCGCGTTCGGTGCGCACGTCGCGGCCGCGCTGGACCGCGACCGGCTCGCCCGGGAGGCCGCCCAGGCCAAACCCGCGATGGAGGCCGACCGGATGCGCACCGCGCTGCTCGCCGCGGTCAGCCACGACCTGCGCACTCCGCTGGCCGCGGCCAAGGCCGCGGTGAGCAGCCTCCGCAGCCCTGATGTCACCTGGAGCGCGCAGGACACCGCCGAGTTGTTGGCCACCGCGGAGGAGTCCCTGGACCGGCTGACCCGGCTGGTCGAGAACCTCCTCGACATGAGCCGCCTGCAGACCGGTGCTCTGTCGCTGCACCTGCAGCCGGTCGTGCTCGACGAGATCATCCCGATCGCCCTGGACGGTCTGCGCCCCGGGGCCCGTGCCGTGCGCTGGCACCCGGCGCCGGCGCTGCCCCCCGTGCTGGCCGACCCCGTGCTGCTGGAACGGGTGGTCGCCAACCTGGTCGCCAACGCCCTGCGCTACAGCCCGCCCCGCTACCCCCCGGTGCTGACCGCCAGCATCCTCGCCGACCGGGTCGAGCTGCGGGTGATCGACAGGGGGCCGGGCATCCCCGAAACCGACTGGGACCGCGTCTTCGCGCCGTTCCAGCGCCTCGGCGACCGCGACAACACCACCGGCCTCGGGCTCGGACTGGCGCTCTCGCGCGGACTGGTCGAGGCCATGAGCGGCGCACTGAACCCGGAAGACACCCCCGGCGGTGGACTGACCATGGTCATCACCCTGCCCGCCCATACACCCTCCCCCGGCCACGGGCCGCTGGACGGCGCCAGTAAGGAGATCTCGGCATGAACCGGATCCTCGTCGTCGACGACGAGTCCCAGCTGCTGCGCGCGCTACGGATCAACCTGCGGGCCCGGGCCTATGAGGTCGAGACCGCCCTGGACGGCGCGGCCGCGCTGGCCGCGGTGGCCCGCCGCCCCCCCGATGTGGTCGTGCTCGACCTGGGCCTGCCCGGCATCAGCGGCATCGAGGTGATCACCGGCCTGCGCGGCTGGACCCGGGTGCCGATCATCGTGCTCTCCGGCCGGGCCGAGGCCGCCGACAAGGTCGAGGCCCTGGACGCGGGCGCGGACGACTACGTCACCAAACCGTTCAACATGGACGAGCTGCTGGCCCGCATCCGAGCCGCGCTGCGCCACCACACCGCTGACGCCCCTGCGCGGATCACCTTCGGGGACCACACCGTCGACCTGTCCGCCCACCTCGTCACCCGCCGCACCCCGACTCCAGCCGGCACCAGCGGCGAGCCGGCGGCGCATCTGACACCCACCGAATGGAAGATCCTCACCGTGCTGGCCCGCCACCCCGGTGCGCTGGTCGAATCCCAGCGGCTGCTCACCGAGGTCTGGGGGCCCCGCTACCGCACCGAGACCGACCACCTGCGCTTCCACATCGCCCAGCTGCGCCGCAAGCTCGAACCCGACCCGGCCCACCCCCGCCACCTGCTCACCGAAGTCGGCCTGGGCTACCGCTACCAGCCATGACCCGCGACACCGGCCCCTACGCCGACCACCGGAATCACCACCGCCGGCCAGGGGTACGCCCGTGCGCGGTCGGGCTCGCGGCGTGGTCCGGCACCACGCCAGGACTCGACTGGTCCGCAGTGCTCCCCGAGAATCCGCAGTTCCCGGGATGCCGGGCCACCCGGTCGGCGCCATCCGACCGAGAACCGCGCCGACCGGCTCACTCTCTTAGCTGGAAGAAGTACGCTCCCGGCGACCACTCACGGTGACACATCTCAAAGAAGGAATACGGGTCACTCGATCACCGAAGCTTGCCAGTACTGACCCCCCTGGTGACTACGCGGCGGCGCCTCCGTTATATAAATGCGCATGACCGAGATGCTGTTCACCACGCTTAACCCGGGCACTGCACTGACCGCCGAGCAGCTTCTCGCCAACGTTGACCTCGGCGCGCTCGCTCCTGCGCAACGCCCGTACGTCGTCCTCAACATGGTGGCCACCGCAGACGGCCGTGCGGCGGTTGCCGGCCGAGCCGGGCCTATCGGCGACGAGGCCGACCGTCAGCTTTTTCACCAACTGCGCGCCACCGCCGACGCCGTCCTCATGGGTGCGCGCACAGCGTCGATCGAGCGCTCCCAGCGGCTCGTGCGTGACCCGGCGCTGCGCGAGTCGCGCCGACGGCGCGGACTTAAACCCGATCCCGTGGCCTGTATCGTCAGTGGGCGCCTGAACGTCGCCGCCGACATTCCGCTGCTTCAAGACAACCACTCGCATGTGGTCATCGCGACTGGCGCGCGGGGCAGGCTCGATGGGGCCCGCGCCCAGGTCGAATACCTGCGTTGCGCGAGTGACCTGTTCGAGCTGGCCAGCGTCCTTGGGACCCTCCGCAGCGACTACGGAGTGCGCTCCGTGGTATGCGAGGGTGGCCCCACGCTGAACTCCACGCTGTTCCGGGAGGGATTGATCGACGAGCTGTTCCTTACGGTCGCTAGCAAGCTGGCCGGCGGACCCGATGCCCTAACGATCGTCTCTGGACTACCCCTCGCCGAGATCGTCGAGCTCGAGCTGGTCTGGTCCCTGCGCTCCGGAGACGATCTGTTTCTGCGTTACCGCGTGGCCAGCGCTCGAGCTAACGCCTGATCGCACACCCGAACGCTCGGGGTCGATTAACAAATAACCCCCGAGTTGCGCGACACGAGGTCGCGATGCGCGAAACCAGATCTCAGCGCTGACACGTGATCAAGGCAACAACGCATCACCCCACCCTGCCTGAGCTGGTGAGCCGTCAATTCAGTGGTCCCGTTTCACACACCTCGGCAAAGCCGGTCTTGGAGCCGAGCGTGCCGGAACTGATACGCCGGGCCGACTGTTCGCAGAACCTGACGCTCACGGGCGTCGTCAAGAAACCGCAGCAGGCGTACCGGAGTCTCGCCCCGACGCCAAAGCTGTGCGCTGGCTAGCGCAGCCGCCCAGGTCGCGGAGGAGACCAACCCTGAACCGAGCCCGAACACGAGCCCCTCGGTGAGCCCATACATGAGCCCAACCGGAAACCCAAACAGGAGCCCGTCCACGAACCCGCCTGTCAGCCCGAACACGAGCCCAGACACGAGCCCGAGCCCGAGCTGACGCTCCTGGCGCCACAAGGACCGGGGATCGAACGGGCTAGTGGCTTCCGTTGGTGGCTGTCTCAGCCCGAGGCTGAGCCCGGCGGTCAACCCAAACACGAGCCCATACACGACCCCGATGACGAGCCCACGGGTAAGCCGGAACCCGGCCACGGGCCCGGACACAAGCCCGGACACAAGCCCGTAAGCGAGCCCGACCGTGAGCCCCGTGAGGAGAGTTGTGGGGGTATCAGTTCTGCTCCACCGCAGCTGATTCCGCCGCAGAGGTGGTCGTCCGCTGAGTATGACTATAAGAACGTAAATGACTCCGTATCCAGGGGCGCTCACGGTTCCGATGACTAGCCCGCTGAGGAGAATTGCGAGGGTATCAGTTCTGCTCCCTCGGGACAGACTGCTCTGCTGGGGTGGTCGCCCGCCGGCAAGGATTACAAGCATGTATCCGATTCCGACTATGAATCCGGACACGAGCCCGGACACGAGCCCGGACACGAGCCCGACCACCAATCCAACCAGGGGCCCGGACACGAGCCCGACCACGAATCCGGTGAGGAGATTCGTGCGAGTATCAGCTCTGCTCCATCGCAGCCTACCCAGTTGTTGAGGCGGTCCGCCGCCCAGGACAAACCCAAGCCCGACCACAAAACTAGCCACCAGGCCGGCCGCGAGCCCGGGCTCGAGCCCGATCAGGAGCGCGTGCTCAAGCCCGTGTCCGGCCCCGACTCCCAGCTGAAGGAGGAGAAGCATATGGATATCAGCTCTGCTCCACTGCGGCTGATCTCGCTGTTGAGAAGATCTTTCACCGAGTGGGTACCTGAGGAGCAGCCCGGATCCAATTATGAACACATACCCGAGTGTGTCGCCGAAAAGGGCCGCGACTGTGGTCAAGCGCCCGGCCTCCTGCGCAGCGTGAAGCTGCATGTGGGCTGCGAGTCCAGCCAAGGACCCGATGAGGCATGCCGAGGCAAGACTCGCGACGACTACCGTGACAACAGCACGAGGCCACGCCGGCGTCCAGCGCGGGATTTGCCACCACGCCAGATCGCGGGTCCCTTCCCCATTCATTCGGCGGGCCAGTTGCGCTAACCATCGTTGTGCCTGATCAGTGGTGTACGGCGGGTCCGGTCGCCCTAGTGGGCGGGTGTACGCGGCGGGCAGCACCCGGTCCAGAAGGTGATCCTCGACAACCTCTCGGGTAGCGAAGCGGCTGTCGTCGAGGAGCTCATCAACCCTCTCTCCAGGACCATAGGTGTCCCGGACCAGGGTCAACATCAGCGGAGTATCCAGCACTTGGGTCACAACATCATCAGGGTGCTCCCGCAGACGATCAATCACGTGCTGCCATGGAGCAGGCAGTGGGTCGATCTGACAACTGGCCAGGTACTCCGCCACCTGATTAGGGTCGATTGGCAGCAGTTCTAGCGCCGCTGCGCCCCGCAGGTGAGCGCCGCCGCTGACCGCGGTCACCAGCTCCCTGCTGCGTGCGAGCACGACCAGCCGGAACGTGGTCTGCTCATCCAGCGCACGCAGTGCCACCGAGCGCAGCGCCTCAGGCATCTCATCCAACCCATCGAGGATCACCGCCAGGTGATCGCCTTCGATGAGGCAGGCTGCAGCATCCCTGCCGTACTCCGGAGCCCGCAGCAGCGCGTAGTCCCGCGCCAGTCGGTCGACCAGCCAATCAGCGAAGGGTTCAGCGCTCGGGTCCCAGCCACGCGGGGTGACCAGCACCGGCACCGGCACCCGTGCCCGATCCTCCGCCGAACAGGTGGCGCGATGAGCCAGCGCATCACGCAGCAGCCGAATCCCAGCGCTACTTTTACCCGCGCCCGGCTCCCCAACGATAACCAGCCGCCCAGAACCGATGCCCCCATACACGCCCAGAAGATCCCTCAACTCACCCGACTGCAGATTCTCCACGGTGGCCGCCGTCATTCCAGGCAACGGCGCGAACGGTCCCTCGACAACCTCCGCTCTCCGGCCGGTCAACTGCAGATCTGACCATCTCCACTGCACGGGAATCGGTGCCGGATAGGTCAGCCCCCGCTCGGCCGCGCCGCGCTCCCACTGCTGACGTAGCTGCTCGGCCAGCTCATCCGCCGCCCGCTCCAACGGCAACCGCGCAGTCCCGGCGGATTGCGCTCGTTTCCACAACCACGCAGCAGCACCAGCCGCAGCCGTTGCCGCAGAGACAAACGTGGACACCAGCGCAGCGGCCGAATCCCGATTGCCGGAGTAGAAGACGAACGCCACGCTCCCCGCCGTCGTCGCAACAACCAGCGACAGCCCAATCCACAACCACAGACGTGGCCAGCCGAACATCATGCTGAGCAGTCTGCCGTAACGCTCGGCGAAGGGAGTGTCCGACCAACGGTGTAACTGAGCGTAGTCGATTCGTTTGTGTCGCTGATGGCACGGGCAGCAAGCTGTTGCTCCGCGAGCCATATCAGTCATCCCCATGGGTGTGACCTTGCTCGCTGGATGGCGAGGGATCTTGGGCGCTAAACGGCGTCTGCAAGGCGCACTGTCGCTCGGGATCTACGGGTACCTCCTCCAGCGTCGCGGGACCCCCACCGCCGTGTCATCCCCGCGCTTCGGCGGCTTCCTCGGCGGGGTGGGTCAAGGGGCGCGGTAGACGGTGGCCCGGGAAACGCCGTAGCCGGCGACGAGGGAGAAGATTGGCTCACCGCCCGCGCGAAGGGTCCGGACTTGGCGTACCTGGTCTGGGGTCAGTCGGGGTGGGCGACCGGTGCGTCAGCCGCAGGCGCCGGCGCGTCCGTGCATGAGGTCGCGTTCGTAGACGGCCAACCAGATCTGGCAAGCCAACCCCACCCAACTGGACCTGTAGGTGCGCGCACCGTCGGGTGGTCCCCCCGCCAGTTACTGACCGTCATCGAGGATGACCAGTCTCGGGCGATCGCCAGCTACGCGGTCAACCTTGGTGCACCCTCGGCGTTGACCACCGTGCCGGCGACGGGGGCGGATTCTTCAATGCCAACAGTGCCCATCCCTTGAGAAGTCGCTACCACGGCAACCGCGCGCGGATACCCTGTACGCCAGTACGGCTCCCAACGGCTATGGGACCGCGTCGAGGAGGTCGTGACCTTCTGGAACAACGAGGGCCGACCGTCCTACGAGCGCTTCGGCCTCACCGCCACACCACAGGGCCAGCACGTCTGGTACGACCAGCCCGACGGACCGCACCGCTGGCCACTACCTTTCGACCACCCGCTGAGTGACGATGCGCGGCGTCAGTGGACGCTGTTGACGGCTGATTCGGAGATGGTTTCGCGGGCCAGTGGTGCTCGCCGTAGTGGGGGATGGTCTCGGTGTGGGGCGGCTTAGTTCAATACACGTTCGGGGGCTCCGGGCCGAGCCGGCGGCCCCACGCGGCGATGCGTGACTCACGATCCTTCATGTCCCACCACTCCTCCAGGTTCGCCCGAAGAGTCGTGGCGAACGCTGTCGCGTTGACGGCTGGGTCGAGGTCCACGGGGTCGAGCGGAATCGTCACCTGCCAATGCTCAGGCGTCTCGCAGCGGGCTGTGGTGACGGTGACCCGCAGTCGCAGCTTCGGGTCATCCCCGGTCTCCACGAGCGTGGGATCGGCTACGGACAGCTCAAGCCCGTCGCGGCGCGGAGCGAGGGGGCGGCTGAGCTTGCGCGCCAGATCTTCGGGTGGTAGCGGCAGTGAGAGCGGCATCAGATCTCTTCAGATATTCTGGATGACTGCGCAGTTGGTCCGGTAAGAAGACGACGCGGCGGTCACGTTACTTGCGGCGCTGTCCGGCGTCGCGTACGAAACGGGGGTGATCGACTTATCGTATGCGGTAATAATGCCCTGGGGACGCACATCGTTGCCTCGGTAGGCACCGCCGTTATAGATGACGCGGAACAACTCCCTACAGTTGTCGTTGAACAGCGCGTAGATCGCCGAACCGCCATCATCCTGTCGATCGGTGACCTCCTCACCGCGAGAGATCGTCAGGGCGATGTTCGCGTCGAACGTTTCGTTCCAGCGGGTCGTGATATGCGTGAAGCCCCATGTCGAAGTACCGCAGCGCAGCGGCAGAGCAACCGCCCCGCGGGCGTAGTTCTTGACGATATACGTGTAGGAGCGTCCACCGCAGTAGGTGGTCGGTACGCTCGCCGAGGCGTCCACGGCCGTCGCGAAAAGTAGTGAGATGAGGGTTCCGCACAACGCCAAGGGCAACGGCCAACGAGACATCCAGCGCACCATCTTTACCGACATGAGTGGACCTTACACGATCAGTGGGCCGCACCCGGCCCTCGACACACGTGGGAGACGGGTATGAGACGGGATAAGCCGGAAAGGGCTGCCACGACGGGTCGATCAGTGTGGCGGGAGGCTGTGGTGCCCTGCGGGATGGTGGTGATGCGAGTTGGCGCCGTGGGAGAAGGAGGCGGACTCGGTGCCTCGTTGGGGGTGGGGTTGGCGGTCCATCCGGGGTAGCTCGCTGCGCAGGTCGGCCAGCAGGAGGTCGGCGAGGTCGTGGGTGAACCCGTTGCGGACCACGATGCGCAGCACCGCCAGGTCGGTGCGGTGTTCGGGGAAGGTGTAGGCGGGGACCAGCCAGCCGTGCTCGCGCAGCGCGGCGGAGACGTCGAAGACGGAGTAGCCGCTGATCTGCTCGTGCAGGGTGAAGGCGAACACGGGGAGCTCGTCGCCTCGGGTGAGCAGCCGGAACGGCCCGAGTTCGCCGATCCTGTCCGCCAGCGTGGTGGCCACTTCTCGGCAGGTGTGCTGGACGCGCTGGTAGCCCTCGAAGCCCAGCCGGAGGAAGTTGTAGTACTGGGCGATGACCTGCGATCCCGGGCGGGAGAAGTTCAACGCGAAGGTGGGCATGTTCCCGCCCAGGTAGTTGACGCGGAACACCAGGTCCTCGGGAAGCGCGGCGGCCTCACGCCACAGCACCCAGCCGACGCCGGGGTAGACCAGGCCGTACTTGTGGCCGGAGGTGTTGATCGAGGCGACCCGGGGCAGCCGGAAGTCCCACACCAGCTCGGGGTCACAGAACGGGGCGATCATCGCGCCGGACGCGCCGTCGACGTGCACCGGAATGTCGCACCCGGTCCGGGCCTGCAGGTCGTCCAGGGCGGCGCAGATCTCGGCGACCGGCTCGTAGCTGCCGTCGAAGGTCGAGCCCAGGACCGCGACGACGCCGATGGTGTTCTCATCGCAGTGCGCCAGTGCCTGCTCGGCGCACAGGTGGAAGCGCTCGCCCTCCATCGGCACCAGGCGGGCCTCGACGTCCCAGTAGTTGGCGAACTTCTCCCAGCAGACCTGCACGTTGGCGCCCATGACGATGTTCGGTCGGTCGAGGGGTTTGCCGGCGGCCGCGCGGGCGTGTCGCCAGCGGCGTTTGAGCGCCAGCCCGGCCAGCATGCAGGCCTCGCTGGAGCCGGTGGTCGAGCAGCCGGTGGCATCCGGTGCGGGCGGGGCGTACCACAGCTCGGCGAGCATCCGCACACACCGCAGCTCCAGGTCTGCGGTTCGCGGGTACTCATCCTTGTCAATCATGTTCTTGTCGAAGCACTCCGTCATCAACCGAGTGGCTTGAGGCTCCATCCAGGTGGTGACGAAGGTCGCCAGGTTCAGCCGGGCATTGCCGTCGAGCATCAGCTCGTCGTGGACCACCTGGTAGGCGGTGTCCGGGTCAAGCTCCGTCGGCGGTAGCTGGTTACGCGGGATCCGCACCGGTTCACGGGTGAACACGGGGTTGACCGACACCTCGCGGTGGCCGGTACGGCGCTGGTAAGCCGGATGCGACAGTGGCATGCTCGCAACGCTAGAGCCCCACGCTCAAGCCCCCACGCTAGGGAGGTCGGTGACGGTGTGTCGACTGTTCGGTCTGTCCGGTGGGTCCGAGCGCGTCCGGGCCACGTTCTGGCTGCTGGAGGCGCCGGACAGCCTCGCCGTGCAGAGCCGCCGCGAACCCGACGGGACCGGGCTGGGTACCTTCGAGGCCGACGGCTCGCCCCGGGTGAACAAGCAGCCGATCGCCGCCTACCAGGACCGCGAGTTCGCCCAGGAGGCCAAGGAACGCGTCTCCACCACGTTCATCGCCCACATCCGCTACGCCTCCACCGGCGGCCTGAGCCCGCAGAACACCCACCCCTTCGAGCAACGCGGCCGGCTGTTCGCCCACAACGGCGTCATCGAGGACCTGCCGCGGCTGGAGGCTGAGCTGGGCGACCATATGTCCCTGGTGCGGGGCGACACCGACTCCGAGCGGTTCTTCGCGCTGGTCACCCGCCACATCGACGCCAGCGGCGGCGACATCGGCGCCGGCATCGCCGGCGCCGCCCGGTGGGCCGCGGCCAACGTGCCGATCTATGCGATCAACATCGTCCTGACCACGCCCACCGAGCTGTTCGCGCTGCGCTATCCCGACACCCACGACCTGCTCGTGCTGCACCGCCGCGCCGGCGGCCGGCACGGGCACCGCCACCTCGAGCAGGCCAGCGCCGCCGGCCGGATCCGGGTCCGCTCCGGTGCGCTCGCCGCCACCCCGGCGGTCGTGGTAGCCAGCGAATGCATGGATGAGGACCCTGGATGGCGCTCACTGAGCCCCGGAGAGCTGCTCCACGTCGACAGCCACCTCCAGGTCCACAGCACGATCGCCGTCGAGCATCCGCCCGCCCACCAGCTCACCCTCGACGAGCTGGGTCACGGCGCCGCCTCCCAGAAACCGAGCTGAGGCCGCGATGACCGCGACGCACCCCGATGCGGGGCTCGTGCAGCGGCGCCACCTGGTGACCGAGCTGCCCGGCCCCCGGTCTCGGGAGCTGTCAGCCCGGTGCGATGCGACGGTCAGCGCGGGGGTGCACGTGGCGCTGCCGGTGTTCATCGCGGCGGCCGGCGGTGGGGTGCTCCTCGACGTCGACGGCAACTCGCTGATCGATCTGGGCTCCGGTATCGCGGTGACCAGTGTGGGCAACGCCGCGCCCGCGGTCGTCTCCGCCGTGCGCGCACAGGTCGAGCGGTTCACCCACACCTGCTTCATGGTCACCCCCTACGAGCCCTACCTCGCGGTCTGCGAGGAACTGGCCAGGCTCACCCCCGGCGAGCACGAGAAGCGCTCGGCGTTGTTCAGCTCCGGAGCAGAGGCCGTCGAGAACGCCGTCAAAGTGGCCCGGCACGTCACCGGCCGGGCCGCAGTGGTCGTCTTCGACCACGCCTACCACGGCCGGACGAACCTCACGATGGCGCTGACCGCCAAGGTGATGCCCTACAAACACCGCTTCGGACCGTTCGCGCCTGAGGTCTACCGCGTCCCGTTTTCTTACCCGTTCCGGGACCCGGCCGGAATGAGCGGAGAACAGGCGGCCGCCCGTGCCCTGTCTGTCATCGAGGCGCAGGTCGGTGCCGGCAACCTCGCCTGTGTGGTGATCGAGCCGATCCAGGGCGAAGGGGGGTTCATCGTTCCGGCTCCTGGTTTCCTGCCCGCGATCGCCCGGTGGTGCGCCGAGCGCGGCGTGCTGCTGGTCGCCGACGAGATCCAGACCGGGTTCTGCCGCACCGGTGACTGGTTCGCCTGCGACCACGAGAAGGTCGTCCCCGACCTGGTGACCACCGCGAAGGGCATCGCCGGTGGTCTTCCGCTGGCCGGCCTCACCGGCCGCGCGCACCTGATGGACGCCGTGCACGCCGGCGGGCTGGGGGGCACCTACGGCGGTAACCCCGTCGCCTGCGCCGCCGCGCTGGCCGGCATCGCGACCATGCGCGAGCACGATCTCCTCGGCGCGGCACGCCGCATCGAGGCGACAGCCTGGCCCACGCTGACCGCACTCGCCGCGCGCTGTCCGGCCGTGGGCCAGGTCAGGGGCCGCGGCGCCATGCTGGCCCTCGAGCTCATCGACCCCGCTACCGCGGCGCCAGACCCGGGCCTCACCGCCCAGGTCGTCCACGCGTGCCACCACGCCGGGGTCGTGGTGCTGACCTGCGGCACCGACGCCAACGTCATCCGGCTGCTGCCACCGCTGGTCATCCCTCCAGACCTGCTCGCCGAAGGGCTCGACGTGCTCACCCAGGCCATCATCACCGCCACAGCCTGAACCGTCGGTGTTCGAGTTCACACGGTGAGCGCTACGTTTCATGGGCGCGCGGTCCGAGTCGACGTGTCAGTGGGGTGTCGTGGGTTCGTCGGCTACCGCGCCGCCCGGGTTGTCCGCCTCGCCGGGGGTCTTGCTTCCTGTCTTGAGTTGTGGTGCTTGCAGCAGGGTGAGCACCGCGGCCGCGCCGATGATGATGGCGGCGGTGGCAAGCGTGCGTACGGTGCCGGTGAGCTGTGCGTTCAGCGGACTGCCGGGCATCGCCAGCCCCCAGGCGGCGCCCGCGACGAGGGCGGCCAGCGCTTCCGCGGTCGGGAACCTTCTGCGGTCATCCGGGGAGGTGACTCCCGCGGGCCCTCGCGAGGCGCGGTCATAGGCGAGCCAGACAGCCGCAAGAACGACCACCAGGAAGAGGCCATAGGCCCCCCATCTGAACGGCAGGTAGGCGCGGGCATCGGGCGCGCTCAGCGCTCCCGCGGTGACACCGACCAACGCGGTGTACGCCGCTAGCGGCTCGGTCGGGACCGCACTGACGAGCACATCGACGAACTGTTGCGGTAGCCCGCCCTGCTCAGGTGGCGTGCCGGCGGGCCGGCCCCTGGCGGCTCCCTCGGGTTGCACCACCGCCGCCTCCGCGCCGCCACCACCGGCCACCCTTCCAGGAGCAGCCTTGTCACGAGCTACAGCGAGCGCCGCCAACGACCGGATACTCACCGAACCCCTCCCGTGCCCGAACACACACTCACCCACACCCCGGCACCGCGCCAGCGGACGCGGCGCACGACCTCGCGCGAGGCGAAAGACCCGATGGAGTACACCAGGAGCCGCCGTGACCGCACACCACAAACACGCGCGTGACCGCGCCACCGTACGGTGGGAAACACAACGCTCCCAGACCCCACTCACCGCGGCCGAGCTGAGGCAGCCGGACATCGAGCGCCCCCTGGTAGAGCACCGGCCACCCACCGCTGAGGACACACGCCCCGGTGCCCAGACAGCAAGGACAACCGCTCCCACCCGAACTCCAACGGGAAGAACCCGAACCGGTCGCCGCCACCGGGTCGGGGCAACCGGTACCAGACATCCGGGAAGCCGTACCGGACCTCCACCAGGCGTAGACCCGCACCGGGCAGATGGTGCTGGGCGGCCCTGTTCGGGTGTCGGGCACGTCGAGGACCAGGCCGTCGATGGCCATCACCCGCAGGCCCCGAAACCACGCCCCGCGGGTACCGGCTCGAGCCATTGGCACCGCGACCCGCTCGAACAACAGCTTCATCGTGGCCTCACCCAGCCGCGTGCGGGCCTGCGAGAGAGCGCTCACCGACGGCACCGTCAGTCATCCCGCCAGTTCCGCAGAAACCGCAGCCCGTTCACCAGCTGGCGCATCACCTCTTCTCCGTCTTCGAAAACGTCATCGGCAACAGCGGCTGGGTCCGATCCAACGCCTGGACCTGAGTTTTCTCGTCGATCGACAGCACCACAGCGTCCATCGGAGGGTCCAGACAGAGCCCGACCACATCGACCACCTTCTCCTCGAAACCAGGGTCGGTCGACACCCGATCACTCAACCCGTCGATGCCCTGCTGCTCATACCGAGCGATCCACTTATACACCGTCGGTTTCGTCGTACCCGCCGTCCGCGCTATCTTCGGAGCCGAGTGCCCCTCCGCTCGCCACAACACGATCTGCGCCCGCGCCGAGACCGACCCGTCATAACCCTCACGACGAAGCAACGACTCAAGACCGGCGCGATCCTCATCCGTTAGGTTCATGACGGATATCATGCCACTAAGCCGAACCGAGGTAAAGCACATTCATTCACGACACACTAGCACCTATGATTTGCCGGCGTGGATATCACCATCGACCGTTTGAGCGTGGTGTGGGGTTGGTTTGGCGTGTTGGTGTTTAGTGAGGGCCTGGTGGATGAGTTCTCTCGCAGCCTGTCCGTAGACTGCTGATTTTCGCAGTAAAGCGAATGCTTTGACGTGGAGGTCTATTTCTCGGGGTTGGGTGATATCGAGCCCGGCGGAGATTCCTTCGGTCTGGACTCGATTGTCGTCGAATATCCAGAAGCTTCCTTGGGCTAGACAGTGGCGTTGACCTGCTGCGGGGATGACGCCCAGGCTGATGCGTGGCAAAGACATAACGGCGAGGAGTCGGTCGGGTTGTCCGAGCATGACCTCGGTGCCACCGACGCGGGTATGCAGGGTTTGTTCCTCAAGGATAAAGATGAAGCGTCGAGTCCCGGTGTAGAGGATGTGTTGGCGTTGCATGCGGGTAGCCACCGCTAGGTCGATATCGTTGTGGGCTATGTCAAGAAAAGTGTTCCAGAAGGTGAGGATGGCAGTAGCGTAGTCGGCGGTGTGAAACAGCCCAGGCAAGACGGTGTTTTCATAGCCTCGGAACAACTTGGTTTTCTCATACAGGTCAACCAGCGAGGCTTGGGAGCGTTGTAGCCCCAGGCGCACGTGGCGGGTCCACTCGATATACATCGACTCGATAGCACGCGCCGTGGCAATAAGATCAGGGATGCGCTCCTCAGCACGACAGGCACGACACCATACTTGTATGTCCTGTTCGCTGGGGGCTTGGGTACCGTGCTCGATTTTACTGATCTTCGTAAAATGCCAGCCACACAGGGCAGCCAGTTCCCGCCCTGTCAGGTTCGCATCAGTGCGAATTTCTCGCAGGCGCCCCCCGAGTGCTTGGCGAGCCTGCACAACTGGCGTAGCCCTAGCCGACATGACTCAGCAGGGTGTGTACTGGTTGTGCGGGATAGCAATCCTCCACGCCTGCTCAAACGCTGCCGCACACCCGGCAACTATATCCGGGTCGGTGGTGACCTCGTGGCTAAGGACATGGCCGTTGCCGGAGAAATAGGTGAAGGCCACCGTGTGGCGATCGAACATCCAAAAATCATTTCCCGGCAACAACAGTGTCGAGGTATGCCGGCGGGGTAGCCAGCGGACATCTTCACCAGCCTGAACCAACTGTGCCGCATCCAGCCATTCAAAGCGAATGTAGTCAGTGACCGGTTCAGAGACGATCCGCAACCTCCGCAGCGTCTTGCCAGCCTGCGTGGTGCGTGTCATCAGCTCAAACCACGGTCGCCACCACTCGGCCTCCGCGTGAGGATCGAAGAGTTGTCCGCGTAGCCAGGTTTGGAATCTGGTTTTCTCGATGTCTGTGGCGTACACGTCACGCATTTCCAGATGCACGGCCTCGCGCTGAAACGTGGTGAGGAACTGGTCTCGTGCCTCCTCCGAGATCGGCTCCATACCCCCTCTACCCTCCAACCAGCGTGAGCATGGCTGACTTGGTCACCTGCACGCAGGTCTCATGCTCTGGGATACTCATCTGACTCAACACCTGGGTATCAGTGACCTGTCTGCCTTGGATGATGTAGTGACCGCTCGGTGTGACCGCGACAATAGGCGGCACCATGGTGATCACCTCACCTCTCAGGCCATCCAGGGCCAGATACGTCAACAGCGCTGCCGGGACCTCCACAAGGGTGTCCTCCTCACCCACGGCCAGACCGGCCAGGATGTTGCTGTCGGTGACGATCCATCCCTGCACCACATACGAATCGTGGTCGGTCGCGTACAGGGTCGGTGAGTTGGTCGGCGTGGAGTCCCTACCCAACAACCGTAGCTTCACAGCCCTTCTCTCCCCCTGACTAGTTACTTGCTCAACGTTGCACAAACTAAGGCCAGCATCAACCCACACACGCAACACGTCAAGACCCATACCAGTATGAACACGGTTTACCAGCAGCGACAGTGAACCTCCAGCTAGCAGACTAGCCCTGCCGCACTGGTCTTCCTTGCCGCCATCAGGCTCACCATGCCCCAGGTCAGGCTGTGACCGCTTGGGGTCATAGGGTGAACGCACCACCAGGAATGATACCCTATTGCTCGCCCATTCGGCAACCAGAAGGAGCCATCGTCAGTGCAGGGTACGGAACTCGTTGCTGAGGAACGGGAAAACATCTCTCGGGAGCTCGCCGCCGG
>JAFAUB010000036.1 GCA_019243635.1 Pseudonocardiales bacterium
CGCCCTGTTGCGGGCTCCGGAGTACGGCCGCGACGCCGCGATGCGCCTCATCGAGGACGGTCACCTGGCGGTGATCCTGGATGGGTTGGATGAGATGCCCGAGGCGCTGCGCCCGGTGGCGCTGCGCGCGCTGGATGAGCAGGTCACGTTCCGGCTGGTGGTGCTCACCCGCACCACGGAGCTGGTGGCCGCGGTCAGCGGCGATCACCTGTGGGGCGCGGCGGCGCTCGAGCTGCTGCCGATCGGTCCCCAGCAGGCGGCGCAGTACCTGGCCAGCGCTCTGACCGACCCGCTCCCTGCCCGATGGCAGCACGTGGTCGATCATCTGCGGGAGCATCCCGAGGGTGCGCCGGCCCAAGCGCTGACCACTCCGCTGATGCTGACCCTGGTCCGGGACACCTACGGCCCCGGGGAGGAGGTCGATGAACTCATCGACGGTCGCCGGTTCCCCACCCGGGAGGTTGTCGAGGATCATCTTCTGGACCGGGTGCTGACCGCCGCGTACACCCGCCACCCAGGCCGACCGGTCCCACTGTACACCGTTGACCAGGCACGTCGGTGGTTGGGGCGGCTGGCCCGCCGGATGAACGAGGAAGGGACCCGCGACCTGGCGTGGTGGCGAACCCCGCGCTGGGTGCCGGCGTGGCCTCGTGCTGTCGCCACGGTAGCCGTCATGGGCCTTGTCGCTGCGCTCCTCGTCGTGTCCCTAGCCGGACCTATAGCCCACATGCAGCTTCTCTCCGCGCTCAAGACCGAGCCTCTGACCGTAGGCACGGCCGTCTTCGCCAAGTCGCTCGGGTATGCGTTCATGGTCGGGCTCGGGCTGCTGCTCATGTCCCCACCTGGTGGAGGATCTCCCGCGCAGCGGGGTCAGCCGCGGTGGAACAGGACCGATATCCTGGTGATCCTCCTTTTTGCGGCCGGAGTCGGGGCCATGTCCGGTCTTGAGAACGGGCTCCTGAGCGGGCTCAGATTCGGGCTCAGGTTCGGGCTGGTGGTCAGTCTCGTGGTCGGGCTGGGTTTTGTGCTCGGGGGAGGACCGCCTCAACGGCTGGGTCGGCTGCGGTGGAGCGAAACCGATACCCGCGGGAATCTCCGCACCGGGTTCGTGGTCGGCCTTGTGGCCGGTCTTGTGGTCGGGCTCGCGTACGGGCTTGTGTACGAGGTCAAGTCCGGGCTCGAGTACGGGTTCATCGTCGGAGTCGGGTACCTGCTGGTGATCGTGTTCGGTAGACGGCCTTCCCCGGAGCGCGGACGGCTCCGGTGGAACAGAACCAGTACCCCGGCAACGCTCCTCATCGGGTTCGTCATCGCAATCGTGAGCACACCCGGTTACGGCATCATCTACGTTCTCGTCGTCGTGCTCGGCGGACGGCCTTCCCAGCAGCGGAGGCAGCTGCGGTGGAGTAGGACCATCACCCCGGCGACTCTGCTCACCGGGCTTATGGCCGGACCCGTCTTCTGGTTGTGGTTCAAGATCACCACCGGGACCGGTGTCGGATTCGGCCTCGCGCTCGGGCTCGGTTTCGGGTTGACGGCCGGGCTCCTGCTGGGCGTCAGACCACCGATGGAGGCCACTAGTCCGCTCGATCCCCGGTCATCGTGGCGCCGGGAGCGGCAGTACGGGCTCATATTCGGGCTCGTGGTGGGGCTTGTGGTCGGGCTCGCGTACGGGCTCGCGGACGGGCTTGAGTACGGGTTCGCGGACGGGCTCGTGTATGGGCTCACCGGCGGGTTCGTAGCCGGGCTCGGTTCCGGGTTGGTGTCGTCCGCAACCTGGGCTGCGGCGCTGGCAGGCGCACAGCTGCAGCGTCGGGACAAGGCTCCGGCACGTCTGTTGCGGTTTCTTGACGATGCTCGTCAGCGTCAGATCCTGCGAGCGGTCGGCCCGGTGTACCAATTCCGGGACACCCGGCTCCAAGACCGGCTCGCTGAGGCGTACGAGACCATGCAAGGAGAAGCCCCGGATACGCATGTCGTCCCCGCCTAACCGCCGGTTGACACGTTGGGTATGAGGTGCGGGGGGCGCTCGTCTTTGTGGTAGTCCTGCGGGGTGGTCTCGTCGGTGCCGTTGAGGACACGGGTCCGGCGGAGCACGATCGTCACCAACACGGCGACCACGAGATTGCCGATGAGGGCGACGAATCCGATGTAGATCTGCGTCGGCGAGCCCGCGAAGGGATGCCGGCCGAGGATCGACAACTCCTTCAGCGCGAGCGCCGACCCGCCGAAGTGCCGCTTGCCGCTGGCCGGGTTGGGGATCCCGTAGAGCAGCGCCAGACCCCATCCCATACCGACCACCCAGCCCGCCACGAGCCCCCAGATGTGGAACCAGCGGGTGTAGAGCGCGATCGCCACCATGGGCAGCGTCTGCAGAATGATCACGCCGCCGATCAGCTGCAGGTCGATGGAGTACTGCGGGTCGATCAGCACGATCAGAGCCACCGCGCCGAGCTTCACCACCAGCGAGGTGATCTTGGCCTGCCTGGTCTCCTGCTCAGCGGTGGCGTCGCGATGCAGGTACGCCTTGTAGATGTTCCGGGTCCACAGGTTCGCCGCCGCGATCGACATGATCGCCGCCGGCACCAGCGCGCCGATCCCGATGGCGGCGAACGTGACACCGGCGAACCAGGAGGGGAACCGCCCCTCGAAGAGCACCGGGATCACCGTGTTGGAGTCCGGCCGACCGGTGGCCGCGTTGACGATCGGTTTCGTGCCTGCCGCGATGGCGGCATAGCCCAGGAGCGCGAGCAGTCCTAGTACCAGCGAGTACGCCGGCAGCGCCACCATGTTCCGTTTGATCACGTTGCGGTCACGGGCGGCCAGCGCCCCGGTCACCGCGTGCGGGTAGAGGAACAGCGCGAGTGCTGAGCCCAGCGCCAGCGTGACGTACTGCACCTGGTTGGTGGCACCCAGCACGATGCCACCACCACGCGAGGGCGTGGCGGTGAACTTCGCGTTCGCGGCGTCGAAGACGGCGCCCCACCCGCCGAGCCTCGCCGGCAGGATGATCACAGCGGAGATGATCACCAGGTAGATCAGCCCGTCCTTGGCGAAAGCGATCAACGCTGGGGCCCGCAGGCCGGACTGGTAGGTGTACGCCGCGAGGATCACGAACGCGATGAACAGCGGGGCGTGCCCGGCCAGCCCGGCTCCGTTGAGGCCCATCGTGCGCAGCACCGCCTCCAGACCGGCCAGTTGCAGGGCGATGTAGGGCATCGTCGCGACGATGCCGGTGACCGCCACCAGCAGCGCCAGGGTGGCCGACCCGTAACGGCCCTGGACGAAGTCCGCGGGGGTCACATACCCGTGTACCCGCGACACCGACCACAACCGGACTATCGGCAGGAACACCAGCGGGTAGACGAGTACGGTGTAGGGCAGCGCGAAGAAGCCCATCGCCCCGGCGCCCCACATCAACGCGGGTACCGCGACGAAGGTGTAGGCGGTGTAGAGGTCCCCACCGATGAGGAACCAGGTCACCCACGAGCCGAACCTGCGACCACCCAGCCCCCACTCATCAAGGTGGTCGAGAGTGCCGCCGCCGCCCCGTTGCCACCGCCCAGCGTAGAACCCCACCCCACTGACCACACCGAACAGAACCGCGAACACACCCAACTCGGTCCAATGCACGGACATCCCGACATTATGCGCATTCAGCGGGCTCAGCGGGGTGAACCGCGCTGGATGACCCCGCTGAGCCCGCTGAATGCGGGAAGCGGCAGGAGGAGCCGGTGTCTGAGAGCGTCCAGCTCGTCGTGGAGGGGGGTGGGGAGGGCGTCACCGATCTTGGCGAACCACTGCTCGATGAGGGGGATCTCGGCCCGCCACTCGTCGATGTCCACCGCGAGCGCGGCGTTGACGTCCTCGGCCGGGATGTCCAGCCCGGACAGGTCGAGCTGGTCCGGGGTGGGCACCCGACCGATCGCGGTGTCGACCGCCGCGGCCCGACCCTCAATCCGGTCGATGACCCACTTGAGCACGCGGCTGTTCTCCCCGAAACCCGGCCACAGGTACCGCTGGTCGGCGCCGCGACGGAACCAGTTCACATAGAAGATCTTCGGTAGCTTGCCGGCGTCGGCCTGCTTGCCGACGTTGAGCCAGTGGTGGACGTAGTCGCCGGCGTGGTAGCCGATGAACGGCAGCATCGCCATCGGGTCGCGGCGCACCTCGCCGAGCCTGCCAGCCGCCGCCGCGGTCTTCTCGCTGGACAGCGTGGCGCCCAGGAAGACCCCGTGCTGCCAGTCGAAGGACTCGTTGACCAGCGGGATGGTGCTCGCCCGGCGACCTCCGAACAGGATCGCTGAGATCGGCACGCCGCCCGGGTCGTCCCACTCCTCGGCGAGCACCGGGCACTGCGCCATCGGTGTGCAGTACCGGGAGTTCGGGTGCGCGGCGCAGCGCCGCCCCACGGCGCCGTCGGCAGGTGTCCAGTCCTGTCTGGTCCACGACGTGGCGTGCGCCGGCGTCGTCTCCATGCCCTCCCACCAGATGTCGCCGTCGTCGGTGAGCGCGACGTTGGTGAAGATCGAGTTGCCGTAGCGCAGTGTGCGCATGGCGTTGGGGTTGGTCTTCCAGCTGGTGCCCGGGGCCACCCCGAAGAACCCGTTCTCGGGGTTCACCGCGTAGAGCCGGCCGTCGGGACCGAAGCGCATCCAGGCGATGTCGTCACCCAGTGTCTCGACCTTCCAACCGGGGATGGTCGGCTCGAGCATCGCCAGGTTGGTCTTGCCGCAGGCCGAGGGGAACGCGGCCGCGATGTAATGGGTCACCCGCTCCGGGCTGGTCAGCTTGAGGATCAGCATGTGCTCGGCGAGCCAGCCCTCGTCGCGGGCCATCACCGAGGCGATCCGCAGCGCGTAGCACTTCTTGCCCAGCAGCGCGTTGCCGCCGTAGCCGGAGCCGTAGCTCCAGATCAGCCGGTCCTCGGGGAAGTGGCTGATGTACTTGGTGTCGTTGCACGGCCAGGGCACGTCGACCTGGCCGGGTTCCAGCGGGTAGCCCACCGAGTGCAGGCAGCGCACGAAGTCCGCGTCGCCGCCCTCGGGTGAGGTGAACCTGCCTAACGCCGCCGTGCCCATCCTGGTCATGATTCTCATGGAGCACACCACGTAGGCGGAGTCGGTGATCTCGACGCCGAGTTTGGGTCTCGGGTCCTCCAGTGGACCCATGCAGAAGGGCACCACGTACATCGTCCGACCGCGCATGCACCCGCGGTACAGCTCGGTCATGATCGACTTCATCTCGTCCGGGTGCATCCAGTTGTTGGTGGGGCCACAGTCCTGCTCGGCTCGCGAGCAGATGAAGGTGCGCTCCTCCACCCGGGCCACGTCTGAGGGGTCCGAGGCGGCCCAGAACGAGTTCGGTTTGCGGTCCAGCCGGGTGAACGTGCCGGTGGTGACCAACCGGGCGGTGAGCCGATCCCACTCCCGCTCGGATCCGTCGCACCACTCGACGCGGTCGGGCTCGGTGAGTTCTGCGGTCTCGCGCACCCAGTCCAGTAACCCTGAGTGGCTGGTCGGAGCGTCGTCGAGACCCGGGATGGTCACCGCAGTCACTGTCTGTCTCCATTCGTGAGCGACCAGACTAGCTTCGGAGGCTACCCAGCGCAGCGACTCGTGACTGAGAAATCCCTCACAGCCCGGGTAGCTAGCTGGCCTGGCTCACTGAGGACATGTTGAAGTCGGGGATCCGGACGGGGGGCATCGCGGTGCGGGAGAACCAGTCCTTCAACTCCCGACCCAGCGCGCTCTGGGTCGTGCCCACTTCACCGGCGCGCCGGATCAGGTCGATCGGGCTCTCGTTGAACCGGAAGTTGTTCACCTGACCGACCACCTCCCCACCCTCGATGAGGTACACCCCGTCCCGGGTCAGCCCGGTGAGCAGCAACGACACCGGGTCGACCTCACGGATGTACCACAGGCAGGTCAGCAGCAACCCACGCTCGGTGCGCCCCACCAGGTCATCGGTCGAGGCCGAGGAGCCCCCGGACAGCACCAGGTTCTCCGGCGGTGGGGTGAACCGCCCACCCAGCTCCGTCGCGGCCGCCCGAGGGTAGGCCAGCGCGTTCACCGTGCCGTCGCGCAGCCAGTCCACTCGAGGAATCGGGGCGCCGTTGTCGAAGACGCTCACCGAGTCGCCCGAGGCGGTGGTGGTCAGAAACGGCGCGGTCCGCAGACCCGGCGCGGTCGGGTCGCTGGACAGCGTGAGCGGGAGGTCGGTGAGCCGCTCCCCTATCCGGGTGCCGCCCGGCGCTCCGCCGGGTGCGGCGAAGGCTGAACGACCCTCGTGCGCCGGTCGGCCGTCCATCGACAAGACCAGGTGAAGCATCAGATCGGCGACCGCCGAGGGCGGCAGGATGGTCTCGTACCGACCCGCCGGCAGCTCCCGCCGCCGAGCCGACCAGCTCAGCCTGCGCCGCACCTCGGCGGCGAGCGCGGTGAGGTCCACATCGGTGAAGTCAGCCGTGTAGGCCCCGGCCCAGGCGCTTCGGGTGAGGTCGTCAGCGGTCTTGCCGTTGAGTTCCACCGTGCCGGTGGGCTGCACCCAGCGGCGGCGCAGCCCGGTCGAGGACGCCAGCCAGGTGGTCTCCAGGCGGTGCTCAGCGAAGCCGTACAGCAGCTCGTCACTCCCGGCGGAGCCGGCGATCCGGCCGCGGGAGCTCCTGAAGGCCCCGGCCAGTTCGTCGGTCAGCCGGGCGAACACGTCGATCTCGGTGGCCGCCGCCGGCGTGGCGAAGTCGTCGTCCACCGCGCCCTGGATCAGCGGTGCGGCGTCCCGGGCCGGCCCGGACTGCCGAGCGGCCTCCTCGCTGGCCGCCACTGCGGTGCGCACCTCGTCGAGGTCGACGCCGTTGCCGCTGACCACGCCGATGGCGGCGCCGTCGGCTCCGTCCACCATCGAGATCACCGAGAAGGACCGGGTCGTGGTGTGCCCGTT
Organism: Pseudonocardiales bacterium; assembly: GCA_019243635.1. Lineage (GTDB taxonomy): Bacteria > Actinomycetota > Actinomycetes > Mycobacteriales > Pseudonocardiaceae. The sequence continues at coordinate 6,940 of JAFAUB010000036.1, forward strand.
GGTGGTCATCGTGCTGTTCGCCCAGCGGAGGTTGACCTCGCTGGTGTCGGTGAGCAGCACGATGCATCCGTCGGCCTTCGACGCGGCCAGCGCGGTCTCGGTGAGCTCGTCGGGCCCCAGTGCCATGCCGCTGGTCACCGGCTGGCCTCCGCTCGGGAGTTGAGCACGGTGATACCGCGCAGCAGCGCGGATGGGCACCCGTGACTGACGGCCGCGACCTGACCGGGCTGGGCCTTGCCGCAGTTCAGCGCCCCGCCGAGCAACCAGGTGCAACGGCCCCCCACAGCTTCCAGGGCACCCCAGAAGTCCGTGGTGGTGGCCTGGTAGGCGACGTCGCGGAGCTGTCCGGCCAGCGTGCCGTCCTCGATGCGGTAGAACCGCTGCCCGGTGAACTGGAAGTTGTAGCGCTGCATGTCGATCGACCACGAGCGGTCACCGACGATGTAGATGCCGCGCCGCACCCCGGAGATCAGCTCCGCGGTCGCGGTGTCGGTGTCCGGGTCGGGCTGTAGCGACACGTTGGCCATTCGCTGGATGGGCACATGGTGTGGCGAGTCGGCGTACGCGCAGCCCGCTGAGCGTTCCAGCCCCAGCCGGCGGGCGAAGACCCGGTCGGTCTGGTACCCGACCAGCGTCCCGCCGGACACCAGGTCCCACTGGGAGGTGGCGACCCCATCGTCGTCATAGCCGAGGGTGGCCAGCCCGTGGGGCTGGGTGCGGTCCCCGGTGACGTGCATGGCCGGCGAGCCGTAGCGCAGGGTGCCGAGCTTGTCCGGGGTGGCGAAGGAGGACCCGGCATAGGCCGCCTCGTAGCCGATCGCCCGGTCATACTCGGTGGCGTGCCCCACCGACTCGTGGATCGTCAACCACAGGTTGGTCGGGTCGATCACCAGGTCGTACCGGCCGGGCTGGACGCTGGGTGCCTTGACCTTCTCGGCCAGCCACCCGGGGATCCGCGCGAGCTCACCGTCCCAGTCCCAGAAGGTGTTGCCGGCCAGGTACTCCCAGCCTCGCGCGGTGGGTGGCGCGCAGGTCCGCATGCTCTCGAACGAGCCGGCCGCCCGGTTCACCGCGATCGCGGTGGCCGCGGGGTGGAGCCGTACTCGCTGCTGGGTGGTGCTGGTGCCGGCGGAGTCAGCGTAGAACTTGATCTCCTTCTCGGCCCGCAGGTGCACCTCGGTGTGCTCCACCCCGTCAGCGGCGAGCAGCCGGCGCGACCACTCCGAGAGCAGCGCCACCTTCTCCTGCAGCGGCACCGTGAACGGGTCGATCTCATAGTCACCGACCCACACCGCGTCGGCGTGTACCGGCTCGGCGGCCAGCTCCACCCGCTCGGCGTTGAGCGGGCGCAGGCTGCGGGCCACCTCAACGGCCCGCTGCGCGGTCGCCACCGCGGCCTGGGCGGTCAGTTCCAGATGCGAGGCGAACCCCCAGGTGCCCTCGAGGATCACCCGGACGGCCAGCCCGACGGTGCTCGAGTCCAACGCCGTCGCGACCTTTCCGTCGCGCAGCCGCAGCATCTGCCGGGTGGTCCGCTCGATCCGGACGTCGGCGTGCTCGGCGCCCAGCTCGCGAGCCCGCCCCAGGGCGGCGTCGGCCACCGGTCGCAACGGCAGGGCGAGGAAGTCGGGATCGATCATGCCGGTTCTCATCATGACCGACCCTAACCGGGCACCCGCCGCAGCCTTCGCTCGGCCAGCGCCGCCGCGACCGACCCGAGGACCCCGGACTCCCGCAACGCCGCCAAAGGGACGACCGGCACGTCGATCGGGGTCCGGTCCTCGACGAACCGGCGCTCGACGCTGATCACCCTCGCGACGGGGAGCTCGTCGACCATCAGGACGCGAACCGTGCCACCAGCGCAAACACCGCAAGCTCGCTACCGACCGTGACCTCCTCCGGTTCCAGCGGATCCAGCGATGATCCGAGGACGCCCAGCGTGGTCCGCGGAACATCCCATCGACCTTCCGGTGGGACACGTGTGGCGGATGTGACGGAGATCAGGGAACCCCGGGAAGGGGTCATGGCGGTTAACCAGGGCCCCGGTAGGGGAGAACCCTCATGTGCCTGGCGGTGCGGTGCGGCACCGTTGTCCTTGTTGGTCGCAACGCCTGGGCGCAGCGCCGGGACGCCCAGGCGAAAAGACCTGAGAGAGCGCCCGGGTCGTCGATGTCGTCACTGGGGAGGCGACCCGGGCCCCCTCGAGCCGCCTTGCTCGTCCGCCCAGCGCTGGGCGAGCCGGCAGACCTGCCGGGCGAGTTCGTCCGCGGTGGCCTCCGGGTCGTCGGTGCGACCGACGGCCAGGCCCAGCAGGTAGGCGGTGAGCGGAGCGGCCGGCCGAGCGACGTCATGAGCGACGTCCCGCGACATGTCCAGCACCCGCGACTGCATGGCGGCCGGCGACACGGCGTCGGAGATGTCCAGCTCCCGACACACCCGCTCGACCCACTCCTTCAGGGTGTTCACGCCCACCATCCTCTCGTCGTCGAACGGGACCCGCTGCGCGCCCGCACCGTCACCAGGCCAGGCTGGAGGTGTGCAGACGACCTATCCGCAGCGTGCGCGAATGACCCCCGGACAGCAACGCGCCTGGGAGCGGAGCTGGGGCCGGTGGGGCGAAGACGTAGTGGACCTGCCCGACGGACCGCTGGACGTCGCCGGGTGGTTCGGGCGCGCCGCGCCGGTCGTCCTCGAGATCGGCTCCGGGATGGGGGAGTCGACCGCTTCGATGGCGATCGACGCACCCGGCGTCGACCATCTCGCCGTCGAGGTCTACCGGCCTGGGCTGGCCCAGCTCCTGCTCCGGATCGAACAGGCTGGGATCACCAACCTACGGCTGCTGCGCGGCGACGCACATGCCCTGCTCGCCGAGCACGTCGCGCCGAGCGGCCTGCACGCCGTACGAATCTACTTCCCCGACCCGTGGCCCAAACGACGGCACCACAAGCGCCGGCTGGTACGCCCGGAGCTCGTCGCCCTGGTGGCATCGCGGCTGACCCTCGGCGGCACGCTGCATCTGGCCACCGACTGGGTGCCCTACGCGGAGGAGATGCTCGCGGTCTGCGCCGCCGAACCGGCCCTACGCAACACCGTCGGTGACAGCTCACCCGACGGCTTCGCGACGCGGCCGACCTGGCGGCCGGTGACCAAGTTCGAGCAACGTGCCCGGGACGAGGGCCGCGTGGTGCGGGATCTGCTCTTCGTCCGGGTCTGAGACCGGTCGGTTGCGGCGAGTTTCGCGCGGGTCTCCGTGTGTCCGCCGGCGGTGTGCATCCCTGGAACTGTTGATTAGGGCAGGATCGGTGACTATGAATCCGGCGCCCGCCCCGACCGTCCCGGTAACGCTGCTCGTCTGGGATGCGCCCAATATCGACATGAGCCTGGGCTCGATCCTCGGTGGACGCCCCAGCTCCGCGTCCCGGCCGAGGTTCGACGCACTGGGTCGTTGGCTGATCGCGCGTGCCGGGTCCGACAGCGAGCCTGAGGCGACTGTGTTCACCAACGTCGCATCGGGCAGCACGGACTTCGTGCGGCCCTGGGTGGAGGCGCTGCGCAACACCGGGTTCGCGGTGTTCGCCAAGCCCAAGATCGACGAGTCGGACATCGACGAGGACATGCTGACGCACATCCGGGCCCGTCACGAGCAGGGTGTGCTGCGTCAGCTGCTGGTGGCCTCCGGGGACAGCCGGGCCTTCCGGGAGCCGTTGGAGGATCTGGTCGCGCAGGGCGTCCAGGTCACCGTGCTGGGGTTCCGGGAGCACGCCTCGTTCGCGGTCAACTCCGGGGTGCTGGGCTTCGAGGACCTGGAGGACATCCCGGAACTGTTCCTTCAGCCGCTGCCCCGGATCACCCTGGAGACGCTGCCCCCCGAGGGCGCGTGGCTTCCCCCGCTGCGGCCACTCACCGCATTGCTGCGGCACACCGTCGTGGAGGCCATCCCGTGATGCGGACCGCGGGTGTCGTAGTACCCGACGAGGGCGGTCATGAGTCGAACTGTCGGGGTCGGCCACTACCGTGTGCGCCGTGGCTCGTCACCCCCGGTTACCCGTCGAGCTGTTCCGCTTCGCCACCACCGAGCGGGCCGAGCTCAACACAGCCGTGCTCTACGCGTTCGAAGCGGCCAACGAGCGGTTGGAGACCTGGCTGACCCTGGGCGATGTCGCTACGCGGCTGCAGACCGTCGGCTACTTCGCTGCGCTGACCGACGAGGACCTGGTGCCGGTACTCGACCAGCTGCGCGACTGGCAGCTCATCGACCGCACCCAGGACCACGCGGCGCACTACTCCACCGCCGAGGACTTCGAGCGCAACAACCTGCGCTACTCGCTGACCCGGCGTGGTGAGGCCGCCCTGGAGGGTTTCTCCCGCGCGGCGGCCGTGCTGGAGGCCACCGGCGCGCTGCAGACCGCCGTGCTCGACGCCATCGCCGAGCGCCTGGACGAGCTCGCCGCGATGCTGACCGACCCGACGGCCACCGACCGGCGGGTGTACAGCACGCTGGCCGAGCTGGAAGGTCACCTGGAGTCGCTGGTGGCCGGCGTCAAGCAGTTCAACGGCGAGCTGCAGCGGCTGCTGCGCGACGACTCCGGCGTGCTGGAGACCTTCCAGGAGGTCATGCAGGCTACCGTCGCCTACCTGCAGGAGTTCGTCACCAACCTCGACCACCGGCAGCGCACCATCGCCGCCGCAATCGCCCGAGACGGGCTGCGCGCGTGGTTCCGGCCCGCCGACGGCAGCGCACCCCGCGCCGCGGCCCTGCAAGACGTCGCTCGCCGCGCGATCGTGGCCCTGATGCGGGTGCTGGAGCGGCACACCGAGGCGCGCCGCCGGGCCTGCAGCGCGGCGGCCGACTTCCGCGCCCTGGCCCGCGCCTTCGCGGCCTGCCCCACCAGCACCGACGCGCACCGGCTGGCTGCGGCCGCGTTCGGGCTGGGGCCGGCCCGGCACACCCAGCTCGGCCTGGCCGACGAGGATCTGGTACCCGCCGCCACCCCCTGGGCCGACGCACCGCGGGTGCCGGTCTCTCCGCACCTGCGCAGCCGCGGCCGCGTCGAGCAGAGCTCCCGCACCGCCGCTGTCCGCGACGTCCACGAGCTACGCCGCGCCCGGCAGCACCGCGCCGCCCACGAGCGCGCCGAGCTGGAAGCCGCCTGGGGGCGGCTGTCCACCGCGGGTCCGGTGCGGCTGTCGAGTCTGTGCGCCCTGGAGCCGCTGGGGATCCTGGAGCCCGGGCGCTTCGAGCGGTTGTTGGAGCTGCTCGGCCGAGCGCTCAGCGCGCCGCCCGATGCGACCGGCCACCGCCGGGGCATGTCCACTGACGGCCGGGTGGAGCTGGTGTTGCGAGCTCCCGCCGACGGGTCTCGGGGCCACCCTGCGCACTCGCAAAGGCGTTCTCACCGGTCCGGACTACATCGTCGACGTCCGGATGCCGGGCTCGGCGCTGCCGGCGGTCGCGGTAGGCGGGTCATGAGCGGTCTCGGCAGCGCCACCCGGCCGTTGCGCCGGGACCGCAGCACCCGCTCCCCCTTCGACCGTCGCCGCTACACACTGCTGGCGATCGTCTGTGCTGAGCTGCTGGCCACCCCCGTCACCACCATCGGCCTGCTCGCTGACCGGGTCACGCACGCCACCGCGGCGGAACCGGGTATCGAGTCCTTCCAGACCGCCCGGCGCGCCGAGCGAGGCGCGTTCGTCGATGCCCTGAAGCTGCTGGAGCGGGCCGGTGCGCTGCGCGCCCTGGACGGCACCGCCGAGTCCTACCTGGACTCCGACACCGCCAAGGTGCTGTTCCAGGTGGACACCACGTTGCTGCTGCGGCTGCTCGCCGCGCCGCAGGCACCCTCCGCTGTCGACCTCCAGGACCCGACTGCGCTGACTCTGCTGACGAGAGAGCCGCGTTACGGGGCCGCGCCGGCCGGAGGTGAGGCCGCCGACGCGCAGCGCAACCTGTGGCTGCGGCACAGCATCACCGGGCGCTGCTCGACGACCCGGTGGTCTACCGCGACGAGCTCACCGAGGCCCAGCTCGGCTATCTCGCCAGCCCCACCGGGCAGCGTCTGGTCCGGCAGGCCGCCGAGCAGGCTGGGTTCGTCCTCGAAGAGCGGGCCGAGGGCTACCTGCTCGTCGAGCCCGACGGGCTGGCCACCGACCAGCGTTTCCCCGACGACGCGTCGCACCCGAAAGTCGCCGCGCTGGTACCGCTCGATCATCTCGTTGCGGCTGGAGCGCCGGTCACCGACGGTGAGCTGGTCCAGCGCGCCGTCGTCCTCCTGGAACGGTTCCCCAGCTGGGCCAAGACCTACCGCTCCGAGGACGGGGCGGCCCGGCTCGCCGCCGACGCGGTGGACGTGCTGTGCGCCTTCAAGCTCGCCGCCCGGCAAGGCGGGGCGGTCCGGGCGCTGCCCGCAGCCGCCCGGTTCGCCGTCGCTACCCCGGTGCTGGAGGAAGTATGACGGTGACCGACCTGCCGCAGGCCCCCGGCGGGCAGGTACACAGCGGACGGTGACGCCCGCACCGGGCGGGCATCGTCAACATCTGGCGTTACCTCGACGAGGTGTTCGGCTTCCACCACGGCCGGCTGCTGCTGCGCGGCGCGAACGGCACCGGCAAGTCCAAGGCGCTGGAGCTGCTGCTGCCCTACCTGCTCGACGCCAACCTGCGGGCACACCGGCTGTCCACCTTCGGCAGTGACCGGTCCATGCACTGGAACCTGATGGGCGACGGCTACCCGGGCGCCACCCGGGTCGGCTACGTGTGGTTGGAGTCACCCCCTCCCGCATTCAGCGGGCTCAGCGGGGTTATTCGGACCTGAATAACCCCGCTGAGCCCGCTGAATGCGGTGGGCTGGAGTTGTTGCGTGGGGGGCATCCGTTGACGCGGAGTGAGCTTGTCGGGGCGATCGGGGGGAGGGGGCGGGTGTTCGAACAGGCTACTGAGGAGTATCGGGCGACGCTGCGCATGACGTTGTTCAACGGCGTGCCGAGGGAGAAGTACGAGGCGCTGATCGTCGCGCTGCTGCAGCTGCGCACCCCGAAGCTGTCCGAGCATCTGGACCCCGAGGAGCTGTCCGGACTGCTGTCCCGCTCCCTGCCACCGGTCGACGCCGACGACGTCGCCGAGATCGCGGAGGGCTTCGAGCGCCTGGACCGGCACGCCGAGCAGCTGCACGCCCTGGAGGAGGAAGCCGGCGCCGCACGGCGGCTCGCCGATGTCGCCCGCCGCTACGCCCGCCGGGTGCTGCGCGCCGCCGCCGACCGGTTGACCAGGTCCACCAGCGCCATGGACAGCGTCGCCCGCCGGGCCCGCGGCAGCGCCACCGCGCTGGCCGACACCGAGAACGATCTCACCGGCGTCCGCACCGCCGAGGGCGAGCTGGCCGGCGAGCACCGCGACCTGACCGCCCGGGCCGAGGGCATCCAGCTGCTGGATGCCTACCAGGAGGGCAAGCAGCTGCCCACGTTGCGGGCCGACACCACCGACGCGCGCCGCCGGGCCGAGGCCGCCGCCCGCACCGCGGCGGACGCGACGCGGACCGCCGGGCAGGATGCCGCCGCTGCCGCAACGATGCGGGACGAGGCCGCGGCGGCCATCGAGACGGCGCGGCGGTCCAAGGACCTCGCCGCGGATGCCGCCGCGCTCGCCGGCCGTGCCGCGCTGGTCATCCAGCTCGCCGGCATCGAGGATCTGCGCCGAGCCCGAGCGCTCCTCGAGGCGGGACTGGCCGCCCGGCGCGGCGACGTCGAGACGATGCAGCGGGCGCTGGCCGCGCATGCCGACGCGGTCCGCGACCACACGGGTGCCGAGCGGCGCCTGGAGACCGCCCGGGAGGAGCACGCCGTCGCGCGGAGCGCCGTTCGGGCCGCCGGCACCGCCCACGCCGACGCGGTGACCGCGCTGGCCGAGGAGCTGACCAGCTGGGGCGCGCGGTGCGGACTGCTGGACCTGGGCCCGCTGCCGGCGCTGGCCGAGCTGGCCGCCGACGAGCGTGCGCTCACCTGCGCGGTGGACGCCGCCGTCACCGCCGTCCGGGAGGGTCTCACCGCACGCCGCACCCGGCTGCGAGCCGATCGGGACGCGGTGGCCGCGCAGCGGGAGGAGGTGCAGGCTGCTCGGGACGCGGTGGCCACCCAGCGCGACGTGCCCCCACCGGCGCCCTACACCCGTGCGGCCTCCCGGGATGGCCGCACCGGGGCGCCGCTGTGGCGTGTGGTGGCCTTCACCGACGACCTATCCGAGCGGGACCGAGCCGGAGTCGAGGCCGCCTTGGAGGCATCCGGGCTGCTCGACACGTGGATACAGCCCGAGGGGACACTGGAGGGCGAGCCGCTCGACACCTTCGCCGACAGTGCACTGGGCAGCCCGGCGCCCGGCGGGTCACTGTGCGATGTGCTGGTCGTCGAACCCGACTCCCCCGTCGCCGCGGACCGGACCGAGCGGCTGCTCGCTGCGGTCGCGCACGGCGGTGAGAAGGCGTTCGACCACCCGGCGGCCCTTGGTGTGGACGGCAGCTGGCGACTGGGCCTCACGCATGGCCGGATGACCAAACCGGAGCCCGCCTACATCGGCGCGGCCGCCCGGCAACGCGCCCGCGCCCGCCGGCTCGCCGAGCTTGACGAGCAGCTCCACGCGCTGGACACCCGGCTGAGCGAGCTGGACCAGGCGCTGGAGGAGGTCGAACAGCGCCGGGCACGGCTCGCCGCCGAGCTCGCCGCCCGGCCCAGCCACGAGCCGGTCCGCGTCGCGGCCCGCGCCTGGGACCAGGCTCAAGCCCGCGAGGCGGCCCGCGCTGACGCGCTCGCTCGGGCTGCGGCTGAGACGGGCAGCTCGGTGAGCAGGTCCGGGCCCGAGACCAGGCGGTGCGCCAGCGCGCCGCCGAGCTGTCCCTGCCGGCCACCCCCGAGGCGCTCCAGGACTATCGCGATGCGTTCGGCGCGTTCGGCACCGCCGCCCGGGGCTGGTTGGACGACCGGGCCGGTGCCGCCGGGCTCACCGAGCGGGCGGCACTGGTGGCCGACCACGCTGACCGCTCCGCCACCCAGGCGCAGGCGGCCGCGACCCAGGCTCACGAGCTGGCCGACACCGCGGCCCGCCTGCGGTCCCGGTCGGACGCGGTCGAGGCCTCGGTCGGGGTCGCGTTCCAGCAGCTCGACGCCCAGCTACGGCAGATCACCGACCGGATCGAGGCGATCGAGGGCGAGCGGTCCACGCTGCGGTCCCGCGAGCTCGACCTGCGTGAGCGCATCGGTGGCCTGCGCGAGCAGCGCGACACCGACGCGCGCGAGGCCGCGGCTGCGGTGGCCGAGCGCGACGCCGCTGGAGAGACGTTCCGGCGGTTGGCCACCGGCACGCTCGGTGCCGACACGCAGCTGGACCTCGACGTCGGCGACGGCGTCACCTCAGCGCTGGCCGCCGCCCGAGTGGTCGGTGCGCGGGTCAGCGAGCCCTTCGAGCAGCGCCACCTGCGCGACGCCCAGGGCCGCCTGGATGAGGCCGTGCACGAGGTGCGGGAGCGCCTCGCCGGCCGCGCTGACCTGCAGACCGAGGCCGGTGACGACGCGATGGTGCTCACCGCCACCGTCGACGGGCGGCCGCTGGGCGCCGCGGCGCTGCACCAGCTGCTGGCCGAGGAGCACGCGCGGCCGCCGCGGCGCTCACCGCCGAGGAGCGCGACCTGTTCGACCGCACCCTGACCGGTGACACCCGCCGGCACGTCGCGGACCGGATCCGCACCGCCGACGAGCTGGTCCGCGGCATGAACCGCCGGCTCGGCAAGGTGCGCACCGTGTCGAAGGTGCGGGTGCAGCTGGCCTGGCAGGTCGACCCCGAGTTACCACCGGGCACCCGCCAGGCCCGTGACCTGCTGCTGCGCGACCCCGCCACGCTGAGCGCCGACGAGCGCGACGCGCTGCACCGCTTCTTCCGGGAGCGCATCGCCGAGGCCCGCGACGCCCACGCCGCAGCGAGCTGGGAGGCCCAGCTCACCCAGGTCTTCGACTACACCGCCTGGCACCGGTTCGTCGTCACCGTCGACCTCGGCGAGGGCACCGGCCCTCGGCAGGTCACCCGCAAGCTGCACGGCACCCTGTCCGGCGGGGAGAAGGCGATCGTGCTGCACCTGCCGCTGTTCGCCGCCCTCGCGGCGCACTACGAGGCCGCTCCGCAGGCGCCCAGGCTGGTGCTGCTCGACGAGGTGTTCGTCGGCATCTGGACCGGCACCGCTCTGGAACAGGCCGACCTCCCCGACTCCACCCCCACCCCGGTCACCGCAGGCACGCTGTTCGACGACTGACTCAGGCACCCGAAACGGCACACCATTGCTGTCCTGTCCCTGGACATTGCAGACAGCGTCGGCTCTGGCGTGATCTCGCGGAGTCCTTTCGAGACGGTGGCGGCTGTCGAGGAATCATCATGACGCCGAGCAGGTCGGGCTGTCACAATTGCGGGTTATGGACAGGCGGAGGGACTGGTTGCTCATCGGCCTGATGCTGGTCCTGGTGCTGGCCATCGGCGCGGCATTGCGGTGGATCTTCCACCTCTCGTCCTCTCAGCGCGGTGCTGCACTCCAGGTCGGGGGATTGTTGGCACCGCTGGCCGTTGCGGTCATGACCATGTTGTTGGGTCAGCTTCTCGGCGCCCGTCGCCGGGCCGATCCCCCGCCGGCGGACACGCTGGCGGACCTGTTGGCCCAGGCGGTGCGCGGGCAGTGGCGTAAAGAGGCTGTCCAGCGAGTGTTGTTGACGCCCGATCCGATCTCAGTCAGCTGGTCACTGAGCGACCTGCTGGTGGCAGGCCCGGTGGAGGCCGCGGTCGGCCACCCGGACGTGGCGCCGGCGTTCCCGCCGCTGCCCGGCCAGACCCGGGTCACCGAGGAACAGGTGCGGAGTGGTGGGGGCCGTGGTGAGTTGTTCGCGATGTACGCCGGGATCGCCTCGGGTCGGGTTGTGGTGGTCGGCGAACCGGGGACGGGTAAGAGCGGTGCCGCGGTCTTGTTGCTGCTCGACGCGTTGGACCACCGCGACCGCGTCGATGACAAAGACCGGGTCCGGGTGCCGGTGCCGGTGCTGATGACCGCGCACGGCTGGGATCCCACCACCTACTCTGTGCAGGACTGGCTGGCTGCCCGGCTGGTCGCCGATTACCCGCTATTTCAGCACCGCGACGGCCCGGCCGAAGCTCACAAGCTGATCGACGCTGGGGCCGTCGCGCTCCTCCTCGACGGGCTCGACGAGATGGACGTAGCGTGGCGCTCGGCCGTGTTGCAGGCTCTCAGCGACGCCCCGTTCCGGGTGGTGGTGCTCATCCGCAGCCACGAGATGATCCAGGCCGCTGGTGCCGCGTGGCTGGTCGGTGCCCTCGCGGTACAGCTGCACTATGTCAGCGGACCCCAAGCCGCCGACTACCTGGAGCGGGCCCGCACCGGGCCGCCGCCGTTAGGGTGGAAGCAGCTACTCACCCACCTCAAGCACCCCGACAGTGCTCTAACCTGGGCGCTGTCCACCCCACTGGCGATCACCCTGGTCCGCGACACTTACCAGTCCGGCGACGACGTCAGCGAACTGCTTGATGGCACACGATTCAGCACCGCTGACGACATCGAGCAGCACCTCATCACCCGCGCCCTACCCGCCGCCTACACCTCCCGACCGGGCCGGCCGAAGCCCCGGTACAGCCAGACACAGGCCCAGCAGGCGCTAGCCTTCCTCGCCCGAGAGATGAGCCAGGACCACACCCGCGATCTGGCCTGGTGGCGTATCCCCCAATGGGTCCCCACCAGGCCGCGCATCCTCGCCAGCATGGTCGCTGGCGGGCTCCTGGGCTTACTTCTGGGCGCGTTGGCATACTGGCCTATGGCCATCGTCCCGGCCGCGTACGGGGACAGGCTGTCGATGGGACTCGGGGACTTTCTCCTGCGAGGCCTGGCATTCGGGCTCGGGGTCGGCCTTCCGCTCGGGCTCGCATACGGGCGCGGCGGCCGGGAGCCCAACAGGGTCGGGAACTGGCGCGCTATCAGCTTGCGTTCAGTCCTCACCGTCGGAGTCGCGTACGGGATCCTGCTCGCGCTCGCCAGCAGGCTCGCGGGTGGGCTCCTGCGCGTGCTTGTGGGCGACCTCAACGTGATTCCGCACCAGCTCGTCCAGCCCATGGCTGAGCTGGTGGGCGGGCTCGTGGCCGGGTTCCTGCTCGGGCTCATGCGCGATCCGCCGGGTGGGCTCGGCGACGACCAAGGCGGCTCTCAGGAGCTGGTCAAGAGCCGGCGTAAGAACCGGGTAGCCGGGCTCGTGGCCGCAGTCACGGTCGGGCTCGTGTTCGGGCTCAAGCTCGGTCACAAGGCCGGGCTCGTGTTCGGGCTTGTGGTTGCGGTCACGTTCGGGCTCGCGGCCGGGCTCGTGTTCTGGCTCACCCAGCTCGTGGCCGGATTTGCGGTCGGGTCCGCCCACGGCGAGAGCAGCCCGCAGGGGCCGCTCGAAAGCTGGCGTAATCACCGAGTGGTCGGGCTCGTGGCCGGGCTCGTGTTCGGGCTCGGGCTCGGGCTGGGGTTCGGGGCCGGAAACGCGACCGTGACCGGGCTCAAGCTCGGATTCAGGGTCGGGTTCGTGGCCGGGCTCGTGTACGTGATCGTGGGCTGGCTTGTGCTGGGAGTCGTGTATGCGACTACGTCCTCCGTGAGGTGGTCGACCACTCTGGCCTGGCTCCAACTACAGCGTTCCCATCGAGTTCCCGCCGTTGATCTCATGTCCTTCCTCGAAGACGCCCGGCACCGGGATATCCTGCGCACCGTCGGAGCTGTGTACCAGTTCCGAAACGCAACCCTGCAAGACCAGCTGGCTGGGCAGACCACCGCGAGTCCCGCGACCTTCTCGGCGGCCTAGCCGGGCCTTCGGGTTCGTCTCGACTGACTTGGAGGCAGACTGCACTGACCGGAGTAACTTGACCGCAGTCGGGGGACGACCGGTCTTGGGCGGCGGCAGTCGACCTCTCCCGCAGCAGAACTTGTCGGGTGCGTCACGATCGGCTACTGGGTATCGAGCCGGCGACGGCGCATGGCTCGCGGACCCTATCCCGGCCTGAGGTCGTTCGGGCCTGAGGTCGTTCGACAGTAGGATCACGCCCGTGCCGGCTTCTGATGACGACGTCGAAGCCCGTCTGGCCGTCCTTGAGCGCGAGGTTGCTCGGCTTCGTGAGCAGGCCCTCCTCGTCAGCTCGGACGCCAGTGCCGCCCGCGTGGATGCCGCCGCTGCCCGTGTGCTGGCGGCCGGTGCCGACCGTGACGTGTCGGAGGTCCGCGCTGAGCTGCGCGCCCACATGCAGGTTCTCAACTCCTTGCGGGAGACCCAGCTGGAGCAGACGCGGGAGACGCGCGAGGGTTTCGCCGAGACGCGGGAGGGCTTCGCCACACAGGCCACCGGTATGGCTCAGATCACCGCGCTGCTGACGAAGATCGCAGGGCCCGAGAGTCATCACTGACAGGCCCGGAGGCGCCGAGAGCAACAGCACCTCCGTCACACCCTAGAGCGACCGGGGTGGGTGGGTAGTGCTGAGATTCGACGGTCTCCATAGGATGGCTCACATGCTTCTAGGCCGGTCGCGGGAGCTCACGAAGCTCAACGACCTGCTGCTCGCCGCGAGGCAGGGGCACAGCGCGGCCGTGGTCATCAGTGGCGAGGCAGGGATCGGGAAGTCCGCGCTCGCACAGAGTATGACGAGCGCCGCGAGCGCCGTGGCCGGCACCGCTGTACTGCGCACCCGGGGTATCGAGGCCGAGTATGCCATCCCTTTCGCCGGCTTGGCCGATCTGCTCAGGCCCGTTCAGCACGTGCTCCCGCAGTTGCCGGAGCCGCAGGCCGCCGCGCTCGCGGGTGCTCTGGCTCTCGGGCCACCGACGGAGGGTGACCGGTTCGCGGTCGCTGCCGCGACGTTGAGCCTGCTCGCTGCGGCAGCTCAGGGAGGATCCCTGCTCTGTGTCGTCGACGACGCGCATTGGCTCGACGCCTCCTCGGCCGAGGCGCTGATCTTCGCGGCTCGCCGGATGCGGGCGGAGGGGTCTGTGCTCGTCTTCACCGTGCGCGACGGCGAGCCTGGGGCGGACCGGTTCGGTGTCCTGGAGCAGATGCGGCTGAGTGGTCTGGACGCCGAGTCGGCCACCGCGCTGTTGGCGCGTGGTGCCGGGCGCTCGCTGCCTCCTCAGGTCGTCGAGCGACTTCTGGCCGACACCGGCGGCAATCCGCTGGCGCTGCTGGAGCTGCCCGGTCAGCTCACGGAGGACCAGCTCAGCGGCCGGGCTCTTATCCTGGAGCCGCTGCCGATCAGCTCACTGCTGACGGAGGGCTTCCTGCGCCGAGTCAAGGACCTGCCCCAGTGTTCCAGCACCGCCCTGCTTCTGGTCGCGACGAGCGACCTCGATGCCGCCGACCTGGTGGAGCGGGCGTTGCGGCAGGCCGACTGTTCGCTGGCCGACCTGGAGGCGGCCGAGGAAGCCGGGTTGGTCAGCATCGAGAACGGCCGCGTGGCATTCCGGCACCCCCTGATCCGCCCTGCGGTCTTCCACGCGGCCACGCCGTCGCAGCGCCGCTCGGCCCATCGCCAGCTGGCTCTCGCCTTGACCAGCGTTGCGGCACCCCAGGCCGAGGAGCGTCGGGCGTGGCACCTCGCGGCGGCGACGCTGACTCCGGATGAGACGGTGGCGGCCGCCCTCGAGCGGGTGGGCACGGCCGCGAGCCGCGGCTCGAGCCATGCCCTCGCCGCCCGCGCGCTGGAGCGGGCCGCTGGCCTGAGCCCGAGCGGCACCGAGCGGGCCCGCCGGCTGCTCGCGGCCGCCTCCGCGGCGGTCCTGGCGGGTTCGGTGCAGGAGGCGATACACCTGCTGGAGCAGGCCCGCTCCTGGACTGACGACCCCACAGTCGCCGCGGTCGCCGAATGCGAGCAGTACCGGTTGGCCGTGTGGGGATCAGCTCCCGAGACGAGCCGCGCCCGACTGTTCGATGTCGCCGAGCGCATCGAGGGCCACCTCCCGGACGTGGCGGCTCGGGCGTATCTGGCCGCCGCCCAGGCCAGCCTGGCCAGCTATGACATCCCCGCGATCACCACCGGGGCCGAACAGGCGGCTCGGCTGGCGGGCTCCGACGAGCGTGTCGCGCTGCGCTGTGACATCCTCGCGGCGTTCGCGGCCGCCCAGGCCGGTGCGGCGGACCACGCCGAGGGGCTGCTGCGCGGGCGCCAGGTTCAGCTCGCCGTGGAGGACACCTTCGACATCGACCAGCTCGTCACCGCCAGTGGGGTGTGCTACCTGGCACTGCACCGGACCGCCGAGGCACGGCCGTTGCTCACCCGCGCCGTGGAGGCCAGCCGCCGGGTGAATGCGGCCGGCCTGCTCGCTCACCAGCTGCCTCACATGGTCATGCTGGAGTGGCTGGAGGGGGACTGGACCTCCGCGCTCGCCCTTGCGCACGAGGCGGTGGAGCTCGCCCCGCAGACCGGTTGGCTGGCCCAGCTACCGGACAGCCTGAGCATCCTGGCCAAGGTCGAAGCGGGGTTCGGGATGGCCGGCTGCCGCGAGCACGCCGCCCAGGCCGTCGCCGCCGCGCGATCCGGCGGCCACGCCGGCACCACGGTGCACGCGCTGGCCGCTGTAGGGCTCTTGGAGCTGGGACTGGACCAGCCCCACGACGCGGTCGACGCGCTCGAGGATGCCTGGGACGCGGCCTCGCGGACAGCGCCGAACCTGCAACTGCAGATTCTGCCCGATCTCGTGGAGGCCTACGCGCGAGCCGGTCGGCTCGCGCAGGCGACCGAGAAGCTGGCGCAGCTCGACGACCTGGCCGCGCGCGCCGGGTGCGCGTGGTCGCGGGCAGCCGCCGCCCGCTGCCACGGGCTGTTGGAACGCCGGAACTTCGCGGAGTTCTTCGAGCAGGCCCTGCGCCGGCACGCCGAGGGCACACCCCCCTTCGCCCGCGCCAGGACTCACTTCGCCTACGGAGCCAGCCTGCACCGCAGCCGGAACAGGGCTGATGCGCGGGTCCAGCTGCGCAGCGCACTGGAGCTGTTCGAGCGTCTCGGCGCGGCGCCGTGGGCGGAACGGACCCGCGAGAAGCTGGTATCCAGCGGCGGGTCCGCACCCGCCCACGGCGACATCATCGAGCTGCGGCTCACGCCCCAGGAGCTCAACGTCTCCCTCGCGGTCGAGCGCGGTCTCACCAACGCCGACGCTGCAGCGGAGCTTTTCCTCAGCGTCAAGACAATCGAGTATCATCTCAGCAACATCTTCCGCAAGCTCGGGATCAGCTCCCGGACACAGCTGATCCGCCTCCTGGGCAGGGGCCGTACGGCTTAGTCGCCGCTGCGCGCGCCGGCACCCGACTGAGGACCGAAACCACGCTCCTCGAGCCTGCCCCGCAGCTCCCGCAACACTCGGAGGCGGGTCGGCCCGATGCTGCCCTGGGGCATGCCAGTGGCTTGGGACACCTCGGCGTAGCTGCTGTCGGGCTGGCAGAACAGCAGCCGGATCAGCGCTTGGCGGTGTCCGGCCAGTTCTCCTATGGCGGTGTCCACCGCCCGGTAGACCTCACGAGCGATGACCGCGGAGTCCGGTCCCTCCTCCGTGGCGACCAGCTGCTTGCCGGCGAGGTCATCGGGTACCTCCCGGTGCCGGCGCCTGAGCAACGCGAGACATTCGCGGGTGGCCGTCGTCGCCAGCCAGCCTCCCAGGCACTCCGGGTCCCTGAGGGTGTCCATCCGCTCCAACACCCGCAGCCAGGTGTTCTGCACGGCGTCCTCAGCGTCGGCCGGCTGCAGCCGGAACGAGGCCACGATGGACCGCACCAGGCGGCCGTACCGGTTCATCAGCTCCTCCCAGGCCAAGGGTTGCTTATCGTCAGCCGCCCGCAACAGGACGGCGGTGCTCTGTCGGGTTTGGGTGCTCGCCGGTGCTGGCATCGGGGTGCTCCTTCATCTCGCCTCGATGCCGACGCTAGGGAGATCGCGTCCGAGCAAGATCCGAGCAAACCCTGGTGCGCACCCTAGGGTTATCGGAGAGCCACCCTGGGCTCGACTGGCTGGAGGAGGCCGCTCACCTGGCGCTCCAGCTGGCGCAGCCAGTAGCCATGCGCGAGCCGGAGCAGCGGCTGCATGATCGGGCGCGTCATGCCCGGCAGGGCGCCCCGCTGGGTCTCCTCGGTGACGACCCGGGTACCGCACTCGTGCGGTTCGAGCAACCATACGTGGTACCCGTGCGTTCCGCGACCCCACCAGCGACCCCACCAGCGCCAGCCGATCAGGTGGGGGCGTTTACAGGGGTTCACCTCACTGGTGAGGGGCATGCCGAAGGTGACCCACCGGAAGACACTGCCGTGCTCCAGGCGGTGCTGCTGTGGGTCCGCCAGCTCCACGAAGTGCGCGTTGGCGTAGAACGCCGACCAGCCCTGGGCGTCCACCAGCAGGTCCCACACCCGCTCCGGTGGCGCCGGGATGATGCGCTCGTTGTGGGCGAACACCTTCGCGCCCGCCGGCTGCTCATCGTGCGGCCACTGATCGAACTCTGAGACCAGGCTTGCGGTCTCGCGAGCCCAGAGCCTGAGACTGCTCGTCACGGTCGGCCCTCCCCCCACTCCCCACTGGCACGTGTCCAGAGTGAGGAGTACGCAGCCGCTCCCCCTGATACATCGAGCCCCTCTCGACCACCCGACCGGTGTCGTTCACGGTGGCCGGGCCGGGCTCCACGCAGACGTCCAGACCGCGCTGCCGGCACCACTGCCTCGCCCGCCGCACCCCCAGGTCCACGGCGGCCTTCAGCCTGCGACGCGTGAAGACCAGCAGGTAATGCACCGGCACTTCCTGGACCAGCGGGACGATCCGGACCGGGTGCGGGTACTGCGCGGGTCTGCCCTGCGCGTGTGCCCGGTTGCTGTGCGCAATCCGGTCAAGGCTACGTTGTAGCGCTCCGTTGGCGCACGCCTCGATCACCTGGAAATACTCGGCTACCGGGCCGTTGCGCCAGCGCCCGGCGGTGCTGACGGTCCAGATGACCCACAGCTCGTTGGCACCGGCCGCAATGGCGGCCTCGAGGTTGGCGTCGGTGGCGAACACCCCGTCGATGTATGTCCTGCCTCGGACGGTCACCGACGGGTACCAACCCGGCAGTGAGGTCGCGGCGACCAGCAGGTCCTCGCTCATCTGTGCCGGCGGCAGGGTGACCAGCCGCTGCCCGGAGACGTCGAAGACGTTGAACGTGGCCGACGCGGTGGACGCGTGGATCCGCCGCCAGTCAAGCCCCCACGTGTCACGCAGCACCCGGGTCCGTAACTTGTGCATCGCAAGGAGCGACTCGCCGCGCAGCCAGCCACGACAGTTCAGCTCCAGGGCGGCGTGGACCGGTGAGGTGCGCCGCCAGTTCTCCGCGATCCGGTGGCCGCTCATCCCCTGGCACCACATCGCGAGCTGGAACACTCCGCCGCTGGCCCCGTCGGCGTGCATGAACTCCAGCCGCTTCCCGCTGTCGCGGGCCTCGTCCAACCAGACCTGGAGGACGCCGGCCTGGAACGCCACCTTCAGGCCGCCCCCGGCCAGGATGAGCGCGCGCTTGCGCGGACCGTCCAGCTCGGGTGCCAGTGGGCCACCGGCATGGGTACCCTCGAACATCCCCGACTCCTCCCACCCGCACCACACTGCTCCCTGGTGCGGGTCTTCAGAGTGGGGAGTACGCAGCCGTCGTTGTTGATACATCGACAGCAAGGTGGTGAGCCTCCGGGGGACCCCGTCAGCGCTTGCTCACGTCCGTTGCGGCAGTGTCGAGCTCAGGTGACCGCCGGCGCGTTGAGCTGGGTTTCGATCTCCCGCAGCCGGGCGGGAGGGATGAGGTCGGCGACGATGGCGGGGACTCCTCGAGCCATCAATGTCCGGGCCCGGTCGGGGGCTCGGAGCAGAGTCGTTTGTTGCCGGTACAGCACCCGCAGCGTCTGCTGGGTTTGTTTGTCGATCTCGGCGATCAGGTTCCGGTGCAGTCGGGTGCGGTCGACGCTGGCGCGGTTGATGCAGGGAACCTCGAACACAGCCCGCCGGCCGCCTCTCCACCGGCCGCCGTCAGCGAGGTCCTCGAACTCCCGGAGCAGGGCGACGGCTTTCCGGTTCGCCTCATCGGTGATCTCCTTGAGTCTCCGGTTCAGTTCGTCGACCCGTCTGCTCTCCGCCCGGCACCGTTCGAACAGCTGGGTCTCGGTTTCGGCGATGAGCTCGGCGCGACGACGTTTCACTTCGACTCGCAGCGCGGTGAACCGCTGCCGGATCTCGGCGCGGAGTTCCCGATCGGTCATATGTCCTCCAAGTCAGGTACGCAATGGTGCCGCCTTGAGCCCACCAAAGGGCAACGGTGAGGTGACGGCCCGGTGCCGAAAGTCGGCTGAGGGGCAAAGTTCGAATGAACGCCGGTCAACGGCCGGCCGGTGCGTCAACCGTGAAGCAGCCGCTGCAGTGCCTGTCGTGCCGCCGTGTCACGAGCGGCGGCCCGGGCGATGTCCTGCGCCAACGCCTGCAGCCATTCGTCCACGCCGATGCCGCGACGACTGATCACCACCCCGCGCACCACCTGCTGCAGCTCCGCCTCGATCCCGCCGCCCCGGCCCTCGCGCAGCTCGAGGTCGCGGTTGTCCCCGTGCACCACGAGGCGGACAGCGCGGCCCGGGCGGTGCGCCAGGCGGTCCCCGACGGTGCGCTGGTAGCCGATCTCCACCATGCCCGCCGGGAGCGCCTGGGCCAGCGCACCGCTCAGCACCCGGGCGTAGGAGGCGACCTCCTCGCGGTCGGCTCGCAGCATCGCCGCCAGGAGCTGCACGTCACCCATCGGTCCCAGGCCGCTGGGCTCAAGGGTCATGAGTCGGTCAGCGGGAGGACGAGCTGCGGCTTGGCGATCACGTGGTCGGCGCGCAGCGGGCGCACCGCGGTGCCGATCGCGAAGAACTCCGTGGTGTGCCCACCCCAACGATGTCCGAGTGAGAGCAACTGCACGCCCACGATGCCCTCGGCCGCCAGGCGCTCGGCCTCGGCCTGCATCCGGCTCATCGCGAGCTCCCGGGCGTCGTACAGCGCCTCGGTGAACTGCGGCAGCTCGATGTTCTGACCGATGTTGCCCATCACCTGCCAGAACCGCTGGTGCGCGACGTGGTAGACGCAGGAGCCCATCACCATGCCCAGCGGGCCGTAGCCGGCCTGGATCAGTGTCCAGAAGTCCTGCCCAGACAGGTCGGAGGTGAACGGCTGGTCCTGGTTGTTGCGCCAGGGCTGCCCGTCGGGCGCCCTCGGCTCGTCCGCCTTCACCGCGGTGCCGATCGCGATGAACTCGGCGAGGTCGGAGCCGAACTCCTTGAACTCGATCTCCAGCCGTACCCCGACGATGCCCTCGGCACCCAGCTGGTCGGCCTCGGCCTCCATCCGCGTCATGGCCAGCTCACGGGCGTGGTACATCGCCTGGGACAGGACGGTCAGTTCCTGGTTGCTGCTCCACCGACCCAGCTGGAACCCCACGTGGTAGATGCTGGTGCCCAGCACCAGCCCGAGGGGACGGAACCCGGCCTCCCGCACCAGCAGGAACTCGTTCACCGACAGGTCCGAGGTGAACAAGCTGGTGGCTTGGCCCGGCCGCATCTCGGCGAGCCGGCGCATCGCGTCCTCGGGGATGCCGGGCGCGGTGGGGTCGGCGGTCATCACTACTCCTACTACTTCTGGTTTCCACTACTTCTGTCGCAGCGGCAGGATGGTCAACGACCGGGTCGGGGCGCGTGGCCCCCGGTGAAAGCTCACGAGCGCGGTGCCGAACACGCTCGCCTCGGCGACATGGTCACGGTGGTTCTCCGCCGGCTCCATCTCCCCGATCCGCAGGCTCATCGAGGAGACGATCGCGCCCTGCGCCCCGGCCGAACGGGCCTGCCGGTCGAAGCGGTGGCGGGCATCGGCGCGCACGTGGACGACCAGTTCCGTGTACCCGGACACCTCCGTGTTGCCGGCGCCCCACGAGGCCTGCCGCTGCGTCCGCCAGTCGTCATGGCGCACCGCCACCGAGATCCCGTAGACGAGGGCGACCGGCACCCAGCCGGCCTGCACCAGCTTGGCCACGTCCTGGCCGGCCAGGTCGGTGGTGAACACCCGACTCGGACGGTGCCGCGACCGGGCCCGGACCGCGGTGCCCAACGCGGTGAACTCACGGTTCCCGGCGCCGGTACGCGACCCGAGATGCGACACCGACAGCCGCACTCCCACGACGCCATCGGCGTCCATCGCGGCGGCCTCCTCGGTCATGCGTCCCAGCGCCGTGTCATAACCCTGGTACAGGGCGTCGACGTAAGGCCCGAACCCGACGAACGGGACTGAGCCCGACGACGTGACAGTCCCTCCGGCGATCCCGAAACCACCGATACCACCGAAGTAGCCGCAGCCCCCGAAGCCGCTCCACCCGATGTGCTCGACGATGCACCCCATCACCTCGCCGACCGGGTCGAAGCCGACCGACTGCACCCCGACCGCCGCGGGCACGGTCAGCAGCGAGGTACGCAGACCCGTCCGGGCGAAGCGCCGCATCCTCTCGGCGGCCACCGGCGGCAGTCCGCGACCGTCCCACTCACTCATGGGGGCTCTCTGTCATGGGGGCTCTCTGTCATCAACGCTCTCCAGTCGGCCGTCCGGCACGGCCATCACCACCACCATAAGCGCCGGGGACGGCGCTCGCGCGGGGCGTGGCATAGGCCGCTCGCGCGATGCTTGGCAGCGGGTCGGCCTGGTGGGCCTACCAGTAGTATACCAGTCCAGTAGCCTACCAGTGGTTTTTCTGTGCGCGCGCCTCGAACAGGAATACGGCCGCGGAGATGGACACGTTCAGCGAGTCGGCTGATCCCAGCATGGGGATGAACACGCGTTCATAGCCCGCTTCGTGCCAGGGTCGCGGAATTCCGTGACGTTCCGAGCCGAGAACGAAGGCGGTGCGTGCGCCCGAATAGTCGAACGACCGATAGTTCTTCGCGCCATCCGTGTCGGCCAGATAGACGTCGACGTTATTCGACCGGAACCACGATATCACGTCTTCGACCCGCTCGAAATCCAGTACGGGCATGGTGAGGACCATGCCCTGGCTGGCCCGAAACACCTTCGGATGCGTCAGTCTGGTGCGTCGGTTCGTCAACACCAGGCAGTCCGCGCCGGCCGCGTCCAGCGTCCGGATCAAGGTCCCCAGGTTGCCTGGAATCTCCATGCCGTCGGCAACCATGATCAGTGCGGACGCGCCGAGCCGAACGTCGCGCGGCTCCCACCTGGGCAACAGCGCGAGAGAGAGCAACCCGTCCGGTCTGTCACGCTCGGAGATCCGCGCCAGTGTCCTCTCCGACACCTGGTAGGCCAGGTGCGCACACGACGCCAGCTCGACAGCCCGCTTATGTGCCTCGTCGCCGTAGGCGGCTTCGGGGCACCACAGGAACGTGTCGATGAAGGCATCGTGCGCCAGGAGGAGGTTGTGCGCCCACAACCCTTCAGCGATGATCATCTTGTGCGGGTTCGGCGCGGTGTTCCGCTGGATCGCCAGCACTTGCTTGATCTTGGGATGCTGCGCGCCGATCCGCTGAAGCTCCATCGCTCCTGATCACCATCGCTGACTACCCGCACCGACCACCCGGCGTCACTATTTCACGGTCACTATTTCACGGAGTCCGTCCGCCGAGGCGTGGCGTCCCTCCCTCTCGAGGCCTACGCTGCCTGGTGGTGACCATGAGCGCTCTGGTGAGGCGGAGGCGGGTATGTCGGGGAACCAGCCGGCGAAGTACCAGGTCCCGACCGGGGTGGGGCTCACTGCGGTGGGCGTGGCGGCGGCTCGCGCTGGGGAAGGCCGCCACGACGACCCGCTTTTCGACGACCCTTTCGCCGCGGACTTCGTGACCGCGGCCGGGGACGCGCTGTCCTTCGTCGCCGACCACCACCCGTCCGCCACGCGGGACGACGGTGCATGGTGGTCCTGGGCTTTCGCTTACGTGCCGATCCGGACCCGCTTCTTCGACGACTACCTCCGCGAGGCCTGCGCGCAGGGCTGCCGCCAAGTGCTGGTCCTGGCGGCCGGGCTGGACGCCCGAGCGTTCCGTCTGGCCTGGCCACCGGGGGTGTGCCTGTTCGAGCTGGACACTGCCGAGGTGCTGACGTTCAAGGACCAGGTGCTCGCCGGGCGAGCCGCCACACCGGCCTGCCGGCGGGTGACCATCAGTGTCGACCTTCGCCAGGACTGGCCCGCCGCTGTGCTGCGTGCGGGCTTTCACCCCGGTGAGCCCACCGCCTGGCTGGCGGAGGGGCTGCTTCCCTACCTGAACCAGGACGAATGCGACCACCTGCTCGAAGGGATCGGGCGGCTGTCAGCACCGGGGAGCCGGCTGGCCCTCGAGTACGTCAGCCGCAACGCGGTCCAGGACATGATCGACAACCTTGGTGAGTCGCCCGACAGTGCCTTTCTCAAGACCTTGTGGCAGTCCGGTGGGCAGGAGGACCCGACGAGCCGGCTCAGCCGAGATGGATGGCAGGTTCACCGCTACGACGCCAACGAGCGCGCCCAGTCCTACGGCCGGTCACTGCCGGATCCGGCGCAGGCGGCACGGGCGGCCGACAGCGGACTGATCATCGCGCGGCGGCGCTAGCCCGCCAGAGCAGGATCGGCGTGTGAACGGGGCCTGGCTCGGCGAGTGGGACCCGCCGCCTGAGGTGTTCGCGACGGTGATGGCGACGGGCATCGTGTCCGTCGCCGCGGATGACCACGGGTACTGGCGGCTCGGTATCGCGCTGGGCATGCTCGCGGTAGTCACCTTCGCCATCCTGGGGCTGAGGTCTCTCGTCTGGGTCATCAGGCGCCCCGCGCATGTCGTGGCGGTGACGCGCGACCTCGACGTCGCGCTGCGGATGTTCACCTTCATCGCGGCCTGCGCGGTACTCGCCGTGCGCTGGGGTGGTCACTCCGCCGTCGGGTGGCTGTTCGGCGGGCTCGCGCTCGCGGCCTGGCTCGTGCTCGTGCCGCTGGCCGTGGTCGATGTCGGTTCATGGCCAGGCGCGCAGCTGCGCGAGCAGGCGCACGGCGCGTGGTTGCTGCCGAGCGTGGCGGCGGCGGGTCTGGCGACCACCGCTACGGACCTCGCCATCGACGTCCGCGCCCCCTCGCTGGTGGTGATCGCGGCCTTGGCGTGGATCGCGGGAATGGCGATCTATCTGACCGTGACCTGGCTGATCGCCTGGCGGGCGCTCGCGACACCGATCATGGCCGAGGAGGTGACTCCAGACAGCTGGATCCTGATGGGCGCACTGGCGATCACGGCGCTGGCCGGTGACCACATCCTCGCCGCGGCGCGCGCGCTCAGTGCACCGGCCGGGCTCGCGGGCTGGGCCCGACCGGTGACGCTCGGGGCGTGGGTGCTCGCCAGTCTCTGGATACCCGCTCTGCTCTACGCTCAGGTGTGGCGCGTCGACCAGGTGGTCGGCTCGTTGCGGTACCAGGGCGCGTGGTGGACCGCGGTCTTCCCACTCGGGATGTACTCCGCGGCCTCTGCGGCAACGGCCACCGAGCTGCACATGCGCTCGCTGGGGACCGTCTCGCTGGTCTTCTTCTGGGACGCCTTCACGGTCTGGACGCTTCTCGTCATCGGAGGGCTGCATTCCGCGGTCGCGCACAAGCGACACCTGCCTAGGCGAGCACCGCGCCGGCGCGGGCGGTAATGCGGGGAATACCCGGGAACACCAGGCCCGGCGAGCCCTCACGGTGCTCGCTTCGAGCCGTTGTCGCGGCCCTGGAGACGACTCTCATAGAGCTCCCAGGCGCGCCGACGCGCCTCGTTGGCGCGGCGCTGCGCGTCCTCGCGGACCAGCTGCTCCTGCTGCGGCGTGGCGTGGCCCTCGGCGACCGCCACCTCGGCGGCCACCCAGCGGTCGATCTCCTCGTCCTCCTCGCTGTGGTCCCCGTTCCCGGAGCTCGGATCGTCGCGATGTCGACGCTGGTAGTAGGGGTTGTCCACCGACAGCCCGCCGCTGAACCGACCGTACGCACCGAGGAACAGCAGCAACATCCCGGCGATGAAGCTGAAGATGACGTTCGGCAGCCGGAACGCCAGCAGGTTGAACCTGGTGTCCAGCACGGTGAGGTTGAGCAGCCCGGACAGCAGGAAGAGCAGTCCTACGCCCACCGTGATCGTGGAGGAGATCCGGCCACCGCGCAACGCGGCGCCGATCAGCACCCCGCCGACGATGAGCGAGATGGTCGACAGCAGGCCGTTGGAGGACAGCCCGAGCACGACTCTGCCGTGGACAGCGAGGAACTTCAGCCGGTCGATGAACCCGAGAACCCCGAATACGCACAACCCGATTCCGAGCACCGCTGCTCCACTACGGTGCACCAGGTCCAACCGACTCCCAGGCGGGGAGCGCGACACCTGCCCCAGCCTACTCCAGCCCTCGCGCCATGTCCTGGCTGTGACCCACAGTTCGCTGGACTACGCGCTGAACCTCTACGGCCTTCCGCAGGTAGGCTCGCGGCTCCTGGATACCCGCAGGCGCAGGGAGTGGTGTGGCTGGTGGAGATGGACGCTCGGGTCCCGGCGGGCATTCCCGCGGTGACCATCGGCGTCGCGCTGCGCGCCCTCCGATGCCCCCGCCGGGGCGCGCTGGGCGGGCGCAGGTCCGGACCGCCGTGGGCCGTGGTGGTCGGGACCCGCAGGTCTGGACCACCGGGGGCCGCGGTGGTCGGGACGGTCGGGGGTCCAGACGGCGCTCTGCTCGCCACGGTGTCCACCGCTGGGGGCTGATCGCGCGCTGGGCGGTGGCGGTGGTGTCGTTGCTGGTGTTGACCGTCACCGGGTACGGCTGGAGCCAGTACCAGGATCTCCTGGACGGCATCGACAGGTCGGATGCCCTCCGTAGTGACGCCCCCAAGTCGGCCAGCGGTGACACCAACATTCTGATCATGGGATTGGACAGCCGCCTGGATGAGAACGGTGACCCGCTACCACCGGAGATCTACCAGGCGTTGCATGCCGGTGACCAGCAGGTCGGCGGGTACAACGCCAACGTGTTGATGCTCGTCCACCTCCCGGGTGACGGCTCCCGAGCCACGGGCATCTCCATTCCCCGTGACGACTACGTCAGCCTCCCCGGCGTCCCGGACGGCATCGCGAAGGGGAAGATCAAGCAGGCCTACGGGTTCGCCTTCGACCAGGAACACCGAAAGCTGGTGGCCGCGGGCGTGACCGACAAGGTCAGCCTGGAACAGCAGAGCCGCGACGCCGGTCGCCGGGAGGAGGTCGACACGGTCGCCCAGTTTTTGGGCGGCGTGCCGATCGACCACTTCGTGGAGGTGACCATGGTGGCCTTCTACCAGCTCGCCCAGGTGGTGGCGCCGATCACGGTGTGTCTGAAGGAGGATACCCGCGACAGCTACTCCGGCGCGAACTTCCACCGGGGCTACCAGCAGATCGACGCCGTCCAGGCGCTGGCGTTCGTCCGGCAGCGCCGCGACAATGCTCATCCGCAGCTGAACTTCACCGACCTGGACCGGGAACGCCGCCAGCAGGCCTTCATCATCTCGCTGACCTACCAGCTCAAGCAGGCCGGGACGTTTCTCAACCCGGTGCGGCTGCGCGGGTTGATCGCTGTGGCCAAGCAGAACATCGCCGCCGACACCGGTCTGCAGCTGCTGTCCTTCGCTTCGCAGGCATCCTCGGTGACCAGCGGAAACATCACCTTCACGACCCTGCCGATCGTCCGCTTCGGCACCGACCCCGCCGGCGAGGACGTCAACATCGTCGACGTGCCCGGGATCCAGGCCCTGGTGCGCGGCCTGGTCGGTCCGCGCGTCCCCACACCGTCGCCCACCTCGACCGTCCCCGGGCCCGGGAGCGCAGCGTCGGGCACCGTGGACGTGGTCAACACCACCAACCGAAACGGGCTGGCGGCCGCGCTGGAACACGCCCTGGCCACCACCGGCTTCACCTCGGGTGTCACCAGCAACGGCCGCCGCCACCTCAGTACCACGATGATCTACTACCCGGGTCCCGGCTCCGCGCGGGAGGCGAAGACCCTGGCCGGGATGCTCGGTGGGCTGCCGACGGAACCGGACTCGACAGTGCCTGCCGGACACCTCCGAGTGGTCCTGGGTGCCGACTACACCATGCCCGCCGCCCTCGCCTCCGGCGACTCCTCGCCCGCCACCTCCACGCCCCCGGCACCCGGCTCCAACCAGAACGACGCCGGACCTGCGGACCTCAACAGCATCTCCGGCGGTGGGATCCCGTGCGTCAAATAGGGGTCTCACCGCCGGGGGCTGTTCGACGCCGGTCGCCGGGTGGGTGCACCCTGGGGGGGTGGGCCTGGACGTGGTGATGGTTTCTGCACCTGCGCCGCCGTTGACATGGGGACGGCTGCTGACCGCGTGGACGCCAAACCCGGCGGCGCTGGTGGCGGTGGCCGCGCTGGGGGTGGCGTACGGGCTCGGAGTGCGCCGGTTGCGCCGAGGCGCCGTGGCGTGGCCGGCGGGCCGGTCGTGGTGTTTTCTGGTCGGTCTGGGGTCGATCCTGCTGGTGACGGTGAGCGTCGTCGGTGTGTATGCCGGCACCCTGTTCTGGGACCGCGCGGTGCAGAACATCACGCTGCTCATGATCGCGCCGATGTTCCTGGCCCTGGGCGCGCCGCTGACCCTGCTGCGGGAGGTGCTCCCCGAGCCGGCCACCCGAGCGGCCGGCCGGGTGCTGCACAGTAGGGCCGCTCGCGCCCTGACCTTCCCGGTGGTGGTGACCGCCGCGCTGATCGCTCCGCTGTTCGTCCTGTACCTGACGCCACTGTATGAGGCCGGCCTGCGGTCAGCGGCCCTCGGCGCGGCGGTCGGCGTCGGCCTGGTCGCCGCCGGGTTCCTCTACTTCTGGACCCGGTTGCGCATCGACCCCACCCCCCGCGCGGATCCGTACCTGCTGACCATGTCGATCAGCGTCGCGGAAGTGATCTTCGATGGGGTGCTGGGGCTGGTCCTGTGGCTGGGCCCGCTGGTCGCCCCGCACTACTACCAGGCGCTGCACCGGGGGTGGGGACCGGACCCGCGACTGGACCAGATCATCGGCGCCGGCGTGCTGTGGATCGGTGGTGACCTAGCCGGCCTGCCGTTCCTCGCCGCGGTGGTGAACCGGATGATGCGGGAGGACCAGCGCCACGCCGCGGCCGTCGACGCCGAGCTCGACACCCTCGACGCCTCAGCGGGGGCTTCCCCGACCACCCCAGCCCCCACCCGGCCCCGGCTGTGGTGGGAGGACCACCCGGAGCTGGCCCAACGATTCCGTCACCCCGGCGCGGGGATATGACGGGAACACCCGCGCGGGCAGCCTGGCTCCTCCTCGCGGCCACCCTGGTGGCGTCCTGCGGTGTGACCGGTGTACCGGGTAGCTCAGCCGGTCGGGACGACGCCCCGCCACCGCGGCCCGACCAGGAGCACGTCAGGACGCTCACCGCCGTCCTGGACACCATGACCAAGGACTACGCCCGGTTCGCCGAGTCGACCCCGGGGCCGCAGGACGTCGTCGACTACAACATCGGCGAGCTGTGGAAGAAGGGCATCGACGGCACGGGGACGACCATCGCGCTGGTCGAGGGCTGGGACGACCCGCAGATCAATGATGTCATCAAGACGTTCGACCGGGAGTACGGGTTACCCGACCCGGACATCCAGACCATCTACCCCTCGGGTGATGGGCACCTGCCCGCACAGTGCCCACCGGGAATGGTCGCGCTGGGCAGCTACGGTTCGTGTGACGGGTGGAGGGGCGAGCTCGAGCTCGACGTGAAGGCGGCCCATCTGATGGCGCCGTACGCGAAGATACTGATCACCGCGACGCCGGCGGACAGCGAGGTCATGGATGACGCCGCGAGCCAGGTCGCGCCCCCGGAGATGATGCAGGCACTGGAGTACATCGGCGCGAACCATCTGGC
The DNA here is from genome assembly GCA_019243635.1 of Pseudonocardiales bacterium. GTDB lineage: Bacteria > Actinomycetota > Actinomycetes > Mycobacteriales > Pseudonocardiaceae. The sequence goes on from JAFAUB010000036.1 coordinate 35,899, forward strand.
CGACGCCATCTCGATCAGTGACGGAACGGGCGAGGGCACCTACAGCTACGGCAAGGCGGAGATCACCGCGCAGGACCCGGGTCTGCTGTCCGCGGCGGCCGCGGGCATCCCGGTGGTGGTGGCGACCGGTGACTGCGGCGTGGTCCAGAACCTCGCGACGGCCAGCACGCAGTGCGGGGACACCGGCACCACGCCGGACACCGCGACCTGGGATGACTCTCCCTGGGCCACCGCGGTCGGCGGCAGCGTCCCCCGTGTCGACACCCAGGGACGGCGACTGGGCCCCGACCCGCTGTGGCATCACGGCACGTTCGCCGCGGGCGCCGGCTACTCCTCGGTGTACCCGCGACCGGCCTACCAGGACCGGGTCGGCTCCATCACCCGCAGCGCCATGCGCTCGGTGCCCGACATCACCATGGACGCCCAGCACGGGACGTCCGAGGCGGCGCCGCTGTTCGCCGGCGTGCTCGCCCTGGCCGCGCAGGTGAACCAGGGCAGCGTCGGTCCCATCAACAACGTGCTCTACGGCGTCCTGGGTCCGGCCGGGGAGCACGCCGGAATAGCCGATGTCGTCACCGGGAACAACTCGATGACCTCAGGAGCGGTGCCCGTCCCCGGTTTCACGGCCACCACCGGGTTCGATGTGGCCAGCGGCTGGGGCACGATCGACGCGAGCACGTTCGTCCCGGCTCTCGTCGCAGCGGTCCGCGCCCAGAACGGGCGCGACTCCCCGAAACGTCAGGCACTCGACGCCTTGTCACGGTTGCGGCACGGCATTCAGCTCACCGACACCGGTACCGGTGGCTCGATGTACCTGTTGGCGGCGGGTTTCCTGCCACGACATCCCGTCAAGCTCGACATCGACGACCACGAGGTCGCGACCATCACGGCGAACACGCTGGGATCGGTCGCCTACGTCGTCGACCCGACCCTGCCGGCCCTGTCCCGAGGAAGGCACACCCTCATCCTGAAGAGCATGTTGCTGACCGCGACCACAGACTTCCAGACCCGATAACCGCAGCCCCCCGATGTGGAGACGTATCGGGGTGGTGGCGTCAGCCACGCGCGATGTAGAGGTCCCGGAGCAGGTTGGTCTCCAGCTCCATGTCGGCGATCCGGGCCTTGACCACGTCACCGATGCTGACCAGGCCGACCAGCCTGCCCTGATCCACCACCGGCAGGTGACGGTAACGGGAGGCCGTCATCTGGTGCATCAGCCGGGTGATGCTGTCCTCCGGAGAACAGACCGGCACGTTGTGCGACATCACCCTGTCGACCTGCATGGTCAGCAGCTTGGCGCCGTACTTGGCGAGACCGCGGATGATGTCGCGCTCAGTGAGCGTACCCACGAGCGGTCGCTGCTCGTCTTCGTCGCGGACGACCAGTGCCCCGATCTGAGGAGGGCCGTTCAGCCGGCCTATCGCTTCGGCGATGCTGGCGTCGGTCTCGATGGTCTCGACCGATCGGCCCTTCGACTTCAGGATCTCCTCGACCTTCATCAGTCCCCTCCCGATGGCTCAGGTTCTTCCATCGTCCCGCGCGATGTGGGCTCGCACCATGGGTCCTACGTAAGCATTCGTGTGACGCCGACCTCAGGGGCTGCCGGCGAGTGGCAGCGTCGGCTACACTCCGCCGGGTCTCCCGTTTATTGTCCGGCATTTCATTCCGGGCCGGTCGCGGCAGTTCAGCAGGCCGGTCGATATGCTGCCGTTTCTTGGTCTCCCGCTAGCTCATCATGTCGGCCCAGTGGTGGTGTCGGACCCAGTGGTGGTGTCGGACTCCACGGCAAGGCTGGCCTCGGCGTCGCGGACGCGGTTCTGTAGCGACCGGTACTCTTGGTTGGCTGTCAGCCTCGTCTTCACCTTGAGGTCGAACACGTCCTGGGTCCGCCACGGTGACACCCACTTGCGGTCCACCTCGACGGCGGCCTCCTGCTTGATCACGGCCATCCGCGCGCGCATCTGCGCCAGCTCCTGGCGCACGGCGGCGACGTCGCCCGGGACCTCCGCGCCATCCTGGTTCACGTTGTGGGCCGCCTTCCACCCTCGAGCTGACCGGGCTCGTCGCGTGCGCCGCTGCCGGCTATCCCCACCCTAGACCGAAAACCTGCGGAGTCCATGCCGAGGTGATGGGCTCATCGAGGCTCCTCCGGCGCGCGGAGACTCATGGTCGCCGGCCCTCATGTGACCATGGTGTCCGCGATGATGCCGGCGAGAGCGGAGGATGCGGGATTTGAACCCGCGAGGGCTTTCACACCCAACACGATTTCCAATCGTGCGCCATAGGCCACTAGGCGAATCCTCCGCTGGCGAGGCTACCGTCAGTGCCGTCACCAGCCAAAGCCGCTGGTGACGGCCGGTCGTTGGCAGGCCTGAGTGGACTCGCGCGACACCGGTCACCGAGAGGGTGCCGTGCTCTGGCGAGGGGATAGCCCCTAGACTGGGCGGCGGACCCCGCGCGGCGTCCATCTTGCGAACCCCCCCAGGGTCGGAAGGCAGCAAGGGTCAGCAGGCTCTGGCGGGTGCGCGGGGTCCTCTCATGGTCGAGGAGGGAACGCGATGCGGCCCCAGGCCCCAGCTCGCGGACGCCTCGCCGGCACCGTCGCGACGGTGGCGTGGACGCGGCGGTTGACCCCCCGGATGACGCGGGTCCGGCTCGTCGGCGAGAGCCTGGCCGGCTTAGCCGCCGTTCCCGGGCAGACGCTCAAGATCTATGTTCCGGACCTGGTCAGTGGGTGCCCGGTGTCCCGAGACTACACCGTGCGTGGCTACACAGGGCATGATCAGACAGGGCACGACGACGATGGCGCGGAACCACATCTGGACATCGATTTCGTGCTGCACGGAGCGGGGCCGGCGGCCACGTGGGCGCGGCGGGTGCGGCCTGGGGAGACCCTGGAGCTCGTCGGCCCGAGCGGTCGATACCGGCCCGATCCGCACGCTGACTGGCATCTGTTCGCCGGGGACGAGACCGCCCTGCCGGCGATCCAGGCGTATGCGGCGATGTTGCCGGCCGGCGCCTGTGCGCTCCTCTACCTGGAGGTCGCCGACGCCGCCGAGCGGCAGCCGATACCGGGAGTGGCCCGTCCGACGGTGTGCTGGCTGCACCGCGGCGACCGGGAGCCGGGTACTTCGACGGTCCTGGAGGACGCTCTGCGCGCGGTGCGGCTGCCGCCTGGGCGGGGTCGGATCTGGGTCGCCGGGCACGCTCCGACGGTGCGACGGATCCGCGCGCATCTGCTCGACGAGTGCGGCATCGACCGGCACGCGCTGTACGTCAGGGCCTTCTGGGAGCGCCGAGGGCGGTAGCCGGCGCGGTAGCTAGCCGCTGCGGCAGCCGAGTGTTATCATTGATCGATGGATCGATCGATGGAGGCACGACATGTCTGGAACAGAACGCAGGGTCAGCGCGACCGAGGCTCGGGTGCGCTTCGGCGAGCTGCTCGACGGCGTGAGGGCTCGCCACGATGTCGTCTTCGTGGAACGGGCCGGGAAGGAGGTCGCGGTGGTGGTGTCTGTGGAGGACTGGGAGGCGGCGTGCGCCGGCCGGTCCGACAAATGGGCCCGGGCCGACGCCATGCTCGCCGAGCTGCATGAGCGCTTGCGGGCGGAGGGTGCGATCGAGCGGCTGAAGGACTTCGACGTCGAGGAGGCGATCCGTGTCGGACGGGATGACCGGGACGAGGAGCGTTACGGCCGGGTGCGTTGATGCGAGCCTGGTGGTCCGGATTCTCCATGCGGACTCCGCCGCCATGGCCGTGTGGGAGCGGCTTGTTCACCTGGACGGCGACCTGGTTGCGCCTGGTCTGCTGCACTATGAGGTCGCCAACGCGTTGCGTCAACAGCAGCGCTCACGCCTGGTCACCGCCGAGCTCGCCGCGCTGCAGCTCGATCGGTGTCTTCGTCTGCCCATTGAGCTGCACGGCGATGCGCGGCTGCACTCCAGGGCACTGGAGATCGCCCATGAGCACCACCTGCTGGCGACGTACGACGCGCATTATGTCGCCCTCGCCGAGCGCTTTCGGGTGCCGTTGTGGACGTGCGACCGCCGGCTCGCTGCGGCGCTGGGCGACGCGCTACCGGAGGTGTACCTCGTGGCGTGAGGACCGTCGTAGGCACCCGGTAGCCTCGCGGCCGTGGCACTGGCTCTGTACCGCAAGTATCGCCCGGCGGCGTTCGTCGAGGTGGTCGGCCAAGAGCACGTCACCGAACCGCTGCGCACCGCGCTGGCGGCCGGCCGGATCAACCACGCCTACCTGTTCTCCGGCCCGCGGGGCTGCGGGAAGACGTCCAGCGCTCGCATCCTGGCCCGCTCGCTGAACTGCGCGCAGGGCCCGACGCCGGACCCGTGTGGGGTCTGCCCGTCATGTGTCGCGCTGGCACCCGAGGGCCCTGGGTCGATCGACGTCGTCGAGCTCGACGCGGCCAGCCACGGCGGCGTGGACGACGCCCGCGACCTGCGGGACCGCGCGTTCTACGCGCCCGCCGAGTCCCGGTACCGGGTGTTCATCATCGACGAGGCGCACATGGTCACCACGCAGGGTTTCAACGCTCTGCTCAAGATCGTGGAGGAGCCTCCGGAGCACCTCGTCTTCGTCTTCGCCACCACCGAGCCGGAGAAGGTGCTGGCGACCATCCGCTCCCGCACCCACCACTACCCGTTCCGGCTGCTGCCGCCGAGCACGATGCGCGGGCTGCTGGAGCAGGTGTGTGCCCAGGAGGGCGTACTGATCGAGCCTGCGGTCTACCCGCTGGTGATCCGCGCCGGCGGTGGCTCCGCCCGGGACTCGCTGTCCGTGCTGGACCAGCTGCTCGCTGGGGCAGGCACTGATGGTGTCACCTACGCCAGGGCGGTGGCGCTGCTCGGGGTCACCGACGTCGCACTGATCGACGACATGGTCTCCGCGCTCGCCGCCCAGGACGGGGCCACGGTGTTCGCCACCATCGACCGGCTGGTCGAAGCGGGGCACGACCCCCGACGCTTCGCCGTCGACCTCCTCCAGCGCTTCCGCGACCTGGTGCTGCTGCGGGTCGCCCCCGAGCAGGCGTGTCATGGGCTGGTCGATGCACCCGAGGACCAGCTCGCGACGATGACCACCCAGGCGCAAGCCCTGGGCGCGGCCGGCCTCACCCGGTTCGCCGAGATCACGCACAACGGCCTGGCCGAGATGCGCGGGGCCACCGCCCCTCGGCTGCTACTGGAGCTGCTGTGCGCCCGGATGCTGCTGCCGGCCGTCGCCGAGGGGGACGGCGCGGTGCTACACCGGCTGGAGCGGTTGGAGCGGCGACTCACCATCGCCCAGCCCGCCACCGCGCAGGCTGTTACGGCACTGCCGGATGTCGGCGTGGAGGGCTCGCCGGGCCCGGCGAGGGTCGCCGGCCCCGCGCCGGCACCGTCCGCGGGGCGGCCGACACCGCCCGACTCGGACGTCAAACGTCCGGAAGCCCAGCGTCCGGAAGCCCAGAGTCTGGAAGTCCGGCGTCCGGCGGAGGCCCAGCATCCGGCGGACGCTCAGCGTCCAGCGAAAGTCCGGCGTCCAGCGGAAGTCCGGCGTCCGGCGGAGGTCCACAGCGGGCCCGCGGTGGGTCAGCTCGACGTGGCTGCGGTGCGACGGGTGTGGCGGGCGCTGCTGGACGCGGTGCGTGAGCAGAGCCGGGCGACTCAAGCCCTGCTCAGCAACTCGACCGCGAGCGCGGTGGAGGGCGGCACCCTCCTGCTGACCCTGCCCACCGCCCCGCTGGCCCGGCGACTGGGTGAGGAGCGCAATGTCGAGATGATCAAGCGGGCGCTGCGCGACGTGCTGGGTGTCGACTGGGAGGTGCGCTGCGAGCACGCCGGCGGCGAGGCGGGCGCGGTCGGCGCCCAGCAGCCGCAGCTCCCTGCTGAGCGTGCCGTCCGCCCACCACAACGCTCGCCGGAGCGTCCCGTCTACCGTCGTCCGGCGACGCCACCGCCCCCGGAGGAGGATGTTCCGGCACCACCTGAACCTCCGGATCCCGACGACCCCGGTGCGGCGGCCTCGTCTCAGGTCCCGGTGGAGGACGACGAGACGATGCCGTCCGAGGCCGCCGAGATGCCCCGGGTACACGCCGAACGCCGGGACCCGGCGGAGATCGCCCTGGAGCTGCTCGCCGCGCAGCTCGGCGCCCGCCGCATCGACGAAGGGTGACGGCGCCTTCGCCCCAACACCCCGCGATGGGCTCAGCGCAGGATGAGGACATCTGCGGCGTCGACGAAGGCCCGCCGGTGGTTGAAGGAGATCTCCACCAGTCGTCGGTCGCCCACGACCAGGGTGTGGTTGTCCTGCGCATCGGCGCTGTCGAACCGGGCGTAGTAGTAGTCGGCGAAGCCCCGCTCCACGCCGAGGTAGACCTGCCCGGCGGGGATCGTGTACCGCAGCGGTACGACGGCGGCCGCGGGGATCGTCGGTGGGTAGGCGCTGTCCTCCGGGTAGGCGGCGCCGTAGACGGGGATGGCCGAGCGCCCGGGGCGGGGCGTGATGAGCGCGCCATGGCCCGGTGCGCTCACCCGGCCTGGCGGGTCGTCGAGCCAGGCCGGCCGGCCGCCGAACCAGATCGCGGTCCACTCGCCGCTGCGCCCGGCCACCACGAAGGACTGCCCGGTGACCGCCCTGGCCGACCAGTCCGCGACCCGGGTGGTGCCCGGGGAGCCGTCGGGGTGCAGCGCCGGGTCCCCGACCAGCGGGGCGTCGGCCCTGGGCTCGGTGTGCAGGTACACGACGTTGCTGCCCTGCGGCGGCAGGTCGGTGCAGGCCTCACCGACGCAGCTGCGCAGCGGCTCGATGTCGATGTCGAAGCGCGGCACGATCGTCAGCACCGGCGCGGCCGAGACACCCGCGGTCGGCAGCGGCGCACCCAGCAGGTCGAAGTAGTGCGCCCAGTCCCAGTACGGGCCGGGGTCGTAGTGCATCCCGGCGACACCGCCCGGTGTGAGACCGGGTATCTCCTCGTGGCTCAGGATGTGTTCCCGGTCCAGCGGGATGTGGTAGCGCGCCGCGAGGTAGCGCACCAGCCGGGCGGAGGCCTGGTACATCGCCTCGGTGTACCAGCGGGCGCCGTCGACGAGCACACCCTCGTGCTCGATGCCGAGGGAATGCATGTTGAACCAGTAGTTGCCGGCATGGTGAGCGATATCCCAGGTGTGGACGAGCTGGGTGACCTGGCCGTCGGAGGACCGGATCACGTAGTGCGCCGAGACGCCGCTGTGCGGGTCCTGGAACCTGGCGATCGCGGAGTCGTAGCTCTCCTCGGTGTCGTGGATGACGATGTAGCGGATGTCGTCGCCGTCGCGTGGGCGGTCGGCCCGGTCGTAGTCGCCGTAGGCGTCGGGGTCGCTCGGGTCGGTCCGGGCGTAGGCGGCCGGGGCGAAACGGCAGGCCAGCCCCACCGGGCACTCCGCTTCGTGGGCCGGCCGCGCCGCGGCTGACGGCTCGGACCCGATCAGCATGGCGACCGCCGCCGCCGCGGTCACCAGCAGGGTGACGGCCGGCGGTCGGCGTCGTGGCACCATCGGTCAACGAGAGCCATCGCGCATCGTTATGAGCCGCGGTGGAGGTCGGCCTCAGCCCGACCTCCACTGAGTGCGTTCCTCAGGCACTCACGAGTGCCACCAGGGGCGCAGCGGCACATGCGCGTTGCCGGTGCCGTCGGGGCGCACCGCCAGCACCTGGTGCAGCTGGATCCCGTTGCGCTCGAAGGACAGTCGGGAAGCGCCCATGTAGAGGCCCCACACCCGGGCGGTGGGCTCACCGACCTCGGCCACGCACTCGTCCCAGTGCGCGGCGAGGTTGGCGCACCACTGCTTCAGCGTCAGCGCGTAGTGCTCCCGGAGGTTCTCCACGTGGCGCAGCTCGAAGCCGGCGTTCTGCGCCTCGGTTATGATCTTGCCGGCGCCGGCGAGCTCCCCGTCGGGGAACACGTAGCGATCGATGAACGCGTCGGTCTGGGCCCGGGCCCGGTTGTCCGGTTGGGTGATGCAGTGGTTGAGCAGCCGCCCTCCGGGGCGCAGCTTGGCCAGGAGCAGCGCGAAGTACGACGGGTAGTTGTGCACTCCCACATGCTCGTTGAGCCCGATCGAGCTCACCGCGTCGTAGTCGCTGCCGGGGGCGTCCCTGTAGTCCAGGTGGCGCACTTGGGCGAGCCCGTCCAGACCCTCCCGGAGGATCGCCCGCTGCGCCCAGCGGGCCTGCTCCACGGACAGTGTGACGCCCAGCGCGCGGACCCCGCGGCGGGCGGCGTGGCGCACCATGCCACCCCACCCGCAGCCGACGTCGAGCAGCCGCATCCCGGCTCGCAGCCCCAGCTTGTCGGCGATCAGTTCGTGCTTGCGCTCCTGGGCCTGTTCCACGCTTGCCTCCGGATGCTCGAAGACGGCGCAGGTGTAGGACATGGACGGGCCGAGCACCAGCTCGTAGAAGCGGTTGGAGACGTCGTAGTGGTGGTGCACCGCCTCGGAGTCGCGGTGCCGGGAATGCGCCAACCCCTCGATCGTCCGGCGCCACCGGGGCCGCGACTCCTGCGGTGGCGGCGGCACCGGCCGCAGCCGTTGCCAGCCCAGCGAACGGGTGATCAGCGCCAGCTCGGCCATGGTCGGGCGCCGAAAGCGCAGCTCGTCGGCCATCAGCCGCATGGCCACATACGGGTCACCGGGGTGCACGCCGGAAGCGTGCAGGTCACCGGCGATGTAGGCGCGCGCCATGCCGAGGTCACCCGGCGCGGTGAACAGGTAGGTGGCGCCGCGCGGGGTGGCCAGGTGCACGCTGATCTCGGAGTCCGGCGGACCGGTGGCGCTGCCGTCATAGGCGGTGAACCGGACCGGGAACCGGCCCTCGGCGAGCAGCTCCACGATCCCCGCCAGCGACAGCAGGTCCCCCTTCGTCGGAGTGGGGCGCCGGAAGGTCGTCATCGACGTCGCACCGCCTTCGCGTAGAGGTCCAGGAGCCGCTGGTCCGGGTCGTAGCGTCGCTTGAGGGCGCCGTAGTGCTCGCCGCCGTAGCGGGCGTCGAACTCCTCTCGCGAGTAGAAGGAGTCCGAGTACAGCGACTTGTGCCCGCCCACCGCGCTCACCTGTCGCTCGACGGCCCGGTTGGTCTCGCTACCGGTCCCGCCGGGGGCGATCGGTACGCTAGACCAGAAGCCGACGTTGACGTAGTCCCGGCCGGGTTCCAGAGGGTACAGCGGCCAGTCGCGCTCGCCGCGCAGCCGTAACGGGCACAGCCAGACCGGCGTGATGCCGACGTGCGCGACGAACCAGCGCAGGAACTCCGCGGTGCGCTCGAGGGGGATCTCGACGTCCTGGATCACGCGTTCCCGGCGCGGGCGGCCGCGCCACACCTCCATGCGGTTCTCCAGGTCGAGACGGTTCGCCAGCGCCACGATCTTCCAGTAGACGTCGCTGCGACGCAGCCGGGCCGGCCAGAGCCGCCGGATCACCGGGTGCTGGGCGCCGAAGGCCCCTGAGCACCAGAACCAGTCGGTGTCCCAACGCCACAGGTAGTCGTGCGTGCGCAGAAGGTCGCGGGAGCGCTGCTGGATCGAGCGGTAGTAGATCTGCGTCCCGGTGTAGTCACTGGCCCTTGCCGGGGCCCCGTCGCCGGCTCGGCCGGCGTCATACTCGGTGCGCACGCCCAGCGTCAGGTAGGACTCGGTGGGAGAGAACATCACGCCGTCGAGGTAGTCGACGTCCTCGCCGCCCCGGCTGCGGGTCGCCATGATCCGGGCCACCGCGGCGCACAGCTCGTCCAGCTCGTCGAAGCGCACGTGCCGCAGCGCGACGTGCGAGCGCACCGGTTCCAGCTCGATACGCACTCGGGTGGCGTAGCCCAGGGTGCCGTAGGAGTTGGGGAACCCCGCGAACAGCTCGTCACCCGGGACGGTGGTGACGAGCTCGCCGGAGCCGGTGAGCACGTCGAGCTCCAGCACCGACTCGTGCGGCAGGCCGTTGCGGAATGACGCCGCCTCGATGCCCAGCCCGCTCACCGCGCCGCCCAGAGTGATCGTCTTGAGCTGCGGCACGACCAGCGGGGTCAGCCCGTGGGGCAACGTCGCGGCGACCAGGTTCTCGTACGTGCACATGCCGGCGACGTCGGCGGTGCGGCCGGCCGGGTCCACCCGCAGTACACCGGTCAGGCCGGAGACGTCCAGGCCGGGGCCCGCCGCGGCGCGGGACCGGAACAGGTTCGACGTCGGCTTGGCAAGCCGTACCGGCGACCCCGCGGGGATCGCTCGGTAGCCGGCCTGCAGCCGCTGCACAGCATCGCGATGGCTGCGCCCTTCCCCAGTGAGCTGCATACGCTCCACGCTACGACCAAACCGGGCCCGACCGCACCGGTTTCTCCAGTCCCGACATGGCTCCCCGGTGACCCGGCTACGCTGTGACAGAGCCATTGTGGACCATCCGGGTCTCAGCCTCACCTGGGCCCGACTCGACGAGAGGAGCCGTGGTGCAACCCGGTGGAGCGCCTGACATGCAGATGATCCTGCAGCAGGCCCAGAAGATGCAGCAACAGCTGATGAGCGCGCAGGCCGAGCTCGCGGAGGCGGAGGTCACCGGGCAGGCCGGCGGTGACCTGGTCTCGGTCACGCTGGCCGGATCGGGGGAGGTTCGCAGCGTGACGATCGACCCCAAGGTGGTCGACCCCGATGACGTGGAGACCCTGCAGGATCTTGTGGTGGGGGCGATGGCCGACGCGCACCGCGCGTTGCAGGATCTCACCCAGCAGAAGATGGGTCCGTTGGCCAGCGCGCTCGGTGGGTCCGGCGGAGGTCTCGGCCTGCCCGGCATGTGACCGCCGCCGCGTCAGGCGGCATGATGGCTACCGTGTACGAGGGCGTCGTCCAGGATCTCATCGACGAGCTGGGGCGGCTGCCCGGCGTGGGGCCCAAGAGTGCACAGCGGATGGCCTTCCACCTGCTGGCCGCTGACCCGGCTGACGTGACGAGGCTGCAGGAGGCTCTGCAGCGGGTCAAGGACGGGGTGGTCTTCTGTGCTGTCTGCGGCACGGTCTCGGAGAAACAGACATGCCGGATCTGCTCTGACCCGCGTCGCGATCCGCGGCTGGTCTGTGTGGTCGAGGAGCCCAAGGACGTCCTCGCGGTGGAGCGCACTCGTGAGTTCACCGGGCGTTACCACGTGTTGGGCGGGGCGCTCGACCCCCTGTCGGGAGTCGGCCCCGATCAGCTGCGGATCCGGGAGCTGCTCATCCGGATCGGTTCGCACGAGGTCACCGAGGTGATCATCGCGACGGATCCGAACACCGAGGGCGAGGCCACCGCCACCTACCTGGCGCGGATGCTCCGGGACTTCCCGGGACTGTCGGTGACCAGGCTCGCCTCCGGCCTACCGATGGGCGGGGACCTGGAGTTCGCCGACGAGCTCACCCTCGGCCGCGCGCTGGCCGGCCGTCGCGCGGTCTGAAGACCCCGCAACCCGCGCTCCGCGACCGGCCGCTGAGCTTCGTGACCCGCGAGGCCGGCCCCACGTCCGTAGAGACAGCGCCCCCGAGACAGCGCCCGCAGAGACTCAGTCGTCATCCGGTGGGTCCTGCGCCGGATCCGATGCGGAGTACCAGTCCTGTTCCGGCAGTGGGCTCGCGCAGCGCGGGCACCGGCCCCCCTGCCGGCGGGCGGCGCGAACCGCCAACCACTCCGCGTTCAGCCTGCGACGCTCCTCGGCCTGACGGCGAAGCCTGGCCTGCAATAACTGGGTGGTCCAGGTCGCTCCGAGCAGCAACCCGAGACACACCAGCAGAGCCGAGCCCAGCAAGGCCCAGGGCAGCGCCTGCCAGGTCACCGCGCACGGCGGCGCGTCCCGCCACGACGTTCCGCTCCCTGCTCACGGCCCACCGGCCGAGCTGCGGGGAGGCGTGTCGCGCTCCGGTGAGATGGTGACATGATCGCTTTCCCCTTTTCTCATCGGTGGTGCGGTTCATGCACGTGGACCCCGGTCGCCTGGGCTGCGGCGTGTGGCGTTGCGGACGCCCTGACCGTAGCTTGCATCAAACAACAAGTTGATGCAATTGCGTGATGGTATCTCATGGTGTGATTCGCCACAGAGGAGTAGCGTGTCGCTATCTCCAGTCCCGTGAGTAGTCGGACATCCTGCTCAAATGGGTGATGAAGGACGGAGGCGTGCGATGTCCCCAGTACGTGGGCCGGTGGTGCCGCGGCGCAGGCTCGGCGCCGAGCTTCGCGCGCTGCGCGAGCAGGCCGGGCTCACCATCGAAGAGGTGGCCACGGGACTCGAGTGCTCGGTTTCCAAGGTCAGCAGACTGGAGACCGGCAAGGGCATCCCGTATCGCCGCGACGTCCGCGATCTGCTCAACCGCTACGGGATCACTGACCAGGCCTACCGGGACCGGTTGATGCGCTGGGTGCGGGACGGGAACCGTCAGGGCTGGTGGGATGACTTCTCCGACGTGCTCGCCCCGGATCCCGCGGACCCGCTCGTGCCCGACAACTTCAGCCGGTTCATCGCCCTGGAGCAGGACGCCGGGGAGGCGCGCGGCTTCCAGACCAGCATCGTGCACGGTCTGTTGCAGACCGAGGACTACGCCCGTGCCGTCCTGAGCACGATGTCCACCGCGGACCGCGAGGCCACCGACCGCCTCGTGGAGCTCCGGATGCGACGGCAGGACCGGCTCTACGCCGACGAGGACCCGCTGGTCGTCCACCTGATACTCGACGAGGCGGTGCTGCACCGCCCGATCGGCGGTGAGCAGGTGATGCGTGAGCAGCTGAGACGGCTGCTCTCGGACGCCCAGCGACCGAACATCACCGTCCAGGTGCTCCCGTTCAGTGTCGGGGCGCACCGCTCGGTGAACGGGTCCTTCACGGTGCTGGCTTTCCCAGGCTCCGATGATAACGATCTCGTGTACGTCGAGGGCCATCTGGGTGATCTCTACCTGGAAAGGGAGCACGATGTGAAGGTCTACGAGCAGATCTTCGACGCGTTGGTCGACCTGTGCCCTGAGCAGTCCGTCACGCTCGTGGGCGAGTTCTTACCGGATGACTAAGAGGAAGGAAAAACCCCAGTGACCGTCGCGTTCCACCCCACGCTGGTGTATCGGACGAGCAGCCGGTGCAGCGCAGGGGGATGTGTGGAGGTGGCGCCTCTGCCCGATGGCGGTGCCGTCGTGCGGGACACCAAGGACCGTACCCGTGACCCACTCATGTTCGATGCGCAGGAGTGGGCTGCCTTCATCTCGGGCGTCAAGAACGGCGAGTTCGACTTCTGAGACTGCTGCCAGGGCCAAGGCGTGGCCCTGGCGCGTCGTGGTCCGATGCTGCGGCGGCGCCGCTGCGTTGCATGCGCCGCTGCGGTGTGGCCTGGTGCGGCTGCTCAGGTGAGGTCGCGGTGTGGCCTGGTGCGGCTGCTCAGGTGAGACGGGCCCGGGGTCACGCTCGTTTCGCGGCGGCCCGGCCGGCCCGGCTGCCTTGATAGGCCCGCTCACGCATCCGGCTGAGCCAGCGTGGAGACATTCGAAGTTCTGGAGGGCGGTTCGTCATCGGGTCGAAGGCCACCCGGTCCGCCTCAGTGCCGGGTAGCACGGTGTGCAGCGTCAAC
>JAFAUB010000023.1 GCA_019243635.1 Pseudonocardiales bacterium
GCTGACGACGAGCCACCGTTGACCGTCAGCGAGCGAACGCGACTGAGCGAGGCTGAGCGACTACTTCGAGAACTCCGAATGGAGAACGAGTTCCTAAAAAAAGCGGCAGCGTACTTCGCCCGGGATCCCCGGTAGTCGAGAAGTACGAGTTCATCGACTCGTGCCGGCTCGACGACACGAAGTACGCCTACCCCGTGAAGAGAATGTGCGCGTGGCTCTCTGTCTCATCGTCCGGGTTCTTCGACTGGCGACAACGACCCAAGTCCGCGACGGCCGAACGGCGTGACCGACTGGAGTTGCTTGTCACCAAGGCATTCAAAGAATCCGACGAGACCTACGGCTATCGGCGCGTCCACGCCCAGCTCGCCAGGTGGGGCGTGCCGTGCGGTCCTGAGTTCGTCCGCGACATCATGCGCACGCTGGACCTGCAGCCCTGCCAGCCGCGACCGTGGCGGGCGAACCTCACTGAGGCCGACGGAAAGGCCCACCACATCCCCGACCTACTCGGCCAAAACTTCACCGCCGAAGCACCCGGACAGAAAATGGTTGGCGATATTACGTACATCCCGACCTGGGAAGGATGGCTCTATCTGGCAACGGTCATCGACTGCCACACTAAGATGATCATCGGGTACTGTATGGGTGAGGATTACAAGACCCCCCTCATCCAGGCCGCTCTTCACCACGCCGCCAGCCGGATCGCGCTCGAGCCAGGCGCGATCTTCCACTCCGACCGCGGAAGCAACTACACCTCATACGACTTCGCCGTCACCATCGCCGAACTCGACCTGCGCCACTCAGTCGGCCGTACCGGTATCTGCTACGATAACGCCATGGCAGAATCGTTCTTCGCGGCCCTGAAGAACGAGCGCGTCCACCGCACCGTCTACCCGACCCGGGAACACGCCCGGCGTGACATCACTCGGTACATCGAATTCTGGTACAATTCCAACAGGCTCCACTCCGGTCTCGACTACAGGACACCGCAAGAGGTCCTTAAAGAGTGGGTAGACTCGCAGGAAGCAGCGTAAGAAGCACACAATCCGACGGTCCGAAAAACGCGGGGCAGATCACAGCTTCGCGTCCGACGTCGCGATCGACTCGGCGGACTGATCCACGAATATTCCCAGGTCGCATAACGTGGATGACCAGTTCGGCACCCACAGGCCATCACAGGCAACTCGCACAGCGGGCTGATGGCCGCCGTCGCCGTTACCCGCAACCCCGAGCTCTACGCCGCCGCCGTGTGCTCCGGCGCGCTGACCGACATGATCCGCTACCTCCGTTTTGACCTCGGCCAGTGGTGGAGAAACGAATTCGGCGATCCCGAAGACCCGACCCAGCTCGATACGCTCCTGAGCTACTCGCCCTATCACCGCGTCACCCCAGGCACCGCCTACCCAGCAGTCCTGCTGACCAGCGCACGGCACGACCCCCACGTCGGAGCCGCGCACACCCGCAAATTCACCGCCGCGCTCCAACACGCCACCAGCAGCGACGACCCCATCGTGCTGCGCACCGAAGACGGTGTCGGCCACGGTCCCCGCGCGGCCTCCCGAACAATCAACGCAGAAGCCGACGCGCTCGCCTTCTGCGCCACCCACACCGGACTCGACCACAAGCCCTTACAACCTACGCCCGGGCGCTCTCCGCTAGTCGCTCTGCTTGCTTTGAGGGGGCAGGCGGCATGTCGCCGAAAATGGCCCGCCCCCGGGGCGACAGGGTGTCGTTCCCGGGGGCGGGGTGGTGTTGGCTGTGTGTCTAGTGTCGGGTGGTGACTGGTTTACGGGGCTGGAGGATGGCTCGTAGTGCGGTGCGCTGGCTCTCGGTGAGGGGTGGGGCGTGGGCGATGAGGTGCTGAATGTGCGCGGTGAGGGCGTCGGGATTGGGGGGTCGGGCCGCGCGGTGGTGCTCACCGTGTGTGGTCTCGGTGGGCTGGGCGGTTACGGCCGGGGTGTTGGCACATCACCTCCAGGTGGTCGAAGCGATCGGAGAGCGCATTATAGCTGCTTAACCACAGTGAAATAGCACTAATTTACACCTATTCGTGTGGTTTGGTCGGGTGTGGGGTGGGCGGCACCCCTCGCTCCTGGCACCTTGGATGACCGGAGGGCGAGAGCGATCACGATGCGCCGATTCCTCACCGATGTACCAGACGAGGGTGCCCCGGCGCGGCCACCGTGGCGGTTCTCCCTTGTGTGACCCGCGTGTGGTAGTGACGGTGCGTGATCGTTCACGTCCACGGTGCGGGTGTGGCCCTCCGCGCGCGGGCGCGCGCGAGGCCGTGGACGCAGGACAACAGTCACCTCACCTCCACAATGGCGTGCATGGATGATCTCGACCATTCCGAAGCGGTGTTCGTGGCCGCCTCGCCGCAGGCTCTCTATGAGATGGTCTCCGACGTGACCCGCATGGGTGACTGGAGCCCCATCTGCAAGGCCTGCTGGTGGGACGACGGCGACGGCCCACGGGTCGGCGCCTGGTTCACCGGCCGCAACGTCATCCCGGAGCGGACCTGGGAGACCCGCTCCCAGGTCGTGGTCGCCGACCCGGGGCGCGAGTTCGCGTTCCAACTACGGGGCAGCTGGACCCGCTGGGGCTACACCGTCGAACCGGTCGAGGGCGGGACCCGTCTGACGGAGTCGTGGCACTTCCCGCCCGATGCTGTCGCTGGCTTCCAAGAGCGCTACGGCGAAGAGGCCGACGCCCGACTGGAGATCTGCAAACAGCAGATGCGCGAGGGCATTCCCGCGACCCTGGCCGCGGTCAAGGCTGCCGCCGAGGACATAGTCGCTGTCAGGTGATGCCTCAGAGCAGGACGTGACCGGTGCGGGCCTAGTCCCGGTTTCTGCCGACCCCGCAACGACATGGTTGATGAGCATGTACGTCAACCACCTGTCCGTCATCGCGTGGAGTGCCAGCGAAAGGGGTCGCGGCGAATTCAGCCGGCTAGATGCTCTCACGCGGGCGCGATGCGCCGATCAGGGTCCGCTACCGGTACCGCCGGGGTAGCGGGGGCCCTCTACCCGGGTAGAGCCCCTGGGTAATGGCCGTTGACCAGCGCGGTAGCGGGGGTAGACCCCATGCGTGGGGGTGGCGCATCGGCTGTCTCACGCGTGGTTTCTCCCGTTGTGATGGTTGTGGGGGGTGAGGCAGGTAGTTGAGGCACTAGCTCGCCGCTGAGGCACATGCCTCGCTCCCGCGCCCGGTCTCTCGCCAGCCCTGAGCTGGGGCGAGGCGGACAACCCGGCGAGGCAGACCGGCGTCCACCAGGCCTGAAACGGGGAGTTCGAGCGGTCGAGAGAGGGTATCCCCGTCTGCCTCGGGGATTGCCCGCCGACACCCCGTCACTCGCAGAGGACGAGGGGAAAGCGGGCGAGTCCGTGTTCGGTTCGCCGCCCGCGTATCCAGGACGTGGGCGATCGGTCTCGTGCCTGCCGGGGTGTCTGTTGTCTATCGGCCGCTGCCTGCTGGCATGGTGTCTACCGGCCGCGGAGTACCCGTCCTGGCATGCCGGGCTGGGCATGGTGGGCGACGGGCGCGGCGGGACGGCGTCCGCGGGGCTGGTGAGCTGCGCGGAGTGCTCCTCGATGTGTGGCTGGGACGGGGTAGCGAGAGTTGTCCCGGGGTGTCCCGAGCTGGCCCAATCCGGGACCGTGGAGTCGTGTGAACGCTCCCGGTGCTGTGGGACGGGACGTCTGCGAATGGTCGCGGCGCGGCTGGACCGAAGCTTTGCTGGGCCGCTGGTAACACTATGGAGCACTGTCGACCGTGATCGAATGTCACAATGAGTAGCTGAGGTATCGAGGGAGGGAGGCGGCCTCCTCCCGCGTCAGGCCCGGATTCCGGGGGCTGGCGCGGGCGCGGCTGGGCGCGCGGGCGAAGTCCCCGTCAGACTATATTGCCTGTTCAGATCGGGGAGGTTGAGGGGAGGGACCCGGCAGGGAGAACTCCCTTGATCCATCAGCGCCTCCCTGCCTGAGTCCCTCAGTCATGCGCCCGAATAGGGGCAACCTGATCGATGATCCAAGTCACTTTGAGGTAACGGGCGGCCGGACGTGCGACTCCAGACCACGCTGGTACCAACGGTGGACGGGCGGAACTCGTCACAGACGGCGGGCTCAGGAGTCTCATCACGGCAGGCGATGCTGATGTCCGCGCGGACGATCGGTCACATCAGCGCGTTGTCATCTGTGTCGCTGGTGGCGAGCCAGGGTCCGCGACTGAGGTGTGCGGCGCGCCTGGTCGTGGCGTGCTCTTGTAGCCGGTCGTAGACGGTCTTGGGGTCAGCTACGATCTTCGCGTAACCGACATGCCGACCAACCTAGCGACAGGACAGTGCCCACGATTCCGATGAGAACGCCCCCGCGAGCGGACCGAGGCGGGCAATCGCGGGGTCCTGTGACTAGCGAGAACTACATTAAGTGACCAGTCGTCGTCGGCGTGCGCACACGAGAGGGGGTGCAATGCCCAGAGTATACCCGGCACGAACGGTGCTGGCGCAGCGTATCCGGGAACGCAGACTTACCTTGGAAGAATTCTGTGAGCAGTTGGAAGTCTTCGCCCGCGAAAATAACGAAGTCGGTACGGTGAGTATCCGGCACCTGCAGAGGCTTGCCGCTGGCCAGTGTACATCAGACCGGCTGCGTCCCGCCACGGCACGCCTTTTGGAAAGGTATTTCGAATCGCCTATCGAGGAGTTGCTGGTATCACCGGAAACTAAGGTGTCCGACCCGGCCGGCGTCCTCGACCCAGACGGGAGGGAACGGCTGTCCATGGCAGCTGGGCAGCCGTGGCGCACAGATGACGCTGCCATCGAGGCGTTGACGGCCGTGCTGGTCGGGATCCGCCATCTAGAGGATGAAACCAGCGCTGCGGCCGTGTTCCCGTCGGTCCAGCAGCAACAGAACTTGGCTGATCAACTGGCTGCTGGGGTGCGAGCCCAGGCACGTCCGGCTGCTATCGGGTTGTCCAGTGAGATCAACCAGTACCTCGGGTGGCTGTCGATTCCCTTGGGTCGCTGGGACGACGCTGACCGATACCTGGACCGCGCCGCCGTGTTGGCGGTGGAGGTCGACGACCCTCTTCGATTGTCCACCGCGTTGAGCTTCCAAGCGTATGCGCGACTGCGCAGGGGGGATCTACGAAAGGCGGACTCGCTCTCGGAGGCCGCGCAGCGAGACACCCGTGTACACATTGGGCTCCGTACCTACATCACCTATCAACGGGCCGAAGTGTTGGCCCGCGACAACGACCGGGCCAGCGCGGTTCGCCTGCTCACCGAGGCTGACCGCATGGTCGGTCAGCTACCACCACCGGAAGGGCTGCCACCCTCAGGTTATTGGTACGTTCCCGCATTCTTCATCGGCCAACGCGGATTCGTGCTCCGCGCCTTGGGAGACATCCAAGGGGCCAGAAAAGCCGCGCTCGAATGCCTAGCCACCATGCCCACGGCATGGCGTGATTCAGAATGGGCGGTACGTCGCCGCAAACTGGCCGAGGAATGACAGGAAATTCAGGCGACAAGAGTTTCGAGACCGAGACAATGAGACAACCACGCACAGTCCACCGTAACCGGGGAAACTCCGACTTGGAACTCGCTGACTGGACGGTGGGGGATGTGGGGAGCGAGTGCGCGGCCCGGGGTTTCTGAGGTCACCCGCTGGGTGTCCGGGTGTGGGGGCCTGCTTCCCCACAGCCGCATTAGTACAGCTCAGGCGGGGGAAGCAAGGCCGAGGATGCCGTGGGGAAACTTCCCCGGCTCCCCGGTGCCTTCCCCCTTCGGTTCCCCGCCTTGTCATCACCTCCGGCGAGGTGATGACACCCTCGCGGGTACCGGGGGGAAACAACCCTCTACAGCGCTGTTTTCACTACTCATCGCGCTGCGATCGTGGAGAAAAACCTCTCCGCGCAGGGAGCGGGGTGTGATCAGTGTGTTTTCCATTCGAGGTGGATTCCGGTGGGGTCGAAATAGGAGCCGTTGGGGCGTCTGCCTTTGCTGGTGGGCAGCACGGTGACGGTGAGGAGTGTGGCCAGGACGGCGCGGCGGCGGCCGATGTCGAGCCCGTCGGCGCGCTCGGGGGTAGTGCCGTACCAGATCTCGGCGATGCTGGGTTGCCCGGCGAGCCCGATCAGCGGGTTAATCCTTGCGGCGGCGGTGAGGGTGTCGTCGATCTCGGTGAGCCGGGCGCGGAGTGTGCCGGTACCGGTGCGCAGCTGTGCCAGGGTGATCGCACCCTCAGCGAACGCGGTGGAGAGGTCGGTGAGGCGCTGGGCGATGGCGGCGGCTTCGGTGTGCAGTGCGGTGGTGTCGATGTCCGTGCCGGTCGGTGCGGTAAACAGGTCGGTGGCGTCGGGTTGGTGCAGGCGGACCACGATGATCCGCTCGATGTAATCGTCCAGGTGCAGTGCAGCGCGGGTGACATGCCCGCTGGGGCGGGTATTGTCGCGGGCTTTGCACCGGTAGGCGGAGTGTTTCTTACCGCCGGTCTGGGAGACCTGCAGCGCGGGCTGCCCGCAGACGCCACACACATACAGCCCGCTGCCTAGCCATTTGACCCGGTTACTGCCTGTCTTGTTGGTCCGGCGCCCAGGGTCGCTGAGGATGGACACCACCGCGCGCCAGGTGGCCTCCGGGACGATGGCGGGCCAGGCGGCGGGGAAGGTTTCCGTGCCGTAGCGGGTGAGCCCGGCATTGCGAGGTCGGCGCAGCATGTCCCGAACGGCGACCGGGATCCATTCCTTGTCCCAGGCGGTGCGGTGGCCCGCCTCATTGAGCTCCCGGACCACGCTGCGCAGGCTGGCCCCGGCCACGATGGCCTCACTGGCCGCAGCGATCGCAGCGGCCTCACCCGGGCGGAGGGTGGTGCCATCCGGCTCGAACCCGAACGGCCGGCACCCGCCCGCCCAGCGTCCTTGCTCGGCGGCCTGGCGCCGCGCTGCGCGGACCCGTTCGCCCTTGTGCTCACTCTCAAACCGCGCCCACGCGCACAACGTGCGCGCCACCGCCCGCCCGGACGGGGTGGCCAGATCCAGCGGACCGGCCTTCACCGAGTGCGTCACCACCCCCCGCCGCTCAGCAAGATCAATATAGGTCTCCAGCTCCTTGGGGGTGCGGTGCAGCCGGTCGGTATGCCACGCGGTGACCACCCGGGCCCGGCCCGCATCCAGATCCGCCAGCATCGCCAGATAGTCCGGCCGGGGCTTACCCGTGAACGCGGACAGGTCATTATCGGCATACACCCCCGCCAGCCGCAGCCCGAGCTGCCCGAACAGCACGCACTGATCCTCTAGCTGGCGTTCCACCCCCAGCCCGGCGCCCTCCCGGTCCTCCGAGATCCGCGCGTACATCACTCCAGACATCCCCTCTGCGCCGGTCAAACCGCGCAGGCGCGCCAGCAACCCGGCCGGTAGTTCAAGAGCTGGCAGTCGAAGATGGCTCACGGATTAAGTGTGTCACAGAGACAGGTCCGGTAAGTCGGAGTTTCTGCGCACTCTCGTGCTGGGCCTGGTCGCCACTCACTCGTCGGCGGTGCTGAACCTCGTGCTGGTCGACTTCAAGGGGGGCGCGACGTTCCTGGGCATGGAGCACGCGCCGCACGTCGCTGCGGTGATCACCAACCTGGCCGACGACCTGACCCAGGTCGCCCGCATGCAGGACGCGCTGGCCGGCGAGATGAACCGCCGCCAGGAGCTGCTGCGCACCGCGGGTAACTTCGCCAGCGTCAAGGACTATGAGCGGGCCCGGGAAGGCGGCGCCGACCTCGACCCGCTGCCGGCGCTGTTCATCGTGATCGACGAGTTCTCCGAGCTGCTCGCCCAGCAGCCGGAGCTCATCGACCTGTTCGTGGCGATCGGCCGGTTGGGCCGCTCGCTGCAGATGCACCTGTTGCTGGCCTCGCAACGCCTCGAGGAGGGCAGGTTGCGGGGCTTGGAGTCCCACCTGTCCTACCGGATCGGGCTGAAGACCTTCTCCGCTGGGGAGTCCCGGGCGGTGCTGGGCGTACCCGACGCCTACGAGCTGCCGCCGGTGCCCGGCTCGGGCTACCTGAAGTTCGACACCGCGTCCATGGAGCGCTTCAAGGCGGCCTACGTGTCGGGCCCTTACCGCGTGGGCCGTGTGGTCGCACGGTGCAGTCCGGCCTCGGCCGGCTCCGCCCCGGTGACCTCGGACCACCGGCCACGGCTGTTCGTGCCCGACTACGTGGAGCTCCCCGAGACAGCCGAGCCCGCAGCGCCGCCGGAGATCATCCCGGAGAGCGTCACCGAGCCCAGCGTGCTGGATGTCGTGGTCGCCCAGCTGCGTGGGCAGGGGCCGGCGGCCCACGAGGTGTGGCTGCCGCCGCTGGAGGCGCCGCCGTCGCTGGACCAGCTGCTGCCGCCGTTGTCGATCACCGAGGATCGTGGGTTGTCCCCGGTCGGGTTCGTTGGCAACGGCCGGCTCGCTATCCCGGTCGGGATCGTGGACAAGCCCTACGAGCAGCGCCGCGACCTGCTCTGGGCGGATCTCTCCGGCGCCGAGGGGCACGCCGTGGTCACCGGCGGCCCGCAGTCGGGCAAGTCCACCCTGTTGCGCTCGATGGTGATGTCGCTGGCGCTCACCCATACTCCTGAGGAGGTGCAGTTCTTCTGCGTCGACTTCGGCGGCGGCACGCTGGCGTCGCTGGATGGCCTGCCACACTGCGGCGGGGTGGCCGGGCGGCTGGAGCCGGACACGGTCCGGCGCATCCTCGCCGAGGTGAGTGGTGTGCTCGCCGCTCGGGAGCAGCGGTTCCGCTGCCTGGGCATCGACTCGATGGCCGATTTCCGGGCCCGTAAGCAGCGCGGGGAGCTTCCGGACGACTCGTTCGGTGACGTGTTTCTCGTCATCGACGGGTGGCACAGCTTCCGCCAGGAGTTCGACGCTGGCGACCTGGAGATGCGGGTGGTGAACCTGGCCACCCAGGGCCTGTCCTACGGGGTCCACGTGATGGTCGGCGCCACCCGGTGGGCCGAGATCCGGCCCGCGCTGAAAGACCTTCTCGGTACTCGCTTCGAGCTGCGCCTGGGTGATCCGGGTGAGTCAGATATCGAGCGGCGGGCGGCGCTCAACGTGCCACCGGGTCGCCCAGGACGGGGGCTGTCCCGGGACAGGCTGCACTTTCTCGCCGCGTTGCCCCGCATCGACGCGGTCACCAGCGCGCGGGACGTCGGCACCGGAGTGGCCGACGCGGTCGCGCGCATCCGCGACGGATGGCCCGGCCGCGCCGCGCCGCGGGTCCGGCTGCTGCCCGAGCGGATCCTCTACCAGCAGTTGGGCACACCCGAGCAGCGGCAACCGAAGCTGATCCCGATCGGTGTCAGCGAGGCCGAGCTCACCACGGTGTACCTCGACTTCGCCGCCGAGCCGCACTTCCTGTGCTTCGCCGACGGCGAGTCCGGCAAGACCAACCTGTTGCGGACGATAGCCCGGGGCATCGTGGACCGCGCCACGCCCGAGCAGGCGCGCATCGTCCTGATCGACTACCGCCGTACCATGCTCGGCTACCTGGAATCCGACCACCTCATCGGTTACGGGATGTCGGCCGACGTGCTGGCTCCGATCATCAACGAGGTGCGGGGCTCCATGCGCAAGCGCCTGCCCGGCCCCGACGTCACCCAGCGGCAGCTTCGCGACCGCTCCTGGTGGTCGGGCCCGGAGCTCTACGTCCTGGTCGACGACTACGACCTGGTGAGCCCCCAGGGCGGGGTGAACCCGCTCGCGCCGCTGCTGGAGTTTCTGCCCCAGGCCAAGGACGTGGGGTTGCACCTCATCATCGCCCGGCGGTGCGGTGGCGCGTCTCGGTCCCTGTTCGAGCCGGTGACCGCCAGGCTGCGGGAGCTGTCCACCCCCGGCATCGTGATGAGCGGCAGCCCTGAGGAGGGCCCGCTGCTCGGCAACGTCACACCATCCCCGATGCCGCCCGGCCGGGGCACCCTGGTAGACCGCAAGACCGGTCGGCAGCTCGTCCAGCTCGCCTGGCTCCCACCGGAGTGACGCCCGGAGCCTCGGGTCCTGGAGGTGGCCGAGTAGGTCTTGGGGCTGGGGGACCAGCCTTACTGCTCGGTGAGCTCCGAGGATGACCGGGTGGCGGCATGGCTCAGCTGCCCCCGGTGGCGTTGGTGGTCGCCGCCGGCGCTGGTGATCGCCGAACCTGAGCCGTGACCGTGCGACCGTGCACAGCCAGGCTCAGTTTCGGCGATCATGAGATGCCTCGCCGGTGCAGATACCACAGGCTGTGCCGCGACGCCGGGGTGTTCACCCCGTCAGGATGAGAGGGGCCGGTGTGCCGTCCACCCAGCCCGGTGGGATGGCTGCGAGTGCGGTGCCGAGCGCCGCTCCCCGCAGATATGCGGCCCGGTGGCCGCCGACTACCCGGGCGGCACCGCCTTCCCAGGCCACCGGGATCAGGCGGGTGAGCCCGGGTGCGGGGCGTGCGTCTCCGGTCACCGGGGCCAGCGGCAGTTCCGGCAGGGGCCGGCCCGACAGTCCGGCCAGCAGCGGGGCGAGCAGCGTGTACGCCGCGACGAGTGCCGCGAAGGGGTTACCCGGTAGGCCCACGAGCCAGCGTCCGGCTCCTATACCGGCCAGTAGCTGCGGGTGTCCGGGGCGGCACGCCACAGTGTCGATGACCCATCGCGCGCCGGTGGCGCGGAGCAGCTGCCGCAGTTGGTCAGTGACGCCGATCGATGTCGATCCGGTCACCACGACCACCTCGGTGTCCTCGTCGTCCGGCGGGTGCACTGCTGCGGCCAGCAGGCCCGTCGGGCGGTCCGGCAGGTGCCGGACCGCGCACGCCTGCCCTCCCAGCTCGGCCACCAGCATGGGCAACAGCGGACCGAGAGCATCCCGTACCCGCCCCGCCCCGCTCGCCCCGCTGTGTGTCAGTTCCTCTCCGGTGACCAGGATCCGCACCCGCGGCCGCGGCCGGACCGACAGGGTGTCGTACCCGCAGGTCGCGGCGAGCCCGATCAGCGCAGGCCCGATCCGGGTACCGGTCGGCGCCAGCGACGCCCCCGCCGGTGCATCCTCACCCGCCCGGCGGATGTGGGTCCCCGCCGAGGGCACAGTGGTCGAGGACACAGTGGTCGAGGACACAGTGCCGGACACGGTTGTCCCTTCGTGGGTTGCCCGTTCCACGGGAAGGACCGCGCTCGCGCCCACCGGCACCTGTGCCCCGGTGGAGATCTCCACGGCCTCCCCCGGAGCGAGCGTCCCCTCCCAGACCGTCCCCGCCCGGACCTGCCCCCGCAACTGCCACGGCCCGGGGCCGGACACCGCGTACCCGTCCATGGCCGCGGTGTCGAAGGCCGGGAGCGGTACGCGGCTGCGGATCTCCGCCGCCAGAGTCAGCCCGGCGGCGCAGCTCAGCGGGACACGGCGGGCGGCGAGCGACTCCGGTGCGGCATGCGCGAGTACTCGCGCCTGTTCCCACGCCACCGGCGGTGACCGGTGCGGGTCGGCGGGGCCGGCGTCGTACGGCGGTGGCGACGGGTGCGGGTCGGTGGGGCCGGCGTCGTGCGGCGGTGGCGACGGGTGCGGGTCGGCGGGGCTGGCGCGGTGTGGCAGCGCCGGCCTGTTCAGGGCAGCCGTAAGAACGGTCATGCCCACCACACTGCCCCCGATGTATTTCCCTCTTCCACGCTTCAGGTTGCCATTGCGCACCAGCCCGCTCACGTCCCGGAGTCTCGGGACGTGAGGCTGCACACCCCGGAGTACCTGTCCGGGCTGTTACCGGCTCAGTGGGCCGCCGACTAGCCGCCCGGTCCTGTCGGGCTCGGGGACGGCCGCCCGGATGCACGCTACACCCGGATGCACGCTACAACTCTGTCGTCCATGTGGGTGGACGTCTGTTCGCTGTTACGGAACCCTGAGACTGAGATATCCGCATCTACAGGTGATGACGGCTTGACTGACCGCTTCTGCGCCAGCACTATGAGCTTCAATGATCACCGTAGCCGGAAGGTGGCTACAGATGCGGTTCGGCACGCGGGTTCCGCCCACGGTTGGTCTGCTCGCCGCCCTGGGTCGGGTGGCCGCTACGACCATCACGGCAGGTCGGTGTCGTGATGATCGACGACGGAGTGACCCACAAGATCACGCTGACCGCGGCCGAGCCTCCGGGATCTTGATGAGAAGGGATGGGAGATGACTCTTGTCGTCTTGACGGTTATTGTCGTCGCGTTGCTGGTTGCCGTTCTGGCGGTTTTTCTCTTCGCGATCGGCGTGCTGCTCAACCGTACCGCTGACAATCTCGATGACTGCGCGCGGAACGTGAAGACTGTTGCCCACCAGGCCGAGGTGGTCGGTCCTGCTCTCGGGCGTATCAAGGAAACCGGCACGACGGTGGTAGGTGCACTGCCGTTGCTGTGCGAAGCTGCTGAGCGTATCGGCGTCGCTAAGTCGGCACCCTATGTCGATCCTTCTGAGACACCTTACTCAGCTCCCTCCAGGGATAATTCTTCGGCTCGCTCCGCAGTTACCTCTGAGGCTCCCCATGCGGCTCATGCTGCGGTTCCCGTGGCTGAGACGCAGAGCGTGGGTTATCTGGATGAGAAGAGGGGGAGCTTAGGTTATCTGGATGCTTGACGACGATGTCGGATGACTGACCGCGCGCGGAGATGGCGGGTGGCTTCGGTCACGGACGCCGGTCCGGGTCGGGGGGGCCGAGGGTTTCCAGGCATGCACGGATCTTCGCCGCTTTAACCGAGTCTTTGAAATCCTCGAAGATCGGCAGCGCTTGTCGCCAGTAGGTGGCCGCCGCCTCCGTCTGGTTGAACTTCCGCAGGATGTCACCGATGTTGAGCAAGGTTCGGGCCTCTCCCCATCGGTCGCTGATCTCGCGATAGGTGATGTGGGCTCGCTGGAAGTACTCCAGGGCGTCCTCGAGCCGCTGAAGATCCCGGTAGGTGGCGCCGAGGTTATGCAGGACCGTGGCTTCGCCCGATCGGTCGTGGGCGTGGCGGACGACGGCCAGGGCCCGCTGAAAATAGTCGAGAGCATCTTGGAAATGCTGCAGCTTCCGGTGGACGGCGCCGATGTTGACCAGGGCGAACGTCTCACTCCATGGGTCGTCGATCCCTTGGGATATGGATAGCGCCTGCTGGGAGTAGTCGAGGGCCTCCTTGTGTCGCCCTAGATAAAAACAGGCCTGGCTGAGACCGGTCAGGGAGATAGCCTCAGCCCATTGGTCGTCGATTTCTCTGCTGATGGCCAGTGAGCACTGGTAGTGGTCGAAGGCCTCGTCGTGCTGCCGTAGGTGAAAGTAAGCCATCCCGACGGCGCCGAGGGTCCAGGCTTCGACCTTCCGGTCGTGCAGGTGCTGAGCGGCGGTGCGGCCGATGTTGTAGGTGGCGATCAGGTCGGCCCAGTGTTTGCGCAGGTCGAAAAAACCCCACAGGGCGAGGGGGAGTCTGCAGGCGATGAGGTGTTCGTCGGCCTCGTCGGCTTGGCGAATGGCCGCCACAAGGTTCGCCCGTTGCACCTCACACCAGCTCAGCGCCTGGGCATAGCCGGTGAACTCCAGCGGTGAGCAGGCCACCTCCGGACTCTCGAGGGGGATGCGGCGACGGTGGGGGTTGAGGATGCGGTCGGCGGCATCGCCGGTATGCAGGTACCAGGTGAGCACTCGCCGCACGGCGGCGGCACGGTCATGGTCGGTCTCCTCCGCCTTGGCGCGCTCTGCGGCATAGACCCGCAGCAGGTCGTGGAGCCGGTACCGGTCCGCGCCGGTCTCCTCGATCAGGTGCCAACCGACCAGGGTCTCCAGCAGCCGTCGTGCCTGAGCGGGGGTGGTGTCGGTGAGCGCGGCGGCGGCCGGGGCGCTGATGTCCGGTCCGGCATGCAGGCCCAGCAGCCGGAACGTGCGCGCCGCGTCGGAGGGTAGCGCGTGGTAGGACCACGAGAACACCGCACGTACCGTGGTGGTCTCGTCCTCGTCACCGGTGGCGAGCAGGTCCAGGCGGTTGTGCACCACCGCCAGCTCGCCGGCCAGGTCGCCCAGCGTGACGTGCGGGTGAGTGAGGGCACGTTCGGCCGCGATACGCAACGCCAGCGGCAGGTAGGCGCATCGGCTGGCCAGCTCGGCGGTCGACTCGGGTTCGGCCGCGACGCGACGGTCGGCGATGACGTGTCGCAGTAGCGCGATCGCCTCGGCGGGGGGCAGCAGGTCCAACGTGACCCGGCTGGCTCCGTCCCGGGCAACGAGACCGGACAGGCGGCTGCGGCTGGTCACCACGACCCGACAGGGAGCTGAGCCAGGCAGTAACGGCCGTACCTGCTCAGCGGTGTTGGCGTTGTCCAGCACGATCAGTACCCGGCGCCCGTCGAGCACGGAACGGTACAGCGCGGCCCTCGCCCCTACCCCGGCGGGGATCCGCTCAGCGGGCACCTCCAGGGCACGCAGAAACTCCTCGAGGGCCTGCTGGGGGGCCATCGGTGGGCCCGGATCGTATCCTCGCAGGTCGATGAACAACTGCCCGTCGGGGAAGCGATCACGGACCCGATGTGCCCAGTGCACCACCAGGGCCGTCTTGCCCACCCCGGCGGTGCCGGCGACCGCCGCGATCACCATGACCGCCGGCCGGTCTCCCTCGTCCTGAGCGAGGAAGGCATCGAGCGTCGCCAGCTCAGCATTCCGACCGGTGAAATGCGTCACATCCGCCGGAAGCTGTCGCGGTACTGACACCGACCCGGGTGCCCGCCCAGTGGGGGAGCGGTCAGTGGAGGACCGGTCAGTGGGGGAGCGGTCAGTGGGGGAGCGGTCAGCGGAGGAGCGGTCAGTGGAGGCCGAGGCAACCCAGGACATCGTCGCCGGGGCGGAGTCGTGCATCCACGCGGGGTCGTGCCGCAATGACTGCGCATCAGGTTGCGCATCTGTGGCCATCGGCTCGACGGGCCCCAGCGTCGTAACGCGGTCCAGCTCCTTGCGTCGCCGATCGTGTCTCTTGCGCTCACGGTCGGCCGTGAGCGCCGCTCTGTGCAGCGAGTACCAGTCCTCGTCATGCTCAGCGGCCAACGCCTTGACCAAGACCTCGAACTTCTCCCACGCGGGGACGACGGACCAGGTCTCGAACCAGCCGGCGATCGTGCTGCCGGCCAGCTCGAGGCCGGCAGCCGCCGCCATACGGTCGATGCGACGAGGGGAGGGATCTTCGTTCGCCACCAGCGCCTTCTGCACACACGCCCACAGGTGCGTCACCGCCTCAGGGACGGGTACGACCTCGGAGTCGGCCACGGGCCCCATTATGGGCCATACCCCGTTGGTGTGGCCACGCACCTGATCGATCGACCCGGTCCGAGTCCGCTCGACCCGCTCAAGGCTCCCTGACCCGCCGCCGGAGAATATATAGCTCGGTTAGCTCGGGACCCTACCCATGGGGCTTGGAATGGGGCACAACCCGCGCCGACGATGCCGACTATAGGCGGTCGTGGTCCGGAGTCGAACAACAAGGGGATATGGGAGGCTCATCATGACGACTGACAGCCCGGACCTCGTGATCGCCAAACAGTTGCTCGACGAGGTTAAGGCGCGGGGCTTCCAGTTCCGGCGCGTTGGCGGCCCCGATGGGGCACTCCTGGGTACCCGACACGCGGGCGGATGGACAGAGACCGTCTGCCTGGACGGGTTCAGCCGGGGCTGCTATGCGATGCGTGAGCGCAGAACCTCATTGGTCGTACCGGGTAGCGCGCTGGTCGAAAGCCGCGTTGACGGTGGCGCGCTGAACGTGCTCACCACCGTACTGACCTGGGAAGAACCGTGAACCGGGTGGTTCGCCGGCTCGGCGCGGCTCGAGCCTGACGCGCTCATCGGGGCCGGACGGTCCCCACCACGACCCGCAGGATGAGAATCTCGCCCGGTAGCGAGTCCGGCAGCGTGGTCAGCCACCCGGTCGCGCTTCCAGGTATGGCCGGTGAGGTGCGAGCACACGGGACGCGACCTCGACGTTCGTCGGGAACGTGGAGCACGCTGACGGACGCGACGTGGAAGCGGCGGCCCTCAGACGTCGGTCCAGCGGATGGAAGTAATATCCGTCAAGATCTTGTGATATCGATCGGAGTCGGGAGATGGGGGCTGAGGTTCTCGGATCAGCGCCGCGCACGAGAGCGCAGCTGGCCCTGGTTCCGGGTGATCGGTCTGCCGGTGCGGTTCAGTGGCGGGCGTTGGGTCCGGTGGAGGCTGTGGTCGGTGGGCGGCTGGTCGATTTGGGGCCGCCGCGGCAACGTGCGTTGTTCGGGTTGTTGCTGAGCCGGGTGGATCAGCTGGTGGCAGCCGATGTTCTGATCGATGAGCTGTGGTCGGGGGATCCGCCCTCGGCGGCGCTGACGTCGCTGCGGACTTATGTGTCGAACCTGCGGCGGGTGTTGGAGCCGGGCCGGGTGCCCCGGGCGCCGGCTACGGTGTTGCACACCCGCACGCCGGGTTATCTGTTGGACAGCCGTGGTGCCGAGTTCGACGTGCACCGGTTCGCCGAGCATGCCACGGCTGGTCGGGAGGCGTTGGGTCGAGCTGATCCCGGGCATGCGTTGGACGAGTTCGATGCGGCGCTGAGGTTGTGGCGTGGGTGTGCCTATGCCGACATGTGTGACGCCAGGTGGGCGGCGTCGGATGTGGCGCGGTTGGAGGAGTTGCGGCTCTCGGTGGTCGAGGGGCGGTGCGAGGCCCAGCTGCGGTTGGGTGAGCATCACGGGGTGGTGGCTGAGCTGGACGCGCACGTGCGGGCTCATCCGTTGCGCGAGCATGGTTGTGAGCTGCTGGCTCTGGCGTTGTACCGGGCCGGGCGGCAGGCTGAGGCGCTGGCGGTGCTGCGGGATACCCGGGGACGGCTGGCTGAGGAGCTGGGCCTTGACCCGAGTGTGGCGCTGCGGCGGTTGGAGCAGGACATCCTGGCTCAGGCGGCGACCCTGGACTGGCGCCCGCCGACGTCGACCGCACCCGCCGCGGCCTCGGCGCCGCCGGCACCATCAGCGTCGGCCGGCGAGGTGGCGCCGCGGCTGCCGGGGGCGTGGAACGTCGGCCCGCGCAACCCCGGGTTCGTCGGCCGGGACGCCACGCTCGCGCACCTGCGTGAGCGGCTGCGCTCCGGCGGGACGGCCGTGGTGCAGGCGCTGCACGGGATGGGCGGGGTGGGCAAGACCCAGGTCGCGATCGAGTACGCGCACCGTTATGCCGCCGACTACGACGTGGTGTGGTGGGTCAGCGCCGAGGAGACCGGTCTGATCGGTGAGCAGTACGTCGCGCTCGCGGTCGAGCTGAGCCTGGTCCCGCCGCACGCCGACACGGCCAGCGCCATCGGGGCGTTGCGGAGCTACCTACGAGGGCAGCGCCGGTGGCTGCTCGTGCTGGACAACGCCGAGTCGCCCGCTGACCTGCGTGGCTGGCTGCTCAACGGCCCGGGACACATTCTGATCACCTCTCGCAACCCTGGCTGGGGGGAGTTCGCCGCCCGGGTCGAGATCGATGTGCTGCCTCGCCCGGAGTCGGTGGCGTTGATCCAGGTCTCCCGGTCGGGTGTCGGTGCGGTGGAGGCCGGCCGGCTGGCCGAGGCGCTGGGCGATCTGCCGCTGGCGCTGGCCCAGGCGGCCAGGTTCCTGGCCGAGACCGGCATGCAGGTCGAGCACTACCTGAGCCTGCTGGAGACCCGGGCGGAGGAGCTGCTCGACCAGAGCCCGCCGGAGAGCCACCCGCATTCCCTCACCGCGGCGGTCCGGCTGGCTACCGACCGGCTCGCCGAGGTGGACCCGGTTGCGCTCGCTCTGGTGCGCATCGGTGCCTTCCTGGCCCCGGAACCCATCCCCGCCGGCATGCTGACCCGTCCCCTTGCCGCGGCCGACCGCGACCGGCCGCCGGAGCTTGAGGCGCTGACTGCCGCGGTGGCCAGTCCGGTGGTGGCGCACCGCAGCCTCGGACGGATCGGCAGCTACGGTCTGGCCCGCACCGACCGGGGGCTCCAGCTGCACCGGCTCACCCAAGCCGTGCTCCGCGACCAGCTCACCGACGCCGACGCGGCCGCCTACCGTTCCTACGCCCAAGCGCTGCTGGTCGCGGCGGACCCGGGTAACGAGCGGGTCCCGGAGCGCTGGCCGGGCTGGGCCCGGATCCTGCCGCACCTGCTGGCCACCGACCCGGCCACCAGCACCAGCTCCGACCTGCGGGACCTGGCCTGCCGCGCCGCCTGGTACCTGTACTACCGCGGTGAGCGTCACCCGGTCCGTGACCTCGCCGAGCACCTCCACCGGCAATGGAGCGACCAGCTCGGCCCCGACGACAGGCACACCCTGCGGGCCGCTCATATCCTCGTCCTTCTCCTCGCCAGCGTCGGCCCTTACCGCCAGGCCTGCCAGCTTGCGGAGGACACCTTCGCTCGGTGTCGGCGGGTACTCGGTGACGACGATCCCGACACTCTGTGCGCAGCGCATTTCCTCGCGGTCTGTCTGCACGAGGTGGGCGCGTTCGAGCAGGCGCGGCGGCTCAATGCGGACACCCTCGCCCGCAGGCGACGAGTGCTCGGCGACGACCATCTGGAGGTCCAGCGCACGGTCCACTACCTCGCCCGCGACCTGCGCGAGCTGGGCGAGGTCGAGGCCGCCCGGGCGTTGCACGAGGAAAGCTTCGCCTATGCGCGATGGGTGCTCGGCGAAGACCGCCCCGAGACCATTCTCGCGGCGAGCGAGCTCGGCCGCGACCTGCATGCGCTCGGTGAGGTCGAGGCGGCGCGACAGCTGCATGAGAGCACCCTCGCCCAAGCGCGGCGAGTACTCGGCGAGGACCATGTCTGGACCATGGACAACGCCAAGGGCCTGGCCGGTGACCTGCTCGCGCTCGGTGAGGTCGAGGCGGCGCGACGACTCAGTGCGGACACTCTGACCCGGGCTCGGCGGGTGCTCGGCGCGGAGAACTCCCTCACCATCGATGTCGCGAACGATCTCGCTACCGCCCTCTGTGCGGTGGGCGAGGTCGAGGCGGCCCGACAGCTCAGCGAGGACACTCTCACGCTGTCGCGGCGCGTGTTCGGCGGTGACCACCCCCGCACCCTGAAGGCGACGCACAACCTCACCGCCGCCCGGCGGCTCGCGCACGCAGCCGAGTCGGCCCGACAGGATGACTCCGGCTCGCGAGGCGAGCAACCCGCCGAAGCCCGTCCCAGGGTTACAGGTCAGTAGCGCCTCAGTAGCCCGCTGGTAGCCCCGACGAGAACGCCGCTGGCATCGGCACCGAGCAGCGTGGATGGAGCTTACACTGGTGGGTTCACGGTCACGACGACCCGTGCGCCCGACGAGTCGCCGCGGGACGGGGAGCGCTCATGTCGACAGTGCATGACCAGGCGATTTCTGAGCGGCTCCGGGGAATCGTGGCGAGCGTTCTGGAGATCGACGAGGACGCTGTGCCGCCTGCGGCGTTGTTCTACGAGGACCTCGCCGCGGACTCGTTGGAGAAGGTCGAGATCGCGGCGCGGGTCGAGCGGGCCTTCGGCGTGCGGCTCAGCGCCGGCGACGCGGTGCAGCTGCGCAGTGTCAACGACGCGGTGGCGCTGCTGCGGCGAAAGGGTGTGGCGACCGGTCCGGCGGAGGGAGGTCGGTGATGCCTCTGGTGGAGCGGCTGGTCGGCGGACATCTCGCCGAGAAGCGCGGGGACCGCGTCTGCTACCTCGACGCCGATCTCGGTGCGGTGACTTATACCGGACTGTACGAGGCCATCCGTGGGTATGCGGGTGCGTTGCGCGCCCGCGGGGTGCAGCCCGGTACGCGAGGTGTGGTGGTAGCCGACGACTCGGTGGCCACCGTGGTCGCCGTCCTTGGGCTGTGGTGGCATGGGTGCACGCCTGTGCCGGTGAGCCACATGCTCACCGAACCGGAGATCTCCTTCATCGTCCGGGACTGTGCCGCCCGGTTCCTGCACCTGGACGCGCCGGCGGCGAAGCAGCTCGCGCTGGGCGCGCGGTTCGCGGCCCTGCCGCGACTCACCGGGGACGAGGTTCGCCAGGCGTTCCAGACCGGGGGCCCGGCCGCGGTGGGCGGCGGGCGGCGGGCCAGTGAGCCGGCGTCGTTCCCGGCCGATGCCGAGGTGCTGGTGCAGTACACCTCCGGCAGCACCGGTACGCCCAAAGGCGTCCGGCATGGACTGACCGGTATCCGTGCCGCGCTGGACGGGTTCGGCAGTGTGCTGGCCCTGACGCCCGAGGATGTCGTGCTCTCCACAGCCAAGCTGTCCTTCGGTTACGGCTTCGGCAACTCGCTGCTCCTCCCGCTCGCCGCCGGCGCCGGCGTGATCCTGCTGCGTGGCGGGGTGGACGTCTACGTCCTGGCCGCGGCGCTGCGTCGGCATCGACCTAGCGTGTTCTTCTCGGTGCCCCGGGTGTACGCCGCGTTGCTCGACTGGACCGAGACCGGCTGCGGCTGCGACCTGGAGTCGGTTCGGCTTTGTGTCTCCGCTGGTGAGCATCTACCCCAGGAGCTCGGCGAACGGTTCCACACGACCTTCGGCGTACCGCTGCTCAACGGGCTGGGGGCCACCGAGGTGGTGCACATCGTGGTCGCGACCCGACCGGAGCGCACCACCCCGGGTTCCCTCGGTCTCCCGGTGCCCGGAGTGACCGTGACGGTACGCGACGCCGAGGGTCGCGAGGTCCCGGACGGCGCCGAGGGTCGGCTGCACGTCGCCGGACCGTCGGTGATGCTCGGTTACCTCGACCGCCCGGAGTCCACTGCCCGCACGCTCGCCGAGTGCGGCGCGTACACCGGCGATATCGCGGCGCGCGCCGCGGACGGCAGCATCCGGTACCTGTGCCGAGCCGACGACCTGCTGAACCTCGGTGGGTTCAAGGTATCGCCGAGAGAGATCGAGACTGCGGCGCGCAGGGCGCACGGGGTGGCCGACTGCGCGGTGGTCGGCAGCGTCGACGCCAACGGTCTGGAGCAGGCGATCGCGTACGCGGTGCCGAGCGCGGGCGTATCCGCTGAGGACCTACGCCGGGCGATCACCCAGGCGTTGCGCGAGCACCTCGCGCCGTTCAAGCGGCCCGCGCGGGTGGAGGTGCTCGACGCGCTGCCGGTGACCTCCACCGGGAAGGTGGCGCGGTTCACCCTGCGTGCGGCTGCGGGGCGGCGATGAGCTGGGACATCACCGGCCTCGGTGCCCTCGCCAGTATCGGGTCTGGCCCCGAGGAGATCTTCACCGCGCTGTGCGACGGTCAGGAGGGGCTGGACACACTGCGCGCGTTCGACCTGAGCCGCTATCGCGCGCACCACGCCTATGAGATCGACGACCGGGCACAGCCCGGACGCGACGAGCCCTTCCGGGCGACGCGATGGCTGCGTGCCGCGATCGACCAGGCGCTCCGCGACGCCGGGCTCGACGGGGGTCCGAGCCAGTACCCCATGCTGGTGGGCACCACGCTGCGCGAGCAGCGGTCCGTCGAGCTGTGGTGGCGTGACGGCGTGCCGCTGGACAGCGCTGACCTGTACTTCGGCCCGGCGCTGCGGGCGTGGTTCGGCACCCCGTGGACCTACACCTTCGCCAACGCGTGCGCGGCCACGCTCTACACCCTGGGCATGGCGGGTGACCTGATCGACCTGGGCCTGGCCGACACGGTGGTGGTGGCCGGCACCGACGCCATCACCGAGAGCGCTTTCGGGACCCTGGACCGGGTCCAGAACGACACCCCCGATGCGCTGCGCCCGTTCGACAACGGTCGTCGCGGGATGCTGATGGGTGAGGGTGCCGTCGCGGCCGTGCTGCAGCGACGGGGGACGGGGTCCGTGCCCGCCCGCGCACGGGTGCGCGCGGTGAGCATGAACTGCGACGCCTCGCACCCGACCGCCCCGACGGCGCTGACCATCTCCTGGGCGATCCGCGACGCGCACCGCCGGGCCGGACTGGGCCCGGCTGACATCGACGTGGTGATGCTGCACGGCAGCGGCACCCAGTTGAACGACGTCGCCGAGGCGACCGCGCTGTCCGGGGTGTTCGCCGACGCCGACGCCGCTCCGCTGATGACCGCGATCAAGTCCATGACCGGGCACACGCTGGGCGGGTCCGGTCTGCTCAGCCTGGTCATGGCCGTCCTGTCGTTGCGGCACGGTGTCGTGCCGCCGATCGTCGGACTGACCGACCCGATCTCCCAGGCTGAGGGGTTCCGGCTGGTGCGGGACCGGCCGGCGCATGCGGACCTGAGGACCGCACAGGTCAACGCCTTCGGGTTCGGGGGCATCAACGCGGTGGCGGTCCTGGAGCGGGCATCGTGAGCGGGCCGGCCGCGGTGATCACGGGAGTCGGGCTGA
Organism: Pseudonocardiales bacterium; assembly: GCA_019243635.1. Lineage (GTDB taxonomy): Bacteria > Actinomycetota > Actinomycetes > Mycobacteriales > Pseudonocardiaceae. Next base: position 22,298 of record JAFAUB010000023.1, read on the forward strand.
CGCTGCCCGACTCCGTCGGCGACGTCACTGATCTCTTCGACGTCTCCGCGTCCGAGCGGGGCCTGTTCGACCGGGAGGCGGGCCTGCGCGGGCGGGGCATGCGGCACAAGGACCGCGCCTCGCGGCTGGCCCTGCGCGCCGCGCGGTCAGCACTGGGCGACGCGGGGCTGCTGGACGCCGAGACCTTCACCGGCCCGGCCGAGCGCACCGCGGTGGTGGTCAGCTCCAACCTCGGCAACCTGGACAGCGTCTGCTCGTTCGTCGACATCATCGCCCGCGAGACCGTGACCGGGCTCAGCCCCCTGGGACTGCCGCACACGTCGAGCAACGCCGTCGCGGGCTGGGTCGCGATCCAGTACGGGTTGCGCGGGCCGAATGTGACGGTCTGCAACGGCTCGACCGGTGGGCTTGACGCGTTGTTCTGGGCGCGCACTCTCGTGGCGGCTCGGCGCAGCGACGTCGCGGTCGTGGTCGGCACCGAGCCGGACACCGAGCCGGTCGCGCGGCTGCTGCGGCAGCAGGACAGCGGGCCCGCGTTCGACGGTGCGGTGGCCGTCGTCGTCGAGTCAGCCGAGCACGCCCGGCACCGCGGCGTACGGGCGCGCGGCGTGCTGGCCGGGTACGCGCGCGCGAGGGACCTGTCCGCGGCGATCACCGCCGCGCGGGGACTCGACCCGCGCCCGGTGCAGCTGCTGGATGCGGAGACGTTCACCACCCGGTTCGGTTACTGCTGTGGAGCGCTCGGCGTCCTGCAGTGCGCGGCAGGCGCCACGAGGCTCGGTCGCGACGACATCGACGCCGTGCTCGCGACGATCGGCACTGCGGCCGGTGCCGAGGCGGCCGCTGCCCTGCTGCTGGCCCGGGCCGAGGGGGTGGCATGACCGGCCGTCGAGTGCTCATCACCGGGCTGGGCGCGGTGTGCTGCCTCGGCACCGGGGTGGAGGCGTTCTGGCGTGGCCTGTGCGCGGGGGGCGGCCACGCCGAGCCCTTGGCGGACCCGCATGCGCACATGCGGTCTCCGTTGATGTACCAGGTGCCACTACCCGATGTTCCCGCCGAACCACGCCGGCTCGGACACGTCCGGCTGGGCGCGGGTCCCCGGATGGGCGTGGCGGCCGCGCACGAGGCTCTCACGGATGCCGGCTTGGACCCGCAGGCCCGGCGACGGCTCTCGGTCGTCCTCGGCGTGGAGCTGGGCAACGCCGACATGCACGAGCGACGCCGCTCCTCGGCGGCGACCCGGGTCGACCCCCGCCGCGGCTCCGATGAGGTCGGCGCGCTGTCCTGCCCGGAGGACGGCGGCCGGTGGGTTCCGTTGACGGTCACCGCCCCGGCGGTCGCGGCGGCACTCGGGGCGACCGGTGGCGCCGTGAGCCTCGGCGACGCCTGCGCCGCGAGCGGGTACGCGGTCGGTTTCGCGGCCGACACGATCCGGGCCGGGGCGGCCGACGTGGTACTGGCGGGCGGTGCTGAGGGCATCAGCCGGGTCAGCGTCGGTGCTTTCAACCGGCTGGGGGCTGCGGACCCGGTGCGCTGCCGTCCGTTCGACCGGCACCGGCGGGGAACCGTCTTCGGGGACGGCGCCGCCATGCTGGTGCTGGAGTCCGCGGCGCATGCCGCCTCGCGTGGCCGGGTTCCGTACGCCGAGCTGGGTGGGGCGGGCTGGAGCTGCGACGCCTACCATCCGACCGCGCCCGAGCCCGAGGGCCGGCAGGTCGTTCGGGCCATGCGCGACGGGCTGGCCGAGGCGGGGCTGGCCCCCGAGGACATCGGCGCGGTGGTCCCGCACGGCACCGGCACCCCGCTCAACGACGCCGTGGAGAGCCGGGCACTGCGCCGGGTGTTCGGTGATCGCTGTCAGCGGTTACCGCTACTCAGCCTCAAGGCGATGATCGGCCACACCGGTGGCGCCGCGGGCGCCTTCGGTTGTCTCGCCGCGGCGTTGATGCTCCGGCACGGCCGGGTACCGGCGAGCCCCCCGCTGGAGGATCCGGACCAGGAGTGCGCTGTGTTCGTGCCACAGCAGGCATCGGTACCGCTGAGCCCGTCCGCCGTGCTGGTCAACTCCTATGCCTTCGGTGGCAACAACGTCTCCCTCGTGCTCGCCGGGCGGCAGGGCCCCCGATGACCGACATGGTGGTGACCGGGCTCGGCATCGTCGTGCCTGGCGTCGCGAAGCCCACTCAGGCGCTCGACCCGGTACCGGCGCACTCGCCCGGCTGGTTCGACGTGGCGGCCGCGCTGCCTGGACGCGGCTACCGGTGGCTGCCCCCGGCCTGCCAGTACCTGCTCGCCGCCGCGCGGTCGGCCTTGGAGGACGCGGGCGACCCACTCGCCGGCCTGCCCGTCGAGCGGCGCGGCGTGGTGGTCGGCACCAACAACGCGAGCATGGCGCTGATGGACCGGATGGACCGGACGATCATCGATGCCGATGCCGCCGAGCTCAGCCCGTTGTCCGCGCCGTTCTTCGCCATGAGCCTGTTCGCCAGTCGGCTGTCCACCGAGCACCGCATCTGTGGCTTCAACCTCACCGTCAACACCCCGCGAACGGCGGGCCTGGACGCGCTGCAGGTCGGTGCCCGGGCACTGGCGGCGGGCCGGGCGGAGTTGCTGGTCGCCGGTGCCACCGAGGAGGTGCTGCCGGCGGGCGAGCCAGGCCGTCAGGCCGGCGACGTCGGCGCTGCCGTGCTGGTCTGCGAGCCGCTCGCCCGGGTCGCCGAGCGGGGTGCCACCGGCTACGGGGTCGTCCGAACCCGAGCGGCGTTCCTCGTTCCCGGCGCAGCCGGAGTCCCCGTCTCGCCGGTGGACGTCTCGCCGGTGGACGTCTCGACAATGGACTCGAGCTGGGCCGAGGTGTGCGGTGCCGAGTCCCCGTCGGTGGAGGCGGTGCTCGACGACTCCCCGGTCGGTGCGGCGGTGCAGAGCTGGCTGGCCGCACAGCGCGCGGCGGTGACCTTCACCACGGCCCGGGCCGGCTGCCTCACGCCGCTGCGACGGCTGGTCGGGCTGCTCGCCACCGGCGCCGTCGACCGGGTGGTCCTCACGGCCGGCGCCGAGGGCAACGTCGCGCTCACCCGGCTGAGGCCCTGCGCGGCGAACACCCGCGACCCGGCTGGGAGCTGATCATGTCGGTGCCACTGCACGCCATCGTCGCTTGAGCACCGCCTACCGTGGATGAAAGGGAGACATCACATGCGGAACGTCAGTGTGGACAAGGAAGAACTGCGCGCACTCGTTGCCGACGTGCTCGAGCTCCCTGTGGAGGAGGTGACCGACGACGCGGACTTCGTCAACGACCTGGAAGTCGACTCGCTCGTGGCATTGGAGATCGCGGTCCGTCTCGAGAAGAAGTACGGCGTGAAGATGACCGACTCGGAGCTGATGACCCTCTCCTCACTGAACTGGGTGCACCAGTTGGTGAAGAGCAAACTCGATGATGCCGCCTGACCGACCGGTCGCCCTGGTCACCGGCGGGTCCCGGGGCATCGGGCGGGCCGTGGTGCTCCGGCTGGCCGCGCAGGGGTTCGACGTGGCCTTCTGCTACCGGTCCCGGCGGGACGCGGCCGAACACGTCGCGACGGAGGCCGGCACGCTCGGCGTCCGGGTGCGCGCCCAGCAGGTCGACGTGGCCCAAGGAGCGCAGGCCCGTGACTTCGTCGCGGCCACGGAGCAGGAACTCGGTCCGCTCTCGGCGGTCATCACCTGTGCCGGCATCGCCCGGGACAGCCCGCTGGTGATGATGAGGGAGCAGGAGTGGCAGGACGTCGTCCGCACCAACCTCGACGGTACCTACCACATCTGCCGTGCGGCGGTCTTCTCCTTCATGAAACGCCGTACCGGATGCGTCGTGACGATATCCTCGGTCGCCGGTGTCTACGGAAATGCCATGCAGACCAACTACTCGGCCTCGAAGGCCGGGATCATCGGTTTCACCCGTGCCCTGGCCAAGGAATGTGGAAGATACGGTGTGCGCGCCAACGCCGTCACCCCTGGTCTCATCGAGACCGACATGACCGAGGGCCTCACCGAGAAGATCAGGACAAGGATGCTGGAGCACATCCCGCTGGCCCGGTTCGGCAGCCCGGCCGAGGTGGCTGACGTGGTCGCGTTCCTGGTGTCCGATGGTGCTCGCTACGTCAGCGGTCAGGTGCTGGGCGTCGACGGCGGCCTGGTGATCTGACGGCCGTGACGGTCGCCCTGATCGGGCCGGCCGAGGAGATCGAGGTGGGGTGGATGCGGCTGGCGCTGAACCTGCGTTACCTGGGTCCGCTGGGCACGGCATCGCGCCCGAAGGACTTCGCCGAGTACGCGCGGGAAGCCGAGCGGCTGGGTTTCTCGGTGGTGTGGGTCGCCGAGGCGTTCAGCTCCGACGTACCCTCGCTGCTCGGCTGGATCGCGGCTGACACCGGACCGGTGAGCTGGTCAGAGACCGAGCAGTCCCGGGTTGGTCGCCAGCTCGCGGAAATGTGCTCCCGGGTCCACCACGAGTCGTCGTGCCTGGAGGTCCATCAGCCCGCCCACATTGGATAGTTCCGCGACGAGGATGCCGTCGGTACGACGAAACTCCTGCTCGGCCCGGAACGATTTGCCGACTCCCCAGCGAAACGCGCACGAGACATCGACCTCGTTCTCATAGCGTAGCTCGTTGTGGAACCGCATGGTGGTCTCCAGGTTGACCGGGCCGACCCCGTGTTCCAGCAACCCACCGAGCACGACGCCGGCGGCCCGGAGCAGCTCCCAACGGGCATGTTCGGCGTACTGGTAGTAGAGGACCCCCCCGTTCAGGTGGCCCATTGCGTCGATCTCGTAGCCACGCACGGCGATCCGTACCGTGAAGGTCTCCCTCATCCCACCCCCCGAGTCACGTCCGACACAGCAGGTTTCAGCGGGAATGGTCTGGGTCCGGGTGGCCGGCTCCGCCGAGTCGGCACGCCGATGGTAGCGTACTTCTACGCGTGCCGATCCGGCTCCAACCCGCCGTGTATTCCCGGCCGATCCCGGCGACCGATAGTGGGCTGGTGACAGCCGCCACGAGAAGCTGCCCCTCCGCCGACGCCCCGGATGACGTCGCCGACCTGCTGCGACGGGCGAGCGACCGCGATCCGGTGGCCTGGGAGGAGATCCTACGCCTGTACGGCAAGCTCGTGTCCGCGACGGTGCGCTCGTTTCAGATGCAGGACGCCGACGCGCTCGACGCGGTGCAGATGACCTGGCTGCGGCTGGCCGAGAACCCCCACCGCGTGCAGTTCCCTGAACGGCTGGACGGGTGGCTGGTCACCACCGCCCGTCGCGAATGCCTGCGCATCCTGCGCCGGGTCACTCGCGCGCCGAACCTCTGCCACTCGGCGCTCGACACACTCGCCCACCCTTCGGTGGGCCCTGAGCAGTGCGTCATCAATGCCGACACCATACGGACGTTGTGGAACATCGTCGCGGAGCTGCCGCCTCGCCGACGAGCCCTGGTGCGGGAGCTGTTCACCGACTACCCGCGACCCTACGCTGAGGTCGCCCGCGCGGCCGGAATCCCCCTCGGCGGGATGGGGCCCACCCGGGCGCGAGCCCTGCGGCAGCTTCGGGGCAGGATCAACGACGACGGGCTGGGCCCGGACACCTGGGAGTGAGCTTCCCGACATCGGGACGGACCCCGGGTGCTTCACGGCCGCTCCCGCTGCCGGGCTCCGGTACCCTGGCACCCCATGGAAAGCAGTGAGTACGACTCCAGCGCGGTGGAGGCGGGCGTTCGCTCGCTCTGGGAAGACCGTGACGTCTACCGGTACGACCCAGCCGCCGGCGGACCGGTCTTCAGTATTGACACGCCGCCGCCGTACGTGTCGGCCTCACACTTGCACGTGGGCCATGCGATGAGCTATTCCCAGGCCGACTTCGTGGTGCGATACCACCGCATGCGCGGTGAGCGCATCTTCTACCCGATGGGCTTCGACGACAACGGTCTGCCCACCGAGCGTTTCGTCGAACAGAAGTACGGTATCACAGCGGCGGATATCCCTCGGGCGAAGTTCATCGAGCTCTGCATGCGGGAGACCAGGGCCACCGCGGCGCGTTACGAGGATCTCTGGCGTCGGGTGGGTCTGTCCGTGGACTGGTCTCAGACATACTCCACCATCGACCCCCGGTGCCAGGCCACCGCGCAGACGAGCTTCATCAAGCTGCGCGACGCCGGCTATATCCGGCGAAGCCGGGACCCGATCCTCTGGTGCGTCGAGTGCCGCACGGCGCTGGCGCAGGCCGACGTCGAGGACCTGGAGCGCAAGGGCCGTATCCACCGGATCGCGTTCTCGGCTGTGGAGACGGGTCAGCCGCTGGTCATCGCCACCACCCGGCCGGAGCTGCTCGCGGCGTGCGTGGCGGTGTACTTCCATCCCGGGGACGAACGGTATGCCGATCTGGAGGGCACGTTCGCGCGGGTGCCGGTCTTCGGCCACGAGGTGCCGATCAAAGCTGACGAGTCGGTCGATCCCGAGTTCGGCACCGGACTGATGATGGTCTGTACTTTCGGCGATCTCGAGGACGTGAACAAATGGCGCCAGGACTCGCTCGACCTGCGTCTGGTACTCGGTTCGGACGGGAGGTTCGACCAGTCGACCGGACCACTGGCCGGTCGAGACGTCGATGAGGCGCGCCGCGTCATACTCGACCTCCTGAAGGACAGCGGCGAGCTGTGGGGTTCCACCTCGGTCCGGCAGGTCGTCGGGGTGCATGAGCGCTGCGGGACGCCGGTGGAGTTCCAGATCCGGTCGCAATGGTTCGTCCGGATCATGGAACATCGAGACCGCTTCCGGGTCCGCGCGACTGAGCTGGTGTGGGCGCCGGAGTCGATGAAGCGCCGCCTCGACGACTGGATCGACGGGCTCAAGTGGGACTGGAACATCACCCGGCAGCGACACTACGGCGTGCCGTTCCCGGTGTGGTACCGACTCGACGGCGACGGCGCGCCGATCCAGGACGACGTGCTGATGCCGGAGCTCTCGGCGTTGCCGGTGGATCCCGGCACCGACCTCCCGCCGGGCTTCACGGAGGACCAACGCGGCAGGCCGGGCGGTTTCACCGGGGACCCCGATGTGATGGATACCTGGATGACCTCGTCGTTGTCACCGCAGATCATCGACGGATGGGCGGTGTCGGAGACGGGTTCGGACCCCGCGCTGGCTCCCATGAGCCTGCGGGTCCAGGCATTCGAGATCATCCGGACCTGGCTGTTCTACACCCTGGTCCAGTCGGAGCTCCATTTCGGCCGGGTGCCGTGGGAAACGGTGATGATCTCCGGGTGGGGCCTGGGCGAGCAGGGTAAGAAGATCTCGAAGCGCGACCTGGAGAAGTCGACGGGCGCCGATGGGTTCAACCGCTACGTGCCCAACCAGGTCATCGCCCGTTACGGTGCGGATGCCCTACGTCTGTGGGCGGCGTCGGCCCGACTCGGTAACGACCTTCGGTATAGCGAGAAGGACGTGCGGGTCGGTCGGAAGCTCACCGTGAAACTCTGGAACGTCGGTCGGTTCATGAGCCTGCACCTTGAGGGGTTCGACCCGTCGTCGGCGACGCCGATCCCCGTGGCCGACCGGAGTGCCGTGGACCGCTGGGTGCTCGCGCATCTCGCCGAGACGGTCGAGGAGGCTACCGCGGCGTTCGACCACTATGACTTCATGCAGGCGCACAAGACGGCGGCGAGGTTCTTCTGGTCCGTCTTCTGCGACCGCTACCTGGAGATGATCAAAGATCGCTTCCTGGACCCGGACAGGCACTCCGACGTCGAGCGGCTCAGCGCGCGGTGGACCATGTGGGAGGCGTACCGGAGGGTGCTCGCGCTGTTCGCGCCGTTCGCGCCGTTCGTCACCGAGCGCCTGTACCAGCGTTTTTACGCCGATCGGGAGAAGACCGAGAGCATCCACGTCTCGTTGTGGCCGACGGTCGAGGAGCACTGGAGGACCGATCCGAGCGACATCGACCAGATGGTCGTTCTGCTCGACGCCGTCCGAGCGCTTCGCTCCGCGCGGCGGCTGCACTCCGGTACCCGCATCTCCCGGCTGATCTTGGACACGACGCAGGACGGACCCGCCACGCTGGCCCATGCGGTGGCCGAACCGCTGCGCACCGCCTCCCGAGCCGACACGGTCGTCTTCGCCTCCGCCGAGCACCCCAGCGGAGTGGACGGCATCGCGGTGGGCATCGAACCGTAGCGCGATGACACCCGCTCGGGCGGTCCTCGACTGGACCGATGAGAACAGCGAGACCCGGTCCGCGTTGTGGCGTTCGGAAAGCGGTGCTCAGCTGCCCGCGCGTGTGGTCGTCGCAGACGACCGGGTCAAGGCCGATGTCGCTTATCGCCTGGCATGTGAGGGCACCGCCATCCTGTGGCGAGGGGACTTTCAGAATGCCCGTCAGCTGCTGGCCGCGATGGGGCGTCGGATGGACCGCAGGCGTCGGGTGTCCGTGCCCTCGCCGCCCTCGCCGCCCTTGCTGCCCTCGCCCGCCGTCGCCTTTCACCGGTACCGCCAGACACGTGCGCAGCGCGCGCGGACGCTGGGCATGCTGCTGGTGCCGTTCGAAGCGGGGTGCGTCATCCCGCTGCGCCGGGCTCCGGATGTTCGGCAGGCATGTGTCGAGGCCGGGTGCCCGGCGGATGAGGCGTTCGTACTCTCGCTGCGTGAGCTGCTGGGCGTCATCAGCGCCCGCGAGTGGCGCGAGAAAGGGGTCGCGGTCTCGGCGCTGGGTGCCCGCATCCATCCGCACTACGGCGTGTTCTCGCCGGTTCGAGGTGAGTACGTGGACCTGGTGGCCAGGGCACCGCTACCTGCACTGGGCTCTGCCCATGACATCGGTGCCCATGACATCGGTGCCTACGACATCGGCACGGGAACCGGTGTGCTCGCCGCGCTGCTGGTCCGCAGGGGTGTCGGCCGAGTGGTCGCGACCGACCAGGACCCGCGCGCGTTGGCCTGCGCCCGCGAGAACCTGACCCGGCTGGGGCTGACCGGTCGGGTTGATGTCGTCGAAGCGGACCTCTTCCCTGCTGAGCACCGTGTGCCGCTGGTGGTGTGCAACCCGCCATGGATCCCGGCGCAGCCCGGTTCACCGCTGGAGTACGCGGTCTACGACCCCGGCAGCCGGATGCTGCGTGCCTTCGTCGGCCGCTTGGCTGCTCACCTCCAGCCGGGCGGCGAGGGGTGGCTTGTCCTCTCCGACCTTGCCGAGCACCTGGGCCTGCGCACGAGGGAGGAGCTGCTGACCCTGTTCGATGCGTCCGGTGTGGACGTCGCCGGCAGGCTGGACGCCAAGCCGAGGCATCCCCGCGTGAGCGATCGCACCGATCCGTTGCACGCGGCGCGCGCGGCGGAGACCACCTCGCTCTGGCGGCTCACTGCGCGGTGACGGAACCGGATCTGGCAGTGTGGCGTCCCTCAGTAGTCGGATCCGCACCCGACACCGATCCAGACCGAAGGAGACCGCTGCAGATGGCACAGCAGTTCGGCGCGCAGTTCGAGCAGATGCAGGCGGCGGCACAGCATGTCGCCGAGGTGAACCAGAGCGTGCAGGGCCGGCTCTCAGGTCTGCGCAACCAGCTGGCGCCGCTGGCGGGGGCGTGGAAAGGCCAGGCAGCGATCGCCTTCCAGGTGCTGATGGAGCGTTGGGATACCGACGCGCGCAGTCTCAACGAGGCCCTCAACAGCATCGGTGAGCAGATCCGGGGATCCGGGACCACCTATGCCCAGGCGGACGAGACCGAGCAGCAGACCTACTCACGGATCGGCCAGGCGCTGGGCAGCTGAGCGTGCTCGCCCAGGCCCCGCGACACCGCACAAGACTGCAAAGGAGACAGATCCGTGAGTGATGGCACGATCCTGGTCACGTTCGGCGAGCTGGAGAGCGCGCGGAGCTCCATCCAGGCGACATGGACGAGTATCAGCCAGGAGATGGAGGACCTCAAGAGATACCTGCAGCCGATGGTGGAGACCTGGACCGGCGACGCGTCGAGTGCATACCAGGCCCACCAGGCGAAGTGGGATCGATCGGCGAGGGACCTGAACCAGGTGCTGAACCAGATCGGGGTGGCGCTGGGTACCTCGAACGAGAACTACCAGGCCGGTGAGGCGGCGAACCGGGCGCGTTGGTCCTAGCCGTGCACGGTGAGGTCGCCGGGTCGCCGCCGGGTGCGTAGCCCAGCCGGCGGCGACCCCGTTTTGACCGTGTCGCGCGGCGGCCGGTATCGTTCCGGAGGCCCTGGGAACTGCGATAACGAGGTAGGTCGGTGCGCACTTACAGCCCCAAGCCCGGCGAGGTCGAGCGCGCCTGGCATGTCATCGATGCCACGGACGTGGTGCTGGGTCGCCTGGCCAGTCAGGTCGCCACGCTGCTGCGGGGCAAGCACAAGCCGACCTACGCCCCGCATGTCGACACCGGCGACTTCGTCGTGATCGTCAACGCCGGCAAGGTAGCGCTGTCCGGCAACAAGGGCGATCGCAGCTTCGTCTACCGGCACAGCGGTCGCCCAGGCGGGCTCAGGCGGCGCTCGTTCTCCGAGATGCTCGCCACCCAACCCGAGCGCCTGGTGGAGCGGTCCATCAAGGGTATGCTCCCGAAGACCACGCTGGGCCGGGCGATGGCTCGCAAGCTTAAGGTCTATGCCACTCCCGAGCACCCGCATGCGGCCCAGCGGCCGCAGCCGTTCCAGATCACCCAGGTCGCCCAGTGACATTCATTGAGACATTTATTGACGCAGCGACATCTCTTGACCCAGCCGACACCGAAGCCGCGACTAGTGAGGACCCGAGAGACGCCGTGACCACCCCGCAGACGCCGCAGCCTGAGACCGGGTCGGCCGCCGCCGTTGCGCCGGCTCCGCTCGTGCCGGCGATGCCGATGCCGAGCGGCCAGGCCGTGCAGGCCGTCGGTCGGCGCAAGGAGGCGATCGTGCGGGTGCGCCTGGTGCCCGGCACCGGTGTTTTCACCCTCAACGGCACAAGCCTGGAGCAGTACTTCCCGAACAAGGTGCATCAGCAGCTGATCCGGGAGCCCCTGCTGACCGTCAACAAGCCCGAGTCCTACGACGTCCTGGGCAACCTCTCCGGTGGCGGTACCTCCGGCCAGGCCGGCGCGCTACGGCTGGCCATCGCCCGGGCACTGGTCGAGATCAACATCGATGACCGACCGGCGCTGAAGAAGGCGGGTTTCCTCACCCGCGACGCCAGGGCTAAAGAGCGCAAGAAGTACGGTCTGAAGAAGGCGCGCAAGGCGCCCCAGTACTCGAAGCGTTAGTACCGCACGCGTTGATGCGGCGCCTGTTCGGCACCGACGGCGTCCGTGGGCTGGCCAACGCCGAGCTCACGCCGGAGCTGGCGCTGGCCGTGTCCGGTGCGGCGGCACGGGTGCTCGCCGAGCACGGTCTGGGGCACCGTCCGGTGGCGGTGGTGGGTCGGGACCCTCGGGCCAGTGGCGAGATGCTGGAGGCGGCCGTCATCGCCGGCCTGACCTCTGCGGGTGCTGATGTGCTCCGGGTCGGGGTACTGCCCACCCCAGCGGTCGCCCACCTGGTGGCCGAGTTCGCTGCGGACCTCGGCGTGATGATCTCCGCCTCGCACAACCCGATGCCCGACAACGGCATCAAGCTCTTCGCCGCCGGCGGTCGCAAGCTTCCCGACGCGTTGGAGGACGAGATCGCCGCTCGGGTGGACGGCTGTGAGTGCGAGCGTCCCACCGGAGCCCGGATCGGCCGGGTGCGGGACGCGCCGGACGCCGCCGGGCGTTATGTGGATCACCTGCTGCCGGTCGTTCTGCGGTCGCTGGAGGGGCTCCGCGTGGTGGTCGACTGCGCCCACGGCGCGGCGTCCGCCGTCGCCGCGCGGGTCTACCGGGGGGCCGGTGCCGAGGTGGTGGCGCTGCATGCCCAGCCCGACGGCCTCAATATCAACGACGGCTGCGGGTCCGCGCATCTGGACCGGCTGCGGGAGGCGGTGCGGGCGCGGCGCGCGGCGGTCGGTATCGCGCACGATGGCGACGCCGACCGCTGCCTGGCTGTGGACGCCACTGGCGAGGTGGTGGACGGTGACCAGATCATGGCCATTCTCGCGTTGGCGATGCGGGAGCGCGGCGAGCTGGTCGAGGACACCCTGGTGGCCACCGTGATGAGCAACCTGGGGTTGCACCTGGCGATGCGCGAGCACGGCGTGGTGGTCAGGACCACTCCGGTGGGGGACCGGTACGTGCTGGAGGCGCTGACGGCGGGGGGGTTCTCGCTGGGCGGCGAGCAGTCCGGGCATGTGGTGCTTCCCGGGTATGCCACCACGGGCGACGGTCTGCTCACCGCATTGCGACTGATGGACCGGATGGTCAGCTCGGGGCGGAGCCTGGCGGACCTGGCCAGCGTGCTGACCCGGCTGCCGCAGGTGCTGGTCAACGTCGCGGTCACGGACAAGACAGCGGTCGCGGCGGCACCCGCAGTGGCCGACGCCATCGCCGACGCCGAGGCCGAGCTGGGCCAGACCGGTCGTGTCCTGCTGCGCCCATCGGGAACCGAGCCGCTCGTGCGCGTGATGGTCGAGGCCCTCACCGAATCGGACGCCACCACCATCGCGCATCGTATCGCGAAGGTCGTCGCCGGGCACGCATCGGCGTGACACCAGTACGCTGTGACACCAGTACGCTGGGGAGGCGTGCTTGACGATGTGATCCGCTACCTGGTGTGCCCGTATTGCGGTGCGTATACGTCCTGTGACGGTGGATCGCTTCGTTGTACGGCCGGGCACGTGTTCGATGTCGCGCGTCAGGGCTATGTCAGCTTGCTGCCCGCTGGGGTTCGAGGAGATAACGGCGATACGGCGGCGATGGTCCAGGCACGAGCCGACTTCCTCGCGGCAGGCCATTACGCGGGCATCGTCGCCGACCTCGCGCATGCCGCCGCCGAGGTAGCGGCCACGCGTGATGCCGAGGGATGCGTCATCGATGTCGGCGCCGGCACGGGGTACTACCTCGCGGCGGTGGTCGATCGCCTCCCCGACAGGGTGGGGTTGGCGTTGGACGTGTCGAAGTTCGCCCTTCGCAGAGCTGCGCGCGCCCATGAGCGAATTGGCGCGGTCGCGTGCGACGTCTGGCGTCAGCTACCGGTCACCGATTCCGCAGCGGTGGTCGTGTTGAACATCTTCGCTCCGCGTAACGGTGCCGAGCTGCGCCGCGTCCTCAGTTCTGCGGGTCGCCTTCTGGTCGTTACTCCGAGCCGCGGCCATCTCGGTGAGCTGGTTCAACCGCTTAGTCTGCTGACGATCGACGAGCGCAAGGACGAGCGGCTTGCCGAGAAGCTGACACCCTATTTCACTCTCGTCGATCGGTGTGAGCACCGATCGACGTTGCGACTCAGTCACAGGGATGTCACGGCGGTCGTCGCGATGGGGCCGAGCGCGTGGCATGCCGACCCCACCATCCTCGCCGACCGCATCGGGCACCTTCCAGACCCGATGCCGACCACCGTGGCGGTGACGCTGTCTACGTTCCGCCCGACGGGCCCGTGATCCCTGAAGGTCACGACCACGCCTGCCGCTGGCCGGGTCCCTCGGCGGCGGGGGCGGAACTCGACCTGAACGGCCACGTCGTCGCCGGGCACGTGTCGGTTCGGCTCCGTGGGGGCTTATTGCGCGGAAGAGCTCGATGCGAGGCCATAGCGCCAACCGGTCGTCCAGCGTTGTGACAGCCTGGGTTCCCTGCCAGGGACGCATCCGGGCGCAAGCTGGTCGTGGGTCCGGTCCACCCATTCGGCGGGCACTGTGTTCTCCGCCCCGCGGTCCAGGAACGTGCGGAACGCCAGCGGCGCCGCGAGCCCCTCGGTCAGTTCCGCCTCGGCGAACGCGACCATGCTCGCCGGCGCCTCCTGTGGGGTCGGCGTCACCTGCCGGTCCGCATCGCGCGACTCAGCCGAGGCCGCTGTGGCCCGCAGCGTCGCCCGCACCGCTCGTCGGTGATCTTCCAGAAGCGCTGGTCACCACGGGAGCGCCCGCGCTCGATGTGCGCCGCGGTCGTGCGGTCAACCGACGCGAGTATGGCCGGCCGGAGAACGTTGTCGGATACCACGGGTTGAGTAGCGGCACCGGCTTCGGTCGGCTTTTGCGTGAAACGATCAGCGGGCGTCTGCTTTGACCAGCCAGAAGTGCACGCCGAGCTCGCCGTCTTCGAGTAGACCGGTGTCGGAGGCAGTGGCGGCCGCGGCGAGGCTCGGGAATGGGTGTTCGGTGATCTCGATGGCGAGAACGGCATCGGCCAGTTCGCGTTCGTGCTCGCGAAGTGCGTCGGCCGTCTCGCCGTTTGCGGCCCAGGACAGCAGGATGCGGTCTGTGACCTCGAGGTTGGCTTCCTTCCTGGCGGTTTGCACCAGTCGGATGGCCTCTCGTGCCAGACCGGCCCTGCGTAGCTCCGGTGTGATGGTGGTGTCCAGCGCGACTGTCATGTCTTGTTGGCTGCTGACCGCCCATCCGCTACGAGGAACCTCGGTTAAGGTCACGTCGTCCAGGGACACCATGACGTCGTCGCCGTCCAGGCTGATTGTTGCTTGACCGTCTGTCTTGAGACTGCGGGCGAGCCGGCTTTGATCAGTGGCGGTGATGGCTCTGGCGGCGTGTTGAGTCCGCGAGCCGAATCGCTTGCCGAGCATACGGAAGTTGGGCTTCACGGTGATGTCCACGACTTCGCCGGCTTGCGCGAGTGGTGTGACGTCGCCGACATTGAGCTCGTCGGCGACTTCCGCGATGAGCTCGGCGGGCAGCTCCCGGCCACCGGGGATGCTGACCAGCGCGCGGTGCAGAGGTTGGCGGATACGGATGTTGGCGGTCTTGCGCACCGCTCGCCCGACCTCGACGAGCTGGCGCGCGATGCCCATGTCGGCGCGCAGTTCGTCATTCGAGCGAGTGGGGTCCGAGGTCGGCCACGCGGCGAGGTGTACCGACTCCGCGGCACAGGCGTCACCGGGTGTGATCGCGTGCCGCCAGACCTGCTCGGTGATGAACGGTACGAACGGCGCGAGCAGCCTGGTCAGGATATGGAGACACTCGTGCAGGGTAGCCAGCGCATTGCCGTCACTGTTCCAGAAGCGGGCGCGGCAGCGTCGCACGTACCAGTTCGACAGATCATCGACGAACTGGGCGAGCACCCGGCCCGATCCGGCTGTGTCGAAGTTCTCCAGCGCGGTGTCAACCCTGGCCACGACGTGGTCGAGCTCGGCGAGCACCCACCTGTCGATCACCGGCCGGTCGGCGACGGGCGCGGCGGCTCCCGGTACCCAGGAGCTCGTGTCGGCGTAGAGGGTGAAGAACGACGCCGTGTTCCAGTAGGTCAACAGAACCTTGCGGACGATCTCTTCCAACGGCGTGTCGCCGATACGTCGCGCGGACCACGGAGAACCCGAGCACAGCATGAACCAGCGCAGAGCGTCGGCGCCGTGCTTGTCCATGAACGGAATGGGCTCGATGACGTTGCCGAGGTGCTTGCTCATCTTGCGGCCGTCCTCGGCGACGATGTGCCCGAGGCAGACCACGTTCTCATACGCCGAACGGTCGAACACCACTGTGCCGATGGCCATGAGGGTGTAGAACCAGCCTCGGGTCTGGTCGATCGCCTCGCAGATGAACTGGGCGGGGTAGCTCTTCTCGAACCGCTCGACGCTGCCGTCCACGTAGGGGTAGCCGATGCCGGCGAAGGGCATGGAACCGGAGTCGAACCATGCGTCGATCACCTCGTCGACCCTGTTGGCCTGCGCGCCACAGGCGGGGCAGGCGAAGGTCACCTCGTCGATGTAGGGGCGGTGCGGGTCGAGGCTGGAGAGGTCTTGGGCGGCGAGTTTCCCGAGCTCAGCGCGGGAACCCACGCAGGTGAGGTGCCCGTCCGGGCAACGCCACATCGGCAGCGGAGTGCCCCAGTACCGGCTCCGTGACAGTGCCCAGTCGACGTTGTTGGCCAGCCAGTCACCGAAGCGACCGTGCTTGATGTGCTCGGGATACCAGTTCGTGCGCTCGTTCTCGCGCCGCAGCTCACTGAGCCTGGCGGTGGTGCGGATGTACCAGGACAGCTGGGCGTAGTACATCAAGGGGGTGTGGCAGCGCCAGCAGTGTGGGTACTGGTGCTCGTAGCTCAGCGACATGAACAGCAGACCACGTCGTTCGAGATCGGCGATGAGTATCGGGTTGGCGTCGGTGAAGAATGTGCCTCCCACGAGATCCACGTCGGCGAGGAAGTGCCCGTCCGGCCCGATCGGGTTGACGACGGGGAGGTTGTGCCGTCTGCACGCGGCGAGGTCGTCGGCACCGAACGCGGGCGCCTGGTGCACGAGGCCGGTGCCGTCCTCGGTCGTCACGTAGTCAGCGGTGATCACGAAATGCGCGTCCGGGATATCGACCAGCTCGAAGGGAGGGCGGTAGCGCACGCCTGACAGGCCGCTTCCCGGCATGGACGCCAGAACTTCGGCCTCTTCTCCGAGAACTGTGGTCAGAAGCGGCTCGGCGACCACGAACGTGCCCTGGCGCGTGCGCGCTATCACGTAGGTCACATCAGGATGCACAGCCACGGCGGTGTTGGACACCAATGTCCACGGTGTGGTTGTCCACACCAGCAGGTCCACTCCGGTCAGCCCGTCCACCTGCCCGACGATCGGTAGCCGCACGTACACCGAGGGATCGACGACCGACTCGTAGCCTTGGGCGACCTCGTGATCGGACAACCCGGTGCCACAACGGGGGCAGTACGGCGCGACTCGATGGTCCTGGACGAGAAGGCCCTTGTCGTCGATCTGCTTCAGTGCCCACCAGACGCTGTCCACGTATTCGGATGACATGGTCCAGTACGGGTCGGACATGTCGACCCAGTAGCCGACGCGCTCGGTCATCGCCTCGAACTCGCCGATGTAGCGCTGGACAGACTCCCGGCAGCGCGCGTTGAACTCCTCGATGCCGATCTTCTCGATATCCTGTTTGCCAGCCAGGCCGAGCTCCTTCTCCACCGCGATCTCGACCGGCAGCCCGTGGCAGTCCCACCCCGCTCGACGCGGTACGTGGAAGCCCTTCATCGTCTTGAACCGGAGGAAGACGTCCTTGAAGACGCGGGCCTCGACGTGGTGCGTACCCGGTTTGCCGTTCGCGGTGGGCGGCCCCTCGAAGAACACCCACTCCGGACCGCCGACTGTCTGGTCCACGCTCTCGGCGAAAATGTCCCGCTCACGCCAGAACGCCAAGACCTCATGATCGACGGCAGGCAGGTCTACCCGGGAGGACAGTGGGGTGTAGGGGGACTGGTCGGGCAACGGGGCTCCTCCATGACGAGCCGGCGGACACCTGCGGCCCGCTCAGGGTATCGACCTAACCCGGAGGGCCACCGGCTCGGCCTGCCCGACGGCCGGTGCCGGCTGTCCTATCGGCGGTGAGCCCTCCAGATCGCAGGGACGACCGCGAGCGCTAGCGTCCGGTCGACCTGAACATGAGGACAACCGCCCCGAGCGCGAATGCGATGATCACGACCCACAGCAGGATCAACATGATCGACCCGATAATCATGGTGTCTCCCTCGGTAAGTGCGGCGTCGCTCCCTTGCGTATAATACTACGCACCTATGCCTCGCGGACTCGTGTCGTCACACTAGTGGGGCTCGGTCAGCAGTGCGTCGTAGTCGGTGGCCTCGGTGCCGGTGGCCCCGGTGAGGTGGAGCAGCAGGAACGCGGTGACCAGGGCGCGGCTCATCCGGCGGGTTCCGGTCTCTGGGCCGCTGCCCAGGAGCACGTCGGTCCAGTGCGGGCCCATGGTGAAGCCGAGATGGCCGGCCTTGGGCAGCGTCCGCAACCGCACTGGGCCGGCCCACGCCCTGGCCACCGGCTCGGCATGTCCGAGCGCCGGTGCCAGGAGGTCCTTGCCACCGACCACGTGCAGGCCCGGCATGGTGCAGCCGCGCGCGGCTGCCACCGCCGAGGGCAGCGTCTCGGCCAACGCCAGCGTGGCCACCGCCCGGCAACGGTCGTCGGCGGCGGCCGCCAGCACCGCACAGCCACCGCCCATCCCGTGCCCGACCAGGCCCAGTCTGCCCGGGTCGACGCTGATCTCGCCGTCGCCCAGCCGCACCCCGACGCACACGTCCAACACGGTGCGCAGATCGCCGGCGAACTGGCGGTGCGAGGCCAGCGCGCCGCGCTGGGTGGCCGGTGCCGCCACGACCACCCCCCAGGTGGCCAGGTGGCGCAGCAGCTCCTCGTAGCGTGTCGTCGGCTGCAGCCAGCCGTGCCCGAACGCGACGGCGGGCAGCCCGTGCCCGGACCGCGGTGTGAACACCACGCCGGGGATGCCGGCCGCCGTGAGGTCACCTCGGGCCACCGCATGGGGACCTGGCCGAGACAGCTCCTCAGCCGTGCGGCGGACCGCGGGATCGGTGCGTGCCATGAGCCGGGACGGTATCGGACTCGCCGCTCGCGGCGCCGCCACTGGGGGCCGTCGTGAGGGGGCTACCGTGACGCCCATGTGCGGAATCGTGGGCTACGTGGGACATCGAGACGCCCTCGACGTCGTCCTGCGGGGTCTGGGCCGGCTGGAGTACCGCGGCTACGACTCCGCCGGTGTCGCGGTGCTCACCAGTGCCGGCACGCTGGCGGTGGCGCGCAAGGCCGGGGCGCTGGCCAACCTGGTCGGTGAGCTCGACGCCACCGGGCGGGCGGTGCTGCGCGGCACCGCCGGGATGGGGCACACCCGCTGGGCCACCCACGGCGCGCCGACCGACCGCAACGCCCATCCGCACCGGGACACCGCGGGCAGGCTCGCCGTGGTACACAACGGGATCATCGAGAACCACGCCCAGCTGCGGGCCGAGCTGGAGCACGGCGGGGTGGAGCTGGCCAGCGACACCGACACCGAGACCGCCGCGCATCTGATCTCCGCGCAGTACGCGCGCCGCGGTGACCTGGTCGCTGCGGTGGCGGCAGTGTGCTGCCGGCTGCGCGGGGCGTTCACCCTCGTCGTCACCCACGCCGACGAGCCCGACCTGATCGTCGCGGCGCGCCGTTCGTCGCCGCTGGTGGTGGGCGTGGGCGACGGAGAGCACTTCGTCGCCTCCGATGTCGCGGCGTTCATCGAGCACACCCGCGACGCCGTCGAACTCGGCCAGGACCAGGTGGTGACGATCACCCGGGATGGCTGTCGGATCACCGACTTCCACGGCGCCCCCGCGTGCGGGAGGCCCTTCCACATCGACTGGGACCTGTCCGCGGCGGAGAAGAGCGGCCACGACTACTTCATGCTCAAGGAGATCCAGGAACAACCCAGCGCCATCGCCAACACCCTGCGTGGGCACTTCATCGACGGCCGGATCGTGCTGGACGAGCAGCGGATGGACACCCAGGAGCTGCGTGATGTCGACAAGGTCTTCGTGGTCGCCTGCGGGACCGCGTACCACTCCGGCATGGTCGCCAAGTACGCCATCGAGCACTGGTGCCGGCTGCCGGTGGAGGTCGAGCTCGCCAGTGAGTTTCGGTATCGCGACCCGGTGCTGGACCGCTCCACCCTGGTCGTGGCGATCTCGCAGTCCGGGGAGACGATGGACACCCTGGAGGCGGTGCGGCACGCGCGCGAGCAGAAGGCCCGGGTGCTGGCGATCTGCAACACCAACGGGGCGCAGATCCCGAGGGAGTCCGACGCGGTGCTCTACACCCACGCCGGGCCGGAGATCGGGGTGGCCGCCACCAAGACGTTCCTCGCCCAGATCGTGGCCAACTTCCTGGTCGGGCTGGCGTTGGCGCAGGCTCGCGGCACCAAGTACTCCGACGAGGTCGCCCGCGAGTTCGCCGAGCTGGAGGCGATTCCCGCGGCGGTGGCACAAGTGCTCGACACCGTCGAGGCGGTGCGTGAGCTGGCCCGCGAGCTCGCGCACGCCAGGGTGGTGCTGTTTCTCGGCCGGCATGTCGGCTTCCCGGTGGCCTTAGAGGGTGCGCTCAAGCTCAAGGAACTCGCCTACATGCACGCCGAGGGTTTCGCCGCCGGAGAACTCAAGCACGGCGCGATCGCGCTGCTCGAGGACGGCCTGCCGGTGGTCGTGGTGATGCCCTCGCCCAAGGGGCGCGCCGTGCTGCACGCAAAGCTGCTGTCCAACATCCAGGAGATCCGGGCCCGCGGCGCGCGGAGCATCGTCATCGCCGAGGAGGGCGACGAGACGGTGCGACCCTACGCCTCGCACCTGCTGGAGGTGCCCGCGGTGCCCACCCTGCTGCAGCCGTTGGTGTCCACCGTGCCACTTCAGGTGCTCGCTGCGGAGATCGCCCGGCAACGCGGCTACGACGTGGACAAGCCACGCAACCTCGCCAAGTCCGTGACGGTGGAGTAGCCGTGAGTGGCAATCGGGGTGATAGCTCGCATCGCCACTCACAAGGCGCGTGGTCGGTGGCGAGTGTGCAGGCCGCCGAACGCGCCCTGGACACTCGCCACCGACCAGGCGCCCTGATGCGTCGCGCCGCGTTCGGGCTGGCCACCCGGGTCGCGGCGGTGCTGGCCGAGCGGACCGGCGGGGTGTCCGGCCGGCACGTCGCGCTGCTGGTCGGGGCTGGGAACAACGGTGGCGACACGCTGTGGGCCGGTGCTTACCTGCGTCGCCGAGGGGTGGCGGTCACCGCTGTCCTGTTGTCGCCCGAGCGCGCGCACCCACAGGGCCTGGCCGCGCTGCGCCGGGCCGGTGGGCGGATCGCCGAGCAGCTGCCGGCGCGTCCGCACCTCGTGCTCGACGGGATCGTCGGGCTGTCCGGGCGGGGTGGGCTGCGCCCGGCGGCCGCCCGGCTGGTGGCGGCCGTCCGGGTGCCGATCATCGCGGTGGACTCGCCATCCGGGGTGGACCCGGACACCGGCACCGCTGACGGGCCCGCCGTCACCGCTACCGAGACCGTCACCTTCGGCGCTCGCAAACCGGTGCACCTGCTCGCCCCGTGGCGCTGCGGCCCGGTGCACCTGGTGGACATCGGGTTGTTCGGCGAGCTGGGGGAGCCTGACCTGCGGGTGCTCACCGCGGCCGAGATCGGCGCGCGGTGGCCGGTGCCGAGCCCGACCAGCGACAAGTACACCCAGGGCGTGGTGGGGATCGCCGCGGGTTCGGCGGACTACCCCGGGGCGGCGGTGCTCTGTGCGGGAGCTGCGGTGCTGGCCACGTCAGGCATGGTCCGCTTCGCCGGCACGGCCGCCGACGCGGTACGCGGGCGCTGGCCGGAGGTGGTGGCCACCGGGTCGGTGTCCGACGCCGGGCAGGTGCAGGCCTGGGCCGTCGGGCCGGGACTGGGCACCGGCGCCGCTGGACGCCAGGTGCTGGCCCACGTGCTGGCTGCGGGGGTGCCGGTGGTGGCTGACGCCGATGCGATCACCCTGCTGGCCCGGCACCCCGAGCTGGCGGACAGCCGTGACCCGGGCACCCCGCTGGTCCTCACGCCGCACGACCGGGAGTTCGAGCGGCTCACCGGCAAGCCGCCCGGCACCGACCGGGTCACGGCCGCCCGGGACGCCGCTCGCCGGTTCGACGCGGTGCTGCTACTCAAGGGGAACACCACCGTCGTCGCGGCCCCGGACGGGCTGGTGCTGGTGAACCCGGCCCGCTCGGCCTGGCCGGCCACCGCGGGCTCCGGCGATGTCCTCACCGGCGTGCTCGGCGCGTTGCTGGCCGCCGGACTCGAGCCGGTCACCGCGGCGGCTGCCGCCGCGCGCGCCCAGGAGCTCGCCGCTGCCCTCGCCGCCTGGGGCGGCACGGGTGGCGGTGCCGCCCCACGCGGCACAGGTGGCGGTGCCGCCCCAAGCGCCCCAGGTGAGGGCAGCGGTGCGCCGGCGCCCGCCTCCGCGATCCAGGCGGCCCTGAGCGACGCGATCCGCGCCCTTCGTTCGGCGGCCCGGACGCCCCGATGACCACGAGGTCAGCGGCGCAGCCCCCGCGTCCCCGGGCCGAAGTGGTGATCGACCTCGACGCGGTCCGGCACAACGTCGGGATCCTCGTCGGGTGCGCCGCCGCGTCCGGTGCCGCCACCATGGCGGTGGTCAAGGCCGACGGCTACGGCCACGGTGCACTCGACGTCGCCGAGGCGGCGCTGCAGGCGGGAGCCACCGCGCTGGGCGTGTGCAGCGTCGAGGAGGCGCTCTCGCTGCGTTGCGGCGGAGTCGACGCCCCCGTGCTGGCCTGGCTGCACGCTCCTGGCGAGGACCTCGCCGCCGGCGTCGCCGCCGGCGTCGACCTCGGCGTCTACTCCACCGGCCAGCTCGACACCGTCGCCGCGGCCGCGGCGACGGGCGGCCGCACCGCTCGAGTGCACCTCAAGGTCGACACCGGGCTGACCCGCGGCGGCGCCCACCGCGACCAGTGGCCCGGCCTGCTCCGCGCCGCGGTGGCTACCCGAGGCGTCGAGGTCGTCGCGATCTGGTCACACCTCGCGCATGCCGACGACCCCGCTCACCCGATCATCGAGCGGCAGGTGCGGTACTTCGACGAGGCCTACCGGATGGCCTGGGATGCCGGGCTGCGACCGCTGCGGCATCTGGCGAACTCCGCGGCCACGCTGACCCGGCCCGACCTGCACTACGACCTGGTCCGCCCCGGCATCGCCGTGTACGGGCTCTCGCCGGTGCCCGGGGTCGGTTATCATCTGCTGCCGGCGATGACGCTGCGCTCGCAGGTCGCGATGGTCAAACGCGTTCCGGCCGGCGAAGGGGTGTCATACGGGCACGTCTGGCACACCGCTCGGGAGACCACCCTGGCGCTGGTCCCCGCCGGTTACGCCGACGGTGTGCCCCGGATGCTCACCGGCAGGCTGGATGTATGGCTGGCCGGCC
Source organism: Pseudonocardiales bacterium (assembly GCA_019243635.1). Taxonomy (GTDB): domain Bacteria; phylum Actinomycetota; class Actinomycetes; order Mycobacteriales; family Pseudonocardiaceae. Next base: position 45,109 of record JAFAUB010000023.1, read on the forward strand.
GGCGCCGCCCGGTGGTGGGGAGGGTGTGCATGGACCAGGTGATGGTCGACTGTGGGGACGACCCGGTCGCCGAGGGCGCTGAGGTGGTGTTCTTCGGCCCCGGGCAGGGCGGCGCGCCGACTGCGGCGGAGTGGGCGGACAAGCTGGGCACGATCCACTATGAGGTGGTCGCCGGGATGGTGCGGCCCCGGCTGACCCGGACGGTGCGCGGTCGCCGCTCACCCGTCGTCCCTGCGCCGCCCCGATGCGGTGGAATCCGGGCCGAGCACGCGGGTGACGCCGGTATGAGTGTCGTCATCGGCCCGATGTCGGCCGCCGACGTGCACCGCTGCGCTGAGCTGGAGCACGTCCTGTTCGACATCGACGACCCCTGGAACCAGGCGGTGTTCATCGAAGCGCTGGCTGCGGGTCATCACTACCTCTCCGCGCGGGACGGTGACTCGCTGGTCGGCTACGTGGGTCTGGCCCGCTCCGGTGGTGAGGCGGAGGTACACACCCTTGCGGTGGACCCGGCGTATCAGCGCCGGGGGATCGGTCGGGCGTTGTTGCGGGCGGTCCTCGACCATGCCGTAGGGGCCACGGTGTTCCTCGAGGTGCGCACCGACAACGAGTCGGCGATCCAGTTGTACCGCAGCGAGGGGTTCGATGTGATCGGTATCCGTCGCGGCTACTACCAGGCCAGCGGAGCCGACGCGTTCACCATGCGCCGGCAGGCTCACCAGTGACCGTGCCCGGTCGAGCATTGACCACCCCAGTTGAGCGCTAGCACTCGGCGCAGTAGTCTGCCAATTAGCACTCTGGTGACCAGAGTGCCAGCAACGGCCCGAGCCGCCTCGACACCCGCGACGGCGGGGTGGTAGGAGCCATCGTCAGACAACCTGCCAGCTCTTCGAAGACCCCAGAAAGTGGAGGTCACACTGTGGCGAGCGTGAATATCAAGCCGCTCGAGGACAAGATCGTCGTTCAGGCCAGCGAGGCTGAGACGACGACCGCGTCTGGCATCGTCATCCCGGACACCGCGAAGGAGAAGCCCCAGGAGGGCAAAGTACTAGCCGTGGGCCCGGGTCGGGTCAATGACAGCGGCACTCGCATCCCGGTCGATGTGAGCGTCGGTGACGTCGTCATCTACACCAAGTACGGCGGCACTGAAGTCAAGTACAACGGCGAGGAGTACCTGATCCTCTCCGCACGCGACGTGCTCGCTGTTGTCAACTGAACGGTTACCGCGTCGTAGCTGACGGCGTGACCGTCGTGCTTGGCTGACGGTTCGACCGTCGGGTCAACCGCCCCGCAGCCCCTCCGGGGGTCAGCGGGGCGGTTGTTCGTGGACGGTTCGACCGTCGGTTGTTCGTGGACGGTTCGACCGTCGGCGTTAGTTGACGGTTCGACCGTCGCAGTTGACCGATGGTTCGACCGTCGGATTTAACTGACGGTTCCACCGTCGGAGCGCATCGGGTCCCGGCGACGTCGGTGGCCTACCAGAGTTCGCCCGTGAGGAAGGCAGACAATGCCCAAGCAGATCACGTTCGATGAGACCGCCCGGCGCGCACTGGAGCGCGGAGTCGACCAGCTCGCCGACGCGGTCAAGATCACTCTTGGTCCGCGCGGCCGGCACGTGGTGCTGGCGAAGAAATACGGCGGCCCGTCGATCACCAACGACGGGGTGACGATCGCGCGTGAGATCGAGCTGACCGACCCTTATGAGAACCTCGGCGCCCAGCTCGCCAAGAGCGTGGCGACGAAGACCAACGATGTCGCCGGCGACGGCACCACCACGGCCACCGTGCTGGCTCAGGCGATGGTCCGGGGTGGCCTGCGCAACGTGGCCGCCGGCGCCAACCCCACCGCGCTCGGGCGTGGCATCGCGGCGGCCGCGACCGCGGTTGCGGACGCGTTGGCGGCCAGGGCGACACCGGTGTCCGACCAGCAGGCGATCGCCCAGGTGGCCACGGTGTCCTCGGGTGAGGCGAAGATCGGCGCTCTGGTCGGCGAGGCGATGACCAAGGTCGGCCAGGACGGTGTCATCACCGTGGAGGAGTCGTCCACGATGGCCACCGAGCTGGAGATCACCGAGGGCATCGCGTTCGACAAGGGCTACATCTCGCCCTACTTCGTCAACGACCCCGAGCGGATGGAGGCGGTGCTGGTCGATGCCCACATCCTGCTGCACCGCGATAAGATCTCCTCGATCCAGGATCTGCTGCCGCTGCTGGAGCAGGTCAGCCGGTCCGGCAAGCCACTACTCGTCGTGGCTGAGGATGTCGAGGGCGAGGCGCTGTCCACCCTGGTGGTCAACGCGATCCGCAAGACCTTCTCGGTGGTGGCGGTCAAGTCGCCGTTCTTCGGTGATCGTCGTAAGGCGTTCATGGACGACCTCGCCGTCGTCACGGGTGCCCAGGTGATCAACCCTGAGGTCGGTCTCACGCTGTCCGAGGTCGGACTGGAGGTGCTCGGTCGGGCCCGGCGCATCGTGGTGACCAAGGACGACACCACGATCGTCGAGGGCGGGGGCGACCAGGCGGACGTCGACGCCCGTGCCGCGCAGCTTCGTCGCGAGATCGAGGAGACCGAGTCGGACTGGGACCGCGAGAAGCTGCAGGAACGGCTAGCCAAGCTGGCCGGCGCAGTAGCGGTCATCAAGGTCGGGGCGGCCACCGAAATCGAGCTCAAGGAGCGCAAGGCTCGGATCGAGGATGCCGTGGCCGCCACGCGGGCGGCCGCCGAGGAGGGCATCGTGCCGGGCGGCGGTGCGGCGCTGATGCACGTCGCTGACTCGCTCGGTGATCTCGGCCTGCACGGCGACGAGGCCACCGGCGTCGCCATCGTGCGGGCCGCGAGCGCTGCTCCGATGAGCTGGATCGCGGCCAACGCGGGCATGGAGGGTTCTGTGGTCGTCGCCAAGGTGCGCGGGATGCAGTGGGGCCACGGTTTCGACGCCGAGGCGCAGAGCTACCGCGACCTGGTTGCCGCAGGCATCGTCGACCCGGTGAAGGTGACTCGCTCGGCGATCGTCAACGCCGCCTCCATCGCCCGAATGGTGATCACCACGGAGAGCGCGGTGGTCGACAAGCCGGTGAAGGTGCCATCGGCGGGTGAGGGCCACGGCCACGGGCACGGCCCCGGTTTGTGAGAGCCGCGGCGGCCGAGGACACGCCACGACGGCCCCTGTAACCCCATCGAAGAGGTGCGGGGGCTGTCGTGGTGCGCACCGGGTAGCCGCAATGCCCGGATCATCCGTGTTCACGGTACTGCCGTGAACCGCTCACACTCGGTAGAGTGAGCGTTGCTCCACATCGGTGATGCCTGCCGTCTGGAGCGGTGCGGCTGCCGGGCCTTGATGGAAATCCATCAGATCGTGTCAAGTTCCGGCTCCGCATGACCGATAGGGAGGTGGGCACATCAGTTGGCTGCAGGAGAGGAGTCCTTCCGTGACCGCAGTTCTCATCTGCGACGATCGACGAAGCGTCCGCGAGGGGCTCACTCGGGTGATGTCCGCGGTCCCCGGCGTTGCCCGGATCGACTGTGTGGCACACGGTGACGAGCTGTTGGCTCGATATTCTCGGCAGCCGGTGGATGTCGTCCTGGTCGGAACCCAGCGTGCGGTGCCGGCCGGGGTGGAGGCCACCCGTCGGCTGGTGTCAGCGCACCCGCAGGCCAACGTCATCGTGTTCGGGGCGCCGGACGACGCGGGCAGCATCGCTGCCGCGATCGCCGGCGGCGCCCGCGGCTATCTGCGCTGGGACGCGTCGCGCCCAGAGCTCGTCGCGGCGCTCGCGCATACACTGGCCAGCACGTCGGTGCCGGCCCCTCGCCCCCCCTCCGACCCTGGCGTTCAGCTCACCGAGCGAGAGCTGCAGGTACTGCGTGGGATGAGCCAGGGCAAGAGCAACGGGCAGATTGGGCGGGAACTGTACCTGTCCGAGGACACCGTGAAAACCCATGCCCGCAGACTGTTTCGTAAGCTCGGCGTGCGGGACCGTGCTCAGGCCGTCGCGCACGGTTTCCGGCGCGGTCTGGTGGCCTGAGTCCCTGCTGGTCCTGAGCACTCCCGTCGCAGCACCTCCGCCGCGACAAGCGGTGGCATCGCCATCGGCCCGTTGGGCTGTCTTTTCCGCAGTCTCGTGTGTTGCCCGGCGGTACCGCATTCCGCGTCTGAACTGCCTACCACTACGGTTCCCCGTGAGGTGCCTGCGTCCCGGGATGGTGATGGATGGTCGGGACAGCGGATTGGCCACCGCCGACCGGCGTTCAGCCGTTCGGTCCCTCGACGTAACGGCAGGGCTGCATTCTGCGATGACCGCTGTGGAGGACGACCTCGACGCTCTGGTCGGTGCTGCCGTCAACGGCGAGCGATATGCCGTTGAGGCACTGCTGCGCCAGATCCGTCCTCTCGTGGTGCGGTACTGCCGTTCCCGCGTCGGCGGTCAGGAAAAGACGTTCGCCTCGGCGGATGACGTAGCGCAGGAGGTGTGTCTCGCGGTGCTCACGGCCCTGCCCAGTTACCGCGACCAAGGCCGGCCGTTTATCGCCTTCGTGTACGGCATCGCCTCGCACAAGGTGGCCGACTCCTTCCGGTCCTCGGCGCGCAATCGCGACGATCCGGTCCCGGAGGTTCCCGATAGCCAGGACCAGGCCGAGGGCCCGGAGGCGCAGGTGATGCAGGTCGAGCTCGCCAGATGGATGGCCAAGCTGCTGGACACCCTCCCGGAGAAGCAACGAGAGATCCTCCGTCTGCGGGTCGTGGTGGGCCTGTCGGCGGAGGAGACCGCCGAGGCCGTGGACTCGACGCCTGGCGCGGTTCGGGTGGCGCAGCACCGGGCTCTGGGTCAGCTGCGCAGGGTACTGGCATCCGAGGGGGTGGTCTGAGTGCCTGGTCGAGACGACTTCCCGCGTGCGGGCTACGGCGGCGGAGATCCCCATGAGATGCCCGTCGACCTGGCCGCCGTGCAGGCCGACGATGCGCTGCTGGACCGGATCGGCCGAGCGGGGCACACGCCGAGCGACGCTGACGACGAGTTGACGCGTGTCCTGGCGGCATGGCGGCGCGAGGTTCATGCCGAGCCGTTCAGCGAGCTGGTGGACACCAACACCGCCTTGGCGGTGATCCACTCCGCCCGCCGGCCGGGCCGCCGACGTAACCCCGTGTTCAGCACGGTCGCCACGGCCGCAGCAGTGCTGGTGATCGCCTTCTCCTCGGTGGGCCTGGTCGCCAAGTCGGCGCATCCCGGCGACCCGTTGTGGGGCGTGACCCAGGTGCTCTACAGCGACTACGCCCACTCGGTGCAGACCGCAGCCACGGTCCGGACCGAGCTCAACGACGCCCAGACGGCGTTGCAGAAGGGTAAGCCCGACCAGGCCAGGGCAAAGCTGCACCATATCCAGCAGCTGCTCCCGGCGATCGGTGATGCCGAGGATCGCACCACTCTCACCACGCAGAAGAATACGCTCGAACAGATACTGAACGGGTCACCAGGCGCCGGCTCAGCGAATGCGCCCAGGACGCCGACATTCTCACCGTCCGTGCCCGCCAGTGACAGCCCCGAGCCCAGCGCGGCACCGAAGTCGAGTGCGCCACCCACATCCGCCGAGTCGACTACCACGACGCCTAGCCCGCCCCGCAGCACGACAGCGACCCGGCCCCACCCGGTTCAGGTCGGTCCGGATCCTGAAGGCCATGGCTACCCGGGTCCGCGCAGTGGCTCGGCGGGCATCGGCCCCTCCCCAGGCGTCGGCCCCTCGGGTGGCATCGGCCCCTCGGGCGGCGGTACCACGGGCGGCGGCGGTACCACGGGCGGAGGTGGTACCACCGGTGGCGGTGGTACCAGCGGTGGCGGCGCTACCACGGGCGGTGGGACGGCGGACGGCGCTGCCACCGGTGACGGTCAACCGCCGGCCAGCGGCTCGCCGAACAGCGATCCCGCCGGGAGCGGTCCGTCAGGCGTGGCTCATCCCAGTGTCACTCCCCCGAGCCCCGCCATCCGCCCCGGCTGTGGCCGCCCCTGGCCGCAGCCTCCCTACTGTCGCTGAAGCCCTACTGGCACTGAGGCCCTATGGTCACTGAGGCGGCTCAGCCACCATTCCCGGCGAGCGCCGCGTCGGTGTACCCACGGCAGTATTCCCAGCTCACGTACCCAACTGGGTCCGGATCGTAGGCAGGCTCGTGCGGGCGCATCCGGCCGACTTCGAGCAGCTGCAGCAGGCTGGCCCGCAGCAGGTGCCAGTCGTGGTAGTGCTGCTCAGCGCAGTCGGGGCAGTCCACCGCGATCCCGCGTAGTCCGCGAGGCGCCAGCAGAGCCTGGTAGACGGCCAGATCGCTCAGGTCGGCGAGCAGCCCGGCCCGCTCCTCGTTGTCCAGCGGCTCCTCGACGGCATCCGCGGTGTCATCGAAGCCATCCAGCGCCAGTGCCGGGTCCTCCGGGTCACCAGCGAACGGGTCGGGGGGAAGTGAGTCATGCGCCACGGCTGGCACCGTACCCGCCCAGTGGATGGCGCCGGTTGGACGGCCCCAGGTTGGATGCCCCCACGGTGGGCACCCATGTGGGATGGACCGGGTACGGACACACGGGGATGGGCGCCTGGGACGGATACGATCGTCGCATGACCAGCGAGCTCGCCGCGCCCAGTTTCCCGTCGAAGTTCGCGTTGCTCGGTCTGACCTTCGATGACGTCCTGCTGCTGCCCGCCGAGTCCGACGTGGTGCCCGCGGAGGTCGACACGTCGACCAGGCTGTCCCGCAACATCACGCTGCGGGTGCCGCTGCTCTCCTCGGCGATGGACACGGTGACCGAGGCGAGGATGGCCATCGCGATGGCCCGGCACGGCGGGATGGGGGTGCTGCACCGCAACCTGCCGGCGCAGGAGCAGGCCGCGCAGGTCGAGGTGGTCAAGCGGTCCGAGGCGGGCATGGTGACCGACCCGGTGACCTGCCTGCCGGAGGACACCCTGGCCGACGTGGACAGGCTGTGTGCCCGCTATCGGATCTCCGGAGTGCCCGTCACCGACGCCGAGGGCACGCTGGTCGGCATCATCACCAACCGGGACATCCGCTTCGAGGTCGACCATGACAAGCGGGTCGCCGACGTGATGACCAAGCCGCCGCTGGTCACCGCGCAGGTGGGAGTCACCGCGGACGCGGCGCTGGGCCTGCTGCGCCGGAACAAGATCGAGAAGCTGCCGATCGTCGACGGGCACGGCAGGCTGCGCGGCCTGATCACCGTCAAGGACTTCGTGAAGACCGAACGCTACCCGCTGGCGACCAAGGACCCGGATGGGCGGCTGCTGGTGGGCGCCGCGATCGGGGTTGGCGAGGACGCCAAGCAGCGGGCCGCGTTGCTGGTCGAGGCCGGTGTCGACGTGTTGGTCGTAGACACCGCGCACGGGCATTCCCGCGGCGTGCTGGAGATGATCAGCCTCCTCAAGTCCGAGCTGGGCAGCACCGTCGACGTCGTCGGCGGCAACGTGGCCACCCGGGCAGGGGCGCAGGCGCTGGTGGACGCCGGCGCGGACGCGGTCAAGGTCGGCGTGGGTCCCGGCTCGATCTGTACCACCCGGGTGGTGGCCGGGGTGGGGGTGCCGCAGATCAGCGCCATCTTCGAGGCGGACCGGGCGTGCCGTCCCTCGGGGGTTCCGGTGATCGGCGACGGCGGTATCCAGTTCTCCGGGGACATCGCCAAGGCCATCGTCGCGGGGGCCAGCACCGTGATGCTGGGCAGCCTGCTGGGCGGCACGGCCGAGGCGCCGGGGGAGCTGATCCTGGTCGATGGCAAGCAGTACAAGACCTACCGCGGGATGGGCTCGGTGGGCGCCATGGCCTGTCGGGGCGCCGGTCGCTCGTACTCCCGGGACCGCTACTTCGCCGACGACGTGCTCTCCGACGACAAGCTGGTGCCCGAGGGCATCGAGGGGCGGGTCCCGTTCCGGGGGCCGCTGTCGCTGGTGGCCCACCAGCTGGTCGGTGGCCTGCGGGCGGCGATGGGCTACGCCGGTGCCGCGACGATCCCGGCGTTGCAGGGCGCGCAGCTGGTGCGGATCACCTCGGCGGGCCTCAGGGAGGGTCATCCGCATGGCATCACCATGACGGTGGAGGCCCCGAACTACGCGGTGCGTTGAGATGCGCGATCTGGTGGAGATCGGCATGGGCCGTACCGCGCGGCGCGCCTATGGCTTCGATGACGTCCAGATCGTGCCATCGCGGCGCACCCGCTCCTCCCGGGATGTGTCCACCGCGTGGCAGATCGACGCCTACCGGTTCGAGATCCCGCTGGTGACCCACCCCACCGACGCGGTCGTGTCGCCGTCGATGGCGGTCCGGATCGGCCTGCTGGGCGGGCTGGGGGTGCTCAACGCCGAGGGGCTGTGGGCCCGCCACGCGGGCGTCGACAAGCTGCTGTTCCGGCTCGCCGCCGCCATGGACGAGGCCGACGAAGCGGCTGCGGTGCGGCTGCTGCAGCAGTGGCACTCGGCCCCGATCCGCCTTGAGCTGATCACCGAGGCGATCGGCCAGGTGGCCCAGGCCGGCGTGACGGTGGCCGCCCGGGTCAGCCCGCAGCATGCCCGGGACCTCGCGCCTGACCTGCTCGCCGCCGGTGTGGAGATCCTCGTCGTGCAGGGCACCATCGTCTCGGCCGAGCATGTCTCCTCCGCGGCGGAGCCGCTCAACCTGGTGGAGTTCATCGCGTCGATGGATGTTCCGGTCATCGCCGGTGGGGTGGGTGACTACCGCACCGCGATGCATCTGATGCGCACCGGGGCGGCCGGCGTCATCGTCGGCCACGGGGCGGGCGCGAGCACGTCCACCGGCGATGTGCTCGGCATCGGGGTGCCGATGGCCACCGCGGTCGCCGACGCCGCAGCCGCCCGGCGGGACTACCTCGACGAGACCGGTGGGCGCTACGTGCATGTGATCGCCGACGGTGGGATGCGCACCAGCGGCGACATCGCCAAGGCGATCGCCTGCGGGGCGGACGCGGTGATGCTCGGTGAGCCGCTGGCCGCCGCGACCGAGGCGCCCGGCAACGGCTTGTACTGGACGGCCGCCGCGGCGCACCCGTCGCTGCCGCGCAGCCACGTCACCGAGGTGCCCGAGGGCTCCATCGGCATCGACACGCTGCTGTTCGGCCCCTCCTCCGACCCCAGCGGCACGATGAACCTGTTCGGCGCGCTGCGCCGCGCGATGGCCAAAACCGGATACTCAGAACTCAAGGAGTTCCAGAAGGTCGGCCTGACCGTCCGCCCCTGAGGCGCCCGTGCCCTGTCGACTCCACGCCCGATAACCCGATAACGTTGCACCTGCTTGATGGGCACCGTGCGGTCTCCTGCGAGTGTCTGATCAGCGGTACTCCACAGGCTCAGAGGGGCGGCCATGACTACCGGCACCACCAGCTTCCAGCGCGACATTCTCCCGCTGTTCACGCAGACGGACATCGACCATATGGCCCAGCAAGGAGTCACCCTCAACGATTACTCCTACATGAGTGACCCCACCCACGCGGCCGGGGTTCACCAGCAGGTCTCGCAGGGGTTGATGCCTCCGCCTGATAGCGGTGAGAACCGCTGGTCATCGGACATGGTCGCACTCTTTCAGGCGTGGATCGACGGTGGTTACCAGCCGTGATCCCGCCTCGCTGACCTCAGGTACTCTCATCGCCCTCGACACTGTTGCGTGACCACAGTGGATCATGACGTCGTAATGGCGAACTCTGGAGTCAGCGCAGTCCTGCTTTCAGCGTCCGATAGATCGCTGAGTGAGGGCGGATCTGGTCTTGGGTGCTCTCAGTGCGCCGAGTTCGCGTGGTAGGTCTCGCGGACGAGGTAGCGTCTCGCTGGAGGTGGGGAGGGGAGCGATGCCGAGCAGGCGGGCCAGGGCGGCTTCGGAGTGCCGGCGGTGGGGGTGGTCCCCGGCGGTGACCAGCGGTTGTCCGGTGGTGTCGATGCCGGTGCCCTCGAGGCCGGTCAGGGTCGGGGCGGTGGTGGTGAGCGGGGCGGTCGGGTCGGTGTCCAGCGTGGTGATCTCGGTGTCGGGCTCAGCGACTCGACGTCCGGTCGCGCGCATCGCGATGCGGGTGGCGGTGGTGGGGTCGCCGAGCTGGTCCCCAGGCCGTGGTCCGGGGCGCGCACCGGAGCGGGAGGGCGCGGCCGGAGCGGGGAGCCGCCAGGCACCAGCGCCCCGAAGGCCACCCGCCGGCGGTGCCACCCCCGCTACCTGGCTGCGGTAGCCGGGAAACTCCGGGTACCCCGGCGGCCGGCCCACCCGACCCAACGCCGCAGCCACGTGCACCTGCCCGTGGGTATCCACCCCACCACACCGCCGGCACCGGTACATCCCCGCGCAACGCCGTGACATCCACCCTGGTTCTCCTCATCCGGGAACTCGCCGCTCTCTCTCAACCCACAGGGGGAGACGGCACCGCCGGCCGGCCAGGCGGACAGGACAGTGATGAGTCTGCGCACACAGGCTCCTATGAAGTCACCACCTGAGTACCGTTTCGCTGGCCACGAATGCGCAAGCGCCGTTGCCGACCGGATCGCTGCCCGCCCAGCGGGCCGCCTTGCGGGTAATGCCGTCTTGACTGACAGAGAGGTGATCACAGATGGGCCCCATCTACCCCGAGTTCTTCGAAGACGACGAGGTGCGCGCCGCGCTCGCCGCCCGTGATATCGGCATGCTTTACCGCCTCCTGCGGCGCGTCGGTGTGAGTCCAGCGGCAGATCGCGCACCTGACCGATCAGTCGCAGTCGGAGGTGGGCGAGATCATTAAGGACCGCCAGGTGCTGAACGTGTGGGTGCTTGAGCGCATCGCCGACGGGCTCGGCATACCCCGGGCGTGGATGGGCCTGAGCTACGGTGAGGAGGGGCCGGAGGCACCTTCGATCGAGACGGAGGTGAGCGAAGACATGCAACGCCGCGCCCTCATCGCCGCCACCTTGGCGGCAGCCGTGGGCCAGGCGGTGCAAGGTGTGGGTGAACCGATCGAGATCGTCCCTGCCCACGTGGGCCCGCTGCCCTCGCGGCTGGGTATACCTCACGTCCGCGTCGTGCGGGCGGTTACCGACCGGTTGGCCGGTGTGACGCGGTACTGCGGCGGGCAGGCGGACCTGTTCGGCGCCGCTGTGACGCTCTACACGCGGTGGATGCAAGTTCCCGCGACGGAGGCGGTCAAGGCACAACTCGCCGCCGCATTGGCCGACCTGCACACCGACACGGGCTGGTCCTGCTATGACTCTGGGGCGGACGGGACGGGTTACTTCATCCGCGCCCTGCGGTTGGCCGGTAAGGCCGCGGAAGCCCATGGCATCGCCAAGGCCGCCTGGCAGGCTGGGTTGACGCTGGGCCGCAGCGGACACCCTAACGATGCGCTCAAGCTGTTCCAGCTCGGGCGGGTCCATCTCCGCGGGGCCAAGCCCGCCATGTCCACACCGGCGGCTCTACGCACTGATGACTCCTGGATACCGACCCTCACCGCGCGGCTGAGCCGGAGCTCCGCGACCGCCTACGCTCTGCTGGGTGGCTTCGATGAGGCCACACGTTGCCTCGCCGAGGCACGCGACGGGTGGGAGCCCGAGATGCGTTCGAGCACGCGGGAGGGGATTTTGTGGCCGCGGGAGCTCAGCTGGACCTGGGCCGGCTCGATACCGCCGAGCAGCTCGCCGTCAGTGCCGCTGGCCGCCGCCCTGGAAGCCCGACCCGGCAGCGATGCCCGGGAGCTCGCCCGGACGGCCCGGCAGATCGCCGAGACCCGGACCTGACGGCGGTCTGGCCGGCGGTGGGTTCTTGACGGTCTGGGTTCTTGACGGTCTGGTGGTGATCGTGGCTCGCGTCTTCATCAGCTATGCCACCCCTGACCGGGTGATCGCCGACGAGGTGTTGAGCTGGCTGCAGGCCGCCGGTCATGAGCCGTTCCTCGCCCACGACCTGCGTGATGGGATTGGCGTCGGTGAGGAGTGGAAGCAGCGCCTGTACCGCGAGCTGCGCGAGGTCGACGCGGTGGTCGGGGTGGTGACGTCGGCCTTCGTGGCGTCGAACTGGTGCTCGGCTGAGGTGGGGATCGCGGACGCCCTGGGCTGCCGGCTGATGCCGGTGCGGGCCGAGACCGGCGTGGTGCACCCGCTGATGCAGGACCTGCAGTACGCGGACTACCAGGCCGACCCGCGGCAAGCCCGCGACCGAGTGCTTCACGCGCTGCTGGAAGACGGTGGACGGACCTGGCGGGAGGGCGACAATCCCTTCCCCGGGCTGGAGCCGTTCACCGCGGCGCTCAGCCGGGTGTTTTTCGGTCGCTCGGCGCAGGCTCGCGAAGTCGGTAGTCGGCTGCGCGCCATGGGCGGCAACGGGGGACTGCTGATCATCGTCGGGCCCTCGGGCTGCGGGAAGTCGTCCTTGCTCAACGCCGGGGTGGTCCCGTTGCTCGAGGGAGACCCGGAATGGCTGGTGCTGCCGTCGCTGGTTCCCGGCAGCGATCCGCTGCCCGAGCTGGCCCGGGTGCTGGCGATCACAGCCAACCGTCTGGGGCTGGGCTGGTCGGCCGGCGACGTCCGCGGCCGGCTCGACGCCGGCACCGACGGCTTGCGGCGGGTGGTCGATGACCTGCTGGTCGCTGGTCCGGGGACGCGCCCTCGGCGGCTGGTGGTCATGGTCGACCAGGCTGAGGAGTTGTTCACCCGGACGACCCCGGACACCGTGGCCCGATTCGTGCAGCTGCTGCGCGGGGCGGTCGCCGGCCCGGTGCGGGTGATGGTGGCGATGCGCTCGGAGTTCCTCGATGACCTACGGGATCTCCCCACGCTGGCCGGTGTGCCGATCGAGGCGTACGTGTTGGCCCCGCTGGACCGCGAGGCGCTGCGGGAGGTCGTCGAACGGCCCGCCAAGGTGGCCCGGCTGCACCTGGATGAGGGACTCACCACCCAGCTGGTCGCCGACACCGACAGCGGAGAAGCTCTGCCGCTGCTCGCCTTCATCCTGCGCCGGCTGGCGGAGGGCCTGCCCGTCGGAGGCACGCTGACCTTGTCCCGGTATCACGACCTCGGTGGTGTCCAAGGCGCGCTCACCCGGCATGCCGACGCCGCGTTCACCGAGGCGGTCCGGGCCGGCGGCCTGACCGAACGTGAGGTGCTGGCCGGGCTCACTCGCCTGGTCACCGTCGAGGAGACCGGTCGCCGTGGCCGCCGTCGGATCAGGCTCGCCGGGTTGCCCGAGCCGCTGCGCGTCGCGCTGGGAGTCTTCGTGGAGCGACGCCTGCTGCTCAGCGACACCGACGACACCGGCCAGGTGTGGCTCACCGTGGCGCACGAGGCCCTACTCACCGGGTGGCGACCCCTGGACACCGCCACCGCCGACATCACCGCCGCCCTGCGCACCGCGCGGGCGGTCGAGCAGGCTGCCGCCGAGTGGACCAGCGCCGACCGGTCCGAGCACTACCTCTGGGACGACAAGCGCCTCACCGCCACCCTCGCCACCCTGGGGATGACCGGCGACCACAACCCCGCTGCGCCCCTGGTGGAGCTCGATGACGAGGCCCGGGCGTTCCTCGACGCCACCACCCGGCGCGTCACCCTCACCAAGGAACGCGAGCGCCGTCGTCGAACCCGTACCACCACCGTGCTCTCGACCCTGTTGGTGCTTGCGCTCATCGCGTCGGTATTCGCCTTCCAACAACGCGGCACCGCCCAGACCCAGCGCGATAACGCGACCTTCAACCAGATCACAGCCCAAGCTGACCGGCTGCGTGACACCGACGTATCCCTCGCGGCTCAACTTGACATCACCGCCTACCGCATGCGACCGACTCCGGACCTCTCCACGGCCCTGATCACCGATGCCGACGCCGCCTTGTCCACCCCGCTGGTCGGCCACACCGGCTTCGTCGACGCGGTGGCGTTCAGCCCGGATGGGCACACTGTGGCCACCGGCAGCGCCGACCGGACGGTACGGCTGTGGAACGTGGCCGATCCCGCTCACCCCACGCCGCTGGGTCAACCCCTGCCCGGCCACGCCGACTCCGTCGACGCGGTGGCGTTCAGCCCGGATGGGCGCACCCTGGCCACTGGCAGCTACGACCGGACCGTGCGGTTGTGGGATGTGGCCGACCCCGCTCACCCCACGCTCCTGGGCTCACCCCTGACCGGACACACCGACTGGGTCTTCGCGGTGGCGTTCAGCCCGGATGGGCGCACCCTGGCCACTGGCAGCGCTGACCGGACGGTGCGGCTGTGGGACGTGGCCGACCCAGCACACCCCATGCCCCTGGGTCAACCCCTGCCCGGCCACGCCGACTCCGTCTTCGCGGTGGCGTTCAGCCCGGGTGGGCGCACCCTGGCCAGTGGCAGCTACGACCGGACCGTGCGGTTGTGGGATGTGGCCGATCCCGCTCACCCCACTTCGTTGGGCTCACCCCTGACCGGCCACACCGACCACGTCACCGCGGTGGTGTTCAGCCCGGATGGGCGCACCCTGGCCAGTGGCAGCGTCGACCGGACGGTGCGGTTGTGGGACGTGGGCGACCCGGCCCACCCCGCGTCGCTGGGCCCACCCCTGGTCGGCCACATCAACATGGTCTGGGCGGTGGTGTTCAGCCCGGATGGGCATATCCTGGCCACCGCCAGCTACGACCAGACGGTGCGGTTGTGGAATGTGGGCGACCCGGCCCACCCCACCCCGCTGGGCTCACTCCTGATCGGCCACACCGGCCCCGTCTTCGCGGTGGCGTTCAGCCCGGATGGGCGCACCCTGGCCACTGGCAGCGCCGATCGTACAGCCCGGCTGTGGACCATTCCCTATGCGCCCACGACCGGCCACACCGGTGCCGTCTACGACGTGGAGCTCAGCCGTGATGGGCATACCCTGGCCAGCGGCAGCGCCGACCGGACGGTGCGGTTGTGGGACGTGGCCGACCCCGCTCACCACGCCCCGCTGGGCTCACCCCTGACCGGCCACACCGACGTCGTCGACGGGCTGGCGTTCAGCCCCGATGGGCGCACCCTGGCCAGCGCCGGCTACGACCGGACCGTGCGGTTGTGGAACGTGGCCGACCCCGCTCACCCCGCTCCGCTGGGCCCACCCCTGACCGGCCATACCGACCACGTCGGCGGGGTGGCGTTCAGTCCCGATGGGCGCATCCTGGCCACCGGCGGCGTCGACCGGACGGTGCGGCTGTGGAACGTGGCCGACCCGGCTCACCCCATCCCGCTGGGCCCACCCCTGACCGGCCACACCGGCGGCATCGGCCCGGTGGTGTTCAGTCCGGATGGGCGCACCCTGGCCACCGGCAGCAGTGACCGGACGGTGCGGTTGTGGAACATGGCCGACCCGGCTCACCCCACCCCGCTGGGCTCACCACTGGCCGGCCACGCCAACGCTGTCAGCGCGGTGGCGTTCAGTCCTGATGGGCGCACCCTGGCCACCGCTAGCGATGACCACACGCTGCGGTTGTGGAACGTGGCCGACCCGGCTCACCCCACCCCGCTGGGCCCACCCCTGACCGGCCACGCCGGCACCGTCAGCGCGGTGGCGTTCAGCCCCGATGGGCGCACCCTGGCCAGCGCCGGCTACGACCGGACCGTGCGGTTGTGGAACGTGGCCGACCCAGCCCATCCCACGTCGCAGGGTCGACCACTGACCGGCCACACCAACTTCGTCACCGCGTTGGCGTTCAGCCCTGATGGGCACACCCTGGCCACCGGCGGCGCCGACCAGACTGTGCGGTTGTGGGAGACGGACGTCGACCGAGCGATCCAGCGGATCTGCGCCGCCACCGCGAACACCCTCACCCCCGCGACGTGGGCGCAGTATGTGTCACCGGACTTGCGCTACCACCCGCCCTGCACGTGATGTACGACGATCAGCCCCCAGCTCGGGTCGTCCGGGAACGTCGTCAACACCATTTGCCGCCTCGAATGGGCGGCCTGATTTCCGGCCTTCACCCCTGGAGTGGTCGGTTTATCCTCCTAGCAGGTGCACAGAGGAGTTGTCGTGGATTACGACGTGGTGGTGGTCGGCTCCGGGTTCGGGGGCAGCGTCGCGGCGCTGCGGCTGACCGAGAAGGGCTACCGGGTCGGCGTGCTGGAGGCGGGGCGGCGTTTCGCCGACGAGGAGCTGGCCGCCACGTCCTGGCAGCTGCGCAGGTTCCTCTGGGCGCCGGCGCTGGGTTGCTATGGCATCCAGCGCATCCACCTGCTGCGTGACCTCGTGGTGCTGGCCGGTGCCGGCGTCGGGGGTGGGTCGCTGAACTACGCCAACACCCTGTACCGGCCGCCTGAGGCGTTCTTCCGTGACCCGCAGTGGGCGCACCTCGCGGACTGGCGCGCCGAGCTCGACGCCCATTACGACCAGGCGGAGCGGATGCTCGGGGTGAGCACCTACGCCGGGCACACGGCTGCTGACGAGGTGATGCGGCTGGTCGCGCGGGACATGGGAGTCGCCGACAGCTACCACCCCACCCCGGTGGGGGTGTTCTTCGGCCGACCGGGTGAGGAGGTCGACGACCCGTACTTCGGCGGCGCCGGCCCCCGGCGCACCGGCTGCACCGAATGCGGCTCCTGCATGACCGGCTGTCGGGTGGGCGCCAAGAACACCCTGGTGAAGAACTACCTGTACCTCGCGGAGCGGGCCGGGGCCACCGTGCACCCGCTGACCACGGTGACCGCTGTGCGCCCGCGGCCGGACGGGACCTGGCTGGTCGACGCCGTGCGCACCGGGCCACCGCGTCTCGGGGGACGCAAACGCCAGACGGTCCGGGCGAACCAGGTGGTGCTCGCCGCCGGCACCTGGGGGACCCAGCAGCTGCTGCACCGGATGCGCGACGACGGCGTGCTGCCCCGGCTCTCACCCCGGCTGGGCGAGCTGACCCGGACGAATTCCGAGGCGATCGTCGGCGCCAGCCGGCACACGGTGGACCCGCTGCGCGACTTCTCCCGAGGGGTGGCCATCACCTCCTCCTTGCACCCCGACGAGCACACCCACATCGAGCCGGTCCGCTACGGGCGGGGCAGTAACGCGATGGGCCTGCTGCAGACCCTGGCCACCGATGGCGCGTCGGACACTCCGCGCTGGCGGCAGCTGCTGGGCGCCGTCGCCCGGCACCCGGTCACGACGGCGCGGTTGCTGTCGGTACGGCGTTGGAGCGAGCGGACGGTGATCCTGCTGGTGATGCAGACCCTGGACAACTCCCTGACCACCTACCGCCGCCGCGGCCGGCTCACCTCGCGGCCCGGCCACGGCGAGCCCAACCCGACCTTCATCCCGGCCGGTTTCCAGGCCGGCCGGCTCACCGCCCAGTACATCGGCGGCACCGCCGGGAGCACCTGGGGGGAGCTGTTCGAGATCCCGATGAGCGCGCATTTCCTCGGTGGCTGCCCGATGGGCGCGACTGCGGCCGACGGCGTCCTCGACGCCTACCACCGGGTGCACGGCTACCCGGGCCTGTCCGTGGTGGACGGATCGGCCCTCAGCGCGAACCTGGGAGTCAACCCGGCGCTGACCATCACCGCCCTGGCCGAGCGCGCCTTCGCCCTGTGGCCCAACGAGGGCGCAGCAGACCCGCGTCCCCTCCCGGGCGAGACCTACCAGCGGCTGGACCCCATCCCCCCGCGCACGCCCGCCGTCCCCGCCGCATCGCGCGGTGCCTCTTCGGGCGGGGCGGTGGGCGGTGACGCCACGTTCGGGCGCGCGTAGCGTGCCGCTATGACGGTGCTGGTCGTGGACTTCGGGGCGCAGTATGCGCAGCTGATCGCTCGACGGGTCCGCGAGGCGCAGGTGTACTCCGAGGTCGTGCCGCACACCGCCACAGTGTCGGAGATCCTGGGGCGCAAGCCTGCGGCGATCGTGCTTTCCGGCGGTCCGGCCAGCGTGTACGCCGACGACGCGCCTCGCGTCGACCCGGCTCTGTTCCAGGCCGGGGTGCCGGTGCTGGGCATCTGCTACGGCTTTCAGGCGATGGCCGAGACCCTGGGCGGCGCTGTGCAGCGGACCGGCACCCGCGAGTACGGGCGCACCGAGCTGCAGGTGCTCGACGGCGGCGGCGTGCTGCACCGCGAGCTGCCGGCGCGCGGCCCGGTGTGGATGAGCCACGGCGACGCCGTGACCGCCGCCCCGGGGGGGTTCACGGTCACCGCGCGGTCGGGTGGTGCCCCGGTGGCGGCGTTCGAGGACATCGAGCGGCGGTTGACCGGGGTGCAGTACCACCCCGAGGTGGTGCATTCCCCCCACGGCCAGGAGGTGCTGCGCCGGTTCCTGCACGAGGTCGCCGGCATCCGGCCGAGCTGGACCACCGCCAACGTCATCGACGAGACGGTGGCCGCGATCCGGGCCCAGACCGGTGGCGGCGCCGTGATCTGTGGCCTGTCCGGCGGGGTGGACTCCGCGGTGGCCGCCGCGTTGGTGCACCGAGCCGTCGGAGACGCTCTGACCTGCGTGTTCGTTGATCACGGCCTGCTGCGGGCCGGCGAGCGGGCCCAAGTGGAACGGGACTACGTGGCCGCCACGGGAGTTCAGCTGGTCACCATCGACGCCCGGGAGCGGTTCCTGTCCGCGCTGGCCGGCGTGGTGGACCCCGAGCGGAAGCGGAAGATCATCGGCCGGGAGTTCATCCGGGTCTTCGAAGCCGCGGCCCGGGGCCTACAGGCCGAGGCGGGCCGGCATGGCGAGGAGATCCGCTTCCTGGTACAGGGCACCCTGTACCCGGATGTGGTGGAGTCCGGCGGTGGATCGGGAACTGCGAGCATCAAGAGCCACCACAACGTCGGCGGTCTGCCCGAGGATCTGGCCTTCGAGCTGGTCGAGCCGCTGCGCGCGCTGTTCAAGGACGAGGTGCGCCGGGTGGGGCTGGAGCTGGGGCTGCCGGAGACGATTGTGCACCGCCAGCCGTTCCCCGGCCCCGGCCTGGCGATCCGGATCATCGGCGAGGTCACCGCCGCGCGCCTTTCCCTGCTGCGCGCCGCGGACGCGATCGCCCGGGAGGAGCTCACCGCGGCCGGGATGGACCGCGACATCTGGCAGTGCCCAGTGGTGCTGCTCGCGCAGGTGCGCAGCGTCGGCGTGCAGGGTGATGGGCGCAGCTACGGGCATCCGGTGGTGTTGCGCCCGGTGTCCAGTGAGGACGCCATGACCGCGGACTGGTCACGGGTGCCCTACGACGTGCTGGCCCGTATCTCCGGCCGGATCACCAACGAGGTACCCGAGATCAACCGCGTGGTGCTCGACGTGACCAGCAAGCCTCCCGGCACCATCGAATGGGAATAACCCATGAGTGGGTCGGCGTCTTTCTCAGCACAGTCACAGGTGACAACAAGTAGTCTGTTGCTGGCAGGGGGGTAGTTCCTGAGATTCGCCGACGACTCGCGTGAGGGCGCGCAGTGTGACCTGCCTGGGGGCGAGCATGACTACGCTCGACTTCGAGCTCGAGATAAATCCGGGTACCGGCGGCACCTACCCGGTGGCGGCTCGTGCGCCTGGTGGAGAGGCCGCCGCCACCATGCGTCTGCTCTTGAGCTCCGCTGACCTCGACCACCATCTCGCCGTGGTCAGGGACAAGGTGTTGGCGTCGTCGGCGGTGCTGCGTGGCGCGCCCACCGCCGACGAGCGGCCCGTGCGAGATCTGGGTCAGCGGTTGTTCGAGGCACTGGTCGCCGACGATGTGCGGAGTCTGTACGTGGCCAGCAGGCAGCGCGCTCGGGAGAAGGACTGTGCGCTGCGGCTGGTGCTGCGCGTACGCCCGCCGGAGCTGGCCCGGCTGCCGTGGGAGTTCCTGTTCGATCCCGGCCAGCAGGACTACCTGGGTTTGACCATGCCGCTGGTGCGCTACCCCGAGGTGCTGGCGCCTCGGCAGCCGCTGGAGGCCGTTCTGCCGCTGCGGATCCTGGGCATGGTGGCCCGCCCGGGTGATCAGCACTCGTTGGAGGTCGACGAGGAGCGGCGGCGGCTGCGCACCGCGGTGGAGGGTCTGAAGCGCGAGGGGTTGGTGGAACTGTCCTGGGTGGCCGGGCAGACCTACAACGCCCTGCAGGACGCGCTGGACCAGGGTCCCTGGCACGTTTTCCACTTTGTGGGTCACGGCGGGTACAACCGGGACACCGAAGAGGGCACCCTGGCGTTGGCCGACCATACGGGCCGCACCCGCCGGGTCGGTGCCGACGATCTCAGCCGGCTCCTCGCCGAGCATCACACGCTGCGGCTGGTGGTGCTCAATGCCTGCGACACCGGGCGGGGTAGCGCCTTGGACGCGTTCTCCAGCACAGCCGGGGCGCTGGTGCGCCGATGGATCCCGGCGGTGGTGGCGATGCAGTTCGAGATCTCCGATCCGGCCGCGATCGTGTTCGCCGAGACGTTCTACGAGAGCGTGGCTAAACGCCGGCCGGTGGATGACAGCGTCATGCGCGCCCGCCGCGCACTGCGGCTGGACAACAAGGACACCCTGGAGTGGGGCACGCCGGTGCTGTATCTGCGCGCGCCCGAAGGGCGCATCTTCGACAGCACCAGTCCTGCGCCACCGCGGCTCCGTCCACCCCCGGACCCGATCGGTGCGTGGGAGGTGGAGGCTCTCTATGACCAGGCGCTGTCCGCGTTCTGGACCGAGCGCTGGGACCAGGCCGTGGGGCTGCTGCAGCAGGTTCTCGCCCACCGCCCTCAGCAGCATCCGGACGTTGCCGTCAAGCTGGAGCAGGCTCGCCACCAGCAGCGGCTGGCCACCCGCTACGCCCACGCGTGCGCGGCGGCGGAGGCCTTGGACTGGGACGAGGCCGTCACGATGTTCACGATGGTCATCGAGGCCGACCCTGCTTACCGGGACGTCGGTCGTCTGTTGGACAACGCCCGGCGCCGCCAGCAGATCGCCGGCTGGCAAGCCGAGGCTCGCCGGCTGCACCGGGCCGAGCAGTGGGCGGCGGTGGTCAAGATCGGTGAGCGACTGCACATCGTGGACTCAGCCGCTGCGGAACTAGACGGGCTGGTCAGCTCGGCGCGGACGCAGCTCGCCGCCGCGGCACAGGCGGAACAGATCGCCTTGCGGTACCGCACCGCGCTGCGCCTCCTCGACGCCGGTGAGTGGCAGGAGGCGATCGAGGCGCTGGAGCGGCTGGACCCCACCTATCGGGACACCGCGGCTCTGCTGGCTCGGGCTCGCCGGGAGCTTCCCGACCCGACACCATCACCCACCATCGCCCACCACCCCACAGCGGTGCGGATCCTGCGGCACCGCAGGGCGGTCAGCGCTGTCGCGTTCAGCCCGGACGGCCACCGGCTGGCCACCGCCAGCGCCGACAGGAATGTGCGGATCTGGGATGCCACCAGTGAACAGGAACGTCTGAGCATGACGCACAAGGGCGTGCGGCGCAACGCGCGTGCGCGACTCGCGAATGTGCGGGGGCGGACCGTGACGTTCAGCCCCGATGGGCGCTGGCTGGCCAGCGCCAGTGACGATGACACGGCCCGGGTGTGGGACGCCGACAGCGGGCGGCAGCTCGCCAAGGTCACTCACGACAACGTGGTGGTGGGGGTGGCGTTCAGCCCGGACGGGCAGTGGCTGGCCACCGCCGGCGAGGACTACACCGCCCGGGTGTGG
Organism: Pseudonocardiales bacterium; assembly: GCA_019243635.1. GTDB lineage: Bacteria > Actinomycetota > Actinomycetes > Mycobacteriales > Pseudonocardiaceae. The sequence goes on from JAFAUB010000023.1 coordinate 66,657, forward strand.
GAGGTCGACAGTGGGCGGCAGCTCGCCACGTTCACTCACGACAGGCCGGTGGTGGGGGTGACGTTCAGCCCGGACGGCCACCGGCTGGCCACCGCCGGCGAGGACCACACGGCCCGGGTGTGGGAGGTCGACAGTGGGCGGCAGCTCGCGAAGGTCACGCACGACAAGCCGGTGCGGGGGGTGGTGTTCAGGCCGGACGGGCAGTGGCTGGCCACCGCCGGCGACGACTGCACCGCCCGGCTCTGGGAGACCGACAGCGGCCGGCAGCTCGCGAAGGTCACGCACGACAAGCCGGTGCGGGGGGTGGCGTTCAGCCCGGACGGGCAGTGGCTGGCCACCGCCGGCGAGGACTACACCGCCCGGGTGTGGGAGGTCGACAGTGGGCGGCAGCTCGCCGCGTTCACTCACGACAATGTGGTGGTGGGGGTGGCGTTCAGCCCGGACGGCCACCGGCTGGCCACCGCCAGCGGCGGGAAGGCCGCGCTGATCTGGATGGTGAGCGGTGGTGAGTGACTCGGATCCGCTTGCGGCGGAGGTCCTCGTCACTGCCGAGGTGCCGGCCGAGGAGGAACAGGCGATCGTCGACGCCTTCCGTGCCCTCGACGTCGTTGCGTGCACCCGGGTGGTCCCCACCCGTCGCGGCCTGGAACAACTGCAGTGGCTGGTGCTCGCCACGCTGCCGCTGCACGCATTTCTGAGGGGTCTCGGGTCCGCTGCGGCGGAAGACCTCACCCAGGGCCTGAAACGCCTGGTCGGTCGGGTGATCGAGGCCAGGCACACGACCGCGTCCTCGGCCGAGGTGCTGGTGCTGCAAGATGCCGCGACCCGGCTGCAGATCGTGCTGGAAGCCGATCTGCCCGCGGTGGCGTATCAGGCGCTGGTCGCGCTCGACCTCTCGGTGTTCCGGCAGGGGCCGGTGCACTACGACCACCGACGTGGCGAGTGGCGCTCGGAGCTGGACGAGTGGCAGCGACGTCAGGTGGAGGATTCCGGACCGGCGTAGGCCCTCGGCCCGGTGGTGGGACGGGCCGCCTCAGACACGCCGAACCAGCCGGTTCGGCTCGCTGGCCGCTGGCCTACGTAGGGTGAGAGAATCAGTGGTTTATACCCCGTAGAGGAGTGATGATAATGTCTCAGTCGGGTGCGGATCCGACCGACGGTCACGCTCCGGTCCAACCGCAGGCACCAACCGTGCTGCGCATCGCATTGGGTGCTGAGCTACGTCGGCTCCGTGAGGCGAGCGGAACCACCATCGGAGCGGCCGCCCATGCCATCCGGGTGTCCCATGCCAAGATCAGCCGCATGGAGCTCGGGCGGGTCGGCTTCAAGGAGCGTGACGTGGCGGATCTGCTCACCCTCTACGGCATTACCGACGAACAGGAGCGAGGAGCGTTCCTGGCGCTGGCCCGGCGGTCCAACGTGCCCGGTTGGTGGCACGACTACAGTGACGTCCTGCCGAGCTGGTTTGAGATGTACCTGGGCCTGGAGCAGGCCAGCTCCCTCATCCGCACCTATGAGCCCCAGCTCATGCCCGGCCTGCTGCAGACCCGGGAGGTCGCCCGCGCTGTCGTCCAGCTTGGCGACCTGAGCGGATCCGGCGACGATATCGAGCGCCGGGTTGCGTTGCGGATGAGACGTCAGGAGATGCTCACCCAGCCCGGAGCACCCCAGCTATGGGCCGTGATCGACGAGGCTGCGCTATGGCGGATCGACGGGCGTTCGGTGATCCGGGCGCAGCTCCAGCATCTGATCGAGATGGCCGAGCTCCCCAACATCACACTTCAGGTGATACCGATCTACTCCGGTGCACACCCGGCGGTGGGTGGTCCGTTCACGATCCTGCGTTTCTCCGAACCCGACCTGCCGGACATCGTGTATCTCGAACAGTTGGCCAGCGCACTCTACCTGGATAAGCGCTGGTATGTCCGGCATTATCTGGTGGTCATGGACCGCCTGTGCGTCCAGGCCAAGTGCCCCGCCGAGACGACCAGGTTCTTCAGCAGTACCCTCGCAGAACTCTGAGCTGAGAGTTCGGTCAGGGCTTTCGGCCCACCCCGCAGAACTCGTACACCTCGGCCGGGGTGCCGACGTTGCTGGAGTCTGGGCGCCACAGCGACACCGAGACCAGGCCGGGTTCCAGCAGCTCCAGGCGGTCGAAGTACCGGAGGAGCTCCTGGCGGCTGCGGCCCCTCACCGGTGGGGTTCCCCCGCTGTCGTTGTAGATCCGCATGCCCTTTTCCACGATCTCGGTGTCGATGAGGGATGTGAAGTGTGACATCACCAGGTAGCTACCCGAGGGCAGAGCGTCCACCAGCCGGTTCACGATCGCGTACGACTCGTCGGTGTCCATGATGTGGTTCAAGATCCCGAGCAGCATCAGCGCGACCGGCTGGGTGAAGTCCAGCGTTCGGGCAGCCTCCCGCACGATCTTGTCGGGGTCGCGCAGGTCGGCGTCGATGTAGTCGGTGACGCCCTCTGGCGTGCTGTTGAGCAGAGCCCGCGCATGAGCCAGCACGAGCGGGTCGTTGTCGGCATAGACGATGCGACACTCCGGCGCGGTCGCCTGGGCAACCTGGTGGGTGTTGTTCACGGTGGGTAGCCCGGTGCCGATGTCGAGTAACTGACGGACACCCACCTCGCCGACCAGGTACCCGACCGCGCGGACCAGGAAACTCCGGACGGCGCGGGCGGTGTCGACGATGCCTGGCATGACGGCACTAATCCGGTCACCGGCCTCTTCGTCGACCGGGTAGTTGTCCTTGCCACCAAGCCAGTAGTTCCACACCCGAGCCGTGTGCGGAACCGTGGTGTCGATATCCGGGAGCTGCTCCCGCCCAGCCGCCTGGGGGCCCTCCGTCACAAGCGCGCCTCCGCTCTGCGCCGATGCTGACCCGACACCGTCACTGTGCCAGCTTCCGCACAGCGCTCCTGCCCGAATCGGCACGGCCACGCCCGGGTCGAGCCGCTTGAGCTTCCGGTCCGACCGACAGACCGCGAGCCGCGGTCACCTCGGCCCGGGTGAGCTGAGCGACACACCACGGGAAGTGGCCGTCGCTGCCGTCGGGCGTGAAGACTCCGGCTCGCGGCGGCGGCGACGAACTCCTCCAGCCGGCGCGGGCCATCCAGGTCGAGGTCGTTGGTCGGCTCGTCGAGACCTGGACCGATGTCGATGGCAACATCGGGACCTTCACGCTGGTGCCCCGATGAGACAGCCCCGCTTCCACCTTCCGACCCGGACCGGGAGTGCCATCGTGATTTACCGCATTCTCGCCGCGGCGGCTGTGCTCGCAACCGCCGCCGTGCCCGCCTCCACTCGGATCACATACCTGGGCTCGGACATCCCCCACGTCCGGCTCGGCGCGTCGAGCAAATTCAGTCCGCCCTTCCAGATATCCGGAACATGGCACTTATCCGAACAGCTCGACCCACCCGCTTCGTCCTCGGTACCTGGACAGATGCCCAGGGACGGACCGGTACCTTCGATCTGGTTCTCGGCTGACCCCGCCTGTACGGCCTGCGAGTACAGGTCGGCCTCCCCACCTCCGCGACCTGCTCAACAGCGAAGATTCAGGGCGTCGGCGTGGTGTTGCGATCTGGACGCGGTCTTGATCCTCGACCTCTCCGCCGTCCATACTTGGGTGCTTCACGCGTCGTGCTGACTGCGGTCAGCCTCTGGTTCGGAGGCTACTGTCCTGGTCCTCGCCGCCGGAGATGGAGATCGAGATGCGTGCTGACGGCCTGTCCGAGCCTGAGCGGAGGCTGTGGATGGAGTTCCCCTACGGTACGCATATCGATCTATGCAGGGATCCTCAGTGTGACGACCCCACGGGCGCGCGGTCGTGGGGACCGGAGCGCACCGTCCGAGCTGAGGTGATCAGGGATCTCCTGGTGGGGCGCCCGCTCGTCGATGAGCAGCAGAAGAACCAGCAGAGCCCGGGGCACTCACCGTCGGTGTTCCTGTCAGGGGCGCGGATCATCGGCCGGCTGGATCTGCGCGGCATCGACTTCGCGCCGCCGCTGCTGTTGCAGCAGTGCGTGCTCGACGAGCCACTGGTGATCGCCGACAGCACGTCCCGGTCGATCCGACTCTACGGGTGCCATCTGCCGGGAGTGCAGGGCTCCTGGCTGAGGTGCGCGGGTGACCTGCATCTGCGGGGCTGCCAGGTCGACGGGATGGTGGACCTGGCCGGGGCCTACATCGGTGGCCAGCTCGTGCTCAGCAGCTCGGTGCTGTCGAACCCCGGGGAGGTGGCGGTGCGTGGGGACGGCCTGGTGGTGGCGGGTGACTTCTTCTGCCGCGACGGGGCCGTCGCGGAGGGCGAGGTCAGCCTGGTGGCCGCCCGGATCGGCGGTGAGCTGCGCTTCAGCGCGTCCAGGCTGTTACATCCGGGAGAAGTCGCGCTGCGCGCCGACCGCATCACCGTCGAGAAGGACATGTACTGCCGGGAGGGATTCGTCGCCGAGGGCGAGGTAAGGCTGGCCAATGGCCAGATCAAGGGGCAGCTCAACTTCAACCACGCGACCCTGCACAACCCCGAGAAGGTCGCGCTGCGCGCCGACCACCTCGTCGTCGGCCGCCACCTGTACTGCCAGGACGATTTCACCACCGAGGGCGAGGTCAGCCTGGTGGCCGCCCGGGTCGGCGGTGAGGTCCGCCTCAGCGCGTCCAGGCTGTCCCATCCGGGCAGGACCGCGTTGCGCGCCGACCGGCTGTACGTGAGCGACGACATGTACTGCCGACAAGACCTCAAGGTGGTCGGGGCGATCAGCCTCCGCGGCGCGCATATCAAGGGTCAGCTCAACTTCAACCACGCGACCCTGCACAACCCCGAGAAGGTCGCGCTGTGCGGCGACCAGCTTGTCGTGGGTAGCCACCTGTACTGCCAGGACGGTTTCGTCGCGGAGGGCGGGATCAGCCTGGTGGCCGCCCGGGTCGGCGGTGAGGTCCGCTTCAGCGCGTCCAGGCTGTCCCATCCGGGAGAAGTCGCGCTGTGCGCCGACCGGCTGTACGTGGCCGCAGACATGTACTGCAGGCAGAAACTCGAGGTTGACGGCGTGATCAGCCTCCGTGGCGCCCATATCACCGGGCAGCTCAACTTCAACGACGCCACGCTGCGCAATGTTGACGGGATCGTTCTCGACGCTGACCAGCTCATCGTGGGTAGCCACCTGTACTGCCAGGACGGTTTCGTCGCCGAGGGCATGATCAGCCTGGTGGCGGCGCGGGTCGGCGGTGAGGTCCGCTTCAGCGCGTCCAGGCTGTCCCATCCGGGAGAAGTCGCGCTGCGTGCCGACCGGCTCGTCGTCGTGGACGACATGTACTGTCGGGAAAGGCTCGCGGTCGACGGGGGGGTCAGCCTCCGCGGGGCGCATATCAAGGGCGCCTTGAACTTCAGCACGACTGCGGTCCGCAACCCCGGCGGCATAGCGATTCAGGCCGATCAGCTCACTGTCGGGAGCGACCTGTGCTGCGACGAGGGTTTCAGCGCGGAAGGCATGATCGACCTGACCGATGTCCACGTCAACGGCGAGTTCAACCTCAGCAACGCCACGCTGCACAACCCCGGTAATGTCGCGCTGCACGCGCCCCGGCTGATCGTTGACCAGGACATGTTCTGCCGCGACGAGTTCACCGTGGATGGCACAGTGTGCCTGATCGGCGCGCACATCGGGGGCAAGCTGAGCTTCACCAGCGCTCGTCTCACCGGCGCGAGCCTGACCGAGGCGCAGCTGTCCCACACCTGCATCGAGCGGATGCTCACCTGCGGTGTGGAACCGGTCGAACCGAGACCCGTAAGGAACCCGCCCGCCGGAGGATACCTGGCGAAGAAGTGGAGACGTGATACCCGGACTAGACCTGCCACAATGCGCGCCAATGAGGTCACCAAAGCGGAGATCGTCAGTGGTGAATCCGGCCTGGCGCTCGTCGCCGACGGGCTGCGCGTCGACATCGATATGACCTGCGACACGGGTTTCACCTCGTGGGGGGAGATCAGGCTGAAGGGGGCGCGTATCAGTCGGAACCTCGACTTCAGCGACGCGGAGGTCAACAACGAGAAGGGCGTCGCGCTCAACGCCGAAGACATGCAGGCCGAGCGCATGCTCATGCCCGCTAGGTGCCAGGCCGGGCGGATCAGCCTGCGCTACGGCAAGATGGTCGAGCTCGATGACAAGCGGGGGGTGCGGCCCGACCAGATCGATATCACGGGACTCTCCTATGAGACGCTGATCCCGCCTATGGACCCGGAAACCCGGTTGCAGTGGTTGGCCGAGAACGACTACGAGCCGCAGCCCTACGACCAGATGGCTCGGTCCTACTGGCGGCTCGGGTACGAGGACTCGGCCCGCAAGGTGAAGTTGGCGCAGGAAAGGCGCCGCCGGGACACTCTGCCCACCCGCCGTAAGATGTTTGCATATTTACAGGACAGGTTGATGGGCTACGGCTACCTCCCCCACCGGGCCGTGATCCCGTTCGTGAGTGTGCTGCTGCTGGGTGTCGTGGTGTTCTGGGTCTGGAAGCCGCATGCGTTAATACCTGGGCCAGGCGGCAGAGAAGTTCATTTCAACCCGATCTTCTACACTCTGAACGTGCTGATCCCGTTCATGAACTTCGGTCAACGGGACCTGTGGGACTCGGCCTCCGTAGGGCTCGAGGTGTTCAAGGTCGTCTTGGCGGGCTTGGGATGGGTGCTGGCGATCATCGCGTTCCCTGCGATCAAGCGGCGGCTGACGCGCTCGTGACGGCTGGGACGGTTCTGAACCGGCTGGTTCAGGTCCCTGAACGGCCGGTTCGGTGGACGAGTCCTCCCTGCCCAGCTTGAGTCGGCCGAGCAGCGGCCCGGTCATCGTCGTCGTCACCAGTGTCATTACGACGAATATGACGAACAAGTCCTGCCGGATGATCCCGAGGGACAGCCCGGTGGTGATCACCACGAGCTCGGTCAGCCCTCGGCAGTTCATCATGAGGCCGAGTCCTACGGAATCCCGCCAGGTCAGCTTCGTCAACCGGGCGATCAGGGTTGTCGTGCCTATCTTGCTCGCCATGGCTGTCACGATCATCAGCCCGCATGCCAGAAGGTCCTGCGGGTTTCCCAGGAAACCGACCTGTACTTCGAGGCCGACCACTGCGAAGAACAGTGGAAGGATGACGGCTATCCCGCGTTCGACGGCCTTGGTGAGATCCTGAACCAGAATGTTCTTCCGCGGTACCGCCATGCCCACCAGGAACGCTCCGAAGATCGCGTGGACGCCGATCCGTTCGGTGATGAAGGCTCCGCCCACCGCGCTGAGCAACAGCACGGGGGTTAAGCCGGCCCGTGCTGCGGCGTTCTTCTCGGTGAAAGCCAGGAACTGGCGTAACGCGGGACGGAAAACGATCCATACAGCCCCGGCAAACACGATGAGCAGTGCGACGGTCCGGATGGCCACCGTCGCGGAGTCGTCGTGTATCGCCGCGACGGCGACGGCGAGCAGGCACCAGGCGATGGCGTCACCGATACCGGCCGCGGTCAGGCCCAGCGCCCCGATCTTCGATCTGACCAGACCATGTTCGTCGAGGATCCTGACCAGCACGGGGAACGCGGTGACGCCCGTCGAAACGCCGACGAACAGCAGGAATGGGGCCAGCGCCACACCGGCGGGACGATACTGCCTGGACAGGATGCCGTCAGCCAGCAGGATCCCGCACATGACCGGTATGGCGACCATGCCGACCCCCAGCACGGTCACCCTGCGACCTGACCCGCGTAGTAGCCCTAGCGGAAGGTCGGCGCCGAGCAGGAATACGAACACGATGATCGTCAACTGGGCGATCAGGCTCAGGTGCGGAATCAGTCGCAAGGGAAACAACCAGTGTTCGGCTCCCGGCGCGAACTGGCCGAGCAGCGACGGACCGAGCGCGATCCCGGCCATCATCTCCCCCACGACGCGGGGCTGGCCGACGCGGCCCGCGACCCGACCGCCCAGGCTACCCGCCGCGATAATCAGCACGATCGCGAGCAGGAACTTGACGACCAGGAATCCACCACCGTCCACGATTTCACCTAGCTGGACGGCCTCGGAGATGAAATGGATCACGCCCACCGCGATCAATGCCACGATCGGCACGAGAGCACGCAGCGTCCTGACGACGTACACCCAGCGCGGTGGCGGTGACTGGGGCGTGACTGTCGCTCCCTCACCGGGCCCCGTCATGGTACCCTCGCACGGCGAACACCACATCCGCGCATTGATATGAGAAGTACTCGCACAGCAACCACCCATGATGTCGAGGAGCCCCGGGATCCGGATCAAGAAGGACAGCTTATATCGATTCCTATCCACGCTCGCTACCACCCCCAGACACTCTGTCAGGCGTCTGGGCACGATCTGGCGTAAGTCAGCATGAAACGGCCGGCTCCGGTTTCTGCCGGTAGCCACTGGCTTGTGTCGTGGGTCGTCTGACGCTGGTAGGTGCGTGTCACCAGGCGGTGGACGGAGCCACAGGCAGAGGGGAGCCGACCGTGAGGTCCAGTATGGCATCGGCGGGACTGATCCATCTGGGGATGGACACCTCGATGAACACGGTCGTGGTGGGGGTGTTGGGTCCGGGGGAGGAGATACCGGTCGTGGACCGGGTCTTCGATGATGAGGAGTCGATACGGCGGGCTGATCGGGCGGTTTCCTGATCGGCGCATGCTGTCGGCGTGTTATGCGGCTGGGCCGGGTGGTTATGAGCTGTATCGGTTGCTGTCGTCGATGGGGGTGGCCGGTGAGGTGGTCGCACCGTCGTTGGTCCCGAAGGGGTCCTCGGATCGGGTGAGGACGGATGAGCGGGATGGGATCGGAGTCGGCTCGTTTGCACCGGGCTGGGGAGCTGACTGCGGTCCGGGTGCCGACGCCGGCGGAGGAGGCGGTGCGGGATCTGGTCCGGGCCCGGGGGGATGTGCTGGATGACCGCAAACGGATGCAGCGGCGGTTGAACGCGGTGCTGATGCGGCACGGCCGGATCTGGCGAGGCGGGAGCGAGTGGACGCTGACGCACCGGGGATGGGTCGTCGGGCAGGTCTTCGACGAGCCGGCGCTGAACCGGGTGGTGGCGACCTACCGGGGTGGCTTGGCAGCGCGAGAGGCGGAGCTGAGGGCCATCGAGGCCGAGCTGGCCACGTGGGCGAAGGCGCCACCGCCTACCACCTTGGTGGCCGGGACCTGGACTCCTTCGCCGAGTTCGGCATCCTGCCCGGATTCGCGGGTGTGGCTGTGCACGACCGCTACCGCTCTTGGGTGAGGGGCACCCGCAGGCGTACCACGGTGCCGCGGCCGGGGGTGCTGTCCGTGGTGAGCTGCCCGCCCAGCAGCTCGGCGCGCTGTCGCATGCCCGGCAGGCCGTGTCCCACCGGCCCGGCTCGCCTGGTCGTGGTGGCCGGGTCGAAGCCGACGCCGTCGTCGGAGATCTCGAGCAGGACCGCGCCGGCGGCCACCGAGAGCCGCAGCTGCACGTGCGCGGCGCCGGCGTGCTTCATCACGTTCTGCAGCGCCTCCTGGGCGATCCGGTAGACGGCGGTCTCGGCGTGCTCGGGCAGGCTGGTGGTCACGGTGTCCACCCGGACGTTGGGCAGCGGGACCGACCGCGCGAGGCTCTCCAGGCTGGCGGCCAGCCCGAGGTCGTCCAGCACGGGGGGGCGTAGCCCGGCGATCGCGTGCCGGGTCTCCTCCAGCGCTCCTGCGGCGAGCTCCTGGGCGCGGGCGATCTGCTCGGCGGCGCCGGCCGGGTCGGAGACGACCGCGTCCGCCGCCGCCGAGAGGTGAAACGACAGGCTGACGATGCGCTGGCTGATGCCGTCGTGGATCTCGCCGGCGAGCCGACGCCGCTCGGTCTCTTGGAGCAGCACGATCCGCTCGGCGAAGCGCTCCCTCGCCTCCTCCCGCTCGGCGAGCCTGCTGTGCAGGCTGGCGTTCTCGATGGCGCCGGCCATCAGACCCGCCACCGAGCCCAGCAGCTCGACGTCGGCCTCGGTGAACTCGCGGCGCTCCCGGGTGTGCACGTTGAGCACACCCACCAGGTCACCGGGCCGGGTGATCATCGGCACCGAGGCCATCGAGATGAACTCCTCCCCACGCAGCTCGGGGATGTAGCGGTAACGCGGATCCGCGCGCTTGTTGTCGGTGATCACCACCGGCGCGCCGTGCGCGGCCACCCACCCGGACACCCCCTCACCGACCGGTAGCTCGATCCTCCGGGCCAGCTGATCGAAGGGCGCAGTGGCACCGCGCAGGCGCAACCGGTCGCCGGCCGGATCCAGCAGGTGCACGAAGCAGACGTCGGTGGAGGTGGTCTCGGTGATCAGGTCGGCCACCCCTTGGGCGATCCCGTCGAGGTCTCGACCCGCCGACAGGATCTCGATCACCCGGTGCAGCAGCTGGGCGTCGGAGTCTGCGTCGGACTCGGGGTCGGCCAGGCCCAGCCGCGAGCGGATCACTGGAACACCCCCTCGCGCAGCGCCGCGGCGACCGCGCCGGAGCGGTCCGGGACGTCCAGCTTGCGGTAGAGCCCGCGGGCGTGCGTCTTGACGGTCTCCTCGCTGACGGACAGTCGGCCGGCGATGGCGCGGTTGGACAGCCCGGCCACCATGAGCGCGAGCACCTCGCTCTCGCGCTGGGTCAACCCGAGGTGCGCCCCTGGCCAGAACTCCCCACCCCGCAGGTGGGCCACCGACATCGCGACCTTCGTCGCCAGGCTGGGATCGATCAGGACCTCGCCCTGGTGGATCCGCCGCAGGTGATCCACCAGCTCCGCGCCGCGTACCCGCTTGAGCAGGAACCCGGCGGCGCCGAGCCGTAGTGCCTGGTAGAGGTACTGCTCGTCGTCGTAGACGGTCAGGAACACGACCTTGCAAGCGGGTTGTCGCCTACGGATCTCCGCGCACAGGTCCAGCCCGCTGGAGCCCCGTAACCGGACATCGAGCAAGGTGATGTCGGGCTCCTGCCCGGTGATGACCTTTATCGCGAGCTCCGGTTCGATGGCCTCGCCGACGATCTCGACCTGGTCGGAGTAGGCGGCGAGCATCGCGCGCAGCCCGTCCAGCACCATCTGGTGGTCATCGACAACGACCACCCGCAGCGGGCCCCGCTGCGGGCTCTGGGTCGGCCTGCTCATGGTGGCAGCCTAGCCCGGCACCACGTCGGGTCGGGTGGATCGCGCCGAGCGGTCCGCCGCCGGGGTCCCGGGTCACGCTACGGCGTCATTCACACCATATAGTAATAATTTTATTTTTAAGTAACAAAGCGGACATCGGGCGCGACTTCTTCGTTAACTGTGGCCGGTTGACCCCAGAGGGGTGATCGCATTACCCAGAGTCATCTCCCGAAGATCGCGTCTGTGACGTCCACCTCGTGCCCGCCGGAGGCACAGATGTCCACTCACTCCATGGAGGCAACACTGAGTCCCCACTCCACTACTCCGCCGTCGCTGCCGGGAATGGACGACCCATCCGGCTCAGCGGACGAGCGGGTCGAGCGCCCGTCGGTTGACGATCTGCTGGACCGTAACGCGAAGCGGCGGATCTGTGTGGTGATCGGCGCGGCCGGCTGGGGCAAGACCACGGCGGTGGAGGTGTGGTCGCGCGACCGCCCGACCGCGTGGCTGCGGTATGAGCACCACGAGGGCGACGCGGACCGCCTGCTGGCCGCCCTGTTCGGGGCGTTGCAGGCGCACGTGTCGGGGCCTGCGCCGATGCGGGGTACGGCGGCGGGGGACAGGGATCGGGTGGGGTCCTCGGTAGCGGCCGCCTGTGCCTGGTTGCGCACCGTCCTGAGCAAGGACCTCACGCTGGTCCTCGATGACCTGCACGGGCTGCAGCCGGATAGCGACGCGGCGGCCATCGTCGAGAGTCTGTGCCGGCGAGCACCGGATCGGCTGCATCTGGTCCTGATATCCCGACGGGAGCTCCCGTTCTCCTTGGAGCGGCTACGGGGTCGCGGTTTCGTCACGGAGATCCACGCGCCGGATCTCGCCCTCGACGTTGCCGACGTCGAGGCACTCCTGCGCAAGACTGTGGGAAAGGATCCGTCAGGCCTGTCGAGGCGAGTGTGGAAGCACACTGCCGGTTGGCCGGTGGCCGTGCACTGCGCGGTGGAGATGTTGCGATGTGTTGGGGTGGACCAACGCCTGGCCGCAGTGGAACAACTGTCCCAGCCGGGACAGCGATTTCACAGCTATCTGGCCGAGGAGGTCATCGGCCCCGCTCCCGAGTGGGTTCAACGGCTGCTACGCAGGTTGGCGATCTTCGGCGAGGTCAGGTCCGCGACGGAGATCGTGCGCGAGCCTCACGATGCGAGGGCCCTCACCGAGCTGAGCCGCCAGGGACTCGTACGACGCACCGGCGGGGGCGCCGGTTGGGCGCTCGTGCGTCCGTTGCGTGACTATTTCGAGCACGAGGCGACGCCGTCCTTCAGCGAGCGGAGAGCACTGCACCTGACAGCGGCCGGCGAGTGTGCCGGGCGAGGGGCACAGGCCGACGCCCTGCGACATCTCCTCGCGGCAGGTGATCACGCCGCGTGCGCTGCGCTGCTCATCGAGCATGGTGGCGCGATGGTGGAGAGCGGCCGACTCGACAACGTGGCACAGGCCGCCGGCATGCCGGCCGAGTACCTCGACGACCCGCGGATCCACCGCGTTCTCGGGCAGGCACAGCAGGTCCGGGGACAGTGGGCACAGGCGCTGTGGCACTTCCAGCGCGCCGGCTACGACCGGAATGAGCTGGATCCCGGGCTCTCCTGGCGGGTCGGCCTGGTCGCTTTCGCCAAGGGCGAGCTTGCCGAGGTACTGTCGCTGACCCGGCGAACCCGGCTGGACCGGGAGGACACGCTCGACGAGACCCGCGTACTCGCGCTGTCGGCCGGCGCCCTCCGGATGACCGGTGACATCGCGGGGCTGCGAATGATCGCGGAACGAGCCCGTGCCGCGGCCCGACGGTGCGACGAGCCACGCGCGTGGTCCCGGGTCCACCATGTCTTCGCGCTCCTCGCCGCTGCCGAGGGTGACTGGCGGCAATCCCTCGCCCACTGCACCGACGCCCTGCGCAGCGCCGAGGCGAGCGACGACCTGCTCCAGGTGACGTGGATTCGGGCTTACCGAGCGTTCCACCACTTCGAAGCAGGTGCGCCTCGGCTTGCGCTGGCCGACTCCCAGATCGTGTTGAGCCTCAGCGAGCGATGCGAGAACCCGTTCCTCGTCGCGTGCGGGCTCACCACCCGCGGCCGCGCCCGCAGCCGGCTGGGGATGTTGGAGGCGGCGGCGGGCGATCTCGCCACGGCTGTCGACCTCTTCCAGCGCCTCGGTTCCCGGTTTCTGGCCTGGCCGCTGTGCGGTCTCGGTGATCTGCATCGGACCAGGCGTCAGCTGACCCGAGCCCGGGCGGCGTACGAGGAGGCGCTGGCTCTTGCTGAGCCGAACCATGAGGTGTTCGGCCTCAGCTCGGCGCTGATCGGTCTCGCGCACGTCGATGCCACTGATGACCTGGAGCTAGCTCGCGAGAGCGCGACCCGAGCCGTCGAGCTGGGGGAGGGGCTTCGCACGGTGCCGGCATTCCTGGCCCGCGGCTGGGTCGAGTTGATGGGCAGTGACCGGCAGCGCGCCTGCACGGATGCCGACCGGGCTACCGCGGCCGCACGGCAACGGCGGGACAAGCCAGGGCTGGCCGAGGCCATCACTCTGGGTGTGCTGGCCTCCCGCGATCCCGCCGTGGATACCACGTCGCTGCGGGAGGCGATCGACATCTGGCAGGAGACGGGCTGTCGCCTGGAGGAGGCCGCGACACGAGTCGTGGCCGGTCGCATCGGCGCGCCCATCCCCGACCTCGACGTCTACCTCGCGGAGCGGATGCTTCGGGACCACGGCGTCGATGTCGAGTCACGGGTGGTCGCTGGGCCGCTGGGGGTCGTGGCCCGTTCCGCGCCCGCGATGTTCATCCAGACGCTGGGGGGGTTCCGGGTGGTCCGCGACGGGGTCCCGATTCCGACTGTCGAATGGAAGTCGAGAAAAGCCCGGGACCTGCTGAGGCTCCTGGTCGCGCGGCGCCGGCCGACTTCCCGTCATCAGCTGATGGAGATGCTGTGGCCGGAGGTGGACCCGGCCGTAGCCGGCAATCGCCTCTCCGTGCTGCTCTCCACCCTCCGCGATGCGCTGCAACCATACCCGGCAGGCGAGGATCCATTGATCACCACCGACGGCGCGGTGTCGTTGAACCCCGCCCAGGTCCGCGTCGACGTCGAGGACTTCCTCGCTCAAGCCACCACCGCGCTCGACGCGGACCGGGCCGCGGAGCCGGATGCGACCGCGCGACTCGCGGCCGCCGTCACCGCCCACACCGGGGGCTTCCTCGAAGACGACCCCTACCAGGAATGGGCCGGTGCACTGGCGGACGAGGTCCAGTCCACCTACATCACCCTCCTCCGGGCGCTGATCACACGGCTACACGACGCGGGTGACACCGACGCGGTCGTGCGGTACACACTGCGCCTGCTCGAACGGGACGGCTACGACGAGAAAGCCCATCTCACCCTCGTCGAAGCCCTGTTCGACGCCGGACGCCTCGGTGAGGCACGCCGTCACTACCACACCTACGTCCGCCGGATGAAAGAGATCGACGTCCCACCACGCCCGTTGCCGCACATGCCGTCCCGGGGATTGGCTGCGGGTTAGCGATGCCTCGGGCATGAGATGATCTTCTTCACGACGTTCGTCACGCTCATTCGTCGACAACGTGCGGGGACGGAAAGGCGCCTAGGGTCCCCCGCGCGGCTGGAGGACAACACCATCCGCCTGCCGATCGGAACGGAGGTGCAGGTAGGAGACCGCATAGAGTATCGTCCTGGCTACGACGAGCCCCGAATGATGGTGGTGATCGACGTCATCCATCCGCACATGCCTGGCGCCAGTACCGTTGACGACCACGTCGAGGTGACCTGTGTGCCGAACGAGCGAGCGGTGGTCCCGGATTTCGCTGTCCCGGTTCTGCACTCAACAATGTCCGGTGCCCTTGCGCTGGTGGAGCGCGGACGGATTCTCGAGGCGGTCCGCGAGGCGATGAGGTTGGTCGAAGAACGGGTTCAGCGTCTTACGGCGAGGGGTGACTCCGGGCACCCGCTCATGGAGTCGGTGTTCGGCGCGAGGCCGCCGAGACTCGACATAACCACAGCAACGGGCCGATCGGCGCGGGACGAGCAAGAGGGTTTCCGGCTCTTGTTCATCGGTGCCATGCTCGGGCTGCGAGACGCGCACGACGGCGGTAGATCTGTTCCCGCCACCGTGCATGAGGTCTTGGAGTATCTGGCGTTCGCCAGCATGCTGATGCGTCGCCTGGACTGGGCCGAGAGCAGGCTTAGCTAGGGTGCGGTGAGCGAGCGGGCCGGACCGAGGTCGGCGTAGCGGGTGTTCGTGCCTCTTCGGCTAAGCTGCGTGCGCCTGGGCACGGAGGTGGCGCCGTTGTCTCCGTGCCCAGGCGCCGGCTCAGTTGTCGACAACCGCCCGCAGCTGCTCGTCGCGCCCCTTGGCTCCAAGCCGCACGGTGGCGAGCGTGGGAGGTTGGTGTGGAGCCGAGAACCGTAGCCGGACGAGATCGCCGGCCCAGGACGCGGGAGTCGATACGACACCCGGCGGGCTGGCGATGGGTGTGAGACGGTCATCAGCTGGGCGGTAGACGAGTAATCGGGATACCGCTTCCGCCACCTCGCACATCAGCAGCTGCTCGCCGGGCTCGTCGAGGGCCAGCGCGTGGCGCACACAGCCCGCTCGGTGCAAGATCTCGGGAAAGCGTACGGTGGAATCACCGAGGCGTGTCCAGCCCAGTCGTTCTTCGCCAGCGGAGTCGGTGGTGCCGACGACCAACTTCGACCGGGAGCTGGCGAGCACGATTCGATCGATGCTCGCGTCGGAAATCGACCATATACCTCGCCACGACCGCTGCGAGAGGTCGACGGCGATGCCGCGGGAACGGCAACCGTCGACCGACTGGTTGACCGCCAGTATGCTTTCGTCACCGTCGAGCCACATACCCCCGGAGAGGGAGCCCGGTATCCGCATGATCAGCTCGATGTGTGGTGGTGAGGTGGACAACCGCCAGATCGTCGAATGCTCCGGGTCATCGATCGTGACGAGGAACCCCAGCCGGCCGGAGTTGTGGCTCGGTACCAGGTAGGCCCCCAGCCCTGGAATGTCGGCGAGCCGTTGCTTGAGGATGCCACGCTCACCAGGCCGCAGGAGCGTGCACGCGTACCGTCCAGCTTTGCTGGTTCCTTTGCCGCGCAGGAGGAGGACTCGGCCGTCGTCGAGGGGTAGTGGGTGCGTTCGTCGATCGACCGCGACCTCGGGAACCGTCCGACAGACCGCCTCCTCCGAGGCGAGTGTCCAGTGCTCGAGGGTCAGATCCTCGTCATCGGCCCTCAGGCACACGCCCCAGCGACCGTTCGTCGAGAAGGCGACGTTGACGCGGGCGCAGTGGCCTACTCCGGCCGCCGGCAAGACCGCGATCATGACAGGTCGCTTCGCTCGATCGGCGGGTCGACCATCCACAGCCGGGGCGAGCGGTGTCGTAGCCGCAGGAAGAACGCTCACGCCGTCGCCCCACATGGCGGAGACGCCCTGGTGCTCGTTAGGAAACACGACCTGCCCTTCCATGACCGCTTGGGCGGCTCGGCTACCTGTCATCTCCGAGGTCCCTGTCTTGTCCGTGAGTAACAGTACGGAAGACTAAATGAGGTGCCCTGTGAATGATCTTAGTATTCGCTTAGCCGACTCTTAGTCTCGATCTTTCGAGTCTGAGTCCGGCCACGGTCTTTGGTCGGACTTCGACGTGGCGGTCGGCGATCTGTCGATCATGGCTGCGACGGTGGGGCTGGTCGCGCGCTGTGCAGCGTAGTCAACGCCGCAGTGGGCGGAGTGAGCTGACCACCAGAAGCAGCCCGACGGCCAGCGCCAGAGCCGCGAGCACCCACCGGCCGTCCACGTCGGGCAGCCAGGCGATGCCGCCGAGCAGCGCGGTGCCCGCGGTTCCCAGCGCCCCCAGCCCGGCGAGCAGGGTGAACGGGTCCGGCCCGCGCCGAGGGGTCAGGGCACCCGCCTCGTCGTCGTGCGGTGCTGGGTGTTCGTTCATGATCCGCGCTCCACGTGTACCTGGCCGACACCGGAGCGCACGTCCAGGATGATCTTGCCGCCGGCGGGGCCACCGGGTGCGTTGTCGGTCACGGCCGCCCGGGACGGATGGCCATAGCCGGTACGACCGAGGCAGTCGACCCCACCGACCTGCGTCTGGCAGCTCACCTGGGCGTCGACGTTCGGTGGCAGGATGACATGGGTCTGCCCGACGCCCACCGAGACGCTGGTCCGCACGGTCTCACCTTTCGTCAACCGCAGCCCGGTGAGGTCCAGCCGGCCGTTGCCCAGGGTGACCGCGTAGCGCGGCTGCACCTGGGCGACCGTGACCGGGTCCCAGTGACTGCCGCCGACCCTGAAGCCAGACGCTGGTGTGGCCTGCAGTACCCAGATGAGCAGGGCCAGCGGGACGGCGACGAGGATCAGCCCCCGACCGCCCTGCAGGAGTGAGCCCACCACCAGACCGATCCCGACCACAGCCAGCAGGAGGGCGGCGACCTGGGCGGCCGACACCGCGGTCCAGAACGTCACCGCGAAGCCGCCGGCCAGCAGCGCGAGCCCGAGGGTGACCGGGGTCACCTTGGATCGGGCACCCCGTGGTGGCGTGGTGGGCGCGGGCGCTGAGGGTTCCGGGAGGTCCCAGGCGAACGGTGCCACCCCCAGCGGGTCCCACGCCGGTGGAGCGGGCCGCTCGGCATCGTCGGTCGTCGTGTTCAGAGCCGGTGTCGTCGTCCCCTCAGACGGTGTCCCCTCAGACGGTGTCGCTGTGGGCGGGGTCGCCGCGGGAGGCGGCGACCCCGGGACCTCGCCCAGCGTGGCCCGCGAGCGGTGCAGCAGCACCAGCGCGCCCAAGGCCACGACGAGCGCGAGCACGCCCGACGGGCGCCCACCGAACACCGCCCTGGTCGCCGGAACCAGGAGCAGCACGAGCACCACGGTGAGTACCGCGGACATCGAGCCGCGCCCGCGTCCGAACACGCCCGCGCCGGGTGCCTGGTCTGTCTCGACGGGCAGCAGCAGCCAGCCCAGCAGGTACAGCAGCACCCCCGCCCAGCTGAACAGGGTGGCCATCACGAACGCCACCCGAACCAGCACCGGGTCGATGGCATACCGCCGGCCGACCGCCGCCGCGACTCCGGCGATCTTGCGGTCGTCGGCTCGCCGGCGCGGCCTGGTGGCCCAGAAGTCCCGTAGCGTGTGCTCCACGCTGATTCCGCTCACGCCGCCCAGCCTGTCCGTCACCGGTGGCGAGCACCATCGGGGGTCACCCTGATCCGTCCCCGGGTCGGGGGATACCGGGGTCGACCCTGATACCCCCGGCACGTCTGCCCGTGTGACGATGACTATCGTGAGCACACCGGCGGACCAGGCGAGGAGAACCCGGCTGCCCACCCAGCCGGTTGCCGGGCCGCTGCGGTTGCGCCGGCACCGCCGCGAGCGGGTCATCGCCGGGGTGTCCAGCGGGATCGCCGAGCATCTCGGTGTCCCGGTGCTGTGGGTACGGGTGGTCCTCGTCGCGCTCGCCGGTCTGGGCGGAGCCGGACTGATCGGTTACGTGCTGCTGTGGGCGTTCGTGCCGGCGACCGATGCCGGTGCCCGCCGACCGGATACCGCGCGGGACAGGCAGCAGGCGGTCGGTCTGGTCGTGCTCGGCGCCGGTCTGGCATTGGCCGGGGGTGCGCTGGGCACCGCGTGGGGTGGTTGGTTGACCGGACCGCTGGGGGTCGCCCTGGTCGGTGCGGGTGTGGTGTGGCGGGAGGCTGACGCCGGCCAACGGACCCGTTGGCGCAGTGGCGCGGGCATGGTCGTAGGAACCGGCAGGATGGCGCTGCTCCGAGTGCTGGCCGGGATCGCGCTGGTGACCAGCGGGATCGCGGTGTTCCTGCTCAACCAGGGCGACCTGGGTCAGGTGCGGTTCGCGCTGCTTGCCGCCGCCGCGACCCTGGTCGGGGTGGCCGTGCCCACGGTGCCCTGGTGGTTGCGGCTGATGCGCGCGTTGGGCGAGGAACGCCGGGCCCGGATCCGCACCGAGGAACGGGCTGAGATCGCCGCGCACCTGCACGACTCCGTGCTGCAGACGCTGGCGCTGATCCAGCAGCAGTCCGACTCGGCCCGGGAGGTCCGCCGGCTGGCCCGCGGCCAGGAGCGGGAGCTTCGCTCCTGGCTCTACGGACCGCAAGGCTATGGTCGAGCGACGCAGACCGGCACGGGCGACACCGCTGCGGCGTCGGCGTTCGCCGCGACGCTGCACGCCGCCGCCGGCGAGGTGGAGGACACCTACGCGGTGAGCATGCAGGTCGTCGTGGTGGGCGACTGTGTCCTGGAGGAACCGCTGCCGGCGCTGGTGCAGGCCAGCCGGGAGGCGATGGTCAACGCGGCCAAGCACGCCGGGATCACCGAGGTCAGTGTCTATGCCGAGGTCGAGCCTGGGCAGGTGCATGTTTTCGTGCGGGACCGGGGCACCGGGTTCGATCCGGCGGCCGTCGCCGTTGACCGCCACGGCTTGGCCGACTCGATCCGCGGCAGGATGGAACGCCACGGGGGTACGGTGACCCTGCGTACCGCGCCCGGTGAGGGCACCGAGGTCCAGCTGGCCGTCGCTCGCCGAAAGGGCGGAGAAGAGACATGAGCGGGGACCGAGACATCCGGGTCTTCCTGGTGGACGACCACGCGCTGTTCCGCACCGGCGTGAAGGCCGAGCTGGCGCGGGCCGGTACCGCCGACCCGGGCGTGCCGCCGGTCGTCGTGGTGGGCGAGGGCGGCTCAGTGGACGAGGCGGTCACCGGGATCGGGCACCTGGGCCCCGACGTCGTGCTCCTCGACGTCCATATGCCCGACGGGGGCGGCGCGGAGGTGCTGCGCCGGATCCGTCCTGAGCGGCCCGACGTGGTGTTCCTCGCGCTGTCGGTGTCCGACGCGGCCGAGGACGTGATCGCGGTGATCCGGGCCGGAGCCCGGGGCTACGTGACCAAGACGATCTCCGGACGGGAGCTGGCGGACGCGGTGCGCCGGGTGCACGCGGGTGACCCGGTATTCTCGCCGCGGCTGGCCGGTTTCGTGCTCGACGCGTTCGCCCAACGGCCGGGGGCGGCCCCGGTGGGCGACCCGGAGCTGGATCTGCTCACCCCGCGAGAGCGCGACGTGCTGCGCCTGCTGGCCCGCGGCTACGCCTACAAGGAGATCGCCGCCGAGCTGTTCATCTCGATCAAGACGGTGGAGACTCACGTGTCCTCGGTGCTGCGCAAGACTCAGCTGTCCAACCGCTACGAGCTGTCCCGTTGGGCTTCCGACCGCCGGCTTGTGTAGCTTTCGGCTGCTCGTGAGTGCGTAACAGTGTTATAGCCACTCACGGGCTCGTCAGCTCCGTGCGGCGGACTCGATCAGTATCCGGCCGTCGGGCGCGTTGCCCATGGTGAGCCGGTAGCGCTCGAACGTCCGCTTCCGGTTCGTCGGCTCGAACAGCAGGTTCACCAGCACGGTGTTGCCGTGCACGGCGACTGGTCCTCGGATGCTTATCCGGTTGATCTCACTCCAGAAGTCGTGATAGTTCTGAAAACCCTGGGCGTGTTCGGCGGTGCCGAGATACTGCCATGCCACGGTGGTGTCATCGGGGAGCAGGCCGTAGTAGGTGCGGACGGTCTGCTCCAGCTGCGCGGGCGGAGGTTGGACGGGCGGTGGGGGGGCCTGCGCCGGCGTGGGTAGGGCGCCCGTACCAGACGCCGGTGGTATCGCAGCCACCGCCGGCCGGTCACGACCGGCGGTAGGCACAGCCATGTTCGAGACAACGGTCAGCACCACGGCGAGCACGAGAAGGCAGCCGGCGGTCCCGATCAACACCGCCCGCCGCCGCCACCACGGGGTCCGGCTTCTCCACGCCGTCACGGCCGGCGCGGCGCCGACGGGCAGCTCAACCGCGGTCGGCGACGCCGATACGGGCACAGTGGTCCGCGTGGGCGCAGCGGTCTGCGGGGACATAGGGGTCAGCGGGGGCACGGGGGTCAGCGGGGGCACGGGCCCCTGAGCCGCCACCGCACCGAGCGCCCGCACCGCTTCCGGCATCGAGGGGCGTGCCGCTGGATCATCCGCCAGTAACCGCATCAGGACCGGGGACAGCGGGCCGGCCCGTCGCGGGGGACGGACCCGGCCCTCGGCGACGGTCCGCAGCAGCGCCAGGGTGTTGTCGTCCAGCCCGAACGGCGGTTCGCCTTCCACCGTGACGTAGAGCATCGAGCCCAGGGAGAACACGTCGCTCGCCGGGTCGGGCGGTGCACCTCGGGCCACCTCCGGAGCGAAGTAGGCAGGCGTGCCCGCCAGCACGCCCGTGCGGGTCACGGTGGCGTCCCAGCTCGCCCGGGATATCCCGAAGTCGGTGATCTTGACGATCCCGTTCTGGCCGAGCAGGACGTTGCCCGGTTTGACATCCCGGTGCACGATCCCGGCTTGGTGGGCCGCGGCCAGCGCCGCGGCGACCTGCCAGCCGATCCTGGCCGCCTCGCGCGGCGCCAGCGTCCCCCGCTCGGCGAGAACCTCGGCCAGGCTGCGCGCGGGCAGGTACTCCATGACCAGCCACGGCACTACCTGGTCGTTGACGCCGGTGGCACCATCCAGAGCCACGTCGTAGATGTGGATAGCGTGCGGGTGCTGCAGTCGAGCCGCGATGCGGCCCTCCCGCATGGCCCGCTCCCTGGCCGTCTGCGCGTCCGCCTCAGACAGGCCGGGCTGCATCAGCAGCTCCTTGATCGCTACCGTGCGGTTCAGCCGCTCGTCGTGCGCTCGCCAGACCACGCCCATCGCGCCAGTGCCGACCCGCTGGTCCAGGCGGTACCGGTCGGCGACGAGCCTGGTGCCAAGGCTCACCTACCGCGCTCCTCGCTCACCAGCTCAGGCTAGGCCTTCCGGCACCGGACAAAACCATCCCTGACGACCGCATCGGTGTCCGGTAGCTCTCGCGGGACGGGCGGTGCCCGTTCACCCGCCGCCGGCAGTTCAGCGACCGAGCTGACCGCGTCCCAGCCGCAGCAGCAGCATCGCCAGCTCGTAGCCCTCTTTGCCCAGCTCACGGTAGCGGTTGAGGACGGCCATCTCGCGACCGTGCACCACCCGAGGACCGCCCGCGGCTCGTCGAGCGTTGCCGACCGCCTGGGACACCGCCGTGCGTCGCTGCACCAGCCGCAGGATCTCGGCGTCGAGGTAGTCGATCTCGGTGCGCAGCGCGTCGAGGTTGGTTGCGATGTCGAGGTTGGTTGCGGTGTCGAGGTTGGTTGCGGTGTCGAGGTCGGTTGCGGTGTCGTCCTGGCCGCTGCGCCCCGCGGGCGCCGCCTCGTTGCTCACGTGCTGGGACATCATCGATGGTCTCCCGGTTCTGCTCTGGAGCCCGCGTTCCCCGGCAGCAACGACGCCCCAGGTCCGTGGACTCCGGGGCGTCGTGGTGGTCTGTGGTCGGGCGTCACGCCATCACGGGCACCGGATCCGGTACCCGTGAAAAAAGTAGTGGCGACCGCGCACGTCATCGAGTCTGCCACGGTGCGCGCTCCGCCGTCCACCTGCCCTGACGGGGCCTGCCTGCGGTGGACTCTCCGCATGACGGTATGACGGTGCCTCCCGGTACCGTGGTCGCCACGATGAGTGCCTCCGTTGTCAACTCGCCTGATGCCGCGGGACACCCGCACCCGGGGGGTGCCGCGGGGCACCCCCCGGGTGCCGCCCGGCCACCCGACCTGCTCGCCGAGCTCAACCCGCAGCAACGTGCGGCGGTGGAGCACGCCGGCTCCCCGCTGCTCATCGTCGCGGGTGCTGGGTCCGGCAAGACCCGAGTGCTCGCCTACCGGATCGCCTACCTGCTCGCCCAGCGTGACGTAGCGCCAGGGCAGGTGCTGGCAATCACCTTCACCAATAAGGCCGCGGCTGAGATGAGGCAGCGGGTCACCGCGCTGGTCGGCCGGCGCGCCGCGGTGATGTGGGTCTCGACGTTCCACTCGATGTGCGTGCGGATCCTGCGCCGGGAGGCCGCGATGCTGTCCGGGCTGACGTCGAGCTTCTCCATCTACGACTCCGACGACACCCGTCGGCTGATCGCGATGGTGGCCCGCGACCTGGATCTGGACCCGAAGCGCTACCCCGCCCGCGCCCTGGCGGGGAAGATCTCCAACCTGAAGAACGACCTGGTCGATCCCCCCACCGCGGCCGATGCCGCGGGAAATGACCTCGAGCGCCGGGTGGCGGAGGTCTATGCCGGTTACCAGCGGCGGCTGGCCACC
Source organism: Pseudonocardiales bacterium (assembly GCA_019243635.1). GTDB lineage: Bacteria > Actinomycetota > Actinomycetes > Mycobacteriales > Pseudonocardiaceae. Next base: position 90,042 of record JAFAUB010000023.1, read on the forward strand.
TCCAACGCGCTGGACTTCGACGACCTGATCATGCGTACCGTGGAGCTGCTGCGGACCCTCCCGGACGTCGCCGAGCACTACCGGCGCCGGTTCCGCCACATCCTGGTCGACGAGTACCAGGACACCAACCATGCGCAGTACGTGCTGGTCCGCGAGCTGGTGGGACCGGCGGCGACGCCGGCGGGGGAGGATCCCGCCGAGCTGTGCGTGGTGGGCGACGCCGACCAGTCCATCTACGCCTTCCGGGGCGCGACGATCCGCAACATCGAGGAGTTCGAGCGGGACTTCCCGAACGCACGGACGATCTTGTTGGAGCAGAACTACCGGTCCACCCAGACGATCCTGTCCGCGGCGAACGCGGTGATCGCGCGCAACCCCGGCCGCCGGGACAAGCGGCTGTGGTCGGCCGCCGGGGACGGTGAGCCGATCGTCGGCTACGTCGCCGACAGCGAGCACGACGAGGCGGCGTTCGTCGCGTCGGAGATCGACCAGCTGGTCGACAACGGCGAAGCCCGGTTCGGCGACGTGGCGGTGTTCTACCGGACCAACAACTCCTCCCGGGTGTTCGAGGAGGTGTTCATCCGGCTCGGGCTGCCGTACAAGGTGGTCGGCGGGGTGCGCTTCTACGAGCGCCGCGAGGTCCGGGACGCGCTGGCCTACCTGCGGGTGCTGGACAATCCCGAGGACACCGTGTCGTTGCGCCGGATCCTCAACACGCCACGCCGCGGGATCGGGGACCGCGCGCAGGACGTGGTGGCCGCGCACGCCGAGCGGGAGCGGGTCTCCTTCGCCGCGACGTTGCGGGCCGCCGCGGCCGGCCAGGAGATCCCGCTGCTCAACCCCAGATCCCGCAATGCGATCACGGCGTTCGTGGCGCTGATGGACGAGCTGCGGGCCAAGGCGGCGGGCGAGCAGGTCGCCGAGATCCTCGAGGCGGTGCTCGAGCGCACCGGCTACCGGGACGAGCTGGAGGCCTCGGAGGATCCGCAGGACGGCTCCCGGCTGGACAACCTCACTGAGCTGGTGACGGTGGCGCGGGAGTTCGGTACTGAGGCCGGGCTGACGGTTCCGGTCGAGGACGGTGGCGCCGAGCCCGGGTCGCTCGCGGCGTTTTTGGAGCGGGTCGCGCTGGTTTCTGACGCCGACCAGGTCCCGGACGACGACGGAGCATCGGGTGGGGTGGTGACCCTGATGACCCTGCACACCGCCAAGGGCCTGGAGTTCCCGGTGGTGTTCCTCACCGGCTGGGAGGACGGGCTGTTCCCGCACCTGCGCGCGCTGGGTGAGCAGACCGAGCTCGCTGAGGAGCGCAGGCTGGCCTACGTCGGGCTGACCAGGGCCCGGCATCGGCTCTACCTGTCCCGGGCGGTCACCCGGTCCGCGTGGGGAGCGCCGATGACCAACCCGGCGTCGCGCTTCCTGGCCGACGTGCCCGAGTCGCTGGTGCGCTGGCGGCGCGAGGACCCTGGCCGTGCCGGCCCGGTCGAGCGCACTGTCTTCGGCGGTCGCGGGCTCAGCGGTGCCGACGGGACCGGCGGCGACTCCGCGCAGGCCGGCGTGGCCGCCCACGGCCTGCGCTCGACCCCGTTCCGCGGCTGGCAGAACACTCCGGCGCTGTCGCTGGAGGTGGGGGATCGGGTCACCCATGACAAGTACGGTCTGGGCACCGTGGTGGCCACTGATGGCAGTGGCCCGCGAGCCACCGCGACCATCGACTTCGGCTCGGCGGGGACGATCCGGCTGATGCTCATCGGCGGGGTCCCGCTGGTCAAGCTGTAGCATCCTGATGTCATCGCGGGCACCATGGGTCCGTGACTGTCACCGTCCGGCCCGCGACTCGCGCGGATGCGGAGGCGATCTGCTCCATCTACCGGCCCATCGTGAACGGTACGGCGATCTCGTTCGAGGAACTGGCTCCCGATGTCGCCGAGATGGCTCGGCGGATGCTGGCGCGTCCCCGGTTGCCATGGCTCGTCGCCGATGGCGCGGGCCGAGTGGTCGGCTACGCCTACGCCTCGCGGCACCGGCATCGGGCGGCGTACCGTTGGTCGGCGGACTCCTCCGTTTACCTTGACCCGGAACATCGGTCGCGCGGCGTGGGGCGTCTGCTTTACGAGTGTCTGATCGTCGAGGTCCGTGAGCTCGGCTATGTATCCTTGTTCGCCAGCATCACGCTGCCGAACAAGGCTAGCGTCGCGCTGCATGAGGCGGTCGGCTTTGCAGCCCTGGGCGTGTTCCGACACGCCGGGTACAAGCACGGCACCTGGTATGACGTGGGGTGGTGGCAGAGGTCGCTGTGCGACCGGCCGGTGCCGCCGCCGGAGTCTCGGGAATGGTGCCCGACCGACCAGAATCCGGCGAACAGGTCATCTTCGCTGGTCACCGGCGAGCTGCGTAGCTGACGAGCTGCGTGGCTACGGTGCCGCGCACCGAGTGGTGATGCCCGAACGATGACCGGTAGTGGCAACAGCCCGAGCCCACCGGGCCACTGCTTCTGGCTGGTCACCACGGCGATACCCTTGCCGTCGTGGCCAGCCCGGAAATCCCTCGCTTCGCGCGCCGACTGGATGAGCAGGACGACACTCTCCGCGCACTGAGTGACACCGTGCTCGACATCAAAGACACCGTCGAGTCGATCCGGCGAACCCAGGACGAGCATGGACGAGTGCTGGCACAGCACGGCCGAGTGCTGGCACAGCACGGTCAAGTGCTGGCACAGCACGGCCGAGTGCTGGCACAGCACGGCGAGCTACTCGTGTCAATCCAGCAGACGCAGATACAGCAGGGCGGAGTACTCGCCGAAGTCCTCCGTCGGCTAAGCCCAGAACAGCCTGCTCGCTGATCAACCTACGAGAGCGGATTGGTGGGGGAGGCTACACGTGTCCGTCCGCGAGGCGGACGTCCTCACCGCTCCCTACCCGCCCGGATACGGCTGCGTACTGTGCGCCGACCAGCTCGTGGTCTGGTTTCCCGACCAGAACCTGCGGCTGACACGTGCCCCCCACGGTGTGGTCAGCGCGATCAGGTGACCTGTAGTGTCAGGGCCACCCCCTAGACTTCGAACAAATGTTCGATTAAGCTACTGGGGGTGCGGGATGGACGAGCGGTTGAGCAGGGTTCTGCGGGAGCGCGTGGAGGCGTACCTGCGCGAGGCCGAGCGGATGCTCCGCGCGGCGGATCCAGGGGCGGCCTGGCCAACGGTGCGGGTTCGGCTGCTGCCTCTCGCCACGGCCTGGCGGAGCCTTCTCACACAGCACGGTTCTGGTGCCCGTGGACGCTGCCGGCACTGCGACCGGGCATTCCGCCCGTGGCGCAGCCAGCGCCCGCTGTGCTCGGTGTGGCGCACGGCGCACGCCTATCTGGTTGGTGGATGGCCATCGGGTGGCGGCCAGTGAGCCGGCGAGCAGCTCCATCAAAGGTCGATGCCGTGCTCGTGCAACCAGATAAGCGGGTTGATCTTCTGGCCGGCTGCGTTCCACACCTCGAAGTGCAGGTGCGGCCCGGTCGAGTTGCCCCGGTTGCCCATCTCGGCGATCTCCTGGCCCGCTCGGACCTTCTGTCCCTGCACCACGAGCGAGCGGTTGATGTGACCGTAGACGGTGATCGTGCCGTCAGAGTGCCGGATGCGTACCCAGAGTCCGAAACCGCTGGCGGGCCCGGACTCCGCAACCACGCCGTCAGCAGCGGCGACGATCGGCGTCCCGATGGCGTTGGCGAGGTCGATACCGTAGTGGAACACTCCCCACCGGGCGCCGTATCCCGAGGTGAAGACGCCCTGCGTGGGCAGGACGAAGTGAGCCCGGCTAGCCTCGGCCTCCTGGGTGGCTCGTTCGTCGAGCAGGCGCTGACCCTTTGCCATCGCCCGCACGGCTTCGACGGCAGCAGGGTCGGAGGGCCGAGTCACCGGAAGGTACTCCGGTGCGGGGGTGGGGCCGCCGAGGCCTATCACCGTCGACACCTCCCGTGCCGAGGCCAGCAGCGTGGCGTCGCCGGAGATCGCGACGGCAGGGTGGTCGACCGTCTGGCCGGCGGCCACGAAGGCGCCAGCGGCAACAGCCGCCACCACCACCCGGCCTCGCGCGGCAGGGGAGGGGGCCGTGACGCGGTGCGCCACCCGGGTACCCGAGAGGCTGGGACCCGGGGTACTCCGGAGGCTGGGGCCCGGGATGCCGGGACCCGGGGTACTAGGTCCCGGGGTGTTGGGACCGGGGGTGCTGGGGCGCAGCGCCGCCTCAACCACCAGAGATGGTTGTCGGCCGCCTGGGGAGCGGTGTCGAGCCAAGACCTGCCTTTCCGTCTCGGGCAGTCCGCACTGACACCGGGCGGGGGATCCCGGGGAGCTGGTGGGGACCAGCCTCCATTCGGCGGTACTCGGACCGTGGACTGCGGGACCGTAGCCATAGGCGACACCTGGAGGCAAGGCGCCGCTCCGCGATACGTCCGGCTGTATCGGCCAGCGTTTGTTCTTCCGCGCTGGGCGGTCGCCTCGCCCCGGGTTACGAGGCGGAGGTGGGGGACGCCAATGCGCTCACCACCGTGTGCACAGCGCGTGGGTCGACGGGCAGTGACAGGTGGCCCACGTCGCTGAGCTGGTGGTTAGCCACGAGGAGGTCCGGATGATCCAACCTGGCGTTGCGCTGGGGCACGATCCACCCGTCCAGCTCGCTCCACACCGCGACGAAGCGGGTACGACACCCCGGAGACGGTGCCGCGAGCTCGGCCACGATGTCGGAGTGCGGGCGCAGCTGGTGGAGCACCGGAGTGGGCAGCAGGTACGCGGCCACCGTCCCGCCGTGGGGAGTGCCCAGGGTCACCAGTGTGTGCACCCGGGCATCCCCACCCAGCCGCTGGACGTAGTAGCGGGCCACCAGCCCGCCCAGTGAGTGTCCCACCACGTGCACCCGCTCGGCGCTGGTCGCCGCACAGATCTGCTCCACCTCGCGGCCCAGCTCGCGGGCCGCGCTGCGCACGTCGCCGGTCAGCGCGGTGAGGACGCTGTAGTTGAGGCGGTAGACCACGCCGAACCCGTGCCTGCGCAGGGCCCGCTCCAGCACCGCGAACGCCGAACGGTTGTCGGCGAAGCCGTGTACCAGCAGGACCGGTGTCCCCGCGGCGCGTACGTCGGCGATCACCAGGCCGCGCTCGGTGGGAGGTAGGTCGTCGGTGCGGTAGCAGTCGTAGGGGCCGCCTGGACGCGACTGCTCGGTGAGAGCGCCCCACGGATACATCACGAGGTGCGCGAGGAGCACCCCGGCCTCCACCGCGACCCCCCGCACACCGGCGGGTCGAGCGACCGTCGCGACGGTGCGGGACAGCACGCCCAGTGTGGTGCGCACCGATGCCGCCACCGACCCTGCCGCCACCGACCCTGCCGCTTGCGTGCCGTGCGTGACCAACTGGCGCGCCGCGAGCCATAGCCGGCCAGCGGGGTTCATACGGTCACGATACGAGCTACCCTTGGCTCAATGAGCGGACGTATCCGGGTGGTCGTCGCGAAACCGGGGCTCGACGGGCACGACCGCGGCGCCAAGGTCGTCGCTCGTGCCCTGCGCGACGCCGGCATGGAGGTCGTCTATACCGGGCTGCACCAGACGCCGGAGCAGATCGTGGAGACCGTGCTGCAGGAGGACGCCGACGCAGTAGGACTCTCGGTGCTCTCCGGTGCCCACATGACGCTGTTCGCCAGAGTCATCGAGCTGCTCCAGAGCAAGGGCGCGACGGACGTGCTGGTCTTCGGTGGCGGCATCATCCCCGAGGAGGACATCCCGGCGCTCACCGCGCTCGGGGTGGCCAAGGTCTTCACCCCGGGTGCCACCACCCACGAGATCGTCGACTGGGTGCGCGGCGCCGTGGCCGCTCCCGTGGAGTGATCTTTTTCACCGGGGCCGGTGGTCTGCCGACGGGCAACGACTGGATAGGGTCGACCGCGTGGACCTGTACGAGTACCAGGCGAAGGATCTGTTCCACGCCCACGGCGTCCCGGTGCTGCCCGGCCGCGTCGTCACCACCAGCGCGCAGGCGCGAGCCGCCGCCGAGGCGCTCGGCGGCACCGCCGTCGTCAAGGCTCAGGTGAAGACCGGCGGCCGCGGCAAGGCCGGTGGCGTGCGGTTGGCTGGCACGCCGGAGGAGGCGCAGCGCGCGGCGGCCGCGATCCTGGGCATGGACATCAAGGGTCACACCGTGCACCGCGTGCTGGTCACCCCCGCCTGTGACATCGTCGAGGAGTACTACCTCTCGTTCGTCCTGGACCGCACCCACCGCACCTTCTTCGCGATGGCCAGCGTGCAGGGCGGGATGGACATCGAGGAGGTCGCGGCGAGGGCACCCGAGGCGCTGGCCAGGGTGCCGGTGGACCCGGTCTCCGGGGTCGACGCCGCGAAGGCCGCCGAGATCGTCCAGGCCGCCGCCTTCCCCGCGGAGGTGGCGCAGGCGGTGGCGGACACCGTCCTGAGGCTGTGGGATGTCTTCGTCGCCGAGGACGCGACTCTGGTGGAGGTGAACCCGCTCGTCCGTGACCCGAAGGGCGCGGTCATCGCGCTGGACGGGAAGGTGACCCTGGACGACAACGCCGGGTTCCGCCACCCCGACCACGCCGAGCTGGCCGACTCGGCCGGGCAGGACCCGCTCGAGGCCCGGGCCCAGGCCCGCGACCTCAACTATGTCAAGCTCGACGGGCAGGTGGGCGTCATCGGCAATGGCGCGGGTCTGGTCATGTCCACGCTCGATGTGGTCGCCTACGCGGGCCGGGCGCACGGGGGGATGCGGCCGGCCAACTTCCTCGACATCGGCGGCGGCGCGAACGCGCAGGTGATGGCCGACGGGCTGGACATCATCCTCGGTGACCCGGACGTGCACTCGGTGTTCGTGAACGTCTTCGGCGGGATCACCGCCTGCGACCAGGTGGCCATCGGCATCGTGCAGGCGCTGAGCATCCTGGGTGATACCGCAGCCAAACCGCTGGTGGTCCGGCTGGACGGCAACAACGTCACCGAGGGCCGCCGGATCCTCGCGCACGCGGCCCACCCGCTCGTCACGATGGTCGACACGATGGACGCCGCGGCCGACAAGGCCGCCGAGCTCGCCGCACTGACCTGCGCCAAGGGAGCCTGACCAGTGGCAATCTTCCTGACCAAGGACTCGAGAGTCATCGTCCAGGGGATGACCGGCTCGCAGGGCCGCAAGCACACCCAGCGGATGCTCGCCGCGGGCAGTCAGGTCGTCGGCGGGGTCACCCCGGGCAAGGGCGGCCAGAGTGTCGACTTCGAGGGTGTCTCGTTGCCCGTGTTCGACTCGGTGGCCGAGTCGATGGCCGCTACCGGCGCCGACGTCAGCGTGGTCTTCGTTCCGCCACGCTTCGCCAGGGCCGCTGTGCTCGAGGCGATCGACGCCGGCATCGGGCTGGCTGTGGTGATCACCGAGGGGATCCCGGTGCATGACGCCGCCGCCTTCTGTGCCCACGCCGGCGCCACCGGGCTGGCGAGCGGTCCGGTGCGGACCCGCATCGTCGGCCCGAACTGCCCGGGGGTGATCAGCCCCGGTGCCTCGAACGCGGGGATCATCCCCGCCGACATCACCGGTCCGGGCCGGATCGGCCTGGTGTCCAAGTCCGGCACCCTGACCTACCAGATGATGTTCGAGCTGCGTGACATCGGTTTCTCCACGTGCGTGGGAGTCGGTGGTGACCCGGTGATCGGCAGCACGCATATCGACGCCCTGCGGGCCTTCGAGGACGACCCCGACACGGCGGCGATGGTGATGATCGGTGAGATCGGTGGGGACGCCGAGGAGCGCGCCGCCGACTACATCAAAGCCAACATCACCAAACCGGTCATCGGGTACATCGCCGGCTTCACCGCCCCGGAGGGTAAGACCATGGGCCATGCCGGTGCCATCGTCTCCGGCTCCTCCGGTACCGCCGCGGCCAAGAAGGACGCTCTGGAGGCGGCCGGCGTCCAGGTCGGCACGACACCCAGTGACACCGCGGCGCTGATGCGCGAGACCATGAAGTCGCTGTCCTGACCCCGGGCGTGGTACCCGATCCGGTGACGGCGGGGCGCGTCGGCCCGGTGGTCGTCGTGAGGGCGCCACCCTGCTGCGAGGGTGTGCACCGTGAGCCTCCCGCTGTCGTCGCGCTCCCGTGACCCAGCTGGTGAGGGCACTCGCCCCAGCTGGGGCGCGATGATCGGCGCAGCCTGCCGGCTGGCCGCTGTGAGCTACCTCGCCGCCGTCGTCGCGATCGCCATGCTCGCCGCGGCCGCTGGAGCGGACAGCTCGGTGGCGGGGGTGGCTCGGGCCGGGGCGGTGGGCTGGCTGGCCGCGCACCACGTTCCGTTGGCCATTGACGGGGCCCCGCTCGGGGTCCTGCCGCTGCTGCCCACCCTGCTCCTCGGCGCGCTGGTCGCCCGCGGCGCGGCCGGGGTGGCGGCCCGGACCGGGATCCACCAGCCCGCCGACGCCGGCTGGGTGGCCGGGGTGGTCGCCGGTATCCACGGTGCCCTGGGCGTGGTCCTGGCGCTGGCGGCGACCCCCGCGACCGTCACCGCGGATCCGGGGCAGACCGCCCTCGGCTGCGCGCTGGTCGCCGGTGTCGCCGCGGGTCTGGGCCTGGCCCGGCCGTGCGGGTTGCTGCCTGCGGCGCTCCGCCGGGCACCCGGTTGGGTGCGGCCAGGCCTGATGGCCGGGCTGTGGGGCCTGACGGTGCTGCTCACCGCCGGCCTCGCGACGGTGCTGATGGCCCTGGTGGCCTCCGCGCCCGAGGTCGCCCGGATGGCGGGGTCCGACGCCGGCAGCGCCCTCGGGCTGACCGTCCTGTCGCTCGGATACCTGCCCAACGCGGTGATCGCCGGACTGTCCTGGCTGGCCGGGCCAGGCTTGTCGGTGGGGGCGTTGTCGGTCAGCGCGCTGGCGGTGCACGCGGGACCGGTGCCGGCGGTGCCCCTGCTCGCCGCGCTGCCGCAGGGCCCCGTGCAGCCCTGGTGGGGTGTCGTCCTGGTGGTGCCGGTGCTGGTCGGCGCCGCGGTGGGGCGCCGTTGCGCCGCCGCTGAACCCGACCTGCCTCAGCGGCTGCGGGTGCTCGGGGTGGCCGCCGGGGTGCTCGCGCTCGGCAGCGCGGTGCTCGGCGCGCTGGCCGGTGGGCGGCTCGGCGCGGCGGCGTTCGACCCCGTCGAGGTCCCCTTCGGGACGCTCGCGGTGGCCGTGCTGGCCGCGACGCTGCTCGGTGGCTGCGCCGCCATACTGCTGCCCTCTCCCCCGGCGGGGACAGAACCCAGCACGCCAGACGTCAACGAGCCCGCTCCCGATCAGCCCGACCGTGAACCCGACCCGGGCGCCGGCAACCCCGCACCCGCCGAGCTCAGTTGACTGAGCCACCCGCTACGCGCGCGAAACGGTCGGTGGCCTGGATCACGCGGGTGGTCATGTCGCCGCCCCCGGTGTGTCCGGTGCCGACGAGGTGCAGGTGGGCGTCTGGCCATGCCTGCGCGAGCTGCCAGGCGGTGAGCGATGGTCCGCTGAGGTCGAGACGGCCGTGCACCAGGACGCCGGGGATCCCCGCGAGACGGTGCGCCTCACGCAGCAGGATGCCGTCGGGCAGCCAGGCCCGGTGATGGAAGTAGTGGGTCACGATCCTGGCGAAGGCAATCCGAAAGTGCGGATCATCATAGCGTGGGTTGCGCCGGTAGCCCGGTTCCAGCGACACCACGGCGTCCTCCCAGTCACACCAGTCGCGGGCGGCCTTCTCGCGGACCGCGAGGTCCGGGTCATTGAGCAGCCGGTAGTAGGCGGCGACCAGATCCCCGTCCCGGTCAGCCCGCGGGACCCCGTCGCGGAACCGGGACCACTGTTCGGGAAAGAAGCGGCCGACGCCGTGGTAGAGCCAGTCGATGTCCGCCGGGCGGGTCATGGTCACCGACGCGAGGACGATCTCGCTGACCCGTTGCGGGTGCCGTTGCGCGTAGGCCAGCGCCAGGGTGGCCCCCCACGAGCCACCCCACACCAGCCACCGGTCGATGCCGAGGTGCTCGCGCAGCAGCTCGATGTCGGCGACCAGGTGCTCGGTGGTGTTCGTCGACAGGTCCACGGCGGGATCGCTTCCGTGCGGCGTGCTGCGTCCCGCATTGCGCTGGTCGAACAACACGATGCGATACCGGGTGGGATCGAATGATCGGCGGCTGCCGGGAGTACAGCCCGAACCCGGACCGCCGTGCAGCACGACTGCGGGCTTGCCACCCGGGTTACCGCAGACCTCCCAGTACACGCGATGACCGTCTCCCACATCGAGCATCCCCTGCTCGTACGGCTCGATCTCGGGATAGGGCTCGACCATGGGCCCCACCCTGGCACGGGCCACCGGCGACGGCACAGCTCGCAGACAAGGCCGCCACCAGGCTCCTCGCCGACAGAGCACACCGGGAAGACCTCGGCCCACTCCTACTGGGCCACCCTGGGAGCGGTTCGGGGCGTGGTCGGAGGGTTCTGCGGAACCGCGCACGACCCCCCTCCGGGAGAGCGTATCGGCGGCCTTGACCTCGATGCTCTGATCCCCGGCCGGGGCCTGGGCGGCAGATGACGTGCGACGCGCGGGCACGGGTGGTGGTATCACGAAGCTGATGACCGTCTTACTTCACAGCTAGAAAAGGGACGGAGTTCCAACACTGTCGTCTCCCGGCTTGTGATCGCGGAGCTCTTACAGCGACTGCGGGGTTCCGTCGTCGCGCGTGGCGAGCCGCATGGACAACCGTGCCGTAACCAGCACGTCATAGGTCGCCCGGTGGGGCGAGAGACCGTCAGGCAGGTCGTCGGCGAGTGAGAAGGATGTGACCAACGCGCCGAGCTTGTAGCTCATCTGGTTCGGCAGAAGACGCTTGGCGAGCCTGAGCGTGTCGAAGACCTCGTGACACTTCCACACTGACGATCGGGACGACGGCCACCTCCACCAGGTCGGGTGGTTGCCGGCCGTTGCCCTCGACATCGACTAAGGCGTAGCGCAGGCTCGTCCAGTCACTCATCTGTTCGGGTGTCCTTCCATCCGATGTCGGCACGACCATGCCGGCGCGCATGGTGCGGCGGACATCATCAACTCACCGCGCCTCACGCACGTCGCTTACCGCTGTCGTAGCCACCGCTGTCCGAGCAGCCGGATCTCGGCGAGATCAGTCCAGCCCGTCGGTGCCACCGGGATGGTGTCCAGGACTCCCGTCGCCGTGGTGTCGTCCCCTATCCGGCGGCCGTGCAGCACGTAGGCCACCGGCTCTCCGCGCCGCCACCGGATCGTGACCCCCTCTCCACGGGGGTGCTTCAGGAACACCCACCCCACCAGCGCCGTCTTCGGCGTGGCCCCGCCCCGGCGACCGGGACCTGGCTTCACCTCATTCCCCCAGCTCTCGCTCGTCTCGCCGGATGGGCGGCACCCAGGGCAGGGGCGGGCACGTCCCGGAGCAGCGCGCGGCTCGGGGGCTCGGTGCCCGCCGGTCGCGTGGGCCCGCGCTGGAGGAGAGCGCAAGGCCAACCGGCGAGGGCACCAACCGTGCGCTGGGGTAGCCCGTGCATCCCGGCCCTGGGGCCAGGGGCCGACGCTAACGGCCTGCCGGCCGGCCGACGTCATACAATGAGGATTATGCAAAATCCTCCTTGAAGAAGTATAGGCCGATAGCGGCTCGAAACGAGGACAAGAAGGTCTTCAACGGCCTTCTGTAATCAGTGAAGAGGATCCGCCATGTCTTGAGGTTGGCGATGGCCCGCTCGACGGGCGCA
>JAFAUB010000007.1 GCA_019243635.1 Pseudonocardiales bacterium
TTGTCCGGGGCCAACCCAGGTACCAGCGCGCCGAGCGGCTGCCCGGGGAACGTCACCTGAACTCGATAGGTATCCACCCCGTCGACCTGCTCGCGCGCTTGGGTGGTGGCGTCTTTACCGCTGGCTAGCGCCGCCGCGATGCCGCGGTCCGGGTTCAGGATGATCGAGGGGTCGTACACCGAGCCGGCAAAGGACAACGGCAGCTTGTGGATCGGGCCGGTCGGTGGGCGTAGGTACAGATCCTGACCGATGATCGTAAATTGAAGTTCGAGCAGCTGCCGGCCCTCGTCAACCTTCGCGCTGCCTTGCGCCGAACCCTCCTTGGTGAGCTGGCCCGCAGCCGAGCGCAACTGGACACCCGGCGCGTTGCCTTGGACGTCGAATGCGAAACGTGTGGTGTTCACTGTCCGCATCGCCTTGGCGGAATCGGCGAGCACCGTTGCTCCCTGTGGCAGATTTGCTGTCAGTCCGGTGCTGCCGCACGCGGTGACCAGTGCGATGAACAAAGACATGATCAGAGCGGCGAGGGGGGCGACGAGGCGCATCTCGTCATCGTAGGGGGCGGAACACTGCGCCGTCACGGACAGTTCTTTCCCGTGCGCGTACCCTGCGCGCATGGATCGCCAGCAGGAATTCGTGCTGCGCACGCTGGAAGAACGCGACATCCGGTTCGTTCGGTTGTGGTTCACCGACGTGTTGGGCTACCTGAAGTCGGTGTCCGTGGCCCCGGCCGAGCTGGAGGGAGCTTTCGCCGACGGCATCGGTTTCGACGGGTCGGCCATCCAGGGTTTCGCCCGGGCCTACGAGTCCGACATGATCGCCAAGCCGGACCCCGCGACTTTCCAGGTGCTGCCGTGGGAGAACCCGCGGGGGGCGCACTACTCCGCCCGGATGTTCTGTGACATCACGATGCCCGACGGCTCGCCGTCCTGGGCTGACCCGCGGTACGTGCTGACCCGGGCGCTGTCCAGGGCGGCGATGGGCGGCTTCACCTGCTATGTGCACCCTGAGATCGAGTTCTATCTGCTGCGTGACCTGCCTGACAACGGGTCCGAGCCGGTACCCGCCGACTCCGGTGGGTACTTCGACCAGGCCAGCCACGACGTCGCTCCGCACTTCCGCCGGTACACCATCGAGGCGCTGGAGCAGATGGGCATCTCGGTGGAGTTCAGCCATCACGAGGGCGCCCCGGGCCAGCAGGAGATCGACCTGCGCTACGCCGACGCGCTCACCATGGCCGACAACATCATGACCTTCCGGTACGTGGTGCGGGAGGTCGCGATCACCCAGGGGGTGCGCGCCTCGTTCATGCCCAAGCCCTACACCGCCCAGCCCGGTTCGGCCATGCACACCCACATGAGCCTGTTCGAGGGCGATCGCAACGCCTTCCACGACGACGATGACCCCTACGAGCTCTCCCACACCGGCCGAGCCTTCGTCGCCGGGGTGCTGGCGCATGCCCGGGAGCTCACTGCGGTGACCAACCAGTGGGTGAACTCCTACAAGCGGCTGATCATCGGGGGAGAGGCCCCTACCGCGGTGTGCTGGGGGCACGCGAACCGCTCGGCGCTGGTCCGGGTTCCGATGTACTCACCGGGCAAGGCGTCCAGCCGGCGGGTGGAGATCCGCACTCCGGACTCGGCGTGCAACCCCTACCTCACCTACGCGGTGATCCTCGCCGCCGGGTTGCGTGGCGTGCAGCAGAACTACGAGCTGCCGCCCGCCGCGGAGGACGACGTGTGGTCGCTGTCTGAGCAGGAACGGCGGGCGGCGGGCTACGCGCCGCTGCCGCAGAACCTCTCCGAGGCGCTCGCGGAGATGGAGAGCTCCGAGCTGGTCGCCGAGACCCTCGGGGAGCACGTGTTCGACTTCTTCCTGCGCAACAAACGCGCTGAGTGGGACAACTACCGACGTCACGTCACGCCCTACGAGCTACGCACCTACCTGCCCGTCCTGTAGTCCTTCAGTCGGTAGTCCTTCGGTCGGTCGACGCGCCGACCTCTGATGGGAGAGCCCTGCGGCTCGCTCCGGATGCCGCGTGAGAAGACGAGCTAACCTGGCGAAGGTGAGGACCCGACTGTTCGTGCCGCAACCCTCTCCCGATCCGCCGGGGTGGCGCGTCGACCTGGTGGAGACATGGCAGCCGCGAGCGGTCCGATCTGTGGAGCTGGCCCCGGCTGTCGGGTCAGGGGACCGTCCGGCTCCGCCACTGCCGGGCCACTAGCGGCCGGAGCGCCGTGGTGGCCGAGGGCAGGCGGACCGCACTTTCCCTGGCGCGGCTGGGTCTCACCGACGGCGCCGCTGCGGATACCCTGACGCGGCTGGGTTGGTGGCGGCACGGGCTTGTCCGCCAGGATGCGGAGGACGCCCTGTGGGCGCTGTCCCGGGCACCCGACCCGAACCTGGCGCTGCACACCCTGGCCCGGTTGGGTGCCGCCATGGGCGACGGGGTCATCGGGGGCGGGTGGGCCGAGCTGCACGGGTTGATGTGCCGGGACCCTGGGGCGCGCGGGCGGCTGCTCGGCGTGCTCGGCTCGTCGACCGCGCTCGGGGACCATCTGGTCGCCAACCCGGAGCGCTGGCGCGGTGTGGCCGGCTCAGCGGCGGCCCAGCCGGGCTGGGCTGGCCGGGCGGTGCGGCGCCTGCTCGCCGCCGTCGGCGCCGAGTCCGTCGAGCCGTCGTCAGGCAACCTGGAGGTGACCCGGGCGTCGCTGACCGGTCTCACGGCTCAGCGGGCGCTGCGGGGCGCTTACCGGGATCTGATCGCCGAGCTCGCGGCCGCCGACCTCGCGGCCGTGGTGGAGCCCAAACTGCCGGTGTTGCCCTTCGAGCGGGTCGCGGAGACGCTCGCCGAGCTCGCGGTCGGCGTCCTGCGCGCCGCACTGGCCGTCGCGGTGACTGAGGTGGCTCCGGACGGCCGACCGCCCCGGCTCGCCGTGATCGGGATGGGCAAGTGCGGCGGGGCTGAGCTGAACTACGTCTCCGACGTCGACGTGATCTTCGTGGGTGGTTCCGAGGACGAGCTGGCCGAAGCCACCAAGCTGGCCTCGGCGATGATGCGGCTGGCCTCAGCGTGTTTTGAGGTGGACGTGGCGCTGCGCCCGGAGGGCAAGGCCGGCGCGTTGGTGCGCACACTGGGGGGGCACCTGTCCTACTACCGCCGGTGGGCCAAGACGTGGGAGTTCCAGGCACTGCTCAAGGCCCGTCCGATCGTTGGTGACGCCGAGCTCGGCGCCCGCTATCTGGAGGCCGTCGCGCCCATGGTGTGGACCGCCGCGGACCGGGAGAACTTCGTGCCCGAGGTCCAGGCGATGCGCCGCCGGGTCGCTGAGCATGTTCGGCCCGAGCTGGTGGACCGGGAGCTCAAGCTGGGCCACGGCGGCCTGCGCGACGTGGAGTTCGCCGTGCAGCTGCTGCAGCTGGTGCACGGCCGCAGCGACGAGTCGCTACGAGTCGCGTCCACCGTGAAGGCGTTGGCCGCGCTGGGCGCGGGCGGGTACGTCGGGCGGGACGACGCGGCGAACCTCGCGGCCTCCTACCGGTTCCTGCGCCTGCTGGAGCACCGGTTGCAGCTGCAGCGGCTGCGCCGCACCCACCTGCTCCCGGCTGATGACGACACTGCGACGTGGCGCTGGCTGGCACGCGCCGCGGGGATGCGGCCGGACGGGACCCACGACGCTCTCGGGGTGCTGCGGATGGAGCACACCCGGCAGTCGCACCGGGCCCGCCG
Organism: Pseudonocardiales bacterium; assembly: GCA_019243635.1. GTDB lineage: Bacteria > Actinomycetota > Actinomycetes > Mycobacteriales > Pseudonocardiaceae. The sequence continues at coordinate 3,731 of JAFAUB010000007.1, forward strand.
GCTACACCAGAAGCTGTTCTACCGGCCGCTGCTGGAGGCGGTGGCCAGGGTACCCACTGAGGCCTACCGGCTCTCGGAGTCCTCGGCGAAGGCGCGGCTGGCAGCGCTGGGCTACGCCTCACCGCAGGGGGCCCTGGGTCACCTGCGGGCGCTCACCGACGGGGTGTCGCGGCGCGCCGCGATCCAGTCCGCGCTGCTGCCCGTCCTGCTGGAGTTCCTCGCCGACACCCCAGACCCCGACCGTGGGTTGGCCGCCTACCGACGGGTATCCGAGGCGCTCGACGACACCCCGTGGTACCTGCGGCTGCTGCGCGACGAGGGCGCGGTGGCGCAGCGGCTGATGGCGCTGCTCGGCACCTCCCGGATGGTGGCCGACCTGCTGGTCCGGGCGCCCGAGGCGCTGCGGCTCCTGGCTGACCCGGATGAGCTGGCCGGCCGTGACCCGGCGGAGGTAGCGGCGTCGCTGCGGGCCACCGCATGCCGTCACCGCGACCCCGGCGCCGCCGTGACGGCCGCCAGGGCGCTGCGCCGCCACGAGCTGTTCCGGATCGCCTGCGCCGACCTGCTCGGACTGCTTGATCTCAACGCGGTGTGCGCCGCGCTGTCCTCGGTGTGGACCGCGGTGCTGACCTCGGCGCTGGATGTCGCACTGCGCGTTGAGATCGAGCGCAGGCGATTCGAGCCGGCTCGAATCGCGGTGATCGCGATGGGTCGGCTGGGCGGCGCGGAGCTGGGCTACAGCTCCGACGCGGACGTGCTGTTCGTCTGTGATCCGGTGGCTGGAGCGGACGAGACCGACGCGGTGCGTTTCGCCTCCTCAGTCGCCGAGTCGGTGCGCGAGCTGCTCGGCTCACCAAGCCAGGATCCGCCCCTGGTGGTCGACACCGGGCTGCGCCCGGAAGGACGTTCCGGCCCACTGGTGCGCACCCTGTCGTCCTACCAGGCCTACTACACCCAGTGGGGGGCGCCCTGGGAGGCGCAGGCGTTGCTGCGGGCCACTCCGGTGGCCGGCGACGTGGAGCTGGGGGAGCGGTTCGTCTCGGTCATCGGCCCGGTGCGCTACCCCAAGGGCGGACTGACCGCGCGGCAAGCCCTCGAGATCCGCCGGGTCAAGGCCAGAGTCGACGCCGAGCGACTGCCGCACGGCGCAGACCCGACCACCCACACCAAGCTCGGCCGCGGCGGGCTGGCCGACGTGGAGTGGACCACCCAGCTGCTGCAGTTGCGGCACGCTCATGAGGTTCCAGCGCTGCAGACCCCGTCAACGGGAACCGCGCTGCGGGCCGCCGCCGACGCCGGACTGCTCTCCAGCGCCGACGCGGAGGTGCTGCTGGCGGCCTGGAAGCTCGCCACCAAGACCCGCAACGTGCTCACCCTGGTGCGGGGCAAGCAGGTTGACCAACTGCCCAGTTCCGGCCGGGAACTGGCCGCCGTGGTCCGGGCGCTGGGGTACTCGGCGGATGACGACCCCGGCGAGGCGATCGACGAGTACCGCCGCACCACCCGCCGAGCCCGCGCTGTCGTAGAGCGCTCCTTCGGCATCTGATCCATCTACCACTCGTCCGCATTCCGCGGACGGGGCGGGGCTCGCCGCTGATCCGGGTGACGATGCCATGGGCGACGGCGTGGGGCGTGGCGTTGCGGTGGGAGGCTCAGGGTGATGCTGCACGACAGCTCGGGACCCACCGTGCCGGCGGCGTAGCGGGACACCTCGACCAGGAACCGGGTGAGGCTCTCGGTGTCGATCAGTAGTCGCTGAAGCTCAGCGGCGGGTGACCCGAGGGCGCGCCGATACGGCCATGGTCGCACATCCGGTGCGAATGCGGGCTACCGCTCCCCGGCGAGTGTTACGGTCGGAGCGCGGTCCAGCAGCGCGGCCACGCCCACAACGTCCCGATACATGGTGGCACATGGCGTTGGAGTGTTCTGTCATGCAGCGCGGTCCGCTCGCGCCCCTCCCGGGCGCCGGGGGTCCGCCGCAGCGACGTCGGTGGAGTGTGGACTCCACCTCCATCCGCGGCTCGCCAGCCACTGATCGCGAATGACCATGTGGGCGCACAGCGTTCACCACTAGGTAGCCGCTTGGACTCATAGTGCGCAAATGCCCTGGAGGCCGATCGAAATGATCCCACACTCATCACATAGTGCAGGGGGACCGTCGCCGCCACCCTCCCGCAGGGTCGCTCGTGACCATACGGAGCACCCAGGCGCCCCCTCGGGCGATGCGGCTCCGACTCCCGTGCTGGCTGCGGTGTGGTGCTGCTCAGTGGGCACCACCTGGACGCTGGAGCTGCGCAAACCTGACCGTGACACCGCGCTCGGGACAATCGTCGACTGGATCAGCTCGGGCGTGCCCGTCTCCCAGCCGGCGCCGGACGCCCTGGCCCGCGAGCTGCTCGCCGCCCGCGGGCTGCGGCTGATCAGCGAGTCGTCCGCTGCCCGCTGCACCCGAAGTCGGCACCACATCGGTTACGTGTGCGTCGACCCCGAGCTGTAAAACCGGCGCTGCACGTCGGGGTTTGGCGCACCCCGGAAAGGCGGCACTCGGGGAAGGATGATATCAACCGCAGTGACCGGACAGGGTCAGATGACTACAAGGAGCAACTATGGAGTATGGCGCGGTGCGTGAGCCGACCAGGGCAGCGGTCTTGCCCCTTCTCGTGCTGGCTACCACCTCGGGAGTGGCGGGCTTGGAGATGATGGCCGCGAGTTCGGCGATGGCCGAGCCGGGCGGTCAGGGTGGTGGTTCGGATCCGGGCTCGGGCTCGCCGGCTGCGCCCACCGACCCGGTCACGGGCCTCGTCGGCGCCCTCACGGGTAGTAGCAGCACTCCAGCCCACTGAGCGCCCGGCGCCTGCGGTCTCATGGATGCTTGTGCACCTTTCCAGCCCGGTTAGGCGACATGACGTGCCTGTAGCCCGGCCCGTACTGGCTATCGGCGGTGATTTCGTGACCGGAGACGCGAAGGACACGTATCAAGATCACCCCTGCCCGCTGTGAAGGTGTTGGTCCGCCGCGGGACAGGAGGGACGGAAGCGGGTATCCCGTCGTGTCGGCGAGCTTGTCTCGGAGCGGGCTATGCCTCCGGTGCCGATGCGACGGGATACCCGCGCCCTCGGCGGCCCATCACTTTCGCGCTCAGCCCTAGGGCCATCCCGGGGCGGGGACACGAGTTCGTTGATCTTAGGACGCTCATTCAGTGTGAGCGCTGATCGACCGTGCGTCCGCGTGCCGAGGAGTGCCGTCAGGCGCCTCTGAACTGTGGCGCTACGCGCTGGTGTGGATCGACCCGGGCTCTTAGCGTCTGACGGCTCGCTGACGATGATCACGCGTGAGCCTCAGCTGAGACTGCGCCCGCCATGCGGTCAGAGGTCTCAACCTGCGGTCGTCCACGTCTGCGCGTCGCGTTGTCGACCGTGGTCAACCACGCTTAACAGTCATCTTACCGACAGCACGCGGGGTGGTGGCCTGTCGCGAGACGGGCACCCCGTCGCGTCGATCCGATGGGCGTGCTGCTCGATCACGAGCGCCGGCGTCGGGTAAGGTCGCGAAGGCCACCGAGTGGGATGCCGCCACTTCCGCGGAGTCTGCGGGTGGCGGGCCGTGGCCGGGTGGCTGGCCGGTCCTCAGCTCGGACAGCCCACGATCACGTGTCTTTCGGTGCTACCACCTAGCGGTCCCCTGTGGGGTTTGTTGCAATCCTCTGATCGACTGCTGGATTTTTTCCGTTCACCTTCGGGACGCAGCATTTCTCGATGGAATCCGTGCGCGGGAATGTCCGCTCCCGGTCACCTGCTCGGCTGAGTCTCTGCGAGCAAGACATCAGTGACGGCGTGGTGGCACACCACTGACCGCCTGCCACTGGCGTATGTGCCCGGACAGCGGTCCGGGCATCCCTGTGCTGCAAAGGATAGTGCATGCGAAAGCGAAACCTACTCCTGGTCGCCGGCGCCAGCCTGGCCGCCCTGGTCCTCACCGTTGGCACAGCCATGGCCGACCCGCCATCGCCGCCGTCGTTCGGAGGGCTATTCCCTCTCACGGTGCAGTGGTCTCCCAGCGGGTTGCCCCAGCCGGCGTGGGTAACGAACGGGCCGTGGACACTCGGCCAAGGACCGGCGACCCTCGATCACCAGAACAAGGGACTGTGCGACACCTTCCCCGGCGGGACACTCCAGAACAATCCCGGCACGAACCTCATGCAGCCCTACTACTTCCCACAAATCAGGCGGGGCCCGGGTGGTAGGCTGGATGGCTATTTCGACTATCGGATCAAGGACACCGACGAGGCGGTCGCGCACGGCACCTCCACCGACGGGGGGCTGACCTGGTCCGTCGATGGGGTGAAGCTGCGCCTCAACGGTACCTGCCCGGCCAACGATTCCTCCACGAACGCCGCCGGCAACGGCGATAACGGCCAAGGCCACCCGTTCATCATGACAGTCCCGACCCTGCCGACACCGAAGACGTTTCTCTACACGATCGACCGTGTCTCGTCGGTGGGCGACATCGGAGGGCTGACAATCCACGACATCACCGGCGGGTTCTCTGGGCTGAACAACATCGAGCCGGTGACGACGGCCACACCTGTTCCTGCCGGGATAACGCAGACCTCGGGGCTGCAGAACCCCGATGGCATTCTCGGCGTGGTCCCTGGCACGGGCACCAACCCTCTCACCAACCCCACGGAGATCCTTTACCTGAAGAAGGTCAAGGGGTCCAAGTCCTCGCCTGCGGCGGGTCTCGACCCGACCAAGCTCTGCACCAACTCGCAGTCCCAGCCCTACACCAGTAAAAATGCGAACTATGACCGCACCGAGCTCCGCATCGCCACGACCGCTGACGGGAATACCTTCACCGACGGCGGTGCCGTCAGTGGACTGAACAACCCGAACGACAACGCCGGCATCGGCGGGTTCCGTTACGTCGGACCGAACGGCACCATCCTGAGGCAGCTCGACGGCTCCTACGGCCTGTTCTTCTCCGGAGGAAACTGCCAGGACGGTGACAGCGACGCATACCACTTCATCGGCTACGCGCACTCGCGCGACGCCGTGCACTGGACGGTCGACAACGGAGCGTCCAACCCGCTCGTACAGGTCGACTACACCTACCCCACGACCGGTCCGCAGAAGTACTACTCGGGCCGGGTGTACGGCCCGCAGGTCCTGGTGAACGGCCTCGGCTCGGCCACCATGATCTTCTCGGGCTACCGTACCGGCAAGCCACTGCCCGACGTCGGCACCGGCCTGGGCGTACCCACCGCATACACACCGGTCGCGACCGAGGCGGCGAACTACCGAACGATCATGGTGCAGCAGTTGCATTTCTGCATCGGCATTACAGGTCCCATCCCGCTCCTAACGGACCCCACGGGACTCATCTGCCCGCTGCCGCCCGCGCACTGACCAGCCCCGCAGTCCCGAACTCGACGGCAGTGCTCCCAACTTCGGGCAGCCCTGCTGTTGAGTTCGGGGTGCTGGCGCGATGGTGCCCCGCTGTTCCCGCGCGCTACCAGCTGTGGCATGACGCCACGGAGCACGTCGCGGAATGCCTCCGCTGGACGTCGGCGCGCATCTGAAGACCTGACCCTGTCCAGCCTGGTCAGGTGGTGAGTTGTTCGAAGTAGTGGTTGAGCGACGATGCCCGGTCGCTGCAGATGTTCTTGATCGATTGTGTGGTCTTGTCGAGTCCTTGGGCCGGGAGCTGGGAGGCTGCCTCAGACGCTGAGGCAGCGACGAGGCTCTCCGACTTGGCCCAGAACTCCGAGACATTTTTGGCGGTAGCAGCAAGGATCGCCGCCCTGGTCGACGAGGTGGCTCGCGCGCCGAACTCGGAACACTCATGGCGGAAGGTGTCGATCGCTGTTGCGGCGGCGGCAGCTGAAGCCTGCCGGCACCTGGCCATGATCGCCTGTACTTCCGGGAGGCTCTTGCCTTGCGATGCGCCGGCCACCGCGTTGGCCATGCAGGTCTGCTCGGAGCCGTTGATCTCCACGAGTTTCGCTCGGAGTCGCTCGACGAGATCAGCCAGTTCGGGTGGGAGGGACAACATCGAACGGCTCCTTCGGTTGTGACATCACAGGAACCATGCTGGCACAGCCTGGAATAGGCTTCCTGGCGTCCGACGGCCCGGTGACGGCCCATGCGTCGATCTTACCCGGCTGTCGAGCAGCCACTGGAAGCGCCGCAGTCCACCCGGCCGACGACGACGCGACGATCCCGCTCCCCGGGGGTGAGTCCGGGTGTAAAAGGCTGGTCGCCGGGTATGTCTGGCTTGAAGCCGGCGGCACGCTAAGGAGGTAGAGTCGATGACTCGGGGCGACATGGAGCTGCGGGACCAGGTGATTGAACGCGGCAAGGAGGTGAAGGTTCGGGTCGCTGAGCGTGGTGGTGAGCTGCGCGACCGGGCCCTCGGGGTCGCTGAGCGGGCTCGTCAGGCGGTCAGTCAGGCGCCGAGGGACCGGTGGGCCACCAGGCCGATCGACTCCGGAGTCGCGTTGATCCGTGACCGGGTGAACGGCGCCCAGCTCGGGAGTGCGCGCAGTGGAGTGGTGTACGAGCTGGTGAGCCTGGTCAGCGGTGTCCTGGGGGGCGCGCTGGCCGGCGCGATATTCAACCGCATCTGGCGCGCTGTCTCCGACGAGGACGAAGCACCCGACCCGACCGCGCTGGATCGCAACATCCGTGAGGTGTTGGTAGCCGGCGCGGTGCAGGGTGCGGTGTTCGGACTCGTCAAAGCGGCTTTGGGCCGGATCACCGCAAGGGGCTACCGGCAAGTCACCGGAAACGCCCCGAAGCACTAGTCGTCGAGCGCACCCGCCGGGCTGTCGACAGCGTGTTTCGTCCGAGGGCCTGATCATGGTTCCCCGACCCGAGGTCGCGGGTCGGGGAACCATGGCGGTCAGCAGTCGTAGTAGAGGGAGAACTCGAAGGGGTGCGGGCGCAGCCGGAGCGGGTCGATCTCGTTCTCGCGCTTGAGCGCGATCCAGGTCTCGATCAGGTCGGGAGTGAAGACGCCACCTTCGAGCAGATAGTCGTGGTCGGCCTCGAGGCGGTCGATCACCGCGTTCAGGCTCGACGGCACCTGCGCGACGTCCTTGGCCTCCTCGGGCGGCAGCTCGTAGAGATCCTTGTCGATCGGTGCGGCGGGCTCATAGGCGTTCTTGATCCCGTCCAGCCCCGCCATCATCATCGCGGAGAAGGCCAGGTAGGGGTTACCTGAGGCGTCCGGGCACCGGAACTCGATGCGCTTGGCTTTCGGGTTGTTACCGGTGATCGGGATCCGGATGCAGGCCGAGCGGTTGCGCTGCGAGTACACCAGGTTCACCGGTGCTTCGTACCCGGGCACCAGGCGGTGGTAGGAGTTCACGGTCGGGTTGGTGAACGCCAGTAGCGACGGCGCATGGTGCAGCAGGCCGCCGATGTAGTGCCGGCCGATGTCGGAGAGCCCGGCGTAGCCGGATTCGTCGTGGAACAGCGGCACCCCGTCCGTCCACAGCGACTGGTGGGTGTGCATGCCAGAGCCGTTGTCGCCGAACAGCGGTTTGGGCATGAAGGTGACGGTCTTCCCGGCCGCCCACGCGGTGTTCTTGATGATGTACTTGTAGAGCTGCAGGTCATCGGCGGCGTGTAGCAGGGTGTTGTACTTATAGTTGATCTCCGCCTGGCCTGCGGTACCCACCTCGTGGTGCGCCTTCTCCACCGAGAAGCCGCATCCGATGAGGTGTGTGACCATCGCGTTGCGCAGGTCGGCGAAATGGTCGGTGGGCGGCACCGGGAAGTAGCCGCTCTTGTAGTTGACCTTGTAGCCCTGGTTGCGGCCGTCCTCTTCGGCGCCGGTGTTCCACCAGCCGGCCTCCGAGTCGATCTCGTGGAACGTGCTGTTGGGCGTAGTGTCGAAGCGCACCGAGTCGAAGCAGTAGAACTCGGCTTCAGGACCGAAGTACGCGGTGTCGGCGATGCCGGTGGAGGCCAGGAACTCCTCGGCCTTGCGGGCCACGTTGCGCGGGTCGCGGCTGTAGGCCTCCCGAGTGAACGGGTCGTGCACGAAGAAGTTGATGTTCAGCGTCCGCTGGGCCCGGAACGGATCGATGCGCGCCGTCGCGGGGTCGGGCAACAGCAGCATGTCCGACTCGTGGATCGACTGGAACCCGCGCACCGACGAGCCGTCGAAGGCCAAACCCTCCTCGATGACGTCCGCGTCGAAGTACGCGGCGGGGACGGTGAAGTGCTGCATGACGCCCGGCAGGTCGCAGAAGCGGACGTCGATGAACTCGACGCCCTCGTCGGCGATGAAGCGCAGGACCTCATCGGAGTTGGAGAACACCGGCGTTCACTCCTTCGCGTGCTGTGCTGTGAACCGAAGTGACCGGTCAGGTCGCTGCGGCGAACCTAAGTGGGGCGAACCTAGGCGGACGGTGTTGCCCGGCTATCACCCGGATGTGTGGCCAAGGTTACGAGGACGGTGGGGGGCGAGGCTAGCCTGTCGAGGGTAATAGCCTAGGCGAGTGAGCAGGTGGACCCAGACCTGGCTATCCGCCCCTTCCGAGCACCCCGCTGAGGATTCCGCGGGGGCGCGGGACACCGGCGCGCGGGACTACTTCGGCCAGCGGCTCGGACTGCCCGAGCATGGGCCAGGCTCCGCCGCAGGCTTCGGCCCCCGCATCCTGGCCATTGTGATCGACTGGCTGCCCTGCTCGGTGGCGGCCCAGCTGTTCACCAAGAACCCCGCGTTCTCGGCTCTGGCGCTGTTCGCGGCGATCACCGCACTCTCCATCGGGATCGCGGGTCGCACTGTGGGGCATGCCGTGGCGGGGCTACGGGTGGCGCTGCTGGACGGGCGGCGGGCCGGCTTCAGCGCCGCGGTGATCCGCACGGTGCTGCTGTGCCTGCTGATCCCGCCGGTGGTGTACAACATCGACGGCCGCGGCCTGCACGACCGCGCCGCCGGGACCATCGTGCTGCGGACCCGCTGACTCCGGTCTCAGTGCCGGCGCGCAGCGTCTCACGCCGGCGTGTCTCAGCGGCGGCGCACAGCGCGCTGCACGTTGCGCATCCTGGTGCCCGGCGGCAGCGGGCCCTTGGGCATCGCCGCGCTGCGGGCGGTGAGGATGGTCAGCTTGCTCTCCAGCCCCTCGATCTGCGCTTTGTCGATGTTGCGCGGCAGCTTGGCCAGGTGCCGGGGCAGGGTGGCCAACGGGACCTGGCCCTCGCCGTTGCCCACCGTGACGTCATAGATCGGAACGTCCCCGACCAGCCGGGATACCCGCTTCTTCTCCTGGGCCAGCAGCGGCTTGAGCCGATGCGGGGAGCCCTCGGCGACCAGCACGACCCCGGGCCGCCCGATGACCCGATGCACGGCGTCCAGCTGCGTGGTGCCCGCCACCGCAGGCGTCACCTTCCAGCCACCGCGCAGGTTCTCCAGTGCCCAGGCCGCAGCGCCCGGCTGACCCTCGGCCTTGGCGAAGACGGTGCGTTGAACCCGCCGCCCGAAGATCAGTATCGCGCCGAGCCCGCCGAGCGTGATCCCCAGCGGCAGGGTTACCCACTGCTGGTGGAACAGCAAGCCCACCCCGAACCCCACCCCGGTGAGGACCACGAACACGCCGATCATCAACGGCAGCAGGACCCTGTCCTCGCGGCGCTGGATGGTGAAGGCTTCGAGAACCTGCGCCCGACGCTGCTTGGACGCGGCGCGACGGTCCTGCTTGGCGGCCTTCGCCGCCTCCTTGTCCTTGGTCCCAGAGGCGAGCTTGGGGAGCGGTTTGGCGGGCATGACTCATAGGATACGTGCGGATCACCGACTGGCGACCGCCTTGGTCAGCGGTGTGCGATGGCCTGGGCGTAGAGCCGGCCGGCCCGGTAGGATGACCGGACCAGTGGCCCGGCCATCACCCCGGCGAAACCCATCAGCTCGGCGGCGTGGGCATGCTCGAGGAACTCCTCCGGTGGGACCCAACGTCGCACTGGGTGGTGCCGCGCCGAGGGCCGGAGGTACTGGGTGAGGGTGAGCAGCTCGCATCCCGCCGCATGCAGGTCGGCCATCGCGGCGGTGACCTCCTCCGGCTGCTCACCCAGGCCCAGGATCAAGTTGGACTTGGTGACCAGCCCCGCGTCGTGGGCCGCCCGCAGCACGTCCAGCGACCGGTCATACCGGAACGCCGGCCGGATCCGCTTGAAGATCCGTGGCACTGTCTCCAGGTTGTGCGCCAGCACCTCGGGTGCGGCGTCGAACACCGTGCTGAGCTGGTCGGGGCGGCCGGCGAAGTCGGGGATGAGCAGCTCCACTCCGGTGCCGGGGTTGAGCGCGTGGATCTGCCGGACGGTCTCAGCGTAGAGCCAGGCACCGCCGTCGGGCAGGTCGTCACGGGCCACCCCGGTGACTGTCGAGTAGCGCAGTCCCATCGCGGCCACCGATTCGGCGACCCGGAGTGGCTCGTCGCGGTCCAGCGCGGCGGGGCGGCCGGTGTCGATCTGGCAGAAGTCGCAGCGCCGGGTGCACTGGTCGCCGCCGATGAGGAAGGTGGCCTCGCGGTCCTCCCAGCACTCGTAGATATTGGGGCAGCCGGCCTCCTCGCAGACCGTGTGCAGTCCCTCCCGCCGCACCAGGCCCTTGAGCTCACGAAACGACGGCCCCATCGTCGCCCGGACCCGGATCCACGGCGGTTTGCGCTCGATGGGGGTCCGGCTGTTACGGACTTCCAGGCGCAGCAGGGTGCGGCCGGGCGCATCAGGTCCTGAGGGTGCCACGCTCACGGGCGTCACTCTACGCGGGATCCGGCGTCACGCCGGTCAGCTCCGCGGTGCGTTCCCAGAGCAGCTGGGCGGTGTGCTCGTCGCGGGCGGCGGGGCTCGCCGTCGCCCGGCCGGGGGTGCCGCGGGTCTCCCCGAGACTGGTCGGACCGAAGTACTCCCCGCTGCGCACATCGGCTGCGGTGGCGGCGTACAGCTGCGGTAACGCGCCCATGGCGGCACGCTGGGCGACCAGCTTGGTGCCCCACCGCACGACGTGGGCGAACCGCCCGGCCGCGTACATCCGGGCGGTGTTGACGGTCAGTTCGGTGTCGGCGAGACCGGGGTGGGCCGCGACCGCCAGCAGGTTGCGGCCGGCGGCGCGGGCGCGGCGGTCCAGCTCGAAGGTGAACAGCAGGTTGGCCAGTTTCGAGGCGCTGTAGGCGGTGGCCGGGTTGTACCGGCGCCGATCGAAGTTCAGGTCCTCGACGTCCAGCCCACCGCCGCGGTGCGCGAGGCTGGACACCGTGATGACCCGCGCTCCAGGGGTCAGGGCGGGGGCGAGCAGCCAGGTCAGCGCGGCATGCCCGAGGTGGTTGGTGGCGATCTGCAGCTCGAAGCCGTCCACGGTGAGCCGTGCTGGGGTGGCCATCACCCCAGCGTTGTTGACCAGTACATCGAGCCGGTCCCCGGTGAGCTCGCGGACCCTGTCGGCGGCCTTGCGCACCGAGGCGAGGTCGGCCAGGTCGAGCAGGACCAGGGTGGCGCCCACGCCGTCGCTGTCGTCCAACAACCGCTCCCAGGCCTGCCGCCCGCGTTTCGGGTCCCGGCAGGTCATCAGCACTGTCGCGCCCCTGCGGGCGAGCACAGCGGCGGTCCGTAGCCCTAGGCCCGAGGTGGCTCCGGTCACCAGCACCGTGCGGCCGGTCTGGTCGGGGATGTCGGCTGCGCTCCAGCGGCTCACCTCGCTCCCCTCAGCCCCGGCGATGGTCGGCCGCGGTGCGGCACCAGGGCGCCGTCCAGGGCGTCGAGGACGGCGCGCCGCACCGAGGGTCGTACGTGCGCCACGGAGACCGGTCGGCCCAGCTCGGCGGTGAGTGACGTCACCCCGGCGTCGGTGATGCCGCAGGGCACGATCCGGTCGAACGCGGCGAGGTCCGGTTGGCAGTTCAACGCGAACCCGTGCATGGTCACCCCGCGGCTGACCCGGACCCCGATCGCGGCGATCTTCCGTTCCGGACGGCCAGTGGCGGAGTCAGCCGCCAGCCACACGCCCGAGCGTCCCGAGATCCGCCCGGTGTCCAGGCCCAGCTCGGTGCACACGGTGATCAGGGCCTGCTCCAGACGTCGCACGTAGTCGATCACGTCGACAGGTTCGGCCAGCGCGACCACCGGGTAGCCGACGAGCTGGCCCGGCCCGTGCCAGGTGATCTTTCCGCCGCGGTCGACGTCGATCACCGGCGTGCTGTCGTCCGGCCGCTCGGCCGGCGTGGTCCGCCGACCGGCGGTGTACACCGAGGGGTGCTCGAGCAGCAGCAGCACGTCAGGCCCAGTGCCCTCCGCGCGGGCGGTGGCCAGCTCACGTTGCAGCGCCCAGGCCCGCGTGTAGTCGATGGTGCCGAGGTAGCGGACCTCGACCGGCGCCGTGGTGGCCCGGCAGGAGTGGGTAGCGACGGTCACGGGCGCGAGATTACGCCGGGCGCCGGTATCCGTCAGCTACTCCAGGGCCGCGGCCAGCGTCGGGTGTCGGAAGGAGTAGCCGTGTTCGCGCAGCACCGCGGGCACCGCGCGCTGCCCGGCCAGCACCATCTCCTCGACCAGTTCCGCGCCGAGGACCAGGCGCAGCGCGAAGCCAGGCGCCACCAGCGGCGTCGGGCGGTGCATCGCCTCGCCGACCGCCCTGGTGAACTCGGCGTTGGTGACCGGGACTGGACCGCTGAGATTGACCGGGCCGGACAGCTCCTCGTGCTCGAGGGCGAAACGGATCGCGCCCACCTCGTCCTCCAGCGAGATCCACGGCATGTACTGCCCTCCGCTGCCCAGCCGAGCGCCCAGCCCGAGCGCGAACAGTGGCTTGAGCCGGCCCATCAACCCGCCGGACGGGGAGATCACCAGGCCGGTGCGCACCCGCACCACCCGCGCCCCGGCCCGCTGCGCGACCGCCGTGGCCGCTTCCCAGTCACGGCAGACCCGGGCGAGGAACCCTGAGCCCACCGGAGCGGTCTCGTCGACCTCGCGGTCACCGGTGTCGCCGTAGTAGCCCACCCCGGAGGCGTTGACCAGCGCCGGAACCCGGTGCTCGGCGACCGCTGCGGCGAGTACCTCGGTGGGCCCGATCCGGCTGTCCCTGATGGCCTGCTTGACCTCCCCGGACCAGCGCCGGTCGGCGATCGCCGCGCCGCACAGGTTCACCACGGCGTCGGTGCCCTCCAGAGTGCCGACGTCCATGGTCGCCGCCGAGGGGTCCCAGGCCCGCTCGTCCGGGGCGCGCGGCCGCCTGCGCACCAGGCGGAGCACGTCATGGCCGGCCTGGCGCAGCAGCGGCACCAGCGCGGTACCGATGAGACCCGAGGACCCCGCGATCACGACGCGCATCAGGACATCTTCTCGCCCTGGGCGCCGACTCCACGACCCTGGGTTGCTCACCGAGTGGCCGGCCGCGCTCATGCCGCGTCGACCGTCCACCCGCTCGTCTGCCTCCTCGACCGGCGCATGCAGCCGCAGCGCGCGGTTGTGGAGCCGGACCCGGCCGCCGAGAGGGCCTGTTATCGTGTGTTTTGTCGCGACGGGCTGTGTCCGAGGCATCGGCTTCGGGTGCCTCACAGCAGGCGGAGTTGCCGCTGGTGGCTCGCGCGGGTACCGATCAGGAAAACTCGTGTCTGAGAGGTTGTCGCCACCGTGGTAGAGCAGGTGCGCTCGCTGGCCGAGGACGTGGAATCTGTGGTCCGCGAGGCGATGGCTCGAGTGCTGCCCGCTGAGTTGGCGTCGCGGGACCCGCTGGTTCGTCGTTCCGACCACGCTGACTTTCAGTCTGACGTGGCGTTGGCCGTGGCTAAGCGCGCTGGTGAGAAGCCTCGTGACGTGGCGGAGAAACTGCGCCGGCAGCTCGACACCGTGCCGTGGCTGGCGTCGGTGGAGTCGGCCGGTCCCGGCTTTGTGAACATCACCTTGTCGGATGCGGTGGTGCTGGACCGGCTTCGCCAACGGCAGAGTCTTCCGAAGCTGGGTGTGGTGCAGACGCAGGTCGACGAGGTCGTTGTGCTCGACTACTCGGCACCGAACATCGCCAAGGAGATGCATGTCGGGCATCTGCGGTCGACCTTGATCGGTGATGTCCTCGCCAGGGTGCTGTCGTTCCTCGGTGGTGAGGTTATTCGGCAGAACCACGTTGGCGACTGGGGCACCCAGTTCGGGATGTTGATCCAGTACATCGTCGAGCACTCGGAGCACTCCTGGCGCCGTCGTGGGGCCGACGGCCAGACGGGTGGTGCCGTGTCCGCGCTGGATGCGTTGTACCGGGCGGCCCGGGCGCGGTTCGACGCGGATCCGGGTTTCAAGGAACGCTCGCAGAGGCGTGTCGTCGCCTTGCAGGCCGGTGACGCCGACACGCTCGCCCTGTGGAGAGAGATCGTCCAGGAGTCCGAGGTCGCCTTCCAAGAGGTGTACGACCGACTCGACGTCCTGCTCGCGCCTCAGGACATACTCGGTGAGTCGTTCTACAACCCGTTTCTCGATGACGTGGTTGACGAGCTTCGGCGCAAGGGTGTCCTGGAGGAAAGCGAGGGCGCGCTGTGCGTGTTCTTCGACGATATCCTCGGCCCCGAGGGTGGCCGGGTGCCGTTGCTGGTGCGCAAGAAAGACGGTGGGTTCGGGTACGGCGCGACGGACTTGGCGACTATCCGTTACAGCATCCAGGAGCGCAAGGCCACGACATTGCTCTACGTGGTGGACTCCCGACAGGCTCAGCATTTCGATATGATCTTCAGGACGGCTGGCCGCGCGGGATGGCTCACCGACGGCATCAAGGCGGTGCACGTCCAACACGGGACCGTGATGGGTCCAGACGGCCGTCCATTCAAGACGCGTTCCGGTGGCGTGTTCCGGCTCGCGGAGCTACTGGACTCAGCGCAGAGGCGAGCCCGTGAGATCGTGGCGGAAAAAGCCGCTGACCGGAGCGACGTCGAACTCGACGAGATCGCGCGGATCGTGGGTATCGGTGCGGTCAAGTACGCCGAGCTGGCGACGTCCCGCACAAAGGACTATTCCTTCGACGTCGACCGGATGGTGTCGTTCACCGGCCAGACCGGCGTGTACCTCCAATACACCCACACTCGCATCAAGTCGATCTTGCGTAGGGCGACGGATACAGCGGCGGGACCGGCGCGGTTCAGTGGCGACCTGACGCTGGACGCGCCGGAACGCGCCCTGGCGCTTCTCCTCGACGAGTTCGCCACGACCGTGCAGCTCGTGGCGACCACACTCGAGCCGCACCGGCTGGCCGGCTACCTGTACACCCTAGCGAAGACGTTCACCGACTTCTACGAAGCGTGTCCAGTGCTGAAAGCGCGCTCCGCGGAGATACGTGCCAACCGGCTGGCGCTGTGTCAGCTGACGGCTGAGGTCCTTTCCCAAGGACTCGGCCTGCTGGGGATCGCCGCACCCGAGCGGATGTGACGCACCGGCCGCATGCTCCGCGCCACCGACCGGCCCCAGTCAGCGCTGTCGGCGTGCTTGGTCAGAGCCCGAGGTCGCCCTCGAACGCGGCGTCGGTGAGGCGCTGTTTGATGGTGTTGAGGAACCGTGCCGCGTCGGCGCCGTCCACCAGCCGGTGATCGTAGGACAGCGCCAGGTAGGTGATCGAGCGGACCGCGATGGTGTCGCCGTCCGTGCCGGAGAGCACCACTGGGCGCTTGACCACACTGCCGGTGCCGAGGATCCCGACCTGCGGCTGCAGGATGATCGGGGTATCGAACAGTGCCCCCCGCGAGCCGGTGTTGCTGATGGTGAACGTGCCGCCGCTCATCTCGTCCGGGGTGATCCTGTTCGTCCTGGTCCGCTCGGCGAGGTCGGCGATCCGACGGGCCAGGCCGGTGATGTTGAGGTCGCCCGCGTCGTGGATCACCGGCACCAGCAGGCCACGCTCGGTGTCCACGGCGATACCCAGGTGCTCCGCGCCGTGGTAGGTGACCTCACCCTTGTCGGTGTCGATCGAGGCGTTCACCTTCGGGTGCTGCTTGAGTGCCTCCACGGTGGCTTGGGCGAAGAACGGCAGAAACGACAGTCTGACGCCCTCTCTGGCCTCGAAGTCCCGCCTGGCCCGATCGCGCAGCCGCGCGAGACGGGTGATGTCGGCCTCCACCACGGTGGTGAGCTGCGCGGAGATCTGGAGTGACTCGACCATCCGCTTGGCGATGACGCTGCGCATCCGGGACATCTTCTCGGTCCTGCCGCGCAGCTCGGAGGCTGCCACCGGTGGCTGGGCCGAGCGTGGTGCCGCGGTGGCCGGTGGCTGCTGCGGTGGTGCAGGGGTGGCCGGTGGCTGCTGCGGCGCAGGCATGGGCTGCGGCTCGGGTTCGGGCGCTTCGACGGCGGCGAGTACGTCCTGCTTGCGGATCCGGCCGCCCACCCCGGTGCCCTGCACGCTTGACAGGTCGATGCCGTGTTCGGCCGCGAGCTTGCGTACCAGGGGTGTCACGTACGGTCCGCCGCCGGTCTCCCCGTTGGGCCCACCGAACGGGGAGACCGAGCCACGGTCAGCGGCCCGCTCGGGCTCGGCGGGTTGTTCGGGCTGCTCCGGGGCGGCCGCCGCCGTTTTCCCGGCGCTGTCGCCGACTGTGGCCAGCGTGGCGCCGATCGCGGCGGTCTCGTCCTGGGCGACGACGATCTCCAGCACGGTGCCCGCCACCGGGGAGGGGATCTCGGTGTCGACCTTGTCGGTGGACACCTCGACCAGCGGCTCGTCCACGGCGACGGTGTCACCGATCTGTTTGAGCCACCGGGTCACGGTGCCCGCGGTGACGCTCTCACCCAGCGCGGGCATCATCACGGGTGTCCCGGAGCCCGCCGCGGGTGGGGCCGGTCGGGCGGCCGACCGTTGGGGGGGCTCCGCCCGCGGGGCGTGGCCACCGCCGTTGTGATCGGCCCGGGTGCGATCACCGGCGTCACCGATCACAGCGAGCTCGGCGCCGACCTCGACGGTCTCGTCCTCGGGAACCACGATCCGCTGCAGCACGCCGGCCGCGGGGGAGGGGATCTCGGTGTCGACCTTGTCGGTGGACACCTCGACCAGCGGCTCGTCGACCTCGACGGTGTCACCCTCCTGTTTGAGCCAGCGCGTCACCGTTCCCTCGGTGACACTCTCGCCGAGTGCAGGCATCGCCACGGAGTACACCATCTGTTGCCTCGACTCCTCGTCTTCCCTCGTTCTTGCGTGGGTGCTCGCCTGGTGTGCGGAATGCGTCGATCAGCCGTGCATGTGCAGCGGCTTGCCGGCTAGGGCGAGGTGCGCCTCGCCGAGCGCCTCGTTCTGCGTTGGGTGGGCGTGCACCAGCGCGGCGACGTCCTCCGGGTAGGCCTCCCAGTTGACGATCAGCTGGGCCTCGCCGACCAGTTCGCCGACTCGGTCGCCGACCATGTGCACCCCGATGACCGGGCCGTTCCTGGCGCGCACGAGCTTGATCGCGCCCCTGGTCTGCAGGATGACGCTCTTGCCGTTGCCAGCCAGGTCATAGGTGATCGTCTCCACCTCGCCGTGGCGTTCCCTGGCCCGCGCCTCGGTCAGCCCGACCGAGGCCACCTGCGGCTCGCAGTAGGTCACCCGAGGGATGCCGTCCTCGTCGATCGGGGTGGGGTTGCGCCCGGCGATGTCCTCGGCGAGGAAGATGCCCTGGGCGAACCCGCGGTGCGCGAGCTGCAGCCCGGGCACGATGTCCCCCAGCGCGTACACCCCCGGAAGGCTGGTGCGCAGCCGGTCGTCGGTGAGCACGAAGCCGCGTTCCATCCGCACGCCGGCCTCAGCGTACCCGGCGTCTGCGGTGTTCGGTCCCCGGCCGACGGCGACCAGCAGCAGATCGGCCTCGAACTGCTCCCCGGACTCCACGCTCACCGTGACCCCGGAGTCGGACTGGCTTGCGCCGGTGAACCTCACCCCCGTTTTGAACGTGATGCCGCGCCGGCGGAAGGCTCGCTCCAGTTGCTGGGAACAGAAGTCGTCCTCAGCCGGGACAAGCCGGGGCAGCGCCTCGACGACCGTCACCTCGGCCCCGAAGGAGCGCCACACGCTGGCGAACTCGACTCCGATCACGCCGCCGCCCAGCACCACCACGCGCTCGGGCAGGTAGTCCAGGTTCAGCGCCTGGTCGCTGGTGATGAACCGGCCACCGATCTCCAGGTCGGGCAGGGACTTGGCATAGGAACCGGTCGCCAGCACGACGGCGCGCCCGGTGTAGCGCTGCCCGTCGACGTCGACGGCGTTCGGGGCGACGAACCTTCCGGTGCCCTCGACATAGCTGATTCCTCGGGAGGACACCAGCCCCTGCAGGCCCTTGAACATCCTGGCGACGACGCCATCCTTGTACTTGTTGACCCCACCCATGTCGATGCCCTCGAGCGCGGTCTTCACCCCGAACTGATGGCCGTCCCGAGCGGCGTCGGCCACCTCGGCGGCCTGCAGCAGCGCCTTGGTCGGGATGCAGCCTCGGTGCAGGCAGGTGCCACCCAGCTTGTCCTTCTCCACCAGGATGACCGACAGACCCAGCTGTGCGGCGCGCAGCGCGCAGGCGTAACCGCTCGAACCGCCACCGAGGATCACCAGATCGGCGGAGGCATCCGTCACTGAAGTGTTCGTCACTGAGACGCTCCTCAAGCAGATGTCGGTAACGTGGGGTCGGGCGCCACGGCCATCTTGTCACCACGTCCGGCGCGCCGGCGACGTGGGCGAGGTCGCCCAGGGTCGCGGCGTGGCCGTGGAGCTGGTTGCCCTGGCACGTGCGTTGAGCTGGCAGGATCGCCGGAAAGGCCAGTGGTGGAGGAGATGCCGACGTGGGTGTGCTGGATCGGCTCCTGGGCAGGCGGCGGCAGGGAACCAGCCGCGCCGCAACCGAGGCGGACGCCGACTATCTCGAGCAGTGGGCCGCGTCCCGTCGAGGCGTGGAGGCATTCGTCGAGCCCCGCACCACGGTCACCGAGACCACCGTGGTGCTGGTCGCTCACGACGGTGAGTGGACCCGTCGCAGAGTCGACGGTGGCCAAGGCGCCCGGCGGCTGGGCAAGCGGCTGAGGATCCCGGTCTATGACGTCGCCCTGATCAGATACCCGCAACGGATGCGGGACTACACCGCCCGCCAGCGCAACAGACGCTCGTGAGTGGGAGGCAGCGGTTATAGCGCTGCCTCCCACTCACGAGGGCGTCAGCCCCTCGTGGCGATGTCGGTGAGGACCGCGGCCAGGGTGCGGACCGGTACCCCGGTGCCGCCCTTGCCGGTGTATCCCCACGGCGAGCCTGTGTTGTAGGCGGGGCCCGCGATGTCCAGATGCGCCCAGGCGATGTCATCGGGGACGAACTCGGACAGGAACACCCCGGCGGCGAGCATGCCGCCCCAGCGGTGGCTCGCCACGTTGGCGATGTCAGCGAGCTTGGAGTCCAGATCGGACCGCAGGTGCTCGGGAAGCGGCATGGCCCACCCGTTCTCCCCGACCTCCTGGGAGATCGCGGTGACCCGGTCGCGGAACTCGGGGGTGCCCATGACCCCCGGTGTGCGGCTGCCCAGCGCGATGACCTGGGCGCCGGTCAGGGTGGCGGTGTCGATGAGGTAGTCCGGGGCGTCCTGCGCTGCGCGGACCAGCGCGTCGGCGAGAATCAGCCGCCCCTCCGCGTCGGTGTTGAGCACCTCGACGGTGGTGCCGCCATACATTGTCAGGACGTCCCCGGGCCGGTATGCGGTGGCCGAGGGCAGGTTCTCGGCCATCGGCACGGTGGCGATCACCTCCACCGGGAGCCCGAGGCGGGCGGCGAGCACCGCGGTGACGACCACGGCGGCCGCGCCCGCCATGTCCATGGTCATCTCTTCCATCTTCGCCGCGGGTTTGATCGAGATCCCGCCGGTGTCGAAAGTGACCCCCTTGCCGACCAGAGCCACCTTCGCTCTCGGCGCGGGCGGGGCGTGATGCAACCGGACCAGCCGCGGCGGGCGCGACGAACCGCCGCCGACACCGAGAATGCCGCCGTAGCCCTCGCCCCGCAGCGCCACCTCATCGAGCACCTCGGTGCGCAGCCCGGCCGCCTGCGCCATCGTGACGGCGCGGTCAGCGAACGAGGCTGGATAGAGGTCATTGGGCGGTGTGTTCACCAGGTCGCGCGCGGCCGTGACCGATTCGGCGATGGCGATGGCCCGGGAAAGGTCCCGCCTTGCCTCAGCGTCGCCGGCCGAGGGCACCGACAGGTCCATCTGGCCCAGCGGCTCGTCGCCGTTGCGGGACCGGTAGGCGGTGAACGCATAGCTACCCAGCGCGGTGCCCTCCGCGGCGGCGGCCAGGTCGATCCGGGACAACGTGGTGATCGCCCGCGAGGTGCCCGACAGCGCCCGGGAAGCCGCCCCGGCGGCTCGGCGCACCTGCTCGCTGGTGGGCTGGTCATCGACTGTGCCGAGACCGGTGGCGACCAGCAGCGGGGCACTGATGGCTCCGCCGGTGGGAATCTTGATCACCTCGTCGGCCTTGCCTCGGGCTCCCAGCAGGGCCAACAAGCCGGTGAGCGCCCCGTCGAACGCCGCGTCGACCTCCTCACCGCCGGGAAGAAGCTGAGGACCCTCATCGCCGGACATGGTCCCCACCACGAGCGCATCGACGGTCGCGGCGGTCACCGCGGCATCGGTGAGACGCAGCGTCGGGATGCTCACAGTGATCTCCTCGCTGATCTGGCCGGCTGGTGGGAATGCTCCCGGCACGGGCGCGGTGACCGCTACCGCTAGAGGTAGCGTTCCATAGCCGTGAGTACTGTTCCGCACTGCGGACCCCTGCACACCTGCCACGTCGAGGCCGGCGCCACCCTCGGGACGTTCGGCGGATGGGAGATGCCGATCCACTATCCCGGTGGAGGCGTCGTCGCCGAGCACACCGCGGTGCGCTCGGCCGTCGGCGTGTTCGACGTCACCCACCTGGGCAAGATCAGCGTCACCGGTCCGGGTGCCGCGGAGCTCGTCAACTCCTGCCTCACCGCCGACCTCGCCAAGATCGGCCCGGGCCAGACCCAGTACACCCTGTGCTGCGCCGAGGACGGCGGCGTGGTGGACGACCTGATCGTCTACCTGGTCGGCCCGGACGAGGTGTTCTGCGTGCCGAATGCCGCCAACACCAGGGAGGTCGGTCGCCGGCTGGCCGCCTCGGCGCCGCCGACGGTGACGGTGACCGACCTGCACACCGAGTACGCCGTACTCGCCGTGCAGGGACCTCGCTCGGCCGAGCTACTCGCTGCGGTGGGACTGGCCCCTGGCGCGAACGTCACCGACATCGACTACATGGCCTTCACCGATACCCGGTACGACGGCGCGCCGGTGCGGGTGGGTCGCACCGGCTACACCGGCGAGCGTGGCTACGAGCTGCTGCCGGCCTGGAAGCACGCACCCGCCCTATGGGCGGCGCTGCTGGCCGCCGCCGGCCCGCTCGGTGGCCGCGCGTGCGGGCTCGGCGCCCGGGACACCCTGCGCACAGAGATGGGCTACCCCCTGCACGGCCAGGACCTGGGTCCGGACATCACCCCGCTGCAGGGTGGCCTGTCCTGGGCGGTCGGCTGGGACAAGCCGGCCTTCTGGGGACGCCAAGCGCTGCTCGCCGAGCGGGACCGCGGCCCGTCCCGGCGGCTGCGCGGGTTGCGCGCCACTGGGCGCGGGGTGCCGAGGCCGCACATGACGGTGCGGTCCGCGGCGGGTGCGCCGGTGGGGGAGACCACCTCGGGCACCTTCTCTCCCACGCTGCGCACCGGTATCGCACTGGCGCTGCTCGATCCCGCCGTGCGGCCCGGGGACGGCGCCGAGGTCGACGTCCGTGGCCGGGCGCTGCCCTGCGAGGTCGTCACACCCCCTTTCGTACCTTCCCATGTGCGCTGATGAGGTGGGCGCCGCGGGAGGGCAGCGCCTCGTACACCGTGGGTTCCGGGTGGCCGCGGCGGGCCGCCGCCGCCACCACGGCGTGGGTCACTGCGGCGGTGGCGGTCCGCTCGAGAAGGACCAGAGCCGAGCCGCCGAACCCGCCGCCGGTCATCCGGGCACCCAGCGCTCCAGCCGCGCGGGCGGCGTCTACCGCGCACTCCAGCTCTGGGCTGGACACCTCCAGGTCATCGCGCAACGAGGCGTGCGAGGCGGTCAGCAGCGCTCCGATGTCCCGAACCCGACCGGACTCCAGCAGCGCCACCACCGTCCGCACCCGGGCGATCTCGCTCACCACGTGCCGGGCCCGCCTGCGCAGCACGGGATCGGTCAGGGTGTCCACCTGATCCGGCGCAGCCTCGCGCAAGGTGGGCACGCCCAGTGCGGCGGCGGCCCGCTCCGCGCTGTGTCGGCGCGCGGCGTACTGGCCATCGACGATCCGGTGCGGTGCCCGGGTATCGACCACGAACAGGACCAGCCCAGCCGCGAGGAGATCCAGCGGCACCTGCCGCACGGTCTGGCTCCGACAGTCCAGCAGCAGGACGTGCCCCTCAGTGCAGCACAGCGATGCGAGTTGGTCCATCCCGCCAGTCGGCACGCCGACGACCTCGTTCTCGGCGCGGCGGCACGCCGCCGCGAGCGTGGCCCGCCCAGCGCTGCTCGCGCCCGGCCCAAGCCCACCCAGCCCAAGCCCACCCAGCCCAAGCCCACACAGTGCGTCCACCGCCAGCGCGACGGCGCACTCCAGCGCGGCGGAGGAGGCGAGCCCAGCGCCGGGTGGCACCGACTCGCCGACGAGCAGGTCAAGGCCGCCGACCGGGTGACCCAGCGCCCAGATCACGCCCGCCGGATACGCCGCCCAGCCTGGCGGGTGGCCGGGGCCCACCACATCGAGGGAGCCCTCCCAGGGCTGGGCATCCCGATGCAGCGACCGCAGCCGCAGCCGACCGTCGTCCCGAGTCGCCGCCGCCACCACGGTGCGCTGTGGCAGCGCCAGCGGCAAGCACAGCCCGCTGGCGTAGTCGACATGCTCGCCGATCAGGGTCAGCCGGCCTGGAGCCGCGCACAGACCGTCGGGATCCCGGCCGAACGCAGCGCGAAAGGCGGTTCGTAACGCGGTACTCATGTCAGCTCCCGTAGCCGGTGCGCGATCCGCTCGGGGGTGGTGTCGTTGAGCCAGACTCCCACTCCGGACTCGGAGCCGGCGAGGTACTTGAGCTTTCCGGCGGCGCGACGCACCGAGAACAACTGCAGGTGCAACCGGGTGAGGTGGCGCCCCGGACCGACCGGGGCCTGGTGCCAACCCGCGACGTACGGCACCGGTCCCGGGTCGCCCTGGTCGGCGAAGAAGCCGTCCACCCGCCGCAGCAGCGCGGGGTAGAGCGTCGCGAGCTCGCGGCGCTCGGCGCTGTCCAGAGCGGCGAGGTCGGGTACCGCCCGGTGCGGTACCAGGTGCACCTCCACCGGCCACCGGGCGGCGGCGGGTACATACGCCGTCCACGCCGCACCCCGGTGCACTATCCGTGTGCCGGCCCGCAGCTCGGCGGCGAGCAGGTCCGACAGCAGGTCGGCGCCCGTACTGTCGCGGTGCGCCGCCGCCCGAGCCAGCAGCCGCTCGGTGCGTGGCGGCACGAACGGGTAAGCGTAGATCTGGCCGTGCGGGTGGTGCAGGGTCACCCCGGTCTCTGCGCCGCGGTTCTCGAAGCAGAACACCTGCCTGACGCCGTCCGCCCCGGATAGTGCCCTGGTGCGGTCGGCCCACGCCTCGATCACCGTTGCGGCCCGGCTCGGGGTGAGCCCGGCGCATGAAGAGTCGTGCTCGCTGGTGAAACAGACCACCTCACAGCGGCCGATCGCCTGCCGCTGCGGCCACAGTGGATCGCCGTCCACCAAGGGCGGTACCGCCGCGGCCGCGGCGTGGAGCGGGGACCCCAGAGCGGGGAACCGGTTGTCGAACACGACGACGTCGTAGTCCCGCGCCGGGATCTCGGTCATCGCGCCGTCCCGGCTGGGGCACAGCGGGCATCCCCGCGTCCCGGGCAGGTGAGTGCGACCCATCCGATGCGGGGCGAGAACGACCCACTCTCCGGTGAGCACGTCGAGGCGCATCGTGGGCAGGGCCTGGCTGGGGGACAGGTCGCGGGGGTCATCGAGCGTTCGGGTGGCCGCGCCTGAGACGTAGGGCTCACGGTCGTCGTAGTAGGTCAGCGCGCGTCCATCGGCCAGTCGGGTGCGGGTGATCCGCACGAGGGCTCGCGGCTCGGTCATGCGGGCCAGCATGGCGCACGGTAAACTAGTGGGACGTCCTACCATTTCTGCGCGCGACGGGATACCGTGCTGGTCATGAGCGCCGAGCCACTGTTCACCCGGCTGCCGCACCCTTCTCCGGTGACGCCGCAGCGGCGAGCGGAGATCCTGGCCGCGCCGGGCTTCGGCCGCTACTTCACCGACCATATGGTGGAGATCTGTTGGACCGCCGCTCGTGGCTGGCATGATCCGCAGATCGGCCCCTACCGGCAGCTCGTGATGGACCCGGCCAGCATGGTGCTGCACTACGGACAGGCGGTCTTCGAAGGCCTCAAGGCCTACCGCCAACCCGACGGTACGGTGTCCTCGTTCCGCCCGCTGGCCAACGCCGCTCGGCTCCGTTCCTCAGCCCGTCGGATGGCGATGCCGGAGCTGCCCGATGAGCTGTTCCTCGGTTCGTTGCGCGAGCTGGTGCGCGCCGACAACGGCTGGGTGCCTCCCGCCGGCGGGGAGGGCTCCCTGTACCTGCGGCCGATGCTGTTCGCCACCGAGGTGAGCCTCGGGGTACGCGCGGCGACGGCCTACCGGTACCTGCTCATCGCCTCTCCCGCCGGTCAGTACTTTCGCGGTGGGCTCACGCCGGTCCGCGTGTGGCTGTGCACCGAATACGTCCGGGCCGCGCCTGGAGGCACCGGGGCCGCCAAGTTCGCCGGGAACTACGCCGCCTCGCTGCTCGCCCAGCAGCAGGCCGCCGAGAAGGGATGCGACCAGGTCGTATGGCTGGACGCGGTCGAGCGACGCTGGGTGGAGGAAATGGGCGGGATGAACCTCTACTTCGTCTTCGGGGAAGGAAAGCAGGTCCGGCTGGTGACCCCTGAGCTCACCGGCGCTCTGCTGCCTGGCATCACCCGCGACTCGCTGCTCACCCTGGCCCGAGATCACGGGCTAGGCGTCGAGGAGCGACGGATCTCCACCGAGGAGTGGGAGAAGGGCGTGCAGTCCGGGGACATCTCGGAAGTCTTCGCCTGCGGTACCGCGGCGGTGATCACCCCAGTCGGACGGGTCACCTACTCCGACGGCGACTTCACCATAGGCACCGGCGCCCCCGGTCCCGTCACCACCCACCTGCGCGCGTTCCTCACCGCCATCCACCACGGCACCGCACCCGACCCGCATCACTGGATGACCCCCCTCACCTGAGCCGCAGACCCGATATGGAGACATATCGGGTCTGCGGCCCGCATAGCCCCGTTATGGCTCCATGTCGGAGATCAACCCGTCGCGCAGATCGTGAGGATGACGGTGGTGGTCAGCTCGGTGGCGGCGCCTAGGACGTCGCCGGTGAGGCCACCGAAACGGCGGTGGGTGTGGGCGGAGAGGATCAGCACAACGAGGGCGGCCAGGGTGACCGCGAGGGGACCCTGCCAGGGACGTCCGGGGACCGCCATCAGCCCGCCGGCCAGCAGGACCACCGACCAGGCCACCGGGACCGCGGGTGGCTGACTATCGGCCACCAGCGCCCCCAGGCCCGCTGGCCGGGCCGGCGGCACCCCCACGCGGGCGCACCAGCTGAAGGCGGCTCGTCCCGCAGCCATCGCCAGCACCACGGCGACCCACCGGCCGGTTTCGGTGAGCGTCCCCAGCGCGGCCGCCTGGGCGGTCAGCACCAGCACCAGAGTGGCCACTCCAAACGGCCCGGTCGTCCCCTCCCGCATCACCTCCAGCGCCCGCCGCGGCCCGCCGAAGCAGCCGAGTCCGTCTGCGGTGTCGGCCAGCCCGTCCAGGTGAATCCCGCGAGTCAGCCCGGCTGGCGCCGCCACCCCGGCCAGCCCGGCCAGCAGCGCCGGAGTGTCCAGCGCGTGCAGGGCACTCAGCAGCCCGGCGACCAGCAACCCCAGTCCGGCACCAACCAAGGGCGCCCAGTACAGCGCCTGGCCGGCGATGGTCCGATCCATCTCGACGGGCGTCCCCACCGGCAGGACGGTCAACCAGGACACCGCCAGCCGCAGTCCGCGGCTCACCTGGCGCGCGACGGGGCACCCGCAGGTCCGGAGATGCCGGCGTCAGCGAAGGTGGCCATCTCGGCGAGTACCCGCACCGCCATCTGCACCAGCGGCAGCGCGGCCACCGCTCCCGAGCCCTCACCCAGCCGCATCCGGAGATCCAGGATGGGTTCCAGCTCCAGATGCTCCAGGGCCAAGGCGTGCGCGGGCTCCACCGAGCGGTGCCCGGCCACCCACCACCGCCGCGCTTCGGGCGCGAGTTCCTCGGCGAGCATCGCCGCCGCCCCGACGACCACACCGTCGAGAATCACCGGGGTGCGCCGCACCGCGGCCTGGGCCAGGAACCCGGCTATCGCGGCGATGTCGGCACCGCCCGCCGTGCGCGCCAGCGCGACGGGATCACCGACGACCGGGCGGGCCCGGCGCAACGCGTCGCGGATCGCCGCGGCTTTGCGCATCCAGCCGGCATCGTCGATGCCGCTACCACGGCCCACGACCGCCACCGGCTCCACCCCGGTGAGTGCCGCCACCAGCACTGCGGCGGGGGTGGTGTTGCCGATTCCCATGTCGCCCGCGACCAGCAGGTCGGCCCCCCGGTCGACCTCCTCGTCGGCGATCGTCACCCCAGCGCCCAGCGCCTGGGTCACCTCAGCGTCGGTCAGCGCGTCCTCCCGGTCGATCACACCGCTGCCTCGGCGAACCTTGTGCCGGGTGACCAGCGGCGGTTCGGCGCCGGTGGCCGGGTCGCAGTCCACGGCCACATCGACCACCCGCACCGTCGCTCCGGCCGCTGCGGCGAGCACGTTCACCGCCGCCCCCCCGCTCAGGAAGTTGCCCACCATCTGCTGGGTGACCTCGCTGGGGTAGGCGGAAACCCCGTGCGCGGCGATACCGTGGTCCCCGGCGAACACGACGACCTGTGGCCGGACGAACGGGTGCGGTGGGCAGACCCCCTGGCATGCGCTCGCCCACACACCCAGCTCCTCCAGACGGCCCAAGGAGCCCGCCGGCTTAGTCAGCCGCTCGTGGCGGGCCACCGCTTCCCGGTGGGCCTGCTGGTCCGGTGGCGTGATCTCGGGGAACTCCACTGCGCTCTCCTGATGCTCGACGTCCCTCGATGTCACGTGCCTGGCCCCATCCCTGCTCCATCCTGTTCATCCCGATCCTGGTCGCTGACGGTGCCGGTGATGCACCTCAACGCAGCCTGACGGGCAGCCCCGCCACCAGCAGCAGCACCTCGTCGCACACCGCGGCGAGCTCGGCATTGAGCGCGCCCAGCTCGTCGCGCAGCAGCCGCCCCGCGCGGGTCGGCGGCACGACGCCGAGCCCGACCTCCGCGCTCACCAGCACCAGCCGGGCGGGGCAGGCCGCCACCGCCGACACCAGCTCGGCGCACCGCGCGCGGCAGGTCCGCACCGCGCCCGCGCCGCCCTCCCAGGCGCCCGCGTCGTCCAGCTCTCCGGTCAGCCAGGTAGCGATGTCATCGACCAGCACCGGAACGGGGCCTGCGGCGCGCAGTGTGCCTGGGAGGTCCGCCGGCGTGGCGGTGCACCAGCCCGGTGGCCGGCGCGCCACGTGCGCGGTGATCCGTGCCTCCCAGTCCTCGTCGTCGGCCACTCGTCGGGCGGTCGCCAGGTAGTCCACCCGCGCGTCAGCCAGTAACCCCTCGGCGTGGGCGGACTTGCCCGAGCGAGCACCACCGAGCACCAGTGTCCGCACCCGCCTGAGGCTACCGTCGGGCGCACAGGTGGAGAGCGGCAGCCGAGGACGTGCAGTCGAGGCGGCGGAGGGGAGCATGCGATGGCTCTGCGGTGGCGCTACCAGGATCTGGACGGCGACCAGGTGAGCGGCCCAGACATCACCTTCGACGACCAGGCCGATGCGGAGGAGTGGCTCGCCCGCGAATGGCGGGGACTGCTCGACGGCGGCGTGGCGGCCGTCACCCTGTTCGCGGGGGTGTCTGTGGTGTACGGCCCGATGAGCCTGCGACCGTAGCCGGCCCAGGGCGGTGGACCCGGTTACGGGATCGGGTCGCCGCGACCGATGCGGGGCTTGGGCACCCGCAGCCGACGTAGCTGGGTTGCCCGGGTCATCGCGTAGAATCCCAGGCTCGTCCCGGACTCCGATGCGTTGGGGAACCGTTCGCGGACGCGATGCTTGACGGTCCGGCCCAGCAGCACCCCCTCGACAATGATCGCGAGGAGCATCACCACCGACACCAGTGACGCGTACTGTTGCACGAACGGCGATGGCACCAGAACCACCACGATCACCAGCAGTGCCAGTGGCATGAACGCGCCGGCGAGGTGACGCCGAGAGTCCACCAGGTCCCGCACGTAAGCCTTCACGGGGCCCTGGTCGCGAGGCAGCAGATACGACTGGTCCCCAGCCAACATGCGTTCCCGGCGCTGCGCCTTGGACCCGCGCATCCGGCGTAATGCTTCCCGCTGAGTACGCGGTGGGGGCGGTGCCGGGCCTCGCCTGCGGCCCTGCGTCTCCCGGCGGCTCGGGGTGGGCCTGCCCTTGCCGACATTGCGGGCCCGATGGCTCACGTCCTCCGGGTCGAGCGTCCTCTCCACCGCCGGCTCCGGCTCGGCGGCTCCGGAGCCGGTGTTGCCGCGCAGGAACCTCACAGCGCCAGCCTAGGGCAACAGTCGGGCGCGTGGTCCAGCTGTGGGTGCCGGGGGTTCTGGGAGCGATGTTCGATGTGTCACCATGGAGGCCACGGGAATCACCCGTCGGTCGCGGGCGTTCGCGTAGAGTAGAGATCCGTCCGTGCTGAGTGTCGATTCCCAGGGAGAGCCATGAGCGTCGAGAACATCGCCGACACCGAGGTGACCACGCATGGTGTCGAGCTCACGGATGCCGCTGCGGTCAAGGCGAAGGCGCTGCTCGACCAAGAGGGTCGGGATGACATGCACCTGCGCATCGCTGTGCAGCCGGGTGGCTGCGCCGGGCTGCGCTACCAGCTCTTCTTCGATGAGCGCACGCTCGACGGCGATGCCATCCGGGACTTCAACGGCCTCGCCGTCGTCGTCGACCGGATGAGCGGGCCCTACCTGCAGGGTGCTGTGATCGATTTCGTGGACACGATCGAGAAGCAGGGCTTCACCATCGACAACCCCAACGCGGGTGGCTCCTGCGCCTGTGGGGACTCCTTCAACTAGCCCCACCGCTAAACCTGCACGGGGGGGTAGCGGGGTTCGCGCGCTGCGGGGATGATCCGCTGCCGTATGCGAGCGACCGGGTCCCACCCTCTTACCGGGGACCTTCTCGAACGTGGCCAGCGACAGGGTTCCCGGTAGATGGTGTACCCGCCGACGAGCTCATCCGCGTCCCTGGGCTGACACGGTCAGTCAGGGTCGCCAGCTGCGGACCAAGCTTATGGACCCGCACGGTGGCCCATCATGACTGCGGCACAGTACGACTCTGACGGCCCGGGGCACCGGGCCACTCACGCCTGGGGTGCCGGGCCACTCGCGCCCTGAGCGAGCTCTGGCGCTCGCGCTGGTTTAGGCTCCATCCAGTGGGTTGCCTGGCCGCATCGGTGACGAGGAGGAGCGAGGCGTGATCGGTGTGGTCCGTTCCCGAGCGGTTCGTCTACTGAAGGTGGCCGGGCTGGCCGGAGTAGTCGCCTGCCTGTCCACCGGGTGCTCGGTGTATCAGGCGTTCTCGTTCGGCTGGCCGGAGGGGATCACACCGCAGGCCGAGCGGATGCGCGCACTGTGGATCTGGGCGACGGTAGCGGCGTTGGTGATCGGGGCGATCGTCTGGGGGCTGATGGCGTGGACGATCGCCTTCCACCGCAAACGGTCCGATGAGATACCCCGGCAGACCCAGTACAACCTACCACTGGAGATCATTTACACGGTCATCCCACTCGTGATCGTCGCGGTGCTTTTTTACTTCACCGTGACAGCGCAGGACTTCGTCAACACCGAAGTCGATAATCCCGACCTGCGGGTGAGGGTGGTCGCCTTCCAATGGAACTGGGACTTCCAGTACCTCCAGGACAAACCGGGCAGGAACGGCATCTACCCAGTCCGGCTGACCGAGGACGGCGCACCGCTGTCCACCATCGGCTCGTCCACCACCATCCCGCTTCTGGTGGTGCCCACCAGGAGGGTGGTGGAGTACCGGCTCTTGTCCACCGACGTACTGCACTCGTTCTATATTCCGGATTTTCTCTTCAAGCGTGACATCTTCCCGCGCCCGGAGAAGAACAATACCAACAACGTCTTCCAGACGACGGTGCAGCGTCCGGGCGCGTTTGTCGGTCGCTGCGCAGAGCTGTGTGGCACCTACCACTCGATGATGAACTTCGAGCTGCGCGCGTTGCCGCCGGATCTGTTCGACCGGTACCTGGCCTTGCGGGCTCAGACCAACCCGCAGACCCAACGGTCCTACACCGCCGGTGAGGCGCTCGCGCAGCTGAACTGCGGTCGGCTGTGCGCCCCCGAGGCCGTGACGACTTCACCGTTCAACACCGACCGCACCGCCCGTGACGCCCAGCAGGCCCGGGAGGGCCACTAACCCTTCCAGTAACGAGCGGTCCTTCGGCAGGTTCGAGAGCGAGGCGGCACCATGAGGATCGAGGCGCGGATCTTCGAGATCATCACGGCGTTCTTCTTCCTGTCTGACGTGGTCTACGGACTGTGGTCGCATGGTGAGCCGGTGGGGTCGGCGGCGCTGACGCTGACCGGCGGGCTGACTCTCATTGTCGGCACCTACTTCCGGTTCGTCTCCCGGCGAGTCCGGATGCGTCCCGAGGACAACACCGAGGCGGAGATCTCTGACGGTGCTGGAGAAATGGGTTTCTTTTCCCCCGGCAGTTACTGGCCAGTCGGGATGGCGTTGTCGGCGAGCGTGCTCGGGTTCGCGCTGGCCTTCGACCAGTGGTGGATGGTGGCGGTCGGCATCGCCTTGATCCTCGGCACGGTCGCCGGGCTGGTCTTCGAGTACCACATCGGCCCCAAGCCGGAGTGAGCTCTACGCAGTGAGCGGGAACCTGTGCCTGGGGAATCCGGTTCCGCTCACGGCGTGGTCTCTCGGAAGAAGGATCGAACTGTCAGTGGTACTGGTGGTGAGGTTGAGGGACCGAGGGTCACTGGGTTGGTGGTGTATCCTTTCAGCGCAGGGATGCACGGACCGCTGTCCGGGCACATGCCAGTGATCGGTGAACCAGTGGCATGCCAACCACGCCGTCACTGACGTCTGCACACAGGAAGTCGATCCAGCGGTGCCCGGCGGTGGACGCTGCGGGGCACCGCTGGGTCGCGTCAAGTCCAGTAGTGGTTCAGTCTCTGGGCTGCTGGGGCCGACCGGCCAGCTCTCGGCCCGTGCCGTTGATCCTGCCGGCCGCTTCCTGCTGACGAGCGCTCTCCAGCGCCCTTGTCTGATCCGAAGGATCCGGTCTGAACAGGGACCCGGGCACTGGGGCACCAGCCGAGCCGAGCTGGTTCATCCGCTTGGGTACCCGGGCGCCCTGGTACTCCAGCGGGATGGGATGGCCGTGCCCGTCAGTACCACCGAGGGGCTGGTGCACCTCGATGAACTCACCGTGTGGCAGCCGCTTGATGATGCCGGTCTCAATCCCGTGCTCGAGGATCGCCCGGTCGGCCCGCTGCAGGCCGAGGCAGATCCGGTAGGTGACGTAGTACGAGATCGGTGGCAACAACAGCAGACCGATGCGTCCCGCCCAGGTGGTGGCGTTCAGTGAGATGTCGAACGTGTATGCGATGACGTCGTTACCGCCCGATAGCAGCAGCACGAACATGAACGAGGCCGCCATCATGCCCAAGCCGGTTCGCACCGGGACGTCCCGGGGGCGTTGCAGCAGGTTGTGCGAGGCGTTGTCCTTGGTGAGCTTGCGCTCGATGGCGGGATATCCCAACGTCAAGGCGAACATGATGCCGGGGAGCACCATCGTCGGCCAGAACGACGCGGGGATCATGTAGTTGCCCAGGTAGCTCTCCCAGGCAGGCCACAGCCGGGTGGAGCCGTCCAACCAACCGACATACCAGTCGGGCTGCGAGGCCGCCGAGACCTGGGCCGGGTTGTACGGGCCGAAGTTCCATATCGGGTTGATCTGGAACAGCCCCGCCATGATGCAGATCACACCGATGTTCACCATGGCGAAGCCGCCGGCCTTCGTCACGAAGATCGGTAGGATGCGGACGCCGACCACATTGCGCTCGGTGCGTCCGGGCCCGGGGAACTGCGTGTGCTTCTGATACCAGACCAGGCCGAGATGCACGGCGATGAGCGCGACCAGGATGCCCGGAATGAGCAGCACGTGCACGATGAAGAACCGGGGAATGATCAGGTTGCCGGGGAACAGGCCGCCGAAGATCGCCCACTGCAACCAGGTACCGATCACCGGTGGTGACATGATGATCGACGATATGATCCGGAGCCCGGTTCCCGAGAGCAGGTCGTCGGGCAGCGAGTAGCCGGTGAGGCCCTCCAGGCCGGCCAGGATCGCGAGGGTGACGCCGATCGTCCAGTTCGTCTCCCGCGGCTTGCGGAAGGCGCCGGTGAAGAAGGTGCGGAACATGTGGGCCACGATGGCGGCGACGAACAGCAGCGCTGCCCAGTGGTGCACCTGCCGGACGAACAGCCCGCCGCGGACATCGAAGGAGAGCTGCAGTGTCGACTCGAACGCCCGGGACATCTCGATCCCGCGGAGGTTCCGGTAAACGCCGTTGTACGTGACGTCCTGCATGGAGGGGTCAAAGAACAGCGTCAGGTACGTCCCGGACAGCAGCAGCACGATGAAGCTGTTCAGCGCGATCTCACCGAGCATGAACGACCAGTGTGTCGGGAAGACCTTGTTGATCTGCCGGCGCATGCCGGCGGCCAGGTGAAACCGCTGGTCCAGCTCGTCGGCTGCCTTGGCGGCCACGCCTCCGGATGTGGTCGGCGTCGTCATCGCGCTCATGACCTCCGCTCCCAGAACGCCGGTCCTACGGGCTCGATGAAGTCACCCTTGGCGTAGAAGTATCCCTCATCGTTCACGGCGATATGCAGCTGAGGCAAGGCTCTGGTCGCCGGACCGAAGATCGGCTTGGCGTACTCCAGCATGTCGAACTGCGATTGGTGACAGGGGCACAGCAACC
Source organism: Pseudonocardiales bacterium (assembly GCA_019243635.1). Taxonomy (GTDB): domain Bacteria; phylum Actinomycetota; class Actinomycetes; order Mycobacteriales; family Pseudonocardiaceae. Next base: position 36,970 of record JAFAUB010000007.1, read on the forward strand.
GAGCGTCCTGGGCCTCGTAGAGCGAAGCGGGGCAGCCTAGGTGGGTGCAGATCTTCGAATACGCGTAGAAGTCACCGTAGTGGAAGTCGACCTGGCCCCTGCGCTGGACCACCCGCACCGCCTGCTCAGGGAGCAACCGGATGAGCATCACCGGGCTGTTGGAAGCGTACATCGCGTCGTGCGCCTCCTGCGCTGACCAGGAGCGCTTGTACGGGAAGACCGTCGCGATGCTGCCGGCGGCAAGGTCTTCGGGGCGCGCGAGGGTGAGCTGCTCGGCGTCATAGCGCAGGAACACCGGCTCCCCATTGTCCGAGGCCCAGGGCGTAACCCACAGCGCGGCGTGGGCCCCGCCCTTCCACGGGTTGCGTATCAGGCCGCCGAGGGCGAAGAGCCCTAGCCCGGCACCGAGGACGGCGGCCCCGAACCCGGCCGATCGCTTGATCAGGGATCGCCGACCGATGCCGCTGCCGGCGCCGGAGTCGGCCAGGATCGCGCTCGTGGTCACCCGGTCCACCTCCGAGGAACCACCGATGTGTCGCTCCTGCACTGCGGTCTCATGCGGTAGCAGGTTCCTGGCGTAGGCGATCGTCCCGCCGCCGACGGCGAACACTGACGACCCGAGCAGCACCCCGATGATCGGCGTGTAGAGCTGGTAGAGCAAGTGTCGATCGCCCGGGCTGCCGGGCGGGGCGTACTCGTAGGGCCAGAACAGGTAGGCCGCCAGGAAACCCAGCCCGGCCAGCGCCGCGATGATGAACCACAGCGCGACCTTGCGCTCGGCGCGCTTCTCCGCACGGGTCCCCGGCACCGGAAACGGATCCTCGCGGTGCGCGATGGTCACCCCGTCCAGCGCCGAGCCCAGCCGGACCAGCTCCTCGCGGCTCAACCTCGCCAGGTCCGCGTCACTCGGCTGCGGTCGCTGCCCAGTCGACCCCCCGTGGCCGCTCATGCCCTCGCTCCGATCCACAGCGTGACGGCGACCAGCGCCGAGATGCCGACGATCCACGCGATGAGACCCTCCGGGACCGGACCGAAGCCACCGAGGGAGTAGCCACCAGGGTTGTTGGGTGCCGTGGAGAACGACTGCACGTAGGCGACGATGTCCCGCTTCTGCTGCAGGGTCAGCTGGCGGTCGGAGAACCTGGGCATGCTCTGCGGTCCACTGATCATCGCCGCATAAATCTGCTGGGGGTCCACGTTCCTGATCGCGGGAGCGTACTTCCCGGAGGACAGCGCGATACCGCGTCCGGTGAAGTTGTGGCACGAGGCGCAGTTGAGCCGGAACAAGTCGCCTCCCTGAGCCGGGTCACCGCCGCTGAGGCTGCTCTTCGACGGCACCACCGGCCCACCACCGTTGGCCTGCACGAAGGCGCCCAGCGCGGCGATCTCCTCAGGGCTGAACCTGACCGGCTTCTCGGCGACCTGCGCCTCCTGGCGGGCTGCGGGCATCCGCCCGGTGGAGACCTGGAAGTAGACCGCGGCCTCGCCGACACCGATCAGACTGGGCCCTCGGTCCTGTACTCCCTGCAGGTTCGCGCCGTGGCAGGTGATGCAGGCGTTGTCGTAGAGCTGCTCGCCCTGGCGTACCAGCGCCGGATCCCCCTGCATCGGGTTCTCTCGGGCCGGGTTCTCTTGGGCGCGCGCGGTCTGCGGCTGCGGGGCGAACACCGTGTACAGCCCGCCGAGAGCCAGCAATGCCACGCCGAGCGCGAGCATTCCGGACACCCGACGGCGCGGTCGGCTGCGGCTCCCTCCCCTCGACTGGGCTGGCTTCGATCCTCCGGGGGGGCTCGGCCGGGGGGAGGGTTCGGCGGTGGTCATCGGTCTCGGCTACCCCCTGCTGTCTTGTTCGGCTCGATGCTCGATGGTGCTCCGGTGATCGGGCCGGAGCAATGCCGGCGGCGCTAGGGCAAGAAATAGATCATGGCGAACAAGCCGATCCAGACCACGTCGACGAAGTGCCAGTAGTACGACACGACGATGGCGGAGGTGGCCTGCGCGGGAGTGAACTTGCTCAGCTTGGTCCGGATGATGAGGAAGATGAACGCGATCAGGCCGGCCGTGACATGCAGAGCGTGGAACCCGGTGAGGAGGTAGAACACGGTGCCATAGGCCCCTGACGGGATCGTGATGCCTTCATGGATCATGTTGCGGTACTCGTTGGCGGCTCCCAGCACGAACGTCAGGCCCATGATGAACGTGATGGAGTACCAGAGCCGCAGCCCGAAAACATCGCCCTGCTCGGCCTTGAACACTCCCCACTGGCAGGTGAACGACGAGGACACCAGGATGATCGTGATCACCAGCGCGTAAGGGATGTCGAGATGGATCAGCTCCCCGGTGGCTGGGTTGACCGGCGGCCACGGGCCGTCATGCTGCGCCTTCACCGTGAAGAACATCGCGAACAGCCCGGCGAAGAACATCAGCTCGCTGGACAGCCATACGATGGTTCCGACGCTGACCATGTTGGGCCGGTTCAGCGAGTGCACCCGCTGGCTGATGGAGGGCGCTGCCAGGCTGGACGAGGTCACGTTGAGGATTATGACGAAAGCTGCCGGCGCCGGCTGGACCGGGGGCAGGCGGGATGCCGCAAAGAGTGACGGCACCACCCTGATGAGGCGAGCCATGATGGGACACGGCGTCAGACGCAGGCACGCAGAGTGACGCCACACCGCCCCGCGTCGCCGGGTGATCGTCCGTATAGGATTCAGCCCCCATCGGCGCAAGTCCCCCATGCGGCCACGCTGACACCCGCGCGGGGTGGCGACCCAGGCGTGTGGCCGGCCGGCGGGAACACCGAGCACTACCGACACTGAGGATCTCCAACGCAGATGAACGCCTCGGGCGACGTCACCACGGTGCTGGTCTTCAGCCACCGGCCGGAAGTGCGCGAAGCCATCATCAACGCACTCGGGCCGCGTCCCTCGGCCGATGTCGGCCGCGTGCGCTATGTCGAGGCCGGGACGATCGCCGAGGTGCTGGCCGAGGTCGACGCGGGTGGCGTGGACCTGGCGATCCTGGACGGTGAGGCGCAGCCCACCGGAGGGATGGGGCTGGCCCGCCAGCTCAAGAACGAGATCGCGCGGTGCCCGCCGGTGATCGTTGCCGTGCGGCGCAGGGACGACCGGTGGCTGGCGGTCTGGTCGCAGGCCGACGCGGTGATCGTGCATCCGCTGGATCCGTTGGTCGCCGCCGAGACCGTGGCCGAGGTGCTTCGCGCGCGGCGGCCGCGGGCAGCGAACGGTTGAGGCCGCGCGACATGGTGGCGCCGACGCGTTCCCTCGGCTGGCCGGCACTGCTGGGACAGCTGATCGCCGGCACTGACCTGGACGCCCAGGACACGACATGGGTGATGGACCAGGTGATGTCCGGGGTGGCCACCCAGGCCCAGATAGCCGCCTTCGTGGTTGCGCTTCGAGTCAAGGGTGAGACTCCAGCGGAGATCGCCGGTCTAGCCGATGGCATGCTTTCGCGCGCTCGCCGGGTGCGGGTCCCCCAGCGGGCGGTCGACGTGGTCGGCACCGGAGGTGACCATGCGCACACCGTCAACATCTCCACGATGGCGGCGCTGGTGACGGCCGCAGCCGGCGCACCGGTGGTCAAGCACGGTAACCGCGCGGCGTCCTCACAGTGTGGCGCCGCGGACGTGCTCGAGGCACTCGGCGTGGCGATCGATCTCGGCCCGGAGCGGGTAGCACGGTGCGTCGCCGAGGTGGGAATCGGGTTCTGCTTCGCGCCCCTGTTCCACCCGGCGATGCGGCACGCGGCGGTGGTGCGCCGGGAGATCGGGGTCCCCACCGCCTTCAACTTCCTCGGGCCACTGATCAACCCCGCGCAGCCGGAGGCGGGGCTGGTGGGCTGCGCGGATCCGCGGATGGCGTCGGTGTTGGCCCAGGTGCTCGCCGACCGTGGAGTCAGCGCGCTGGTGGTACGCGGCGACGACGGGCTCGACGAGATCACCACCACGACCACCACCTCGGTGTGGGTGGTCGACGGCGCCGCGGTGCGGCGTGATCGGTTGGACCCGGCCGCGCTGGACGTGCCGGTGGGTCGCCGGGAGGACCTGCGCGGTGGGGATGCCGCGACCAATGCCGATGCGGTGCGTCGCTTGCTCGCCGGTGAACCCGGTCCGGTGCGCGACGCCGTGCTCCTCAACGCCGGCGCGGCGCTTGTCGCGCACCGCGGCGTGACCGGCAATCTCCTCGGCGACCTCCGAGCGATGACACAGCGTGCGGCCAGGGCTGTTGACTCCGGCGCCGCAGCGGCGCTGCTGGAGCGCTGGACGAGGCTGACCATCGAGCTGTCCGCGACGGTGCGCTGACTCGGGCGGGCTGTGCCGCGCTTTCCGCCTATCCCGTACCGGCGAGCGGCTGCCGTATATACGGAAAGTAATCACCGGTCACGGAGAACCCTCCAACGGATGGCATACCGATGCTGTCCGAGTGAAGATCCGCGCCCAAGTGCGCGAGGGGACGTTAGGCGACATGCGCGGGGTGATCTCCCGCTACGCATGGCCGGGCATTCGGACGTTGAGGTCCGAGAATGGGAGATAGCTGCGGGTGGTGTCCCATCGTCAGAACAGCGTCCTTCGGATCGTGGCGGCTGGGGTGGCCTTCATCGCCGTGCTGAGCATGCCACCAGCCCTCGCGGTCGCCGATCCAGGCCCCGCTCCCGCGCCCGGTCCTGCGGCGCCCGATCCCGGGGGGACCGTCGCGCAGGTTCGCGCGTTGAGCCGTCAGGCCGAGGTGATCACCGAGCAGTGGAAGCTGGCCACGGACCGGCTGCTGGCCCGTCGGGCGGATGCGGAACGGGCGCACGGTGACGCGGCGGCCGCGAGGGCCATCGCCGACCAGGCCCGCGTGGCGCAGAGCGCGTTCCGTACTCAGGTGGACCGGCTGACCAGCGCCACCTTTGAAGGCGTCCGGATCAGCAGTCTGACCGCGATGCTGATCAGCGACTCGCCGCGACAGTTCATGGAGCAGATGTCCGCGCTGGACGTGCTGGCGGTGAGCAACAGGGCGGTGATGGACAGGCTGGCGGCCGCCGTCTCCCGCGCCGGGCAGGCGGAGCTCGCTGCCACCGACGCGGAGACGCGCGCGGCCGTGGCTGAGCTTGACGCCGCTCGGATCGCCGGCGATGTGGCCCAGGCCCGGCTTGAGATGGGCCGGCAGATCAATCTCGTACAGGAGCGCCTCGGCAGGCTCACCACTGACGAGCTCGCCCATTACGCCTCCGAGGGGTTCACCGACTACCCGATCGACATGGTCGGTGACACCCTCGGCATCAAGGCCCTGCGGGCCGCGCTGACCCGGCAGGGGGCACCTTACATCTGGGGCGCTGAGGGGCCGAGCACCTTCGACTGCTCAGGTCTGGTGATGTGGGCTTACCGTCAGGCTGGGGTGAACCTCCCGAGGGTGGCCTTCGACCAGGCCAGAGTGGGCACCGCTGTGTTCTCAGGCCTGCTGCCCGGAGACCTCATCGCGCTGTACTGGCCAGTGAGTCACATCGGCATCTACGTGGGCAACGGGCTCTACATCAACGCGCCGCAGAGCGGCGACGTGGTCAAAGTCGCCCGAGTCCCGTGGCGCGACGTCACGGCTGTCCGCCGGATCGGATGATCCCCGCTCTCGGATCCGGGTGCCGGAGCGACTTCGCAACGGTGAACCGGTGATCCGGGAGAGTGGAGCGCCCGAGATTGTCAGTGTCGAGGTCTACCGTCCGTAGTGACCAGCTCACCAGCGAGATCGAGCGAGACGGAGCCCGATATGATCGTGGATTGCGACCGGTGTGAGGTACGTGGCGGCGCCTGCCAGGACTGCGTCATCACCGTGCTGCTCGGAGCCCCGCCGGGTGGCGTCGAGTTGGACGGCACCGAACGACGGGCCCTGGACACCTTGGCCGAGGTCGGCATGGTGCCCCGCCTGCGACTGGTGGACCGCCAAGCAACACCAGCGGCGAGCGATACGGGGGCCTACCTGCCCAAGAGCGCTCAGCGGTGTGTAGGCGACGGTGAGCGGTCTCAACGGCACGTGAGCTGATCGGCGTGGCCGATAGTGCTCGGGCTTGCGGTGACGTCCATCGTGCCCAGCGGTCACTCTGGCCCATCGTTGACGCATAAGTGGTGACAGTGTCGGTGGCCTTTCGTAGTCTTCCCGAGGCCTTGCGGTAGGTGCCTCCCAGACCTGGGCGGCAGCGTCCAAGGGAAGAGGAGACAGCCGCGACGTGTCGTCGCATCATCTGAAGCCCGGTGTTGTCACGCCTGGTGCTGTGAGGCGCAGTGTCTCGGCAGCGATGGCAGCCGCAACTGTGGTTGTCCTAGGGGCTGTCCTGGTCACTCCGGCCGCCGCCGACCCGGTGCCGCCCGGGGACGCCATCACCGCCGCGCAGCAGCTTGCCGACCTGAACCGGCAGGCTGAGGTGCTCACCGAAAGGTGGCACTACACCCTCGACCAGTTGAGCGCCCGCCGTGCGGAGCTGGAGCGCGCCAGGGCTGACGTCAACGCCGCCGCCGCCGCCGCGGAGCGCGCCAGGGCTGTTCAGGGTCAGTACCGCGGCCAAGTCGACAGGCTGACCAACGCCTCGTTCGAGGGTGCGCGCCTGTCCCGGCTGTCCGCTCTGCTCGTCAGTGACTCTCCCCAGGACTTCCTGGACCAGATGTCAGTGCTGGACATGCTCGCGGTGGACAACAAGCAGGCCCTGGACCGGCTCACCGGCGCCGTCGCGCAGGCCCAGCAGGCCGAGCAGTCGGCCGACAACGCGGCCGCGCGAGCCGGCCAGGCTGAGCGGGATGCGGCTCAGCTTGAAGGCGACCTGGCCGGCTCCCGCGCGGAGATGGACCGTCAGATCCAGGTGGTCACGAAGCGCCTCGCGCAGCTGACCCGCCAGGAACGGGCCGCCTACACTGCCGGCGGGAACATCCATTTCCCGATCAACCTGGTCGGTAGCGGTATCTCGGTCATGGCGGCGCGAGCCGCGTTGAGCAAGCAGGGCTCGGCGTACGTCTGGGGTGGCGATGGCCCGATCACATTTGACTGCTCGGGATTGGTGAAGTGGGCCTTCGCGCAGGCCGGGATGCCGGGTCTGCCGCACTCAGCCGAGGAGCAGGCGCGGATGGGTCGCGCTGTCAGTCGTTCCGAGCTGCAGCCTGGTGATCTCATCGCGTTGTACTCCCCGATCAGCCACATCGGGATCTACGTCGGTGACGGCTTGTACGTGAACGCGCCACAGAGCGGCGACGTGGTGAAGGTCGTCTGGGTGCCGTGGAGCCAAGTCACCGCAATGAGCCGGATCGGCTGAGCCCACCAGCCGCGACCCTCCGGCGACGTCACGGCTACCCTCCGACGGGTGCCACGGATCCTGCTGGTCAGCAATGACTTCCCACCCCGGCCCGGCGGCATCCAGGCTTACCTGCACCAACTGGCTCTGGCGCTGCCCGAGGGTGACATCGCGGTCTACGCACCAGACTGGCCGGGAGCGGCGGCCTTCGATGCGCGGTTGCCCTTCCCGGTCGTCCGGCATCCCGGACCCGTCATGCTTCCCACACCGCCGGTACTCCGGCGGGCCGTCGGGCTGCTGCGGGAACTGCGCTGTGACACCGCGTGGTTCGGCGCGGCCGCCCCGCTGGCCCTGCTCGCTCCGGCACTGCGCCGCGCCGGGGTGGGACGGGTGGTGGCTAGCAGCCATGGACACGAGGTGGGCTGGTCGATGCTGCCCCCTGGCCGTATGGCGCTTCGCCGGATAGGCGCCGAGGCCGACGTGGTCACCGCCGTGAGCCGGTACACCCGGCGCCGAATCGCCTCGGCGTTCGGTCCCCGAGCCGCCCTGGAGCTGCTTCCACCGGGCGTGGACTGTGCGGCGTTGCGCCCAGACCCCGGCGCGCGCGCGGAGATCCGGCGCCGCCACCGGCTGGGGGACGCCCCGGTAGTGCTGTGCGTGTCCCGGCTGGTGGCTCGCAAGGGGCAGGACACCCTGGTCCGGGCGTTACCCGTGATCCAGCGCCAGGTGCCGGGGGCCACGCTGCTGCTCGTCGGAGACGGGCCGAGGCGAGCGGTGTTGCGGCGGCTGGCGCAGTCGTGTGGCGTCGCCGGTGCCGTGGTGTGCACGGGAGCGGTGCCGTGGTCTGAGCTGCCCGCGTACTACGCCGCTGGCGACGTCTTCGCGATGCCCTGCCGGACCCGTGGGCACGGGCTGGACGTCGAAGGGCTCGGTCTGGTGTTTCTCGAGGCTTCGGCGACCGGCCTGCCGCTGGTGGTTGGTGACGCCGGCGGGGCGCGGGAGACGGTGCGCGAGGGCGACACCGGTGAGCTGGTGAATGGTCGTGACGTGGCGGCGGTGGCCAGGGCCGTCGGAACGCTGCTTGCCGACCCCGAGCGCGCCGCCGCGATGGGCCGGCGCGGGCGGCGCTGGATGCTGCGGGACTGGGACTGGTCCAGCCGCGCGCAGCAGCTCGCGGAGTTGCTCGTGAGTGCGTAGCAGGGTCAGGACACTGTTACGCACTCACCACCTGTAAAGCTCCTCGATCTCGGCGGCGAACTCCTCAGCTATCACCGCACGCTTGGGTTTGAGCGTGGGGGTGAGCTGACCACCCTCCTCGGTGAGGTCGATCGGCAGGATCCGGAACTTGCGGATCGTCTCGGCCGTCGAGACGGTCTGGTTGGCGTCGTCCACCGCGTGCTGCACCTCGGCGCGCAGATCCTCATCGTCGACCAGGTCGGCGGCGCGGTTGCTCGTCGGCTTGCCGCGCTCGACGTTCCAGGCCGGGAGAGCCTCGGCGTCGAGGGTGATCAGAGCGGCGATGAAGGGCAGCTTGTCGCCCACCACCACGCATTGGCTGACCAGTCGATGGGCCCGGATCCGGTCCTCCAGCGCGGCCGGGGAGATGTTCTTGCCCGCCGCTGTGACAATGATCTCCTTCTTGCGACCGGTGATCCGCAGGAAGCCGTCCTGATCCAGCTCCCCGAGGTCGCCGGTGCGGAACCAGCCCTCAGTGACGGCTTCCTCGGTGGCCTGCTCGTTGTGCCAGTACCGGCGCAGCACACCGGGGCTCTTGATCAGCACCTCACCGTCATCGTCGATCTTGATCGTCATGCCGGGTAACGGCCGGCCCACAGTGCCGATCCTGACGTGTCTCTCGGTGTTCAGCGTGGCGGGAGCGCTGGTCTCGGTGAGCCCGTAGCCCTCCAACACCGGCAACCCGATACCGCGGAAGAAATGCCCGAGCCGCTCGCCCAGCGGGGCACCACCGGAGACCGCCGCGAGACACCGACCACCGAGCACCGCGCGGAGCTTGGAGTAGATCAACTGATCGAACAACGCGTGCTTGGCCCGCAAGCTCAGTCCGGCCCCGCCCGCGTCGTGGGAACGGCTCCACTCGACGGCGGTCGCAACGGCGGTGTCGAAGATGCGGCTCTTACCCCGCGCATGTGCTTTCTGTCTGGCCGAGTTGTACACCTTCTCGAACACCCGAGGCACCGCCAGCACGAATGTGGGCCGGAAGTCGGCCAACTCGGCGGCCAGGTTCTTCACATCCGAGGTGTGCCCCAGGGTGATCCGCGCGTACACACAGCAGCACTGGATGATCCGGGCGAACACGTGCGCCAGCGGCAGGAACAGCAGCACCGAGCTTCCCGGTTGCATCAGGCCGGGAAACGCCGTCACGGCCGACCGGGTCACGCTGAGCAGGTTGCGGTGGGTGATCTCGCAGCCCTTCGGTCGTCCCGTGGTCCCTGAGGTGTAGATCAGCGTCGCGAGATCCTCGGCGCCCACCGCGGTAGCGCGCTCGCGCACGGCGTCGTCGCTGATCTCGGCTCCCAGCGCGGTGAGCTCGTCGATCGCTGCGGCCGGGTCGCTCCCGCTGCTCGCCGGGTCGATCCGCCAGACCGAAGCCGGTTCGCCCCGTTGATCAACCAACCTCTGGACCATGTCACGGTGCGCTCGGGTTTCGACCACGGCCGCCTTGGCGCCCGAATCCGACAGGATCCACTCCACCTGCTCCGGGGAGGACGTCTCATAAATGGGCACCGTCGACCCGCCGGCGGCCCAGATCGCGTAGTCCAACAGGGTCCACTCGTAGCGGGTCTTGGACAGCAGCGCGATCCGATCCCCGCGCTCGATGCCCGCCGCGATCAGGCCCTTGGCCACAGCCATCACCTGGTCGGCGAAGGCCCTTGCGGTGACCTCCATCCAGCCGTTGTCGGCCCGGCGGCGGAAGCTGACGCTACCGGCGAAGCGCTCGGCGTTGGCCCACACCGCGTCAGTAAGGTTCTCCTGGTCATCCACCGTGCTGGTGGCGGGAACCGCGAACTCCCGCACGGGTACCTCCGCAGCTTGAGGTTTCTCCAGTACGCTGGGCAACGTATCGCGACCCGCGTTTCGTCCGACAGTCCCGCCGCGCGGACTGCGCTCTGCCGAAGCTGCGGGGGCGAGGTGGCGGGTAGCCTGCGCGGCATGGCCGAGAAGTCGACTCAGTCCATCGTCATCAACGCCGATCCCAAGGCGATCATGGATGTGATCGCTGACTTCCCCGGCTACCCGCGTTGGGCGGCGGCGGTGAAGAAGGCCGAGGTCATCGCCCCCGGCGCCGGTGGTCGCGCGGAGCGGGTACGGTTCTCGATGGACGCTGGTCTGGTCAAGGACGAGTACGTGCTCGAGTACGTCTGGTCTGAGGACGGGCTGACGGTGGCCTGGGAACTGGTCGAGAGCCGGATCCAGAAGGCGCAGCATGGCTCCTACGTCCTAGAACCTGTCGGCCCGGCGACCAGAGTAACCTACAGTCTGGCGGTCGACCTCGCGATCCCCATGATCGGGATGATCAGACGAAAGGCCGAGAAGGTCATCATGGAAACCGCGCTGAAGGAGCTCAAGCGCCACGTGGAGCTCTGAGCCTGCGGGGTGCGACGGTGCCCCCGTGTCCGGCGGCATCGAACCTGCGACCTGCCGGCCAGCGTACGAAGGGTACGGGGTGCTGGGGTCGTTGTGCCCCGGATGCCGTACTCCGTACGCTGGCTGGATACTGCGGCCGCGAAGCGAGGGAAGGATCGGTAGGCGGTGTTCTACTGGCTGCTCAAACACCTGCTGCTCGGCCCGTTGATGCGGCTGGCATGCCGCCCGCGGGTCCAGGGCGCCGAACACATCCCGGAGCGTGGTGGCGCCATTCTGGCCAGCAACCACCTCGCGGTCGCCGACTCGTTCTTCCTGCCACTGATGGTCCGTCGCAGGGTCACCTTCCTGGCCAAGCGGGAGTACTTCACCACTCCGGGCCTGCGGGGATGGCTCACGCGACAGTTCTTCAGCGCCGCCGGTCAGGTCCCCATCGACCGCTCCAGCGCATCGGCCGCGCAGGCCGCCCTGGACACCGGAGCGCGGCTGCTGGCACAAGGCAAGCTGCTCGGTATCTACCCGGAGGGCACGCGGTCTCCGGATGGCCGGTTGTACAAGGGCAAGACCGGTGTCGCCAGGATGGCGCTGGAGGCCGGCGTCCCGGTGATCCCGGTCGTGATGGTGGGTACGGACAAGGTCAGTCCCCTGGGTACCAGGATGTGGCGGCCGCATCCGGTGGAGATACGGTTCGGCGCCCCGCTGGACTTCTCGCGCTACGCGGGTCTGGACGGTGACCGGTTCGTCGAGCGGGCCATGGTTGACGAGATCATGTACGCCTTGATGGAGCTCTCCGGCCAGGAGTACGTCGACAAGTACGCGACGTCACTCAAAGAGCGCGAAGCCTCACCGCCGCAGCTGGCCCTCAAGGCCTCCTAGCGCAGCATCGCGTGGATGCTTCGGGGGCTCAGTCCTGTCGTGTCGAGCTTGTCCTGCCGGTGGGGCCAGGTCACGACGTGTTGGTAGCCGGCTCGGTACTGTGTCGCGTCGTGGCTGACTCACTGTCCGTGACGGGTCCGGAGCTCATCGACGTGGTTGCCGGGACGCCGGCAGATGAACGGTGGGCGTCGTTGCCGGAGCGCATCCGCGCCACCCTGCGCCTCGACGGGCACGAACCGTCCATCCCCGACCTGCGGTGATGCGCAAGCTGGTCGTGGGCCATACCTGTGGCGGTGCGCCGTTCCGCCGCTACACCGACGAGCTCGAGGACTTGCCGTAGGCGACGGCGTGGCCGGCGTCACCCCGGTTTCCCTCACTTCGTTAGCCTGGCGCCCGCGCACACGAAAAAGGGAACGCCGATGCTGGTCCTGCATGGCTTCTGGTCCGCCTCGAACGGCTTGCGCCTGTGGTCTGAGGATTCCGACCTCGCGGTGAAGAGTTCCAGCCAGGCGATGCGCTGTGCCCGGCCACATCCGTTCGCCGCACCCGCCGACGTGATCACCGGGATCCACGTGGGCAAGCCCGGTACGGCGGTCCTGCTGTTGCCCTCGTTGCGGTCGGCGCCGCTGGACTCGCCGGAGCTGGTCCGGGTCACACCGCGCCCGACACCACGAACCGACCCGGTTCTCCTGCCCTGGACTGTTCCGGTGGTGTCCATCGATGCCGTGTCGGCGCTGAGCGTTCTCCACGAGCCCGTCGCGGATGTCCGGTACGGCGCGTCCATCGCCTACCTCGCCGATCTGGCGGCCTTTGCGCGCGAGCTGGTCGAGCGCGGGCGGGTCTTGCCCGCCCTCGCTCGCGACGGACACGGGGCACTGGCGTTCTGGCGTCCGGTGCTGCAGGGTCCGGATGTCGTCGCGATGAGCTCGCTGGTCGCCGCGATGCCGCCGGTGTGCCGGGCCGAGCAGGGTGAGCACGACGCGCACGAGCTGGCCTCCTCGGCGCTGCACGCCATGCTGGACGCGGCCATGCGAACGGCGCTGCCGCCGGGCATCGATCTCGTGACGCCGCGGCGCGGCCGTCGCCCGAAACGCCTGCCGGCTGCGGAAGCCTGGTTGACCGCACTGACCGTCCCGGACGGCCGGTTCGACGCGGATCCGGACGAGCTCGACACGCTGGTCACGTCGCTGCGGCCGTGGGAGGACATCGGGGTCGGCAAGGCGGGCCCGGCCAGGGCGACCTTCCGGCTCACCGAGACCGGGACCGAGGAGACTCCCGCAGGCACGGGTTGGCGGCTGGAGTTCCTGTTGCAGTCCACGGTGGACCCCAGCCTGCTGGTTCCCGCCGAGCAGGCGTGGAACGACGACGGCGGCCTGCGCCGGTGGCTGGAACGCCCCGAGGAGCTACTGCTGGCCGAGCTCGGCCGGGCCAGCCGGATCTACCCCGAGCTCGCGTCGGGCCTGCGCACGGCACGCCCGTCCCACCTCGGCCTGGACACCGAAGGCGCCTACCACTTCCTGTCCACCGCCGCTGCGCTGCTCGACGAGGCCGGGTTCGGTGTTCTCCTGCCGTCCTGGTGGGACCGGCATCGCAAGCTCGGGCTCGCTCTATCGGCGTACACCCCGGTCGACGGGGTGGTCGCCAAGACCGGCAAGTTCGGTCGCGACCAGCTGGTCGAGTTCCGTTGGGAGCTCGCGGTCGGCGACGACACCCTCACCGAGGACGAGATCGCCGCGCTCGCCGAGACGAAGGCGCCGCTGATCCGGCTGCGCGGCCAGTGGGTGGCGGTGGACCCGGAGCAGCTGCGCCGCGGGCTGGAGTTCCTGGCGCGCAAGCCCACCGGGCGCACGACCGCAGCCGAGATCCTCACGCTGGCCGCCAGCCACCCCGACGACATCGACCCCCCGCTGCCGCTCACCTCGGTGCGAGCCGACGGCTGGCTGGGCGAGTTGCTCAGCGGGGCCGCGGCCCAGTCGCTGCAACCACTGCAGCCCCCGCCCGGGTTCACCGCGACGCTGCGCCCCTACCAGCAACGCGGGCTGTCGTGGCTGGCGTTCCTGTCCTCGCTCGGGCTGGGCAGCTGCCTGGCCGACGACATGGGACTGGGCAAGACCGTGCAGCTGCTGGCCCTGGAATGTCTGCAACGCCACCAGGACCCGGGCACCGGACCCACACTGCTGCTCTGCCCGATGTCGCTGGTCGGCAACTGGCAGCGGGAGGCGGCGAGGTTCGCTCCCGGCCTGCGGGTCTACCCGCACCACGGTGGCGCGCGGTTGCACGGCGATGTGCTGCGCGAGCACCTCGAGGACACCGACCTGGTCGTCACCACCTACGCCACGGCCACCCGCGACATCGACGAGCTCGCCGGATACGGCTGGAACCGGGTCGTGCTGGACGAGGCGCAGGCGGTGAAGAACAGCCTGTCCCGAGGAGCCAAGGCGGTGCGGCGGCTCGAGGCGGGGCACCGCGTCGCGCTCACCGGGACCCCGGTGGAGAACCGTCTCGCCGAGCTGTGGTCGATCATAGACTTCCTGAATCCCGGTTTGCTCTCCTCCTCCGAGCTGTTTCGCACCCGCTACGCGATCCCGGTCGAACGGTACGGGCAGACCGAGCCGGCCGAGCGGCTGCGCGCGATCACCCGGCCGTACGTGCTGCGCCGGCTCAAGACCGACCCGACGATCATCGACGACTTGCCCGAGAAGATCGAGATCAAGCAGTACTGCCGGCTCACCAGCGAGCAGGCCTCGCTGTACCAGTCGATCGTCGACGATATGCTGGAGAAGATCGAGAACACTCAGGGGATCGAGCGGCGTGGCAACGTGCTCGCCGCGATGGCCAAGCTCAAGCAGGTCTGCAACCACCCAGCGCAACTGCTGCACGACCGGTCGCCCATCGGCACGCGGTCCGGCAAGGTGATCCGTCTCGAGGAGATCCTGGAGGAGATCCTCGCCGAGGACGACCGGGTGCTGTGCTTCACCCAGTTCACCGAGTTCGCCGAGATGCTGGTGCCGCACCTGGCCACGCGCTTCGGCCAGGACGTGCTGTACCTGCACGGTGGCACCCCCAGGAACCGGCGCGAGGAGATGGTGGCCCGCTTCCAGTCCGGGGACGGCCCGCCGATCTTCCTGCTGTCGTTGAAGGCGGGTGGAACCGGGCTGAACCTCACCGCCGCCAACCACGTGGTTCACCTTGACCGGTGGTGGAATCCGGCCGTGGAGAACCAGGCGACCGACCGCGCGTTCCGGATCGGGCAGCAGCGCACCGTGCAGGTGCGCAAGTTCATCTGCACGGGCACCCTCGAGGAGAAGATCGACGACATGATCGAGGAGAAGAAGGCGCTGGCCGATCTGGTGGTCAGCGACGGTGAGGGATGGCTGACCGAGCTGTCCACCCGCGATCTGCGTGAGGTGTTCGCGCTCCGCGCGGGGGCCGTCGGTGAGTAACCGGTTTGCGCCGCGGTCGCGCCCACGCGCCGTCGAGGGTGGGCTCAAGGCCCGCAGCGCGCGCGGCGCGATCGCCCGGACCTGGTGGTCCGAGCGGTTCATCGAGGTCCTCGATGGCATCGGCATGGGTAACCGGCTTCAGCGTGGGCGAAGCTACGCGCGCATGGGGCAGGTGATCTCGCTGGAGGTGGGTCCGGGATCGGTCACCGCCCAGGTGCAGGGCAGCAGGGCGCGACCGTACCGGGTACGGATCGGGATCGCCGCTTTCGGCAAGTCCGAGTGGGCGCAGGCCGAACATGCCTTCGCCGGCAACGCCTGGTACACGGCCATGCTGCTGTCCGGTGAGATGCCCGATGACATCGAGGACGTCTTCGCCGGGCTCGGGCTGTCGCTGTTCCCCGCCACTGCGCGGGAGCTGTCACTGGACTGCTCCTGCCCCGACCACGCGGTGCCGTGCAAGCACCTCGCCGCGACGTTCTACCTGCTCGCCGAGTCCTTCGACGATGACCCGTTCGCCATCCTCGCCTGGCGTGGGCGTGAGCGTGCGGATCTGCTGGCCAACCTGCGGGCCGCCCGCTGCGACGGTTCGCCAGCCGCCGACCGCGGCGAACAGCAAGGCCGACCGCTCGCCGACTGCCTCGACTCCTACTTCGCCCCGCAGGCCGAGACGCGCGCGCCGAGCCCGCCGGTGACCTCGTCCACGGCGCTGCTCGACCAGCTTCCCGACGTCACCGTCACCGTGCGCGACCGGCCGCTGACCGAGCTACTCCGGCCCGCCTACCTCGCACTCGTGCACACCACACCGAGGGCCTCGCGCTCGGCCGCTCCGACCGTTATCCGGGCGCCGTGATGAGCACCGTCCGAGTGCTCATGTGCATCCTGCACCCCGCGATCGAAGCTCTGGCGCGCTTTCCCGCCGGCCGCGCCGTGGTACTCACGGGCCTGCGGTCACAACCGCGGTTGGCCTCGGAGGCGGAGGCCCACGCGCTGCTGGAGGGGTTCGGTGAGGCCGAGGACTTCTGGCGTCTGCTGTTCTGGGGGATCCTCGCCGACGTCCCCACGGGGCTTGAGGACGTGCGCTGTCCGGTGATGCTGGCCCAGGGCACCGCTGACGTCATCAGCAGCGGGCAGACCCCCCGTCACCTACTGGCCCTGCCGGGCGCGACCTTCCACTCCCTGCTGGGCGCGGGTCACGCACCCCAGTCCGATGCCCCCGACAGCATCCTGCGGCTGGTACGTCAAGCAACCCGGCGCGCCGACGCTCTCCGCACCGGCTGAAGAGGCCTCGCGGAGCAATACTGCGGAGCTAAGCGTTCTGGGCCAGGTCAAGGTCAAGCCCGCAACCTCCTGACCCAGCTGGATGAAGGGACCCGCCTCGGCTTCCGCACCCGCACTGGCGCCGGGACCTACGCACTCGACACACCCCTGTAGGTTCTGGGCAGCCCTTCCCGACCGCTAACTCTGCGGCATCGCATCGCGGAGCGACGCCATCAAGGCGTCCTCATGACGGCGAGGCGGCGTAGGACGATCCCGGGGACGTCCGAGGGGACGGAGACCCCAGCGGGTGCCCTTGGTGTGAACGCTGATCGGCCGTGCGTCGGTTGCCTAGGAGGATCGTTGCGTGTCGCTGACCTGGGCTATGAGGTCGGGACGTGTCCCGACCGGTTGCGAGTGAGAGCGGTTGGGAACCTGGTGCGAATGGCTGCTCTCAGGGAGTGGTAAGGAGCTTGGGATCTTCATCCCCCTGGTGGCTGTGACCGCCAGGGGCAGGGGACGGATTTCGGGACCATGACCGGCCGCTCCCTGTCTCACAGCGCGGCTGGGGGCGTGTTGATCAGCGCGGCGTTCGGCGTGGTAGCGGTACGATCAGCGTGAGTTTTGCCGGAGCCAGGGTCGG
The DNA here is from genome assembly GCA_019243635.1 of Pseudonocardiales bacterium. Classification (GTDB taxonomy): domain Bacteria; phylum Actinomycetota; class Actinomycetes; order Mycobacteriales; family Pseudonocardiaceae. The sequence goes on from JAFAUB010000007.1 coordinate 54,064, forward strand.
GGACCCTCTCGACGAGCACACCGACGAGTCTCGCCACTCTGAATCGAGCATGTCGGTGCTGAGTGGGGCGCAGATCGGGGAGGCAGCGTGCGATTCGATGAGGGGGCCGAACTCGACACCTCCCAGGTCGACGACCAGCGCGGTGGAGGTGGCGGCGGCATCGGCGGCTGGGTCGGGATGGGCGGCGGCGTCAGCGTTGTCGGTCTGCTGCTGTACTTCTTGCTCTCCTACCTCGGCGGCGGCAGCTCAAGCAGCCCGCTATCCGGTGGGCTGTCCGGCCTCGGCACGGGGCAGAGCGTCAATGACGCCCAGATCAGCCAGAGCTGCCGATCCGGCCGGGACGCGAACACCGCGCTCGACTGCGAAGTGGTCGGTGTCGACAACTCCCTCGACGCCTACTGGAGCGGCGCGTTCGCCGGGGCTGGCAAGACCTACCGCAAGCCCCGGATCGATTTCTTCAACGGCGAAGTGAGAAGCGGCTGTGGCAGCGCGAGTTCGGAGGTCGGCCCGTTCTACTGCCCTGCCGACAGCGAGATCTACATCGACCTGAGCTTCTTCCAGGAACTCCAGCAGCGCTTCGGCGCGCAGGGCGGCCCATTCGCCCGGGCCTACGTGATCGCACACGAGTACGGCCACCACGTGCAAAACCTGCTCGGCACATCACGTCGGGTCCAGGCGGGTGTTTCCGGGCCGGCTTCGGCCTCGGTGCGACTGGAGCTGCAGGCCGACTGTTACGCCGGGGTGTGGGCGAAGAACGCGAGCACCACCCCGGGGGCCTCCGGCCGGCCGCTCATTGTCGACGTGACCGACACGGATGTCCGTGCGGCGCTCGACACGGCCGCACACATCGGTGACGACTACATTCAAACCCAGCTCGGCGGCGGTCGGGTCAACGAGAGCCAGTTCACCCACGGCACCTCAGAGCAGCGCGAGAAGTGGTATGGCACCGGGTACCAGTCCGGGAACCCGAAGAGCTGCAACACCTTCGACACC
>JAFAUB010000069.1 GCA_019243635.1 Pseudonocardiales bacterium
GCGCGACACCGGCCTTGACCTGGGGCGAGGGCTCGTAAGCCGGCCCGCGCATCGGGCAGCCCCTAGCCTGCCCGTCATAGCTCGATGTGAGCCCTCGCGAGGGTCCCAGGTCAAGGCCGGTGTCGCGCTCACCACTAGAGACCACCCACCTTGACCCAGGCGACACCGGGGGTGTCCTCGCTGATCTCGTGCGCCGACGCGCCCCGTTCCCGCACCCCATCCCCCAGCACCATGTCCACCTGCTCTGGCTCATCAAGCCACATCGCGATCTTGATGGGGAACAGGTGGCGGCAGTCGATGACCTGCTTGCGGGGGTCCTGGATCTGCCCGATCACACACACCCCCGGCGCCCGGCCCTGGGAAAGGATGGACTGCAACGCCGCGTTGGCGCGTTTGCGCAGGGCGTTGTCCGGCTGGTAGGCGATCACGTCGGCTAGCTCATCAATGATCAGCAGCACGAACGGCTGCCCCGATGCCGGTGTCCATTTACGGGTGCCCTGCCTGCGCAACGCTTCCGCACGCTGGCGGGTCAATGTGGCCACGTGTTCGAGCAACTCGACGGCCTCAACGCCGTTGTCGCACACGAGTTTCTGGAACAGTCCGGGTGCACGGCCGAGTTCCATACCGCCCTTAGGATCGATGCCGAACACTTGGACCAGCCCGGCGCGGTTCCAGGGGGCGAGCGCACGGAGTACCGCCCACATCACCGAGGACTTGCCGGCGTCGCTGACCCCGGCCACGAGGATGTGGCGGCCCAGCAGGCGCAGGACCCAGGGCCGGCCGGTCTCGGTCCGCCCGATCACCACCCGCGCCAGATCCACCGCTGGACCAGGGTCGACCAGCGCGGGTACCCGCACTGGTGGGGCGAGAGGGTCAGTGTGGATCAAGTCCAGCCAGATCCGCCGGGGCTTGTCGACCCGGACCCGGCAGGAACGAGCGCCGAAGGAGTGCGCCAACTCTGGGGCGTGCACGGCGTAGGTAGCAGGGCACTACCCGTGCAACAACGTGACCGACACCCGGTCGCGCCAACCATCAGCACGGACTCGGCGCAGCGTGGGGTAATGCACCCTACGCTGAGCGTGGCCGGTGTACTTGGTCAGCTCCGTGAATAGCATCACGCGACGCCACAGCCAGGCGTAGACCACCGCGCGCCGCCATTCCGAGCGGAGCTGCCGCACGACGGTGCGGGTGAAGGAGCCGGGATGCTGCCAGGCCCACAGTCCACCCAGCGCCGCCAGCGCGGTGAGCAGCTTGACCGGCGCCCACCACGAGGAGCTGACACCCAAGCCGACCAGGATCGCGGCACCGACCAGGAACACCGGGTAGCGCCACACCCGGCGGGCGAGGAACGCCACCACCGTCGTCACGACGGCCACCAGGATGATCGGCGCGGCGGCGAGCAGGAGCTTGCGGGGCAGCATCGTCCACCACGGCAGGCGAGGCCGCTCCACCTCCAACGGGGCCGGGTCGACCCATCGGGAGTATTCCTGCGGGCGCATCACCAATCACCCCCGCAAGCCAGCTCCAGCGCCGGCATGCCCACCCGTGAGGCGTACGCGGTGCCGCCGGGTGCGGGCTGGGCGGATCGGTAAGGGGTCCGGCGACCCTGTCGGGTATCCGGGGTTGGCGCCGGGGCGGCGCGGTGTTCTATGCTTCTCATTGTTCACTCCGTCTCTGGTGTGGACAGCGCAGAAGCGGACAGGTTGGTCGCCGTGGATTCCGCTTCTGCGCGTACGTCACTGATGCGTTTGATGAGGACGTGCGGTATTACCGCACCACCCCCGGCGCGTTGAGATTCCTTTCTAGATTTTCTTGGTGGTGTGTTTTCGCCGGGTCAGGCAGCGCTCGCACAGCCCGCTCGCACCCAACCGGTACAACAAACGCCGACACCCCAGGCACGTCCGCCACGCCATCCTGCGTGCGCGCCGCAGCTCACCCCGTTCGAGCCACCACCCGCGCAACCCCATCGTTCCCACCCCCTCCCTGATCGTCTCCTGTGTCAAGCAACGGCACAGCTCACTAGCGTGGCCGCCCCCGCCTCACCTCACCCCAGCCACTCCGTCAAGACAAAGAGCAGCGTCCTGGCACCCTCCTCATCAAGAGCCATCACACAGGCACCCGTGACATGCGGATCGAACACAATCCACCCCTTCTGCATACTCACCAGAAGGTTCGCGAAACCCACCGGACCCCGATGCAACTGACACGACGCCGATATCCCCTTACGACGACGCTTGTTCGGACCGTTCGTATGATAACTGTGCCAGTTCATCACGACTCCCTTCCTTGAATGTGTGACACACGCCTTCAGGTCTTCCGCCATGACCCTCGGTGCGCTCGGGCCTTCTGGTGTTGTCATGACTCACCACCATCGCGCTGGCCCGGTTCTGCCGGCTCCCCGGCATGCGCTTCCCGCACGCCCGCACCCGTGTTCGGCCCCGGCCACCGCCACCCGTCACACGGCGCCTGCGGTGGGTCAGTCACGCCACCGCCTTGACAGCCGAGTCAGCCCCACCGGTCCGGCCGGCCGGTTTGCCGGCCGTGGTGCCGGTGGCTGGGTCGGTCATGCCGGTGGCCCGGATCACCCAGGTGATCTACTTCGCCTGGCCCGAGACCTCCGCGCGCGGCTGCACGGTCATGCCTTCCAGGACCATCGGACGGAACGGCACCCCCGGCACCCCCGGCGGGGGAACCGGCTGGACCCTCGCGGCGAACTCCACCGTGACCGACTTCTCCCGGTCCTTCTCCGCCGAGGGGTCAGCGAACGTGCCCCGGTACAGCGGTAGCCCGCTCACCTCGTCTGTCCGGGGCCGCACGGGACGGTTGCGCGCCCGGTCCTCCTGGGACTGGTACTCGGTCACCGGCGTGATCTGCCCGACCAGGTACAGGCCCTCGGGGAACCACTGGTCAAACTCCGCCGGCAACCGGAGGTTCTTCGGCGCTCCCATGGTTGTCACCACCTTCTCCGTGATTACTGCTGTGATTGTTGGTCAGCTCATCGGCTGTCTGGATCAGCATTTCCCCGATAGCGCGGGCTTCATGAGCGGTGAGCTTGAGATCACGGATGCCGGGTATGGTGAGCACTACGTGATGTTCTTCGGGGAATACCCACATGTACCGTTCCGCGCCCTTGTCCCCGAGCTTGCCCAGGGGAGTTCTGGCGTCGGGGCGCTTGTCGCGTCTGGCTCGTGCTGTCATGCTGGTGTCCTCTCATCGGTCCGTCCTCCCGGTGATGGTGGGTCTCATCGGACGGGGACACTCTCCCACCGAGGGCGCGAATCGCCAACGGAGAACGCGCATATGCCTGGTCAGCGAGGAGCGCGCATATGTGGCCCGCGCATAGGGGCAGCTCACCACCCGTGAATGTGACGCGCTAAGATATGCGGCGCGCATACGCTGTCACCCTGGGGAGTCGCGATGACCGGTCAGCACCCACACGGCTCCACATCGGCGGATCCCGGTGGGGCGCCGGTGCATCCGGCGGATTTCTGGGAGCAACCCGAGCTTCGGGCCGCCTCTCGGGAACGTCACTTCGGCCGGCTGCTGCGAGCATACCGACTCGGACAGGAGCCACCGGTGCAGCAGACCCACCTCGCCGGCTGGTTGGGGATCACTCAGGGCCAGTTAAGCCGCATCGAACGAGCCCTCACCCCAGTCCGGGACCTGGCCAAACTCGCCCAGTGGGCGCGGGTACTGCACATCCCCGGACACCTGTTGTGGTTCGAGGTCTCCCCTGATCACCCCGGGACACCCCTCTGCCTGACACTGGGAGCTACCCTGGAGGAAGCGGACCAGGGCAAGGTCGAGGAGGGCGACGGCGTGCGCAGACGAGAACTCCTCAAGGTCGCCAAGGCCGCCGGGGTGAGCGCCGTGACGGGCAGTGGCTTACTCGCCGACGCTCCGTGGCAGCGGCTCCGGGATTCACTCGACAAGGCACGCCCGGTCGACGCCGCCACCGTCCAGCTCATGCACGACCGGACGGCGGATTTCTTTGACACTGAGTACACCGTGCC
>JAFAUB010000045.1 GCA_019243635.1 Pseudonocardiales bacterium
AGGCGCGGCGGAGTGGCCGAGTGGCTTAGGCAAGGGCCTGCAAAGCCCTGTACGCGGGTTCGATTCCCGCCTCCGCCTCGGGCGATTAGCTCAGTGGGAGAGCGCTACCTTGACACGGTAGAGGTCACTGGTTCAATCCCAGTATCGCCCACCAGCCCAAACGGTCCCACTGGGCGGCATCGCCGGAACCGATGAGCCAACGATTCGAGGTCGCTGGCCCGGTCGGGTCATCCTCGTCATCAGGGTCGTCCCCCTCCCCTGACTCGTCGGTGAACACGATGGCGGCCAGCGCCGGCACGAAACGACAGCCGGTTCAGGGCGCTGCGCAACGCGCTCGGGTACGTCACACTGAACCGACAGGCCGACCTGTGGGCAGCTCGCCAGCACCCCGAGCCGCCCACAGGTCCAGGTCGGTTGCCAAGGAGGTAGCCATGCCGGCAGTGACCGTGAACGACATCCTCGCCCTGCCGCGCATCCCGGCCGTGGACCCGGCCACCGCCGTCGAGCGGCCGGTCCGCTCGGTGACCACAGCGCCGAGCGGCTTTGAGGGCGAGGGCTTCCCGGTCCGGCGCGCGTTCGCCGGGGTCAGCATGCGTGACCTCGACCCGTTCGTGCACATGGACCAGATGGGCGAGGTGGACTACGCCCCAGGCGAGCCCAAAGGCACCCCCTGGCATCCACACCGCGGTTTCGAGACCGTCACCTACATCATCGACGGTATCTTCGACCACCAGGACTCCAACGGTGGTGGGGGGCGGATCACCAACGGGGACACCCAGTGGATGACCGCCGGAGCCGGGATCCTGCACATCGAGGCGCCACCGGAGCAGCTGGTGATCTCCGGGGGGTTGTTCCACGGCATCCAGCTGTGGGTGAACCTGCCCGCGGCGAGCAAGTGGAACCCGCCCCGATACCAGGACATCCGCGGCCGGCAGGCGAGGCTGCTCTCCTCACCAGACGGTGGCGCGCTGGTTCGGGTGATCGCTGGACAGGTCGCCGGCTACGCCGGCCCCGGTTGGACATTCACGCCGATAACCATGATCCACGCCACGGTCAGCCCCGGTGCGACGCTCGAGCTGCCCTGGCAGGCGGGGTTCAACGCGCTGGCCTACGTGCTGGCCGGGCGAGGCGACGTCGGCGCCGAGCACTGGCCGGTCCACGACGGGCAGCTGGCCGTGTTCGGATCAGGCGACACCGTTCGTATCGCCGCTGACACCATGCAGGATGGCCATCACCCGAACCTTGAGGTACTGATGCTCGGAGGACGGCCCATCGGTGAGCCAGTGGTGCACTACGGCCCGTTCGTGATGAACACCAAGCAGGAGATCGCCCAGGCGGTAGCCGACTACCAAGCCGGCCGGCTCGGCCGGATCCCCGCCCAGCCGGTACCCCATCGCCATGCCGACGACGTGACGCTGCCCTACCTCGACGCCGGGCCCAGGGCGAGAGAAGGCAGGTCCGGCCACTAGCGGCGGGCTACCGGTGTGACCCCGCGCTCGGCCGAGGTGTCGAAGCTTCGCGACGAGGAATGCGACCGGCGGATCGGCGAGTCAGGAGTCACTGGTAGACAAGGGTGGAAAACCTCCGCATGTTCGATCACGTAATGGCAGCCGCCGGAAACACCTCACCACCACACGCACCATGAGAAACTCTCATCAGCCCGACAAGGACATCTCACACAAACCCTACGTCGGTATGCCGACCCTCGGAGGAACGCACACGGCGACGTCGGTTGTCCACATCGCGTCCCGGCAGATCGGCACCGGGTTCTTTCACGAAAGCAAACCGGACGTGCTATTCGGCCAGGCGAGCTACTACTGCGAGTTCGTGTCCCAGCCGCGACAGCTGGATCGCATGACGAGAGGATGGCACTGTCGCACTAAAGCGTAGGCGTCCTCACGCTGCCGCAAAGTGAAGAGAAATACCTCTCGGGAACCCTTGGAGAAGCATAAATCTGACGGCCCGACGCGGGGCTTTGGGCGGGCAGGTGTCACAGGTAGGGTGGACCGACCGCTTAATGCGACAGTACCCTGAGGAGTCCGTTATGGATTTGAACCTGTCCGGCAAGGTCGCCGTCGTCACCGGCGCCGGCAAGGGAATCGGCCTGGCTATTACCCGATCGCTGGCGGCCGAGGGGGTGAGCGTGATCGCGGGAGCCCGGAACGGCAGCGACGAGCTGTCCGAGCTCGCCTCACGATCCACGGTCCACCCGGTGCTGGTGGACCTGACCACTCCGTACGGCCCGACCCGACTCGTCGAGGACGCAACCCGGACGTTCGGTGGCTTGGACATCCTGGTCAACAATGTCGGTGCGGTACGCCCACGGCTCGACGGGTTCCTGGCGCTCACCGACGACGACTGGGACTGGGCGCTGACTATCAACTTCCTCGCCGCGGTCCGAACCACCCGCGCCGCACTGCCGTACCTACTCGACCGGGCTCCCGCCACGATCGTCACCGTGAGCTCGGTCAACGCGTTCCTGCCGGACCCGGCGGTCATCGACTACAGCGCCGCCAAGGGCGCGCTGACCAACTTCTGCAAGTCCCTGTCCAAGGAGCTCGGCCCTCAAGGGGTGCGGGTCAACACCGTCAGTCCTGGCCCGGTCGAGACCGACCTGTGGCTCGGGGACGACGGAGTCGCCGCCACCGTCGCCCGAGCCAAGGACGGCCATCCCGAAGAGGTCGCCAAGCGGGCCGCCGCCGAAGCGTCGACCGGCCGCTTCACCCACCCGCAGGAGGTCGCCGACCTCGTACTGCTACTAGCCAGTGATCGGGCCGGCAACGTCACCGGCACCGACGTCCTCATCGACGGGGGGTTGGTCAAGACCCTGTGACCCGTTCGGCGGGGCTGCGGGGACGGCCACGTTGTTCTTTGATCGCGGCCCGTTCAGGGCTATGATCGACACCTGTGCGCGGAGCCCAGGATGACGACTTAGTCCCCCTGCACCAACCCTTCGAGACAGCACTGCGCGGATTCAACCGAAGACAGGTTCTGGAGCACCTCGAATCGCTCGATGGCCGCATCGCGATGGTTGCGGCCGATCGAGATGCGGCCCTGACCCAGGTCGCCGAGCTCAGCAGGGTGCTGAGCCACCTTCGGTCAGCGAGCGAGGATCTGCGCCGGAAGACGGATAAGGCGACGTCGCGGGTTGAGCGCATCCTGGCTACCCCGATGACCGGGGCCAGCGCCCGGATCCAGCGCATCATGCGGCTGGCCGAGGAGGAGGCAGCCGAGTTCGAGGCCCATGCCGAGGCAGAGATCACCGCGCGGGTCGCCCGCGCCGAGAGGGACATCGCCGACCTGAGAGCCCGCGCCGACGACGAGATCACGAGGCTGCGAGCGCATGCCGGCCGCGAGGCCAAGTCGTTACTCGACCATGCGAGACAGCAGCGCGATCAGCTCGAGACGGACTCCGCCGCGCGCCGGCGGACCGGCGAGCGGGATGCGGCGCAGGCGATCGCGCAACGTGAGTCCACGGCGAGCGCCCGGATCCGGGACAGTGAGCGGCGCGTCATCGCCGGCGTGCACCTCATGCTCAGGGTGATCGGCGAGGGGCTGTCGAGCCGGATCCGCGCGGTCGAACACGACGAGTCGGCGCTGCGCGAGCTGCGAGCCCAGGTTGCGGACGAGGTGAGCACGCTCGAGGCGTTGCGCACCGAGGTCACCGCTGCAGTGGCCGCCGCGCATCAGCTGTTGGAGGAGGCGCTCGAGCAGGTCCACGAGCCCTCGGAGCAGAGGAGCGCCCAGCGGAGCACCGGCGAGCGCCCCGAGGTTCTCGGATCCTCACAACCTCCAGTGCCGATCCAGCGCGGTGCTGAGGGCGGGACGGTGTACCTGCTGAACGCCGGCGCCGAGGAGCGGCGATCACCTCGCACCTCCCGCTGAGCGCCACCGACCTCATCGACACCGACGAGCGGTGGAGTACGCACAACTACCATCCGCTACCGGTGGTGATCACCTCCGCTGAGGGTGCCTGGGTCACCGACGTGACAGGCCGGCGTTACCTCGATCTCCTCGCCGGCTACTCGGCGCTGAACTTCGGGCACCGGCATCCGGCCTTGGTGGCCGCCGCGGTGGACCAGCTGGGGCGGGTGACGTTGACCTCGCGGGCGTTTCATCACGACCTGCTCGGCGCGTTCTGCCGGGAGCTCGCCCAGCTGACCGGAACCGAGATGGTGCTGCCGATGAACACCGGTGCCGAGGCCGTCGAGTCCGCGATCAAGACGGCCCGGTTGTGGGCTCACCGGGTCAAGGGTGTCCCGGAGGGCACCGCTGAGATCGTGGTCGCGGAGGGGAACTTCCACGGCCGCACGACCACCATCGTCTCGTTCTCCACCGACGAGGTGGCCCGGGCCGGGTTCGGCCCGTTCACCCCCGGCTTCATCGTGGTGCCCTACGGCGACCTCGACGCGTTACGCGCTGCGATGACGTCCCGGACAGCGGCGGTGCTCCTGGAGCCCGTGCAGGGCGAGGCGGGAGTGCTGGTCCCGCCGCCGGGTTACCTGGCCGGAGTCCGCGCGGCCTGCGACGACGCGGGCGCGCTCATGATCGCCGACGAGATCCAGTCAGGGCTGGCTCGTACCGGCGAGCTGCTGGCGCTGGACCATGACGACGTGCGGGCCGACCTGTACACCCTGGGCAAGGCGCTGGGCGGGGGGATCCTGCCGGTCTCGGCCGTGGTGGGACGGCACGCGGTGCTGGGTGTGCTGCGCCCCGGGGAGCACGGATCAACCTTCGGCGGCAACCCGCTGGCCTGCGCGGTCGGTCGCGCGGTGATCGCCCTGCTGGCGAGCGGGGAGTTCCAGTCCCGCTCCCGGGAGCTGGGCGCGTACCTACACACCAGGCTGCGCACGCTGGTCGAGCACGGGGTCGCACAGGTCACCGGCCGAGGGCTGTGGGCCGGCGTGCACATCGCTCCCGGCGGCCCGACCGGACGCATGGCGGCGGAAGCCCTGATGGCCCGAGGCGTCCTGTGCAAGGAGAACATGCCGCGACACTGCGCATCGCTCCCCCGCTAGTGATCACCCGCGACGACCTGGACATCGCCCTCAACGCCATCACCGACGTCCTCCCGCACTGACCCCAGCCGCCATCCGGAGCCGAACCTCGGCAAGGTCACGGCAGGATTACCGGGAGGCTGTCAGGATCGCGAGACCGACCCGACCCGAATGCTAGGAGAGTTCGTGCGCCACCGGATCCCGCAGTGTCTGGGGGTGCTGATGACACTGCTGGTGATGGTGCTGACGGGGGGCTGCACCGCAGGACCATCGAACCGGCCGTCGGTGGCGGTGCGGGATACCGACCTGCCCCCGCAACGCCCCCCGCAGGCTTCGCCCAGTAGCCCGCCACTGCCACCGACCGGCGAGTACAACCGCGACTCGCTGCCCTGGCGGGACTGCACCAGCACGATCGGTGCCGCGCTCGGCATGGCAAGCCCACGGCGGGTGGAGTGCACCGAGCTTCGGGTCGACGCCACGGTGGTGGCACCAGCGTTCGGGAATGTCCTCAAGCTGGATCTCAGCCGGGTCGGCGACGGCCCGGCCCCGCTCGTGGTGCTCGGCGAGGCGTCCGGGGAGCCCGGGACCGTCCGGGCCGCCCGGCTGGCCCAGCAGCTGCCGCCCGCGCTCCTGGACCGCTTCACCCTGATCGGGATGGCTCGTCGCGGAACCGGGCCGAGCGACCCGCTGGACTGCATACCGGGCACCACCCGGAACCTGATCGTCGGCAGCGATCCCGACGCGGGCCGGCCTGCGCTGCTGGACTCGCTGCTCGACACCACCCGCACCGCGATCCAGACCTGCGTGCAGGATCTGGGCGAGGTGCTCACCACGATCAACTCCACGGGCACAGCCGAGGACCTCGAGCAGCTCCGGATCGTCCTGAACGCCCCAGTGCTCAACCTGGTCTCGCACGGTGAGGCGTCCCGGGCGGTGACCGACTTCCTCCACCGGTATCCCAGCTCCACCGGCCGGGTCGTGCTCGACGGAGCCGTTGACCCGACCCTCGACGACGTGAGCGCAACGGAGGCCACACTCCTGGCCGCGGACGCCGGCTACACCGCGTTCGCCGCCGACTGCGTGACCCGAGGCTGCCCGTTGGGATCAGACCCTCGCGGGGCCCTGCTGGCCTTGGCCGAGGCGCTGCGCACGGCCCCGCTGCGGGCCGGGTGGCAGCGGGTCACCGCGGGTATCGCCTATCAGGCAGTGCTCGAGACGGTCGGTGACCCTCAGCGCTGGCCGCAGCTGTCCCACGCGCTGGCGGCCGCCCGGGACGGGGACGGGGCCGAGCTGGCCGCGCTCGTGGCGCCGGTCCTGGCCAACGACCGCGGGCTGCCGGCACGTTTCGACCCCGCCCTGGCGACGCACTGCAACGACACCGCGACCAGGGTCTCCCCCGAGCGCGCCCAGCAGCTGGCGCGTCAGTGGGGGCAACGCTCCGCGCTGTTCGGGTCCCTGTTCGCGGCGCGGCTGCTGTGGTGCAGCGCGTGGCCGGTGCCCTCGGCGCCACCGGTGGGGCCGCCGGACCGGGCACTGCCACCGGTGCTCGTGGTGGCCACCGCCGGGGACCCGGTGACCCCGGCCGAAGGGGCCACGCGCACCGCGCAGTCGCTGCCCTCAGCAACGCTGGTGAGCTGGGAAGGCCAGGCGCATGGCGCGTTACCTCGCAGCTCCTGCGTCGTCGACCTGGTCACCCGCTTCCTGATGGATGCCTCGATACCCAGGCAAGGCACACTGTGTCCGCCGTAGCTGTTCGCTGTTCACGAGGAGGTGGACCGGAATGATGCCGTTGACCTCCTCGGTCGACCAGCCGTCGCCCGCGGTGCGGTCGATCGAGCTGTCCATCGGGGGTATGACGTGCGCGGCATGCGCGGCACGGGTGGAGCGCATGCTCAACAAGCTCGACGGCGTACGGGCCAGCGTGAACTACGCGACAGAGAAAGCCAGCGTGGCGACCCGCGCCGAGGTGGGGGTCGCAGAGCTGATCGCCCAGGTGGAGCGGGCCGGCTACCGCGCCGCGCCGATCGAGCCCGACCAGCCGGCGGCCGACGAGACGACCGATGGCCCGGTTCGGTACCTGTTGCGTCGGCTGGTGGTGGCGCTGCTGCTCGGGGTGCCGCTGGGAGATCTGTCCATGACGGTGGTGTTCCTGCCCTCGACGCGGTTCACCGGATGGCAATGGGTGCTGCTGGCGATGACCTTGCCGGTAGTGACGTGGTGTGCCTGGCCGTTTCACCGTAAGGCCGTCGTCGCCGCGAGGCATGGCTCGACCTCGATGGACACCCTGGTGTCGTTGGGGATCACTGCGGCCAGCTGCTGGTCGGTCTACACGATGTTCGTCGACAACGGGTTCGTCGACAACGGGTTCGGGGACGACGGTGCGGCGCAACGTCTCGACAGCGGCTGGGGACTGATCTTCCGGCCCGCCGGCTCCATCTACCTCGACGTGGCCGTCGGTGTGACGATCTTCCTGCTCGGTGGGCGGTTGTTCGAGGCGCGGGCCAAGCGGCGGGCCGGTGGCGCGCTGAGCGGATTGGCCAGGATCGGTGCGCGGGAGGTGTCCGTTCGGCGGGAGGACGGGCGGGAGTACCGCATCCCGGTCGCGCAGCTGCGCATCGGCGATCACTTCGTGGTCCGCCCCGGCGAGACCATCGCGACCGACGGCGAGGTGGTGCTGGGCCACAGCGGGGTGGACAGCAGCGCGATGACCGGGGAGTCGGCGCCCCTGGAGGTGTCCGAGGGCGACCCGGTCATCGGCGGCACCATCGCTCGCGGCGGCCGGCTTGTCGTCCGCGCCACCACAGTGGGCGAGGACACCCAGCTGGCCCAGCTGGTGCGGCTGGTCGAGCAGGCGCAGAACGACAAGGCGGGCGTCCAGCGGCTCGCGGACCGCATCTGCGGGGTGTTCGTTCCACTCGTGCTCGCCTTGGCGGTCCTGACCTTCCTGAGCTGGCTGGTCATCGGCGGGTCGGTCGAGCCCGCGTTCAGCTCCGCACTAGCGGTACTGATCATCGCTTGCCCGTGTGCGCTGGGTCTGGCCACGCCGACGGCTCTCATGGTGGCCTCCGGGCGCGGAGCGGAACTGGGCATCTTCATCAAGGGTCACCAGGCGTTGGAGTCGGCCAAGGCCATCGACACGGTGGTGTGGGACAAGACGGGAACCATCACCACCGGCCGGATGACGGTGACCGATGTCGCCCTGGCGCAGGGAACCCCGGCCGCGGGCACCGACCTGGACATGCTGCTGCGTCACGCCGGCGCCGTGGAGGACGCCTCCGAACACGCCGTTGCCACCGCGATCAGTGCGCTGGCTCGGGCCGGACTGGGCGAGATCCCGCCGGTCGCGGACTTCACCAGCCTGTCCGGTCTCGGGGCCCGGGGCGTGGTCGAGGGGCAGGAAGTGCTGGTCGGATCGGCGCGGCTGCTGACCGCGCACGACATCCCGGTGCCAGCCGCGCTGGAGCATCAGCGGGTCCACTGGGAGCAGCGGGGCGCCACGACCGTGGTGGTGGCCGCGGGCGGCGTGGTTGAGGGCGCTTTCGCGCTGGCCGACACGGTGCGACCCAGCGCGGAAGCCGCAGTCACCGAGCTGGTCGGACTCGGGCTGCGCACGGTACTGCTCACCGGTGACAACGAGGCCACCGCTGCGACGGTCGCCGCCCAGGTCGGCATCGACGAGGTGATCGCGCAGGTGCTGCCGCGCGACAAGGCCGCCGTGATCGAGTCGCTGCAGGCCCAGGGACGCTCCGTGGCCATGGTCGGAGACGGCGTCAACGACGCGCCCGCGCTGGCCCGCGCCGACCTCGGCTTGGCGGTCGTCTCCGGCACCGACGTCGCGCTCGGCGCCGCCGATCTGATCCTGATGCGCAACGACCTGACCGTGGTTCCCAGCGCGATCAAGCTCGCTCGGAGCACCCTGCGCACCATTCACAGCAACCTCGCCTGGGCGTTCAGCTACAACATCGCCGCGCTGCCGCTGGCGGCCCTCGGCCTGCTCAACCCTCTGATCGCCGGTGGCGCCATGACACTGTCCTCACTGTTCGTCGTGTCGAACAGCCTGCGACTGCGCAGGTTCGCCCGGGACAAGACCGCGCAGGCACGCGGTAATGCCAGGTGTCCGTCACCCGCCGTCATCACAGAAGACGGTCCTACACTGTAGCGTTCGGCGACCATGAGGACTGCCAGGTCGACATGTTCTTTGAACTACCTGGCACATGTCGGCACGGCAGTCATCAAGCGGGTCGCCGCAAAGCTCCTCGAACAGGGCCCCCTCCAACTCACTTAAAAGGACCGTCCTCCGCGAACTCGGTGTTGCGCCCGGGGAAATATTCAGTCCTTCAGCAATTGCTGCACCCGGCCGAACGTCACTCCCAGCACCGTCGCCGCATCCCGCAGGCTCAGCCCATCGGTGTGCACCAGGCGCCGCGCGGCCTGGCGTAGACGCCGCGCCGCACCCCGGCTCAATTCTTCCGCCCTGGCCTGCTCACTACGCGCCCCAGCAGCCAACTCGACGGCCTCCTGGTCGATACGGCCGTAGTCGAGCACCACCTGGACCTGATCGGCGGGCACGTCCAACCACAGCGCCACCAGTTCCCGCGCGGTGTCAGCCGCGCTCGACAACGTCCGAGCCTGGCCAACAGCGCGCAGCTCCGGGACCTCCAGGATCCAGAACCCGCTGTCCCGGAAGATTTGGACCGTGTAGGTACGCACGTCGGTGACGTTCATCGCCACCACTCCTCTCCCAAGCACGGCAGCCGCTTGCCGATCTGGCCCACCACGTACGCTGACACGGTGTGCCGGGGCAGCGCCGTCTGGTGCTCACCGCACCCACATCGCCAAATCTCGTGTCCGCCGCCCTGCCGGGCGAGGTGCGCGCCGAGGTCCCGCAAACGACGCGCGGCATGCGAGTACTTCAGGCTGGGCGGCTTGGACACAAGAGTAAGTGTAGAGGCGCTACACAGCAAATGAGTAGGAGGGATATACGAACACTGCGCTAGTGCGTATACACCGCTAGTCGGACGTGTTTTTGCTGCTAGGGCGCTTGGCTCGGCTTGGCTGGGCCCGTAGGGGCTCGCCGGGCATCTTGGGGTACTCGGGTGGGTAGGGCAGGTCACCGAGACCGTGGTCGCGCTCGTCGCGCGCTGCCCAGTCCAACAACGTCTCCAGACCGAAGGCCTCGCCGTCCAGCTCGGCGTGCGGGTCACCCCGCCGCGAGAGCAGCGTGGGCACCGTGAGCACGTCGAAGTCGTCCGGGTGCACCTCCCTCAGGTCATCCCAGCGCACCGGCATCGACACCGTGGCGCGGGGGGTGCCGCGCACCGACCAGGCCGAGGCGATCGTGCGGTCCCGGGCGGCCTGGTTGAAGTCCAGGAACACCCGCTGGCCGCGCTTCTCCTTCCACCACGACACGGTGGCCCGTTGCGGGATCCGCCGCGCCACCTCCCGAGCCAGCGCGATCACCGCCCGGCGGACCTGTGTGAACGACCACCGGGGGCGGATCCGGACCGCGACGTGAACCCCGCGGCCTCCGGATGTCTTGGGGTAACCGACCAGCCCCACCTCGGCGAGCACCTCGCGCAGCACCCCGGCCACCACGACGGCGTCGGCGAAGCCGGTCCCCGGCTGCGGGTCGAGGTCGACCCGCAGCTCATCAGGGTGATCCACGTCGGGGCGGCGCACCGGCCAGGGGTGGAAGTCGAAGGTGCCCAGGTTCGCCGCCCAGGCGAGCACGGCGGGCTCGGTGGGGCACACCTCGCGAGCGGTGCGTCCGGACGGGAAGGTGATCTCCACCGAGTCCACCCAGTCCGGGGCGCCGCGGGGAACCCGCTTGGCGTAGAAGGCCTCCCCGCCCACCCCGTCCACGAAGCGCTTCAGCGTGACCGGGCGCTGCGCGAGCACGCGCAGCAGCGGCTCGGACACCGCGAGGTAGTACTCCACGACCTGGCGCTTGGTGATGCCACGCTCCGGGAAGTACACCTTGTCCGGGTGGGACACCCGCACGATGCGCTCGCCTCTCGGGCCGGGCACCGTGAGGTCCAGCGCGTCACCGTGGCCCACGATCGGCAAGCTACCGCAGCGCCGCCCGCCGCAGGGAGGGCTACCGTGGGGCCGTGATGCGCAGCGAACCGCAGCCCGACCCGCCGGACACGCGGGAGCGACGTCGACTGGACGACGACTTGGTCGGGCTGGACCGCGACGATCCCGAGGTGCGGGCCTTCTCCGAGCACCTGGACCGCCTGTACCGGCAACGTCCCGGGTTCACCGTCGAGAGCTACCTGTCCGGGGTCAGCGACTTCGCCGAGTCGGCCAACCGCGCGCAGGGTTCTCGGCGGGCGGCAGCCGTACTGGTGGTGGCGCTGATCCTGCTCGGCGTGGCCGTCACGCTGTGGGAGGCGACGACGTTCATCCTCGGCACCCTGCTGGGCTGAGGCCGGCGAGGGCCGCCCGCGTAGCGTGGTGGCCATGGAACCGGTTAAGGGCGTGACGCCCAAGGTCGTCAAGTCCGACGCCCAGTGGCGCGAGCAGCTCACCCCCCAGGAGTACGCCGTGTTGCGTCAGGCGGCGACGGAGCCGCCGGGGACCGGCGAGTACGAGCACGTCAAGACCGAGGGCGTGTACGAGTGCCGGGCCTGCGGAGCGGAGCTGTTCCGCAGCGACCACAAGTTCGAGTCACACTGTGGGTGGCCGTCGTTCTTCACCCCGCTGGCCGGCGACGCGGTGCTGCTGCGTGCGGACCGCAGCCTGTTCTCCCCGCGCGTCGAGGTACTCTGCGCGACCTGTCACAGCCATCTCGGCCACGTCTTCGAGGGCGAGGGGTACGGGACCCCCACCGACCAGCGCTACTGCATCAACTCGATCTCGCTGCGGCTGATGCCCACCGACTGAGGGATCACCGACTGAGGGCCCACCGACTAGGGCAGCCCGGCTACCAGCTCGGCGACGGGTACCCGGGGACCGGTGAAGAACGGCACCTCCACGCGAACGTGCCGCCGGGCCCGGCTGGCCCGCAGCGCACGCATCAGGTCGACGATGCGATGCAGCTCGTCGGCCTCGAACGCGAGGACCCACTCGTAGTCGCCCAGCGCGAAGGAGGGGACCGTGTTGGTCCGCACGTCGGGATAGTCGCGGCCCTGCATGCCGTGCTCGGCGAGCATCTCGCGGCGCTCGGCGTCGGGCAGCAAGTACCACTCGTAGGAGCGCACGAACGGGTAGACACAGACATACCGCCCAGGCTCCTCACCGGCCACAAACGCCGGTATGTGGCTCTTGTTGAACTCCGCGGGCCGGTGCAGCGCCACCGTCGACCACACCGGCAGACTGGCCCGACCCAACGCGGTGGCACGGCGCAGCTCGGCGTACCCGGCCTGCAGCGCCTCGATCTCCTCGGCGTGCCACCAGGTCATCCAGTCCGCGTCGGCGCGCAGGCCGGCGAGGTCATAGACCCCGCGCACCGCCACGCCCTTGCCCTCCAGCGCCTCGAGGTGGTGCTGCGCCTCGCGGGCCGGCTCAGCGCGGTCGGCGGGTAACCGTCCGGGCTCAACCCGGAAGACCGACCACATGGTGTAGCGGATGGTGGAGTTCAGCGCGGCGTAGTCCCGGCGGGTCATGACCCCATCGTGCCACCGTGCGCCTCGGCCGCTGCGTTGACGCCGGTCAGGTACCCGGCGATGCGGCGGGCGGCGGCGTCGGCGGTCGCGATACAGGCGGGCAGGCCGACCCCGTGCAGGGTGGCCCCGGCAACCGCGAGGCCGGCTGACCCGGCCACGTCCCGTTCAAGGGCCGCGACGGCGTCGAGGTGCCCGGGCGCGTACTGCGGCAGCCCGCCACCCCAGCGGGCCACCACGGTGCCCACCGGCACGGCGGTGACCCCGGTGAGCGCGGCGAGGTCGGCACGGACCGCATCGATGAGCTCCGCGTCCTCACGTCGCAGCACCCGGGCCTCACCGTGGCGGCCCAGCGAGGCCCGGACCAGCAGTACCCGCTCGGAGCGGGCGTGCGCCCACTTGCGCCCGGAGAAGGTGAACGCCTTCACCGACAGTGGCTTCTCTGGCTTTTTTGAGGGCTCGCCCGCGGCCACGAGTACCCCGGAAGCCTCCGGCAGCGCCTGCCCGGCGGCCAACGGCAGCGCGAGCCCGACCACCGCGCAGGAGGCGACCTCGACCCGGGCCGCCGCGGCCGAGGCGATGGGCAGCGGATCGGCCAGCAGCCGCCGCAACGCCGGCGCCGGAACGGCCAGCAGCACGGCGTCGACATCGACGTGCGCGGTCTGGGTGGTGCTGCCCAGCCGCAGCCGCCAGCCATCGGCGGTGCGGGCCAGCCCGCGCGCCGGTAGCCCGAGGCGAGGACGTACCGCCGCGGCGGCCGCCAGCGCGTCCACCAGACCACTGAGCCCGCCGTGCAGGGTGCCGAACACCGGAGACGGGCCGCCGGATGGCCGCCGGCTCACGGACAGCACCGTACTGGCGGCGGCGAGCAGCGACCCCGCGCCACGGTCCAGCGCGGTGGCCACCGCGGGCAGCGTCGCACGCAGCCCTAGCGCGTCAGCGCGCCCGGCGTACACACCGCCCAGCAGCGGGTCGACCAACCGGTCGACCAGCTCGTCACCGGCTCGCTCGCGCAGCAGCACGCCGACCGCGGCGTCCTGCCCGGGCTCCCAGCGCAGCGGCACCGTGGGTTCCTCGGCCACTCGCGCCACCCCAGGCGCGGACAGCAGGCCGGCGACGTCGGCGGCCGCGCCGGGCAGACCCAGCACGGTGCGGGTGGGCAACGCCACGGTGCGGCCACCGGACCGCACGGTGGGAGCCGCTGGGGTGGGGTACCTCAGCTGCGCACCAAGCCCCAGCTCCTCGACCAGTCCGAGCGCCTCAGGCCGGCGCAGCAGGAAGGCCTCCGCGCCCACATCGAGCGCTACACCGCCCAGCTCGACGGTGCGCAGCGCGCCGCCGAGCCGCCGCGAGCCCTCGACGAGCACGATCTCGGCGGCCGGGCCGAGCAGCGTGCGCAACCGGTATGCCGCGGCCAACCCGGAGATCCCCCCCCCGACGACGGCGACCCGACGGACACCCGAGGGCTCGGCGCTGCTCACCGCGAGTGCGCCAGCTCCACGACGCGGGTCAGCATGTCCGGGTCGGTCTCGGGCAGGACCCCGTGCCCGAGGTTGAGCACGTGGGCGTCGGCCGCGCTCCCCTCATCGATCACCCGGCGCGCCTGCGCCTCGATGGCCGGCCAGCCGGCCAGCAAGACCGCCGGGTCGAGGTTGCCCTGGAGCACGACCGGTCCGTGCGGTCGGGCGGCCCGCACTCGCTGCGCGGCGACGTCCAGCGGGACCCGCCAGTCCACCCCGACGACATCCGCGCCGGCTTGGGCCATCGCGCCGAGCAGCTCCCCGGTGCCCACTCCGAAGTGGATCCGCGGCAACCCGGTGCCGGCCAGGCCCGCCAGCACCCGCGCCGAGTGCGGGAGCGCGAACCGCCGGTACTCCCGTTCAGACAACGCGCCGGCCCAGGAGTCGAACAGCTGCACCGCATCCACCCCAGCGGCTGCCTGCACCCCGAGGAAGGTCAGGGTGAGGTCGGCGAGCCGGTCCAGCAGCGCGTGCCAGACGTCGGGCGCGGAGTGCATGAGCGCCTTGGTGCGCTCGTGGTGCCGGCTCGGGCCGCCCTCGACGAGGTAGGACGCCAGGGTGAACGGGGCCCCGGCGAAGCCGATCAGCGGGGTCCGACCCAGCTCGGCGACCAGCAGTCGCACTGCGGCGGCAACCGGCTCGAGGGCCTCGGGTTCCAGCACCGGCAACGCCATCACGTCGGAGGCGCTGCGTATCGGGCGCTCCATCACCGGACCGGTACCCGGCACGATGTCCAGCTCGACTCCCGCGGCGTGCAGCGGCACCATGATGTCGCTGAACAGGATCGCGGCGTCCACCCCGTGCCGGCGCACGGGCTGCAGCGTGATCTCGCACGTCAGCTCGGGGGTCATGCAGGCCTGCAGCATCGGCTGGTCAGCTCGCAGCTCACGGTACTCGGGCAGCGACCGCCCGGCCTGCCTCATGAACCACACCGGCAGACGGTTCGGGCGCTCGCCCCGGGCCGCGAGGAGCAGCGGCGCGTCGGGAAGCAGCCGGCGGGCGGTGGCCGGTGCGGTACTCTTGGTCATCTCAGCCGCTATCGTCGCACGGGTCGTCCCCCGCTGGTGGAACCAGCCCCCGCTTTCCCGTTGCCCCGGGTTCACTGTCCCGGGTTCACTGTCCCGGGCAGCGGCGTTTCGGCGAGACTGTCGACGACAATCCTCCTACAGTTGGCGGCTGTGCCCGATCTGGCGGACGCCCCGGAGATCTTCCGCAACGCAGTGGCCTCGCTCAGTGCGGTGCGGCCTCGCCCCGAGATGCGGTTCGAGCCGATCCCGGCCCCGCGCCGACTCGCCCCATGGGCGTACGCCTGGGGTCTTGAGCTTCCCGGTGTCGGCCACGCCTCGACAACCGGTCGGTTCGTGCTCCTGCACGACCCCGCAGGTCAGGACGGCTGGAACGCCACCCTGCGGCTGGTCGGCTTCGTCCGTGCCGAGCTGGACGTCGAGCTGGCTGGTGACCCCCTGCTCCCAGCGGTGAGCTGGTCCTGGCTCGCCGACGCGCTGGGCGGCTCCGGCGCCGAGCACACCGCCCTCGGCGGCACCGTCACCCAGACCTCGTCGGTCCGGTTCGGCGCTATCGCGGGGCCTGAGCGAGCCCACGACATCGAGCTGCGGGCATCGTGGACCCCCGTTGGCGACGGTCTGACGGCGCATGCCGAGGCTTTCTGTGAACTGATGGCGGCGGCCGCCGGGCTCCCCCCGGTCGGGGTGGCGACCCTCGGCGCGCGGCTCGGTTGATCAGCTCACGCGTGCTCAGTCCCCGCATCGGTCTGGCGTTATCGCGTTAACTAGGGTGAGTCGTCCAGCATGGCTCAGCCGTTACCTGTGATGTCAAGACTCGCCTGATCGGGCGACCGCCGATGGCGGCTTTGCGGGCGGATCGGCAAGAAGGTTCACACCGGCCCCCCGTTAGGCCGCTCGGGCGGCTAGTCTGCCCCGTACGACACCAATCCTCGCTCGAGTGGCGGCGTGGTCACTCGGACGGGGTCCCGGTGCGGTCGGGGGCACGACCGACTCCAGGGAGGTAGCTACGTGGCTGCTGTCGGATACGGCGCGACCGTCAGGTCGGCGCCATCCGGCGCCGTGCCGGCGTCATTGGTCCCGCACCCGCGGGAGGAACTGTTCACGGTGCTGGTGGTCGACGACCATCCGTTACTGCGTGAGGCCATCGCCTCACGTCTGGTGACGATGGGAGCCGTCACCGTGCATGAGGCCGCATCGGTAGCCGAGGCCAGGACACGCGCCCTGGCCTCGGGGCCGTGCGATCTGGCGATACTGGATCTGACGCTGCCCGACGGCAGTGGGCTGGACCTGATCGGCGAGCTGCGCGGCTGGGGCTGGACCCGCATCGTGGTGCTGGCCTCGTCCGACGACCCACACTCCGTGCGCACGGCTTTCCAGACCGGCGCGCAGGCCTACCTGCTCAAGTCGGCGTCTCCGTCGGTGGTCACCGACGGCGTGCGCCGGGTGCTCGAGGGCGGGGTATACGCCGACCCCTCGGTGGCGCCGATCCTCGCGTCGGGCACCCGGGTAGCGGGAACCGACAACACGCCGCGCGAGCTGTCCGCCAGGGAGGTCGAGGTGCTCCAGCTGGTCGCCAACGGACAGTCCAACAAGGAGATCGGTGAGGCGCTACGGCTGTCCGCGCTCACTGTCAAGAGCCACCTCTCCCGGATCGGACGCAAGCTCGGCACCGGTGACCGAGCGCAGATGGTCGCCCTCGCGATGCGTGCGGGGGTCATCCGCTGACCGAGACCACTCCGGTCCCGTTGCTGGAGCCGGCCGCCGGGGTGCCACCGGTGGTCACCGCCGCGGCAGCCCTGGACGCCGCGGTCGCGGCGCTCGACGGCGGCACCGGCCCGGTCGCCGTGGACACCGAACGCGCCTCGGGCTATCGCTACTGGCAGCGCGCCTATCTGGTACAGCTCCGGCGAGAGGGCGCGGGCACGATGCTCATCGACCCGATCGGCCTTGACGACCTGTCGAGCCTGGCCGATGTGCTCAACCCACTGGAATGGGTGCTGCATGCCGCTTCCCAGGACCTGCCCTGCCTGGCCGAGCTGGGGTTGGCGCCCACCGCGATATTCGACACCGAGCTGGCCGCCCGGCTGGCCGGACTCGAGCGGGTCGGCCTGGCCGCACTGGTCGAGGATCTGTTGGGCTACCACCTGCAGAAGGGACACGGCGCCGCCGACTGGTCTCGCCGGCCGCTGCCCGCGGAGTGGCTGACCTACGCCGCGCTCGACGTCGAGCTGCTGCTGCCGCTCCGGGCCGCGATCGCCGCTGAACTGGATGCCCAAGGGAAGTCGAGCTGGGCCGCAGCGGAGTTCGAGACAGTGCGCAGCGCCGGCACGCCCATCCCGCGGACCGACCCCTGGCGACGGACCTCCGGGATGCATCGCGTTCACAAGCCGCGCGAACTGGCCGCAGTGCGTGAGCTGTGGCACGCCCGCGACCAGCTGGCTCGGCAGCGGGACATCGCCCCGGGTCGAGTGCTGCCCGATGCCGCGATCATCGATGCGGCGCTGGCTGACCCGCCCGACGAGGCCGCGCTGCTATCCCGGCCGGTGTTCAGCGGACGCTCGCAGCGTCGGCACGTCAAGACCTGGCTGGCCGCGATACATGCCGCGAGGGCCCTGCCGGCCGGCGAGCTCCCCTCGCTGCGCGCCCAGGGCGAGGGCCCACCTCCGCTGAACCGCTGGCCGGAGCGCGACCCGGCCGCGACGGTCCGGCTCACCGCGGCGCGCGCAACGCTGACCAAGATCGCCGAGTACCATCGGCTGCCGTTGCAGAACCTGCTGGCACCCGACCTGGTCCGCCAGCTGTGCTGGGAGCCTCCTGACCCGCTCGATGCCGCCGCGGTGGAGCGGGAGCTCGTCGCCGGCGGGGCACGGCGGTGGCAGTGCGAACTGGCCGCGCACCCCCTCGCAGTGGCGCTCACACCCGCAGCCGGATAGCTCCTACCCGGCCGGCAGCCGCACCGTTACCGCGAGCCCACCGCCGGGCACGGGTTCAGCGTGCACCGTGCCGGCGTGCGCGGCCACCACGGCGCGGACGATCGACAGGCCCAGTCCAGCCCCGTCGTGGGAGGTCCGGGCCACTCCGCCGCGGTAGAAGGGCTCGAACAGCGCGGTCACCGACTCGGGCGCGACTATCGCGCCTGAACTGCTGACCCGCAGCGTCACCCGAGGTCCCGCCGTACTCGTGCACACCTCCACCCAGCCGCCACCCACGTTATGCCGCACCGCGTTCTCCACCAGGTTGCCCACCACCCGTTCCAGCAGCGCGGGGTCGCCCATCGTCAACGCCGATGTCATCCGCGTGCGCACTCGCAGGCCACGGTCTCGGACCTCGGGAGCGACGATCCGCAGCGCGGCGGCCGCCAGGCCGGCAAGGTCGGTCGGCTCCCGGGCCCGAAGCGCACCGCCCTCGGTCCGGGCCAGCACCAACAAGCCGTCTACCAGCTGCTGGGCGCGCAACGTGGCGTCCCGGATCACCGTGGCCATTCGGCGCAGCTCGGTGGTGTCCGCAGCGGGATCCGCCAGCGTGACGTCCACCTCGGTGCGCACGACCGCCAACGGTGTCCGCAGCTCGTGGCTGGCGTTCGCGACGAACCGGCGCTGCGACTGGAACGCCGCCTGCAGCCGGTCGAGCATCGCGTCGAAGGTGTCGGCAAGCTCAGCCACCTCGTCTCTGGGACCCGGCAGCCGCAGCCGCTCGTCCAGCGACTCAGCGGAGAGCCGGCGTGCGGTGGCGGTCACGTCGTGCAGCGGCCGCAGCACCTGGCCGGTGATCACCCAGGCCAGCAGCACGGTCGCGGTCACCGCGAGCAGGAAGGCCACCGACCCAGCCTGCAGCACGCGCTGCCGGGCTGCCTCCGCCAACGCCTGCCCGAGCTGGCGGGCGGCCACCGGCACACCATCGACCTTCACGGTGGCGCCCGGCGGCAGGTCCGGCACCGCGGCCACCACCCCGCCGACCAGCAACCAGCCCAGCCACAGCAGCAGCGCACTCACCGCCGCCGACAATCCAGTGGCGAGCAACGTGAGCCGGACCCGCAGTCCCGGCCCTCGGCGAGGCCTCACCAGCAGCTCAGCCGGGTGCAAGCTCAGCGCTGGGCACCCGGTAACCGGACCCGACCACAGTCTCGATGATGCCCGGTTCGCCGAGCTTCTTCCGCAAGGTCATCACGGTCACCCGCACCGTGGTGGTGAACGGGTCGGCGTTCTCGTCCCACACCCGCTCCAGCAGCTCTTCGCTGCTGACCAGCCCACCCCCGGCGGCGAGCAGCACCTCGAGCACCCCGAACTCCTTCCGGGTGAGCTCGACCGGAGTACCGGACCGGCTGACAGTGCGCCGGGACGGGTCGAGCACCACGTCTCCGGCACTGAGCACGGGGGGCACTGCGGGGGTGGCGCGACGACCCAGCGCTCGCAGCCGAGCCACCAGCTCGGGGAAGGCGAACGGCTTGGACAGGTAGTCGTCGGCTCCCAAGGACAGCCCAGCCACCCGATCGGACACGGTGCCACTGGCCGTGAGCATCAACACTCGAGTCACCGCGCGGGACCCGGTGATCTCGGCACACAGCCGGTCACCTGACATCCCGGGCAGGTCGCGGTCGAGCACCACCACGTCATACCGGGTCACGGCGGCCTTCTCATGCCCGCTGTCGCCGTCGTAGGCGACGTCCACGGCCATGCCCTCACGGCGCAGGCCACGAGCAACCGCATCGGCCAGCGGCTGCTCGTCCTCGACGATCAGAATGCGCACCCCCCAACGGTGCCACACCCCGTCGTCGCCGCAGCCGGCACACCGCTGGGGGATGCGCCTAGGAGGTGGTGCCCGGGCTCTCCACTGTGGCGGGTTCACGGCTCGACCTGATCAGCCCAGCCGCCCAGCCGGTCACCGCCCTGGCGACACCCTGCGCGGTCAGCCCCAGATCCGTGAGCACCTCATCGCGAGAGGCGTGCGCGAGGAACCGCTGCGGGATGCCGAGATCACGACACGGCACATCGATCTCAGCATCGCGCAGAGCGGCAGCCAACGACCAGCCGAAACCGCCGTGCCGGCCACCGTCCTCCACGCTGACGACCAACCGGTGCCGGGCGGCCATCCGCACCAGCGCCTCAGGCACCGGCAACACCCAGCGAGGGTCGACGACGGTGACCCCGACGCCCTGGTCGGCAAGCCGTCCGGCGGCCGCGACGGCGAGCGCGGCGAACGCGCCGACACCCACCAGCAGCACGTCGTCTCCGTCCGCGAGAGCGGGCCGGGCCAACACGTCCATCCCCGCGACACGCTCCAGCGCGGGCACAGCCTCGATCACCGGGCCCTTGGGGAACCGCACCGCGGTCGGTCCGTCGTGCACCGCGACGGCCTCGACCAGCTCCTCACGCAGAGTGCCGGCGTCCCGGGGTGCGGCCACCCGGATCCCCGGCACGATCCCCAGCACCGACAGGTCCCACATGCCGTTGTGGCTGGCGCCGTCATCACCGGTGATGCCAGCCCGGTCCAGGGTGATGGTGACAGGGGCGCTCAGCAGCGCCACGTCCATCAGCAGCTGGTCGAACGCCCGGTTGAGGAACGTCGAGTACAACGACACCACCGGATGCAGTCCCCCCAGGGCCAGCCCCGCCGCGGAGGTGACCGCGTGCTGCTCGGCGATGCCGACGTCGAAGCAGCGGTCCGGGAAACGCTTGGCGAAGGCGGCCAGGCCGGTCGGGCCGGGCATCGCGGCGGTGATCGCGACCAGGTCCGCACGCTCACCGGCCAGCCTGATCAGCTCCTCGGTGAAGACGCTGGTCCAGGTGACACCCGCAGGGGCGATAGGCGCACCGGTCTCGGGGTCCATGACCTTCACCTGGTGCATCAGCTCGGCGGCGTCGTTCTCGGCGGGCCGGTAGCCGTTGCCCTTGCGGGTCACCGCGTGCACGATCACCGGCCCACCGAAGTCCTTGGCCCGGCGCAGCGCGGCCTCCATGGTGCGCAGGTCGTGCCCGTCGACCGGGCCCAGGTACTTCAGGCCGAGATCCTCGAAGAGGATCTGCGGAGCCAGAGCGTCCTTCAAGCCTCGTTTGGCCGCGTGCAGACCAGCGTAGATCGCCCGACCCACCACCGGGGTGCGCTCCAGGGCCTGCTTGCCGGTGCGGAGCACCAGTTCGTAGCTCGGCTGCAGCCGCAGCGTGGAGAGGTGGTCGGCGAACCCCCCGATGGTCGGTGAGTAGGAACGACCGTTGTCGTTGACCACGATGATCACCGAGCGGTCCTTGCCGGCGGCGATGTTGTTGAGCGCCTCCCAGCACATCCCGCCGGTCAGTGCACCGTCACCGACCACCACGACGACGTGCCGGCGCCGGGGAGAGTAGTCACCGAGCTGGGCGCCGGCGTGAGCGAAGGCCTTGGCCAGCCCGTCTGCGCAGGACAGCGCCGCGGAGGCGTGACTGGACTCCACCCAGTCGTGCTCGCTCTCGGCGCGGGACGGGTAGCCGGACAGGCCACCTCTCTTGCGCAGCCGGTCGAACCCCTCCGCCCGCCCAGTGACGATCTTGTGGACGTACGCCTGGTGGCCGGTGTCAAAGATCACCGGATCGTGGGGGGAGTCGAACACCCGATGTATCGCCAAGGTGAGCTCCACCGCGCCCAGGTTCGGGCCCAGGTGCCCTCCGGTGCGAGACACCTTCTCGACCAGGAACCCGCGGATCTCACCGGCCAACCGCGTCAGAGCGGCCATATCGAGGCGCTTGAGGTCCTGAGGGCTGCGCACCGACTGCAACAGGGTCACCGTTTCTCCCACCTCGCTCGTCAGCCGCCCACCCTACGGAGGCGCGCTTCTTCGGAGCCGCAGTCTACGGAGCCGGAACACCAGGCCGCCCGAATGCTGCATACTGCGGTTTCCCGGCAACCGTCGACCCAGGGGTGACCGCGTGCATGTCGTGATCATGGGTTGTGGTCGGGTGGGCGCCGGCCTGGCCCTCGCGCTGGAACGTCTCGGCCACGACGTGGCGGTGATCGACCAGAGTCAGCAGGCCTTCCGCCGGCTCGGCGCCGACTTTCACGGCCAGCACGTTCGCGGCGCCGGCTTCGACCGCCAGGTACTCGTCAAGGCCGGGATCGAGCAGGCGAGGGCGTTCGCCGCAGTATCCAACGGTGACAACTCCAATATCATCGCGGCTCGGGTCGCCCGGGAGACGTTCGGGGTGGCGCACGTCGTCGCCAGGATCTACGACCCCAAGCGGGCTGCGGTCTACGAGCGACTCGGCATCCCGACCGTGGCCACCGTGCCCTGGACCACCGACCGCTTCCTGAGGATGCTGCTACCCGATGCCGGCGCAGCGGCATGGCACGACCCTTCGGGCAGGGTGGCGGTACTGCAGCTGCCGCTGCACGAGGGCTGGGCCGGGCACACCGTGGGCGAGGTGGAGGAACACACCGGCGCGCGGATCGCCTTCATCGTCCGGTTCGGAACTGGAGTGTTGCCGAGCCACCACAGCGTGGTGCAGGCCGACGACCAGGTGTACGCCGCGGCCGTCTCCGGCACCGTCACCGACGTCACCACTGCGGCGGCCACCGCGCCTCCACACGACTGACCCCACGAGTGAGCCACCGCACCCGACCGACCTGGAGTCCACCGACCGGACTCCACCGACCTGGGAGCAGCCATGCGCGTGACCATCGCCGGAGCGGGCGCGGTGGGCCGGTCCATCGCGGCCGAACTGCTCGAGTTCGGCCACCAGGTGATGCTCATCGAGCGAGATCCCGACCAGATCGACCCGCGCGAGGTCGAGGGCGCCGAATGGGTCCTCGCCGACGCCTGCGAGCTGGCCTCGTTGGAGGAGGCCGGGCTGGAGCACTCCGACGTCGTGATCGCGGCGACCGGCGATGACAAGGTGAACCTGGTGGTCTCGCTGCTGGCCAAGACCGAGTTCGCGGTACGTCGGGTCGTGGCCCGGGTCAACAACCCGCGAAACGAGTGGCTGTTCACCGAGGCGTGGGGGGTGGACGTCGCGGTGTCGACCCCGCGGATGCTCGCCGCGATGGTCGAGGAAGCGGTCTCGGTCGGTGACCTGGTGCGACTGATGACCCTGCGGCAGGGGCAGGCGAACCTGGTCGAGGTCACGCTGCCGGCGGATACGCCCCTGGCCGGACAGCCGGTGCGGCAGCTGCGGCTGCCCGTCGACGCCGCACTGGTCACCATCCTGCGTGGTGGCCGGGTGATCGTCCCGCACGGTGACGATACCCTCGAGGGTGGGGACGAGCTGCTCTTCGTCGCCGCCGCGGAGGTGGAGCCCGAGGTGCGCACGGCACTAGGTCCTCACCAGAGCTAACCGTCCACCCGCACAGCGCGACGGATAGCCCAGATGGTGACCAGTGCAGCCACCGCGGTCAGCGGCAGGCCCATCGCCAGCCGGGCCACTCCGAGCCAGTCCGTCTGCCGCAGGTCGTACAGGTAGCGCTGCACACCGAAACGGGCCAGCAGGAACACCGCCCAGACCATGGTCGCCACGTCGAAGCCGAACCGGGCGCGGCGGTCGGTGCGCCAGCCGAACCCAGAACCGTTGAGCACCGACCACAGCACGCCGACCAGCGGACGGCGCACAACTATGGACAGCGTCAGCGTCAACCCGGCGAGAAGGCTGTACCAGATGCCGTACAGGAAGAAGCCCCGTGCCTGTCCGGTGTGGTAGGCGATGAAGGCGCAGACAGCCACCCCGAGGATCCCGGACACGGCCGGCTGGAGAGGCTCCCGGCGCAGCCGCCGCCACACCCCCACCGCGACTGCGGCACCCAGCGACGCCCAGATCGCCGGTTGCAGCCCGGCCAACGGGTTCACCGCGACGAAGACCACAGCGGGGACCACCGAGGCCACCAGACCCCCGACGCCACCCAGCTGTTCCAGCAGAGTGGGAGCGCGCGGCTCGGAGCCCGCTAGGGCCTCGACGTTCGGATGCTGGGTCGACGGGTCCGGCAGAGGTTGAGTCATAAGCTCCGCTGCAGTTCGTAGTAGGGGTTGTAGAGAACCTTGCGGCCGTCCCGGACGGCGATCCGGCCCGATGCCTTCACGGTACGGCCGGGTTCGATGCCGGCGATTCTCCGCCGCCCCAGCCACACCAGGGTGATCGCCTCTGAGCCATCGAACAGCTCCGCCTCCAGGGTAGGCACCGCAGCCCGGGGGCAGTGCTCCACACTGCGCAGCCGGCCCAGGACGGTGACCGCCTGACCGGAGCTGCACTCGCTGGCGCGCCGCGCGCCGGACTGCTCGGCACGGCGAGCCAGCTCCTCGGCGTCCAGTTCGGAGGCATCGCTGGTGAACTGGTGGACGAGTCGCCGCCAGTAGCCGGGGGACGCACCGTTCATGTCGATCTCCGGGCTGCGATCGCGGGTACCTCGATGGACCCACCCGAGGCCCAGCGTAAACCACTGGCACCGGGTAACCGATGGCGCTGCGACTCCACTCGGCCACGACCGGTGTCGTCCCTGTAGGTTCAGCCCCGCTAGGTGGCGTCCCCGGCGCCCTCGGCGGCGGCGACCAGCTCGGCGGTGGCCTGCTTGAGCTGCTCTCCCAGCGGCCCAGGCAGCCGCAGTGGCAACGGGCTGCGCACCGGCATCGGTTCCAGACCACGCACCACCACGGTCTGCCGGATGACATCGCGCAGCAGCGCGCTCCGACCGTCGGCATGCTCGGCAGGCCCGGCCGCGACGCCGCGCAGCATCCACCGCGGCCCGTCTACCGCCACGAACCGCAGCACCCCCTGCTCGGTCACGGCCTCGATCTCCTCGCCCCACTCACCAGCGGTCCGCCCGACCCCCGCACCATCAGCTCGCAGCCTGCTCACCAGCTCCGAGGCGACCTCGCGCCACAACCCGCCACTGCGGGGAGCGGCGAAAGCGGTGATCGTGAACTGGCCGAGACCGGTCAGCAGGTGCACCGCGCGCACCGGACCGGAGCTGTCCACCTCGACCTGAAGTTGCGCGCCCTCCGGCACCGGCAACCGTAGTGAGCCGAGATCCAGCCTGACCCAGCCGTCATCGGGCGCATCGTCAACGTCGTAGGGCCCGAACGCCGGCCCCCCGCCGGCAACGTCCTCCGGGACGGCAACATGCCCGGGCACGGCAACATGCCCGGGCACACTGTCCGAGGCTCCGTCGCGAGGCTGCGGCTGTGCACTGATGCGGGCCCTGGGCTGGGCCTTGGTCCGACGTCCGAACACCGCTCAGCACTCTCCCTTCGGCTCCGGCGCCGTCAGCGTGGGAGTACCCGGGCACCGGCATCTCCGAAGCCGGGTGGACAGCACCTCGAGGAGGAACATCTCGGCCGGGCACACGAGCGGCGAGACTACCCTCGGTCCGGTGCCCGATCGACAAGCCCCCGACGACCGGCGTCCGCCTGACGCCAAGCCGGCCTTCGATGAGCATCCGCCGGTCTTCGAGGAACGTCTCCCGGTCTTCGAAGAACGTCTCACAGTGCCGTTATGGTGGTGGCCGCTGGGTTTCGGGGTGGCCACGTTGCTGGCCGCCGAGGTGCACATGGGGTACCCGGGAGTGCGCTCCTGGCTGCCTTACCTGCTGATAGTGCCGCTGACCAGCGTGGTACTGATGCGGATGGGTCGGCATCGGGTTACGTTGCGTGGCGGCGAGCTGCGGGTGGGGTCGGCGCACGTCCCGATCCGGTATCTGGGGCGGGTCCAGGTGATCTACCCGAACGCCAAGCGCCGCGCGCTGGGTCCGGATCTGGACCCAGCGGCGTTCGTGCTGCACACCGGGTGGGTGGGGCCTGTGTTGCGTATCACCCTCACCGATCCAGCGGACCCCACCCCCTACTGGATCTTCAGTGTCCGTCAGGCCGAGAAGCTCGCCGCGTTGCTGCGGGGCGACACCGACGAGGTGCGCCGCGACGGCTCCGGGCCGCGCTCCCCCGGCCGGTAGGCGCCGGTGGACAGTGCCTGATATGGGGCCTGATGGGGGGCCTCATCCGGGAGCCTGAGACGGGAACCGGTGCAGGAGCCCTCTCAGGCCGCGCAGTCCCGGCAGACCATCCGCCCGTTGCGTTGCTCGGCCAGCCTACTGCGGTGATGGACGAGGAAGCAGCTCGAACAGGTGAACTCATCGGCCTGTTTGGGCAGCACTCGAACGGTCAGCTCCTCGCCGGACAGGTCGGCGCCAGGCAGCTCGAAGTTCTCTGCGGACTCCGACTCGTCGACGTCGACCGCACCGGACTGCGCCTCGTTTCGTCTCGCCTTGAGCTCGTCCAGCGAGTCCTCGACAAGCTCATCCGCCTCGCTCCGCCGGGGAGCGTCGTAGTCGGTCGCCATGATTCCCACCCCTGAGTCGTACGGGTCGTGCCGCAGCACAAACGCACAGGCACGGTAATTTGTGCCCGAGACGTCGGTCACACTTCTCGACGCTGCGGGTACGGCCCTGGTACGCCGTACCACGAGCCGCTTGGCGGCGCCGGAGCGGCGAGAGAATAGCTCGCCGACCAGCGCGGGCTGCGGATTTCCCCGGCGTGTCGCGTGCGCGGCGCGTCTGCTCTGGCAGCCGAGTGGGGGAACCCGACCTCGGACACGCCGCAGCCGGCTGCGCCACTCCCATCCCGCCTCTACGCTCAGGTGTCAGGGGCTGGCCGGGTAGTACAGGCCAGGAAGGGCGGGGCCGTGGCGGCGGTGGGCTCGTCAAGCGCGCGGGTGAAGGGTTACCGCACCCCCAGGCCGATGCGCGCGGTCCTGCTGGCGGTGGTTCTCAGCACCGCGGCGGGGCTGGTCTGGTTCAGCGCGCTGCATCAGACCCAGGATGGCTGTCAAGCCACCTCCAGCGAGCGGCTCCCGGCCAACGGACTGGATACCGTGCCGCCGGCGCCACCCCAGCTCACGCGAGTCCGCGTGCTCAACGCGGGCGGCGTGCTCGGCGAGGCCGCCATCGTCGACGGCGCGCTGGCCCACCTGGGGTTCGCCGCCACCACCACGCCCGCGAACGATCCGCAGTACCCCGCCTTCGACCTGCACTGCTACGGGGAGATCCGCTTCGGCCCCGAGGGGCAGGCCGCTGCCCGGACGTTGAGCTTGGCGGTACCCTGCGCTGAACTCGTCCGCGACGGCCGCCCAGACACGGGGGTCGACCTGGCGCTGGGCACCAGGTTCGTCGCGCTGCGACCCAACGACGCGGCTCGCACGGCTCTGCTGGACCTGGCCGAACTCGGGCAGCCAGTGCCGGCTCAGTCCTCCCTCCGCAGCCTAGGCACCCAGGTGGGATCCCGGTCGATGCCCCAGCCCGGGCCCCAGGCCGTGACAGCGCGGAGGGCACAGTCGGTGTCCGGGGTGAGCCGGGACCTCCTTCACCGGGCGCGTCAGGTGAGCTGCTGACACGCCGTCAGACCGCATCGGCGCCGCACTGCACCACCAGGTCCGCCAGCGCGTCAACGATCCCGGGTGCGGCTGCCAGCAAGAAGTCTGACCCGCAGTGGGGCAGCCGGATCACCGCACCGGCCTCGGCCGCGATCAGCGCACCGGCCGCCCAGTCCCAGCGGTGCAGGCCATGCTCGGCGAAACCGTCCAACCACCCGGACGCGACTGAGCACAGATCCAGCGCGGCCGACCCAGCGCGGCGCAGGTCGCGGATCCTCGGCAGCATGCCGGCTACCATGGCCGCCTGCCGAGCCCGTCGCTCGGATCGGTAGGAGAAGCCGGTGCCGATCAGCGACAGCTCCAACCGGGTAGCCCCGCTGACCCGCAGTGCGGCTCCGTCGCAGTCGGCCCCGCGGCCTCGGGCCGCGCTCCACAGCCGGCCGGCGGCGGGCTGCCCCACCGCGGCGGCCAGGGACTGCCCGTCCCGCTGGACCGCCACCGATACCGCGTACCAGGGCAGCCCGTAGAGGTAGTTCACCGTGCCGTCGATGGGGTCGACCACCCAGCACAGGCCTCCCGGCCGCGGGCCGGCTCCCCCCTCTTCCTCTCCCAGTACCGGCTCGTCCGGCCGCCACTGCGCGAGCAGCCGTCGAGCCAACCGCTCGGCCGCGGTGTCCGCGACGGTGACCACGTCGGTGGCGCTGGTCTTGGTCTCCACCTGCCCGGCGCCTGCGACCCGCATCCGCAGGACCAGCTCGCCGACCTGGTGGACTACCGCCACCGCGGTGGCCCGCAGCTGCTCGACGTCGTCCCTACGAACGCTCGGCACCTAGACATCCGACCACACCCTGGTGGCGAGATCCGGGCTAGGGTCAGGTCTGACCGGCGGCCTTGCGGCGGGCGATCACGAGAGGACCGATCAGGAGAGGACGCGGATGGCCAGGGCACCCGGATTCGGTGTGGACATCGGCGGGTCCGGCATCAAAGGCTGCACTGTGGACCTGCGCGACGGGTCGTTAGCCGACGGGCGAGTCCGCCTACCCACTCCCATGCCCGCCACGCCGGAAGCGGTAGCGGAGCTGGTCGCCGCCATCACCAGCACGTTCGGCTGGCACGGCCCGATGGGAGTCACGCTGCCCGGCGTCCTCAAACGCGGCATCGCGTGCACCGCGGCGCACCTGGACCCGGCGTGGAAGGGCCTGGCCGCCGACGAGCTGTTCTCGGAGTACTGCCGGGCGCCGGTCATCGTGCTCAACGACGCCGACGCGGCCGGGCTGGCCGAGATGCGGTTCGGCGCGGGCCGGGACCATGACGGCGTGGTCCTGCTGCTCACGTTCGGCACCGGCATCGGAAGCGCGCTGTTCATCGACGGGAAACTGGTGCCCAACACCGAGCTGGGCCACCTGCAGGTCGACGGTGTCGACGCCGAGACCCGAGCAGCCGCGGCGGCCAGGGACAACGAAGCACTGCCATGGCCGGACTGGGCCGCCCGAGTATCCCGCTACCTGCAAGTTCTGGAAGGTCTGATCTGGCCGGACCTGATCATCGCAGGCGGCGGAGTCAGCAAGAAGGCCGACAAATGGCTGCCCCTGCTGGAGTGCCGGACCACCGTGGTGGCGGCCGCGTTGCGCAACGACGCCGGAATCGTCGGTGCTGCGGCAGCCGCCGCCCAGGGGCGCGTGCGATAAGCGCCGCGACGCTGCGCCCCTGGGCGCGAGCGGCGTCGTTACAATGCCTAGAGTCGTACACTGGAACGTGGCACCGTCCCCGAGCACCCTGGATCGCACCGTCGGAATCCGGCAGGCCGCCGTGATTGTCGACGCTGGTTCCAGCGGCGGGCTCGTCGACGCCAGACCCGACTCCGCACCGCGCCCGAACACCGACTGTTCCGAAAGGCCGTCCGTGGCAGCCGCAGAACCCGCATCCCGTCGCGCCGCAGCCTCGAAGTCCGCAGCCTCGAAGTCTGTCAGCTCTGCCTCCGCCGCATCGCAGCCCGGGACCGAGAAGAAGTCCTCCTCCCACAACGGCGCCACCAGTGACCCCGATCTGAGCGCTGTCGCTTCCGGCTCCACCACCGCAGAGGGCGCCGCCACGACGACCCGCAGGCGCAGCGCCCGCGGCGGCGTTGCGCGCACCCGGACGAAAGCCCCCGGCAACACCGCCAAGACGAGCACCAAAACCGCCACCGCAGCTAAGCCCGCAGCCGGCGTGGAGAGCGGCCTCGGAGTCGACCCCGGGGTCGACATCGAGAGTGGCCCAGCTGCCGAGGATCTCGCCGACGTCGAGGTCGAGGTCGAGGAGATCGCTGTGGACGCCGATGAGGCGGAGACGCCCAGCGGTCCCGGTGCGGAGGACTTCGTCTGGGACGAGGAGGAGTCCGAGGCGCTGCGGCGGGCCCGCAAGGACGCCGAGCTCACCGCCTCGGCCGACTCTGTCCGCGCGTATCTCAAGCAGATCGGCAAGGTCGCCCTGCTCAACGCCGAGGAGGAGGTGGAGCTCGCCAAGCGCATCGAGGCCGGGCTCTATGCCGCCGAGCGGGTGCGCAGGACCGAGGACACGACCGACAAGCTCTCCCCGCAGCTGCGCCGAGATCTTCGCTGGATCGTCCGCGACGGCGAGCGCGCCAAGAACCACTTGCTGGAGGCCAACCTTCGCCTCGTCGTCTCGCTGGCCAAGCGCTACACCGGCCGCGGCATGGCGTTCCTGGACCTGATCCAGGAGGGCAACCTGGGTCTGATCCGCGCGGTGGAGAAGTTCGACTACACCAAGGGCTACAAGTTCTCCACCTACGCCACCTGGTGGATCCGGCAAGCCATCACCCGAGCGATGGCCGACCAGGCCCGCACCATCCGGATCCCGGTGCACATGGTCGAAGTGATCAACAAGCTGGGTCGTATCCAGCGGGAGCTGCTCCAGGACCTGGGCCGCGAGCCCACCCCGGAGGAGCTGGCCAAGGAGATGGACATCTCCCCGGAGAAGGTGCTGGAGATCCAGCAGTACGCCCGGGAACCCATCTCGCTGGACCAGACCATCGGTGACGAGGGCGACTCCCAGCTCGGCGACTTCATCGAGGACTCCGAGGCCGTGGTCGCGGTGGATGCGGTCTCCTTCACCCTGCTGCAGGATCAGCTGCAGTCCGTGCTGGCCACGCTGTCCGATCGGGAAGCCGGTGTGGTGCGGCTACGGTTCGGGCTCACCGACGGTCAACCCCGCACGCTCGATGAGATCGGGCAGGTCTACGGGGTGACCCGGGAGCGCATCCGGCAGATCGAGTCCAAGACGATGTCCAAGCTGCGCCACCCGTCCCGCTCGCAAGTACTCAGGGACTACCTGGACTGAGCAGATCAGCGGGCCGGTCCACCGACCGCCAGCCCCAGCGCTTGCAGTCCCGGTTCGAGTCCCTGTCGGGCCACCGGCAGGAACTCCGCTGGAGTGAGCCGACCGGCGCCCTCTTGCAGAGCGCCGAGCAGCGGCAGGCCAGTCACGGCGGGCAGATCAGCGAGGTTGCACCGGGCGGCGAGGTCAGGTCTGGTGGGCCACGCACCGATCACAATCCCGACACAGCCCAGGCAGCGGGTGCGCAGCACCTCGACGGTGAGCGCGGTGTGGTTGAGGGTGCCCAGCCCAGCGGCGGCCACCACGAGCACCGGAGCGACCACGGCGGCGGCGACATCGGCGAGTGTTCCCCCACTGTCGTCCAGGGGTACCAGTAGTCCCCCCGCCCCCTCGATCAGCACCAGGTCGTGCTCCTCGGCGAGTTCGCGGGCCGCCGCGGTGGCGGTTGCCGGCGTCACCGCGGGCAGGCCAGCGTGACGGGCCGCCGTCGCCGGCGCCAGCGGGTCCGGGTAGCGGACCAGTTCCCGGCAGGTGACTGAGGGGCCCACCAGACGTCGCACCCCGTCGACGTCACCTGGCTGGCCCGCCTCGACGCCGGTCTGCGCGGCCTTGAGCACCGCCACCCGACGACCGGCGGCGATGGCGAGCGCGGCGATGGCCGATGTCACCACCGTCTTGCCGACCCCGGTGCCCGTTCCGGTCACCACCAGCGCGGTCATCTGACCACGCCGGCCAGGACCGTAGCGAGCACCTGCGCCACCCTCGCCAGGTCCGGGTCGGTCAGCGCGGCATGGGCGCTCAGCCGCAGCCTGCTGGTCCCGACGGGCACTGACGGTGGACGCAGGCAGCCCACCCGCACACCGTGGCGCAGGCACTCCGCAGCCGTATCGACCGCTCGCCGCGGCGTGCCGAGGATCACCGAGACCAGCGCGGAGCGCGGCCGCGGCGCACCGGCCGCAGCCGCGATGGCGACGGCGGCGGCGAGCACCCGGCCGGGCAGCGCCGGCTCGGCACGCAGCACCCGCAGCGCGGCCAACGCCCCGCCAACGGCCGGCGGCGCCAGGCCGGTATCGAAGACGAAGCTGCGCGCCGTGTTGACGAGGTGGTCGATCACCGCGGGAGAGCCCAGCACGGCGCCGCCCTGGCTGCCCAGCGACTTCGACAGCGAGACCGTGGCCACCACATCGGGCTCACCGGCCAGGCCGTACTCCGCGAGCAGCCCCCGCCCGCCGGCCCCGCGCACCCCGAGACCGTGCGCCTCATCGACCAGCAGGACCGCCCCGTGCCGCCGGCACACCGCGTGCAGCTCAACGAGCGGCGCGAGCTCACCGCTCACGCTGACCACCGAATCGGTGAGGACCAACGCGCGCCGCTCCGACCGGGCAGTCAGCACGGCATCCACCGCCGAGACGTCCCCGTGCGGGATGACCGCGACTCGGGCCCGGGACAGCCGGCAAGCGTCCACCAGGGAGGCGTGGCTGGCGGCGTCGGACACCACCAGAGCGTCCCGACCGGACAGCGCCGTCACCGCACCGAGGTTGGCGGTGTAGCCCGAGGAGAACACCAGGGCCGCCGCCGCGCCACAGAACGCGGCAAGCTCCTCCTCCAGCCGGGAGTGCAGCTCGATGGAGCCGGTGACCAGGCGAGATCCCGTCGACCCAGTACCCCAGGTGCGCGCCGCATGCACCGCGCCTTGCACGACCCTGGGGTCCCTTGCCAGAGCCAGGTAGTCGTTGGACGCCAGGTCGATCACCGGCTCAACCGGAGGCCTCGGCCGCAGTACCCGCCGCAACCCGGCGGTCCGGCGAACGGCCGCCGCACCATCCAACCAGTCCAGGGCCCCAGTCGTCTGAGGAAGCACCGTCACGATAAGCGAGCCTACGACGGAGCCGGCCAGCGCCCTACCGATCAGGCTGGCCACCCGACCCGGCACCGGATGAGCTCCGTCCTACGCCTGTGGCGGCCAGGCCGCCGGGCAGATAGTCGTCGGGCACCTGCACAAAGCGGGCGGCTTCGGGGTCGAGGAGCAGCAGCCGGGCAGTGCGGATGTCCAGGAACAGGCCGGTACCTGTACCCGGCCTGCCGCGACGGCGCCGCGCACCGCGGAGTGCCTACCGATCACCTCGACCTGACAGGCCACGTTGACCATCGAGAGCTGGTCGATCTCGTTGCGTCCATCCTCGGCAGCGGCGACACCCACCGGGTGGCCGTCGCGCAGCGCGTGCAGGCTCGGCAGGCCCCAGCGCAGCCACCGGCCCAGCGAACCGTGGGAGGTCGCGCCGTCGAGCAGCCCGTGCATCGCTGCACAGCCGGAATGTCCACATACCAGGATCGACGGCACTGCGAGGTAGCTCACCGCATACTCCAGCGACGCGGCAACCGACGAGTCCATCTCGTCAGCTCACCCTGCCTGCGAGCACAGTGCAGGCCAGCGAGCTTGACCAGGCGCAGGCCGATCACCACCAGCAACCCGGCGAGCACGGCCAGCGGGACCAGCTCGATCAGCTCGATCAGCAGTACCGTGAACACGATCACCCAGACACCGTGCGCGATGGCCGACGCCCTGGTCCGCGCCAGCCGCGACGTTGGCTGAACTCCGGACGATCACGCCGGTCACCGGCAGGCCACCGAGCATTCCGGACACGGTGTTCGCGGCTCCCTGGCCGACCAGTTCCCGATCGAAGTCAGTGGTCCCGCCTGCGCTCAGCTTGTCCACCGCCACCGCCGACAACAGGCTCTCCACACTGGCGATCAGCGCCACAGTGAGCACGCCGGTGAGCACGCCGCCCCAGCTGCCACCGGGTACCTCCGGCAGGCTCAACGAGTCGACCAACGAACCGGGCAGGGCTACCCTCTCGACTTCGAGCTCGAGCATCGTGGCGAACGCCGTAGCGCCGACCACAGCCACCAGCGGTGCCGGGATGTGCAGCAGCGGACGGGGCAGCCGCGGCCAGACCAACAGCACAGCAACCACCACGAAGCAGCCGAGATCCGCCGAGCAAACCGGCCACGATTCCGCCGACGGCTGCGGCGATGAGCCCGGCCATCACCGGTGCGCCCGAGGCGACCGCGATCCCCAGCGACAGTGGTACGGCGATCAGCAACACCACCAAGGAAGCGGGTAGGTCGTGCCGCAGTGCGGCCCACGCGCGTCGGTGCGCGGCGGGCAGCGCGACAGCAGTGACGATTAGGGGGTCGCATGCGACGGCCTCCGGGTCGGCGATTGTGCGAGCGCTGGGCAACGGTCCACCAGCTGCACAGTGCATCGCCGCGCTGCGATACCCCACGATCGACGGGCCGTCCGGGGCGGCGGACATCATCGGCCCTGACAACCCCTGATTTCGCAGCGTACCCGCGCTTGACGTCGTAGTGTCATAGTAAGGTTAGGCTGAGCTACACTGGCGGACTCGCTTCTCACCCACCGCTCACGGCAGCGGATGTATACACAGAGTAACAATGGTGACGGAACGTACTCGGTGTAACACCGTGAGCCACAGTAGCGATGACAAGCTGTGCAGGACCCCCTAGGGGCTCCTGCCGGGCGGTCCCTCTGGGGCCACCCGTAAGGGGGCAGCAGGGCGCGTTCGACCGTCTGGGAAGGATGTGGACCGCACATTCTTCCCGGGCACCTGGGGAGGGGACAGCCCAATGGCAACATGGTGGCGACCATGCACGTTCCGCGACCGAGTCGATCTCGTTCGCGTCTCATGATCTCACGACACCGAGGACCGCGAAATCTTGCGGCGAGCGCCGTTGCCGCAGGTGATGAGTACACCGGTATTCCCGGTCCTCCTACAACCCAGTCCTCGGCGGCGGTCTGCTGTCCAGCTCAGGGCCCGAGTCCGGGTCCGAACCCGATCCGGGTACTCCTGGTTATCGACATGAGTCTGCTTCGTGGCGCACTTGCCGCCCTGCTGTCCGGCGAGGGCGACATCGAGGTGGTGGCCGGGATGGCGACGGGTGACCGCGTGGTCCCTACCGCGGTCCGGCACCAACCCGATATCGCTGTGCTGGACGTCGAGCAAGGTGGGTTGGACGTGCTCACGACCGCGCAGGCACTGCACGAGCGGCTGCCCGAATGTCGGGTGGTCGTGCTTGCCACGGCGCAACGACCGGGCTTGGTCCGCCGGGCACTGGATGTTCCGGTGGCCGGAGCGGTGGATAAGGACGCGCAGCCCCGGCGGCTGCTGGCCACTATCCGCCAGGTCGCCAAGGGGAAGCGGACCATCGACCCCGCCCTCGCGGTTGCCGCGATCGGTGTAGCGGGCAGCCCGCTGACACCCCGGGAACTCACGGTGCTCGACCTCGCCTCAGGCGGGGCGTCGCCGACCGAGATCGCCCAACGACTCTTTCTCAGCCGCGGGACGGTATGCAACTATCTTTCGCGCGTCATGACCAAGTTGGAGGCCCGGACCCGGATCGATGCCATTCGCATCGCGGCCGAGGCGGGCTGGATCTGACAGTCCCGGATCTGACAGTCCCGGTGCCGACGGGCCGGCGGCAACAGCTAGTACCGGCCCGTCGTCCCACTGGTCAATGTCCCTCTGGGTCCCTCTGGCCAGCTTCTTCCAGCCAATCTCCCACTGGCGATGTTCTCCTGGCCAATGTCCCACTGGCCGACCAGGTCGCGGTACAGCGGCGCGGTCGCGAGCAGCTCCCCATGAGTGCCCCATACCATTTCGGCACCGTTCATCAACACGATCCGCTGCGCCCGCAGCGCGGAGCTGATCCGGTGCGCGACGACGATGAGGGTGCCACCACGGCCCGTCAGAACCCGCTCGACCCGCTCCTCGGCGACCGGGTCGAGGTGGCAGGTCGCCTCGTCCAGGATCAGTACCGGCGCCGGAGTCAGGTGCGCCCTGGCCACGGCGATGAGCTGGCGTTCCCCAGCCGAGAGCGTTCCGGGGTCGACCACGGCGTCATATCCACCGAGACGGGTCATCATGG
Organism: Pseudonocardiales bacterium; assembly: GCA_019243635.1. GTDB lineage: Bacteria > Actinomycetota > Actinomycetes > Mycobacteriales > Pseudonocardiaceae. The sequence goes on from JAFAUB010000045.1 coordinate 35,744, forward strand.
AGCGCAAGCCCAACGCGTCGACCGCGGTGTCGAGCTCAGCGCGGGTGGCGCCGGGATGCAGGTACCGCAGGTTCTCCTCGACTGTCCCAGCGAAGACGTAGGCCTCCTGGGGGATCAACACCCGGTGGCCGACCAGGGTCTGCGGGTCGAGGTCTCCGACCGGCACCCCGCCCAGCCGAACCTCGCCGCAGTCGGGAACGTGCGTCGCGGCGAGCAGCCCGGCCAGGGTGGACTTTCCCGCACCGCTGGGACCGACCATGGCCAGGTGCTGCCCCTCCGGGATCACCAGGTCCACCTGGTTCACCACAGGCTCGGCGTGACGGCCATAGGAGAACGTGACGCCATCGAGCACGAGGTCATACCCATGGGGGGCGCTCCGTCGCGCCGTCCCGGAGGAGGGCACCGGGCGTTCGCCCGCCTCGACGAGACGATCCAGGGTGACCACCAAGCGGAGGCCCCCCGAGCCCAACCCGTCGACCAGCGCCCTCAGCGCCGGAAGCAGGCCCTGAGTCAGGTAAACGAGGGCACCGGCGATCGTGCCCAGCGTCGAGCCGCTCCCCAGCAGCCAGGGCGCCACCACCAGCAGGCCCACCACCGGCAACCAGCCACCGACCGCCACCGACAGCGTGCGTACCGCCGCCATCCGGGCCAGTGTCCGTTCCGCCTCCGCGTGCGCGTCGACCTGGCGCTGCACCCGCGCATAGGCCCGGTCCTCGGCACCGCAGGCGACCACGTCACGCAGGCTGTGCGCAACAGTGCCGGCGGAGTCGGCGACGCCTTCGTCGGTGAGCACGTGATCGCGCTGCCGGGTCGTCATGGAACGCAGGGAGGACAGGAAAAACGCCAGACCCGCCAGCAGCGGCGGCAGCACCAGCAGCCCGACGACCCCGGTCAGGGCGGCCATCCCGACCACCGCGCCGGCCGCGCTCACCACGAAGCTCCTGGCGAGCAGGAGCAGGCCGGCGAAGTTGTCCCGCACCACCTCAACCTGATGGGTGAGCCGGGCGACCGCGCCCGAGTCGGGCCGCCCGCCGAGCACTGTAGAGCGCTGCAGCGCACCCCCCACCACGCTGTCCACCAGGTCGTCGCGGAACGGCTCGACGATCTCAGCGAGGATTCGGTACACGTGCCGGGTGGCCAGTGCCCCCGCGAGCACCGCCACGGCCAGCGCGCCGAGCCACGCCAACCCGGTCCCGGGCCGGCCGGCAAGGAACCCGTCATCCAGCGCACGGGCCACGCCGTAGCCGGACAGCAGCAGCGGCGCCACCTCCAGCACTGACCACGCAGCCAACCGCACCAGCGCCCTCGGGTGCCGGCACAAGGCGGCGAGCAGCACCCGGGCCACGGTGTTCGTGGCTGAGGTCGGGTCTGCTGTGTCTGAAGTCATGCCGGTACCCCCAGGGATCCGATGGGCACAGATCGCGGCTGCGCGGGCACTGCCACCGCGCCGAACAGGGCGCGGTAGTCCGGGTCGCGCCACAGCACGCTATGGGGACGCAGACTTCGCAGTGTGCCGCGATCGAGCCAGGCGACCAGATCCGTCCGGGCAGCCGTGGCCGCTCGGTGCGCGATGATCAGTCGGGTCTGGCCCCGCTCCCCGCCGGCCAGCACGGCACCGACCTGCCGCTCGGTCACCGTGTCCAGGCTGGAGGTCGCGTCATCGAGGATGAGCACCCGGTAGGGGCGCGCGAAGGCTCTGGCCAGGCCGAGCCGCTGCATCTCACCGCCGGACAGCGGGGCCGCAGCCAGCTCGGTCCGGTACCCCGCCGGCAGCCGTTCGACGAAGGTGTCCGCGCGCGCGACGGCGGCGGCCTCACGGACCTTCGCCTCGGTGCGGCAGCGCGATCCAAAGTTGATCACTTCTTCGATCGTGTCGCCCACCAGCGCCGGACGCTCGAAGGCAAAGCCCACCGCGCTGCGCAGCTGCGCCCGGGACAGGTCGGGCAGCGCCACACCGTCGAGCAACACCTGGCCCTGCTCCGGATCGGCGAGCCGACCGGCCAGCGCGGCGAGCAGCGACTTGCCCGTCCCGGACCTGCCCACCACGGCCACTGTGGCACCTGCCGGAACGACGAGGTCAAGCCCGTCGATGACCGTCTCTCCGCCGGCGCAGACCCGGACGCCGCGGAACTCGAGCCGGCCGCCTCCGTCAGAGGAGTGGGGCAACCTCGCCTCGCCGTATCGGGTCACCGGTTCGGTGAGCACCTCAGCCGCGCGCCGGCCACCGGCTCGGGCACGGGAGAGCTTGTTCAGGAGTCCCACCGCCGAGCCGATGCCGGCGGCCATCACCGCATACCGGCTCGCGGCGTAGAGCTCGCCGACGCTCAGCCGGCCGGCGACCATCCCGAACCCGGCGACACCGACCACGGACAGCTGCAGCAGCGGCCCGATCACGGCGGCCTGGCCGGTGATCCGCACCTGGTTGCGCCACATCCGCACACCGTGCTCGCGCAGCCCGGGCAGGGGCTGGAGGATACGTCGCCGCTCACACTCGATGCTGCCCGCGGCGGCGATCGTGCGGGCCCCGGACAACGCATCGAGCAGCCGCGCTGCGATCTGCCCTTGACTGTGCAGGTAGCCCCTGATGGTCTCGGTGTTGTCCCGGACGAATACCCGTAGCAGCCCAGCCATCGCCACCAGACCGGCCAGCGCGGTGAGCGCCACCCAGGGGTCGATCAGCGTCAAGGCGATGATGCTGCCGACCGGCGGCACCAGGCCGACACCGACCATCACCGCGGTCACCCCGACCTGACCCGCCTCGCTGGCGTTGCGGGTCACCCGGGTCACCAGGTCCCCAGGCTCGAAGCGACGGGTAGCCGCCGGGCCGATCGCGAGGAGATGCCCGACCAGCGTCATGCGCAGCCAGGCCGTGCACCGGGCGTTGCTCGCTCCGGTGGCGATGTCCCCGATCACCTTCCCGGCCACCATGACGGCGATCAGCGCCGCGCAGGCCGGCAGTGCCCAGGTGATGTGGCCACCACCGGGCAGCGCATCCAGGGCGCGACCAAGCGCGGTGGGCAGCAGGATTTCCGCGCCCGCGCCGACCAGTGTGGCCAGCGCCAGGGACCAGATCCACACTCCACCCCCCCGACCCGTCGAGAGCAGCAAGCGGTCAGCCTGCCGCCACACCGGATTGCGCAGCCCGGCCGGATCGCTGTTCACGCGACCTCCGCATCGTCGTGATGGTCTGGTAAGCCATGTGACGTCTGAGTCAGGGCGGTCTCAGTCATCGGGTCAGGTCACTGGGTCATCGGGTCACTGGGTCACTGGGTGGTCCGGGGCAACGCCGGCTGCCCCGGACCACCCGGTGATGAAGCATCAGTCACCGCAGAGCAGCAGGCTGATGTCACTTCCGCAGCAGCGGTCGTGGTCGTAGCGGTCGTCGCAGCCGTTCAGCTCCGAGGACAGCTCCAGAGCCTGCAGGTCGAGAAGCACCATTGTGTTCACCTCCCCCGTATGTCGACGCGGATACCAGCCCGTTCCTCCCCATCAGCACCGCCGGCACGGGGGCGTCGTGCGGCGGTGGCTGCTGGGGTTCACAGAGGAACGGCAGACCAACGGGGTGCTCGAGCACAGCGGCACCCAGTGCGAGCAGGACGCCCGCGGCGCCGCTCGCCAAGTCCATCGACAGCCGAAGCAGCTGCTCACCGGGGAAAGCGAGGTGACCCCGGTAGTCGACGCGGTGCCAGCCGAGGCGCCGGATCTGGGCGGCCACCTCCTGGTTCCAGACCGCCTGCCCGGGCGGGTACGCTCGGCTGAGGTAGAGGATCATCCCGGCCCTGCCGCTGAACAGACCCGGCTGGATGTAGAACCGGGACCGCGCGGCGCGGCGAATGGCAGCCGCCGCGCTTGCGAACTCGTCGTCGACCCGGTGCGTGAGGTACTCCTCAAGGACCATGCCGATGCCCGCGCTGCCCCGGTCCAGGTAGGGCATCGTCCGCCAGCCCTCGTTGACCACCATCGAGCCGTCGTCCCGCACCACGCAGCGACGCAGGTCCTGGCGCAGCGCGGTCGCGGACAGCTCGAGGAACCCGCGGTCACCGGTGTGCTCGTAGAGCCGCAGGAACATCAGCGCCGGACCGGACGAGCCTTGCATCAGCCCGGCGTAGGGGTGGTCTCCGCCGCTGACCGTGCCGACGCCCTCGGCGGTTCCGAGCCGGTCGGCGACTATCTGGGCGGCACGCAGCGCGTGGTCGAACAGCGCGGGCTCGCCGGCCAAGCCCGCGAAATGGGCCAGGTTGAGCGCGACGCCGGCGAGGCCGCCGAACAGATCCGTGCCGAGCTGGTCGTCCTGCTCGGCGAGACAGAACTCGACCAGGTCGAGGGCGGCCTGCCGGTATCCCAGCTCAGCCAGCACGTACGCCACGCCGTGCAGCCCGTCGTAAAGACCCAACCGCGTTCCGCGTTCCGCCGCGGCGGCCCGCTCCAACAGCCAGTGCTCCCCGGCGGGGTACCGGGTAGCCCGAGTGACCGACAGCGCGTAGAGCACACCGGCAGCACCGTGGGCGACATTGAGACCGCCGGTGCTGAACTGGGCGATGTCACCGGGAAACAACCGGTCGGTGCGCTTGGGAGTGGCACTGGTCAGGATCCCAGCGACGATCGAGTCCCGGGCGGTGACCCAGCCGGTCAACCCATCAGGTAACGGCGGGAGTGCTCTGGCGCGCCGTCGGGGCGCAGCCCGGTCGGCGCCGCTGGTTCCGGCGATCGTCCGCACCGCCTCGGCCAGCAGAACAGGCGGCACCGGAAAATATTCGGCGATGACCTCGGCCAAGTCTTCCGGCTTTCCGGCGTCGAGCCGGATCATGGTGGTCAAGGGGAGGAACAGAGCCAGTCGCAGGCAGGCTAGAGAATACTGGTCGATGTCGAAACCAGTGCGATCCCGCGGGGCGGCGAAGGCGGGGCTGCCCAGGGTCGGGCGGCGGTCCTCATCGACCCTCGACGCGACCTCGAAGTCAATTAGCGTGATCCTGCCGTCGTCCCGGACGATGACGTTGAACAGGTGCAGGTCGCCGTGGACGACCCCGCGGCCATGAATGGCCATGATGATCTCTTCAACCTTGGCGCACACCCGCAACGCCCATTCGGTGTAGGCGGCGAACTCGGCTGGCCCGGCGGCGGGGTCGTTCATCGGGTAGCGCTGCCCGAAAACCTTGTTCAGCGCCGTTCCCTCGATGAGCTCCAGGGCGAGGAAATGGTGCTCGCCCAGGGTGAAGTGGTCATGAACGGCGGGCACCCCCTCGATGCCCGCCAGTCGTTCGAGTATTTCCCGTTCGCGCCGCAGCCGCTGGACCGCGTCGGCGCCGTCGGCGGCGAGCCCGGCATGCGGCCGGGCTTCCTTGAGCACCACCCGGGCACCGGTTCGCTGGTCGGTCGCCTCGTAGAGCCCCCCGCCGTTGGAGAAGTGCAAAACCTGCTCGACGCGGTAGGGCAGCTCCTTGACGGTGGTGGCGTTGCGCGCGGCAAATTGGGGAACAAGCAGGTCCGGTAACGTCACCCAGGGTGGGGTGCAGAACACCGCATCCCTACGGTCCGGCACCAGCGCTCCGCTGGGATCCTCGATGGCCGGGACCCGGTCACCCCGTGCCGACAGGCAGTGACGCAGTACGAAACCGCCATAACGAACGTAGAGCGGGCCTTCGTTCCAGCGCAGGTCACTAAGGATGTAAGGGCCTGGCTCGCCGGCCAGCCGCTTGCCCAGGTCATGCAGGATCGTGCTGAGCGCGTCGTTGTCGGTCGGGTAGATCGTGACGAACTTGCCGCTGGACCCCCGAGGCGCATACTTGGCGTTCTGCAGGTGGACGATGTTTCGTGCGGCCAGGAACTTAAAGGTGATCCGACGCGGGACGCAGTAGGACCACACGGCTTCCAGAATGCGTTCGGCGTTGTCGAGACACGCCGACGCGTGGATTTTCCAGCCCTGCGGGGGCACCGAGGAGCCCACCGGGTTCATGACCACCCAATTTTCCAGGATCCGCCGTTCCCAGCCGTCCGGCACCGGACGCCTCGCGGCATCGAAGGACTCCGCCCGGTTACGCCCGGACATCGAGTCGTAAAACAACGGATCCGCGATGCAGTACACCTCGTAACCGTTGTCCACTGGAGCCCCCCCTCTTGCACCTTGCACCGATCGATCATCCGTATGCAGCAATAATCGTGCCGACTCCGTGGGTGCGGCAAGTGGCGTTCGTCAGGCTTTCGATGTGAAGAAGTCACAGGTGTCGGCGGTGATTCACACGCCATCCCCCCGCGCGATCGTCAGCTCAGGCAGCTGGGACCGAGCAGACCCTTGACGTGCTTGCGGCCGCCGTCGGCCAGGCTCAGCCGCACTCTTCCCGGGTGCCGAGTCAAGTACTGCAGCGATGTCTCGTGGAGTTCGTGGCTTGTGATCGACCTACTGTCGCCGAACTCGACAGCAGGGCTGTCGGGACCGCCCGAACAGCTCCCGTGTCGAACTCGGCGCACTGAGAGCACCCACGATCAGGCCCGCCCGCCGAGCGCTGGCAACGCCGGCGCGCATGGGCAGCCATCGCGGCGGCGACGGTCGTCCGGCGCTACCCGGGAGGCGGTAAGGCGGTCCATCGGCTATGCCTGCGCGGCCAGCACGTCCAGTGCGCGGCGCAGGTCGTCCGGGTCAGGGCTGGTGAACTCTACCCAATGATCATCAACGGGATGCGGGAAACCCAACCGCGCGGCGTGCAGCCACTGCCTGTCCAACCCGAGCCGCTTCGCCAGCGCGGGGTCCGCACCGTAGGTGAGGTCCCCACAACAGGGGTGCCGCAACGCGGCGAAGTGCACCCGGATCTGGTGCGTGCGACCAGTCTCCAAGGTCACGTCACACAGGGAGGCGGCCGGGAACGCCTCGATCACCTCGTAGTGTGTCACCGACGGCTTGCCGCCGGCCACCACGGCGAAACGCCAGTCGTGCGCGGGGTGCCGGTCGATCGGGGCGTCGATGGTGCCTCGGGTGGGATCCGGGTGGCCCTGCACCAGCGCCCGGTAGTGCTTGGCGACGGTGCGATCCCGGAACGCCCGCTTCAGCGCCGCGTAACCGCGCTGCGACTTGGCGACCGCCATCAGACCGCTGGTACCCACGTCCAGCCGGTGCACCACACCGTGGCGCTCGGCCGCGCCCGAGTCAGCCACCTGGATTCCGGCCGCAGCGAGCCCTCCGAGCACCGTGGGCCCGGTCCAGCCCGGGCTGGGGTGCGCGGCCACCCCGACCGGCTTGTCCACCACCACCAGGTCGGCGTCGTCGTGCAGCACCCGCAGCCCGGTCACCGGCTCGGCCCGTACCGCGGCGGGTCGCTGCGGATCGGTCAGGCTCACCTCAAGCCAGCTGCCGGCGGCCAGGCGGTCGGACTTGCCGACCGGGCTGCCGTCGACCAGCACCGCACCGGACTCGGCCAGGCTGGCCACCACCGTACGGGACAGCCCCAGCAGCCGCGCCAGCCCGGCGTCCACCCGCATACCCTCGAGCCCCTCGGGCACCGGCAGCGCCCGGACGTCGCTCATTCGGGGGCTCCAGACCCGGTACGGCCGGACCGTCGTGGGCTACGAGTGCCGTCGAGGTCCCGACCGGTGGCGGCGAGCAGGGCCAGCACCGCGCCACCGCACACGATCGCCGAGTCCGCCAGGTTGAACACCGGCCACACGCTGCCATCCGGCGCCAGCAGCGACAGGAAGTCCACCACGTGCCCGCGCAGCGGACCAGGGGCACGCAGCAGCCGGTCCACCAGGTTGCCCAGCGCGCCCCCCAGCACCAGCCCGAGCCCGAGGGCCCAGCCGACGCTGCGCAGCCGGGGCGCCAGTCGGACGATCGCCACGACGACGCCCAGAGCGACCAGCGTCAACAGCCAGGTCAACCCGGTCGCCATCGAGAACGCCGCACCCGAGTTGCGGTAGACCACGAGGTACAGCCCGCCACCCAGCAGCTCCACCGGCGGACGGCCCTCCAGGACCATCACCGCGAGGATCTTGCTCAGCACGTCCAGCAGGAGCGTGACGGTGGCGGTAGCGGCCAGCAAGCCGGTCCGGCGGTGGCCCGGCGACACCTCGGGGATGTCCTGATGGCCGGCGGCCGATTCCTCGGCATGCTGCGATGGGTTCACCTCGCCATTGTGACCAACACCGGTCCGGTCCTCAGGCGCCGGTCTCCCCGCGCCACCGGGCCAGCCGGCCGGCCCGGTGCACCGCCCGGATCCGCTGCTCAGCCTTATCCCGGTCGCCGGCCGTGGTGACGACCAGCAGCTGGTCGCCCTCCTGCAGTCGGGTGGTCGGCGCTGGGGTGAACCCCTGCCCGTTACGCACCACCAGGCTGACCACCGCCCCGGTGGGGAGCCTCAGCTCCCAGAGGTGGACACCGTGCAGCCGCGAGGGCCGGGGCACCCGAACCTGGAGCAGCTCAGCGTCCATCTCGTCTAGTGCGGCGGAGTCGACATCCATGTCCCGGCCCTGCTCCGGACGGGACAGTCCGAGCCCTCGCGCGACCGTGGGCAGCGTGACGCCCTGGACCGCGGTGAGCAGCACAACCAGCACGAAGACCACGTCCACCAGCCGCCCGGCCCCCGGGAAGCCTCTGGTGAGCGCGATCAGCGCCAGCACAATGGGTACCGCGCCACGCAACCCCGACCAGGACAGAAAAACCTGTTCCCGCCAGGGCACCCGCAACGGTGTCAGGGCGAGCGCCACCGACAACGGACGCGCCAGCACGACCAGCACCGTCCCGGCGACCAGCGCCGGGATCAGCACGGTGGGCAGGTGGGCCGGCGAGGCGTAGAGACCCAGCAGCACGAACAGGGCGATCTGGGCGAGCCAGCCCAGACCCTCGGCGAAGGAGAGGGTGTCGCCGCGGTGGGGCAGGTGAGCGTTGCCGAGCACCAGCCCGGCCAGGTAGGTCGCCAGAAAGCCTGACGCGTGCAGACCTTGCCCGGTGGCGAAGGCGAGCACGCAGACCGCGATGGTGGCCAGCGGGTAGAGGCCGGTCGCGGGCAGCGCCGCCCGGCGCAGCGCCCACGCTCCCGCGAACCCCAGCGCCGCCCCCACCAGTGCACCGGTGAGCAGTTCGTAGCCGACCAGCAGGGGCGTCCACCAGCGCAGCGGATCGCCCGCCGCGAGTAGCACCACCGCGATGTAGACCGGTGCGTCGTTGATGCCCGACTCCATCTCGAGCGCACCCGCCAGCCGGGGCGGCACCTTCAGCGCCCGCAGCACGCTGAAGACTGCGGCCGCGTCGGTCGAGGACAGCACCGCGCCCCACAGCAGCGCCGTGCGCCAGTCCAGACGCAGCAGCAGGTGCAGCGCCCATCCGGTGACGGCGATGTTCGCCGCGACCGCAACGGTGGCCAACGCGATCCCCCAGGCCAGCGCCGGGCGGATCACCGACCAGCGGGTGGTGAGACCGCCCTCGGCCAGGATCAGTACCAGGCCGGCAATGCCCGAGGCGGCGGTGAGTGGCGCATCGGAGAACCGGAATCCCAGCCCGGACTCGCCGATCAACAGTCCGATGGCCAGGTAGACGAGCAGTGACGGCAGCCCGAGCCGGGTGGAGACCCGCACGGCGAGCACAGCCAGCAGCAACACCGCCGCCCCCGCCCCGAGCACGAGCTCCACCCCGGTCACGCCCGGATTGTCCCGCAGGGGTCAGCGGTCCAGACGATCGTGACCAGGTCGCGGTGCCGCGGGCCCAACCTCGCCACCGCCTCGGCGACCTCGTCCCGGCGCTCGGCGGGCAGGCACAGCCTGCGCAGCGAGAACTCGACCTCCGCCTCGGGATGGCGAGGCGCGGCGGGCCGGGTCCAGCGCTGGACCTCGGGACGTATCCCCAGTTCGGCGACTACGGCCAGCACGTCGTCCGCGGTCGCGGGGGGTGGCCGGCGTAACCCGTGGAAGTGCGCCCACAACGGGTCCAGCCAGGCTCCTGGGTGCACGGCATGCAGCTCGACGACGACCCCGCGACGTGCCGCAGCACCCAGCGCGGCGACGAACGGGCCTAAGTCGAGGGTGTTGTAGCCCACATGATGGCAGACCACCACATCGGCGACGCCTGCCTCCGGCGCGGCGTCCGGCCAGGAGCCGAGCACCGAGCGGTGCGGCACGCCACGCTCGGTGCAGGCCCGTTCGAACACCCGCAGCATGTCAGCGGAGGGGTCCAGCCCGGTCAGCTGTGTCACCTCGGGCACCAGCGCGAGTCCGGCGGCCCCGCCACCGCACCCGACGTCGAGCACGGTGCCACCGGCGGGCCCTAGCAGCCACAGCGCAGCGCGCCGAGACGGGGTCTCCCGCGGGGTCGCCGGTGGCACGAAGCGAGCGGGGTCGTGTCGGCTCGGGTCCTGCGCAGCGGCGGCCCGGATCTCGGCGGGAATCGCCCGAGCCGCCAGCAGGCCCCGCCACCGCGCGGCGGCGGGACTCGTGAGTGGCATTGAGCGCTCTGCCACCGTTATGCACTCACGTGCCGCTCAGCGGCCACTCTCACCTCGACGCCCTCGCCGACGACGCCGGCGACGCCCGCCGGGACCGGGGCGTAGTCGACTTGGCGGGCGAGTACCTCGCCGGCGACGAACTGCTCGTGCTCGCGGGCCGCCGAGAGCACCGCCTCCGGCGCGTCGACGGTGAGCGTGATCCGGTCGGTGACGTCCAGGCCGGCCTGCCGGCGGGCCTGCTGAGCGACCCGCACCAGGTCCCGGGCGATGCCCTCAGCGGCCAGCTCCGGGGTGACCGCGGTGTGCAGGACCACCAGCCCGGATCCGGCCGGCAGCGCGGCGGTCTCGCCGGGGTCCACGGCGACCAGCCGCTCGGTGTAGTCCCCTTCCAGCAACGGGATCCCGGCCGCAGTCACCACCCCATCCGGACCGCGTTCCCACTCCCCCGCCTTGACCGCCCGGATCACCTTCTGGGTGTCGCCCCCCAACCGGGGCCCGCAGCTGCGAGCGTTGACAGCGAGCTCGAACCGACCGTACGCGACGACGTCCTCGGTGAGTGTGACGGCCTTCACGTTCACTTCGTCGCGGATCAGGTCGCGCAGCGGCGCCACCGTGGTGGCGTCCGGCGCCGCCACGGTGAGGCCGGCCAGCGGCTGGCGGACCCGCAGGCCTCGCGCCTTGCGCACCGACAGCGCGGCGGACACCACCTGGCGCACCCGGTCCATCGACGCCACCAGGTCCCCGTCCGCTGGTAGCTCGGCTGGGTCGGGCCAGTCGGCCAGATGCACCGAGCGCTGTCCGGTCAGCCCGCGCCAGAGCACCTCGGTGGTCAGTGGCAGCAGCGGAGCGGCCAGCCGGCAGGTCACCTCGAGCACGGTGTGCAGAGTGTCGATCGCGTCCTGCTCGCCGGCCCAGAAGCGGTCGCGGGACCGGCGCACATACCAGTTGGTGAGCACCTCGCAGAACCCGCGCACACCGGCGCAGGCCCCGGCGATGTCGTAGCGGTCCATCCGCGCCGTGACGTCGAGGACCAGGTCGTGCAGCTTCGCCAGCACGTAACGATCCAGCAAGGCCGGGCTGTCGGTACGCCACCGCCCCTCGACATCCGCGGCGTTGGCGTAGAGCGTCAGGAAGTACCAGGAGTTCCACAGCGGCAGCAGCGCGTGCCGGACGGCCTCCCGGATGCCCTGCTCGGTGACCACCAGGTTCCCGCCCCGCAGGATCGGTGAGGCCATCAGGAACCAACGCATCGCGTCCGCGCCGTCCCGGTCGAACACCTCGGTGACCTCGGGGTAGTTGCCCTTGGACTTGGACATCTTGAGCCCGTCATCACCGAGCACGATGCCGTGCGCGAGGCAGGTACGAAACGCCGGCCGGTCGAACAGCGCCGTGGCCAGCACGTGCAGTGTGTAGAACCACCCGCGGGTCTGCCCGTTGTACTCGACGATGAAATCACCCGGATAGTGGTGCGCGAACCAGTCGGGCCCCGGGGTCTGGGGGCCTCCCCCAGATGCTCTGTGGAACGGGTGGTGCACCTGCGCGAAGGGCATCGAGCCGGACTCGAACCAGCAGTCCAGCACCTCAGGCACCCGGCGCATGGTGGAGCGCCCGGTCAGGTCGTCCGGGTTGGGTCGGGTCAGCCGGTCGACGAAGGGGCGGTGTAGGTCAACCGGCCGCACCCCGAAGTCATGCTCCAGCTCGTCCAGCGAGCCGTAGACGTCCACCCGCGGGTAGGTCGGATCGTCGGATACCCACACCGGCAACGGCGAGCCCCAGTACCGGTTGCGGGAGATGTTCCAGTCCCGGGCACCCGCGAGCCATGTGCCGAACTGCCCGCTCCCGACATGGTCCGGAACCCAGGTGATCTCCTGGTTCAGCGCCACCATCCGGTCCCGGAGCCGCGTCACGGCGACGAACCACGATGACACCGCGCGCTGGATCAGCGGGTTGGTGCAGCGCCAGCAGTGCGGGTAGGGGTGCTCGTAGGTTTCCTGACGTAGCAGCGCAGCTCTCGCGTGCGGCGCGCCCTCACGCAGGTCCCGGATGATCGCCCGGTTGGCGTCGAAGACCTGCATCCCGGCATACGGCGGGACCTCGGTGGTGAACCGCCCCGCCGAGTCCACCGGGATCACCACCTCGATGCCCGCAGCATCGGCGACTGCCTTGTCCTCCTCGCCGAAGGCGGGAGCCAGGTGCACCAGGCCGGTGCCCTCGTCGGTGGTCACGAAATCAGCGGGCAGCACCTGGTGGGCGCCGGCACGGCCGGCGAAGAAGTCGAACGGCGGGAGGTAGCGAAAGCCCAACAGCTCTGATCCCTGGTACCGGCCCACTACCCGCGGCTGGTCACCGAGTTCCCGAGCGTAGGCGGGTAAGCGGTCCTCGGCGATCAGGTAGCGCGCGCCACCGGCCTCGACGGTGACATACTTCACAGCGGGATGCACCGCCACCGCCAGGTTGGACGGCAGCGTCCACGGCGTGGTGGTCCATACCAGCGCCAGCACGCCGTCCAGCGCGGACTCCGGAGCGGCCAGGCGCAGCCCGACGGTGACCGCGGGATCCTGCCGGTTGCGGTAGGCGTCGTCCATTCTCGTCTCGGTGGTGGACAGCGGCGTCTCGCAGCGCCAGCAGTACCACAGCACCCGGAAGCCCTGGTAGATCAGCCCTTTGTTCCAGAGCGTCTTGAACGCCCACAGGACGCTCTCCATGTAGCTCAGGTCGAGGGTCTTGTAGTCGTTGTCGAAGTCCACCCAGCGGGCCTGACGGGTCACATACTCGCGCCACTCGCGCGTGTAGCGCAGCACCGAGGTACGGCAGGCGGCGTTGAAGTCCGCAACACCCATCCGCTCGATCTCGGACTTGTGGGTGATGTCCAGCTGCCGTTCCGCCTCCACCTCCGCCGGCAACCCGTGACAGTCCCAACCGAACCGGCGCTCCACCCGGTGGCCACGCATCGTCTGGTAGCGCGGCACCACGTCTTTGACATAGCCGGTGAGCAGGTGCCCGTAATGCGGTAGACCGTTGGCGAACGGGGGGCCGTCGTAGCAGACGAACTCGCCTGAGCCGTTGCCTCCAGCCGAGCCGTTGCCGCCAGCCGGACGGGCGGCCACCGACGCGGTGAAGGTCTGGTCATCCTTCCAGTACCGCAGGACGGAGGCTTCCAGGCACGGAAAGGACGGCTGGGCGGCAACAAGCTCCCCGCCGAAGGTGGAGGCTCTGGGGTAGACCATAGCGGCGTGTACTTCCTGTGCGGTGTCACCTGTGCGGATCGCACGGGGACGACCCGCAGCTGCGCCGCGGACCGCGGTACCACCCCGCTTGCCACCCGCAAGGCGGATGGCCTCTCATCACGCCGGCGGTAACGGGCCGGACCCGTCCGGTTCTACTGAAGGCTCGCTCGTGCATGACGTGCCTTGTTCTTCCGGAGGCTCCCCGGTGATGGCCGGATCGATGCCTGTAGTACCCAAGGTACCCCGACCACGCCAGTGGATGACGCCGGGCTCAGCTGCTCCCGGTGGCCGTCGCACGGGCGGCTCGGTGCCTGCGGGCGAGCGTGGTATCCGGCCGGCACCGCTCACACGGTGTGAAACCCAGCTCTCTCGCCTCACCCACCGGCAGTCGCTCGGCGCGGGCGTGCTCCGGCCACCGACAGCGGGTGAGGTGGTAACGCGGGTGTTCGTCGACCACCAGCACCTCGTCGGTCAGCTCGTAGACCAGCAGCAGGTCTGCGGCGTCGGTGTCCTCCTCACCGGGCTCTGCATACCCGGTCCGGGCGTCCTTCTCCGGGACACCCTCCTCGGCGGACGCCGTCAGTGGGCCAGTCTGCTGCGTTGCGGTCACCGAAGCGGGTTGCTGCGGTGGTTCGCCCGGAACGGCACCCACGAGGTCGGCATTCCCCGCCTCGTCATCGGGCGGGAGAACCAGCTCATCCTCAGGCGAGTCCTGGCCTTGCAACCAGGACCGCCGCCACCGCCTGAGAATCAGTGCCGCAGCCACGGCACTCAGAGCAACCGACCCCCACGCCAGACCAGCATGACCGATGCCCAGTGAAGCAATGAGCAACCCCATCGCTGCTAGCAGCAGCACCACAGTGACAAACACGTCGCGGACAACCACGCCGAGCGCGTCAGCTACCGGTTTCGGCACGTACGCCGAACCCGGACGGGGCGAAGCCCTGGGTGCGCACCGTGTCTGCCGGAGCGGCGGACCCACGCCCATCGAGCTCCCGGAGCTGGGACTCCAGGTAGGTCTTCAAACGGGTACGGTACTCACGCTCGAACGTGCGCAGCTCGTCGATCTTCTTCTCCAGGTTGGTCTTCTCCTGGCTGATCGAACCGATGATCTCAGTGTGCTTGCGCGCCGCATCGCGTTCCAGCGACGCGGCCTTCTCCCGGGACTGCCGGTCCAGGGTCTCGGCTCTGGTGCGAGCGTCGTTGAGCATGGTCTCCGCTCGGCTCCTGGCCTCGTTGACCATACCGTCGGCCTTCGCCCTGGCATCGGAGAGCAGCTGCTCAGACTTGGTTCGTGCCTCGCCCAACATCCCGTCCGCTTCGGCCTTGGCCTCGCCGGTCAAGCGGTCCGCCATCTCCTGGGCCAGGCCCAGCACCTTGGCGGCTTGGACGTGATGGTCGCCGCCTGCAGACGTCTGCTCCCTCATCGGCGGCGGCACCGGGGCCATCACCGGCCGAGGCGCATCCAGCGGGCGAAGGTTACGTCCGGTGTCGACCGGCGCGGCGCGCAGCTGCTGATCGAGCTGCTCAACCTGGTTGCGAAGCTCGTTGTTCTCCTCGATCAACCGAGCCAGCTCGGCCTCAACCAGGTCGAGGAAGGCGTCCACCTCGTCCTCGTTGTAGCCCCGCTTGCCGATCGGCGGCTTACTGAACGCGACGTTGTGAACGTCGGCGGGGGTCAACGGCATCGGATCACCTCACGCACTCCTCAACGACTATGTACACGAGCACATACTAGGGGACATCTCGGGCATCGGCCCCAAACCCGGTGACGCTACAGTCTCATCGGCTCCACCACGCGCATCAGTATGAGCACAACGAACAGCAGAACCATAATGGACAGATCCAGCCCGACGCCGCCGATCCGGATGGGTTTCACCACCCGGCGGAGCGCCCGGACCGGAGGGTCCGTCATGGTATAGACCGACTCCAGGGCGATCGCCACCCCCCCGACCGGCTGCCAGCTGCGCGCGAAGGTGCGAACAAGCTCAACCACTATACG
Source organism: Pseudonocardiales bacterium (assembly GCA_019243635.1). Lineage (GTDB taxonomy): Bacteria > Actinomycetota > Actinomycetes > Mycobacteriales > Pseudonocardiaceae. Next base: position 51,394 of record JAFAUB010000045.1, read on the forward strand.
CGCCGTGAGCAGCAGCCAGAAGAAGAAGAGCAGGTAGTAAACGACCCAACGGACCACATCCACGGAGACACTCTGCCATCGGTGGCTGAGCGGTGGCGAACCGGGCCCCCTAGACCCTGCTCAGCAGGGGTTCACATGAAGAAGCGACCTTCGGCGATCCGGCGCCTGTCCTCGGCTGACACGTCGACGTTGGGCGGCGAGAGGAGGAAAACCTTGGTGGTGACCTTGTCGATCGAGCCGCGCAGCGCGAAGGCCAACCCGGCCGCGAAGTCGACGAGCCGCTTGGCGTCTCGGTCCGCCATATCGGTCAGGTTCATGATCACGGGGTTGCCCTCACGGTAGCGTTCCCCGATGGGTCGGGCCTCGTTGTAGCTGTGTGGGTGCAACGTGACGATGCGGGCCAGCGGGTGCGGGCTGTCTTCTCCGGGCGTGTCTTCGGTATGCCAGCCGGTTCGCGGCACCGGCGTAACGCGTTGAGGAGCGACCGGTTGGTGCACCGTTGACCTGGTGTTGATGGTCGTCGCGTCGATGGCCAGCGAGCCGCGCACCGGAGCCTCCGCAGCCCAGGGCTCTGTCACAGGAGGCTCTGTCCCACGAGGCTGGGGCTCACGAGACTGGGGCTCACGAGACTGTGCGACCCGAGACTGCGCTGCTCGAGACTCAGCAGCCCAGGAAGGAGAGCGGGTGGGGTGCATCCCAGGGGCCGTATGATGCCCGGCCTGGGTGGCGAAGCCGTCGTCGTAGTCGTCGAACGCCGCCCGGTGAGGACGGCGACCATCGGCTCGCTCGGCGGCGTAGTCGCGTTCCCGCAGAGTGTCAGCTGCGGGCCTGTCAGGAGCTGAGCCGAACCCACCTGACCCGCACCATCGGTCATGACCCTGGCTGTCATCGCCCGGCTCCGGGTAACCAGAGCGGTAGCCCAGGTGATGGCCGTCGAACTCGGCCAGGTCGAACTCCTCGGCGGGGACCATGCCGAAGTAGGCCTTCAGCCTGTGCAGGGCGCTCATCGTCTCGCCTTCCTATCCCGCCCCTCGACGCACCGGCCGCCGAACTCGGCCCAGCACGCCGTCGAAGGAGTCGGGCCGTGGGATACGGTCAGGATGAGGTTAACGGCCGATCGCCCAGTAGCGCGGTTCCGACACGCACGCAGGTCGAGCCGTGGGTAATGGCCTGCTCGAGGTCACCGCTCATCCCGGCGGAGAACTCGACCGCGCCAGGGTGCGAACGGCGCAGCCGTTGTGCGGCCGCGCCGAGCTGGGCGAAAGCCGCCTCAGGATCGGCACCGAGCGGCGCGAGGCCCATCACTCCTTCCAGCCGCAGCTGCGATGCGGCCGCCACCCGATCAGCCAGCGCCTCCAGTCGAGGCAGCGGGCAGCCGCCACGCGCCGGGTCGCCGTCCAGGCTGGCCTGAACGAGCACGCCGAGGGCGCCGTGGCGCTGGCCTGCCTCTCCCGCGGCGCGAGCGGCCCGGTCCAGGGCCTCGACCAGTCGGGCCGAGTCCACCGACTGCACCTGCACCGCCCACCGGGCCACCGATCGGGACTTGTTGCGCTGCAACCGACCGACCATGTGCCAGCGCACCCCGACCGCCGGCCGTAGCGCGACCACCTCGGCCATCTTGGCGACGGCCTCGGAGTCTCGGGCCTCAGCGGCATCGAGCAGACCAAGGTCGGCGAGCAGCGCCACGTCGCGTGCCGGGAAGGTCTTGGTGACCGGGAGCAGCCGTACCTGTGCGGGATCCCGGCCCACGGCGGCGCACGCGGCGGCGATGCGGCCGCGAACCCGCGCTAGCGCCGCAGCCAGCTCATCGCGGCGACCGTGCACGACCTGCTCCGCTGGCAGCCCCCGCACTCCTCGATCCAGTCGGCGTCACCCCTCGGTCCGGGCCCTCACTCCATCGGTCCAGGCCCTCGCTCCTCGATCCATATTAGTGCCGCGAACCGACCGGTGACTCCATCGCGGCGGTAGCTGTACAGCGCGGGGTCCTCGACCGTGCACCGGGGGTCGAAGCCGACCCGGGCCACGCCGGCGGCGGCAAGCTGACGCCACAGCCCGGCCCGCAGGTCCAGACCCGCAGTACCCCAGCGAGTGCGACAAGCGCCGCCTGGCAGCCGGGCCTGGACGTCGGCCTGCATCCGGTCGGGTACCTCGTAGCACTGCCCGCACGCCGCAGGCCCGAGCAACACCTCCACCGTCTCCAGGCGCGCGCCGAGCCGCCGCATCGCCTCCAGGGCGGCGGGCAGCACCCCGGCCCGGGCCCCGGCCCGCCCCGCGTGCACGGCGGCGACGACCTTTCCCATCGGGTCAGCGAGCAGTATCGGCACGCAGTCGGCAACCAGCACCGCCACCGCGAGCCGGGGCTGCGCGGTGACCAACGCATCGCTGGCGGGCACCGGCAGCGACCGAGGCCCGTCGACCACGGTGACGGTGCGGCCGTGCATCTGCTCCATCCAGACCAGGCGTTGGGCAGGCAGGCCGATACCGGTGGCAAGCCGTTCTCGGTTGGCGGCCACCGCCTCGGGCCGGTCGCCGACATGCTCACCCAAGTTGAATGAGGCGTACGGCGGCACTGACACCCCGCCGTGCCGAGTGGTGAGCACCCGCCGGATGCTGACGGTGCTCACCGCTTCATGAACGGCGGAACGTCCACCTCGTCATCGTCGTCGAAGTCGTCGGTTACCGGTACCGCCCGACCCGGCACGCTCTTCGCCGGGCGGATCGGCGACACAGCGCCGCCCGGCCCGACGGAGCCGGTGGCAGGCTGCCATGCGGTGGGGTTGGACGAGGCCTGGCGCGGTGGGGCCGCAGCTGCGGGAGAGGCAGACCTAGGCGGCGGCCGGCTGGCCTGGCCAACCTGCCCGGCCTGGCCGCTGGCCACCGTTCGCGGAGCCACCGGCGTCGGGTCCAGCTTCTTGTGTGAAGGCCCGCCGGAGTCGAAACCAGCGGCTATCACCGTGACTCGCACCTCGTCACCCAGCGAGTCGTCGATCACCGTGCCAAAGATGATGTTGGCTTCGGGATGCGCGGACTCCTGCACCAGCGAAGCGGCCTCGTTGATCTCGAACAGACCCAGGTCCGAGCCACCGGCGATGGACAGCAGGACACCGTGTGCCCCCTCCATCGACGCTTCCAGCAACGGCGAGTTGATGGCCTTCGCGGCGGCCTGCACCGACCTGCCCTCGCCTCGGGCGGACCCGATGCCCATCAGTGCGCTACCCGCCCCGGACATGACGCTTTTCACGTCGGCGAAGTCCAGGTTGATCAGACCAGGGGTGGTGATGAGGTCGGTGATGCCCTGGACCCCGGAGAGCAGCACCTCGTCCGCGGAGCGGAAAGCATCCATCAAGCTCACGTTGACGTCGCCGAGCTGCAGCAGCCGGTCATTGGGGATGACGATCAGGGTGTCGCACTCGTTTCGCAGCTCGGCGATACCGTCCTCGGCCTGACCGGCTCGCCGCTTACCCTCGAAGGTGAACGGCCTGGTGACCACGCCGATGGTCAGCGCACCCAGCTTGCGAGCGATGTTGGCCACCACTGGAGCGCCACCGGTTCCCGTCCCGCCCCCCTCACCGGCGGTGACGAACACCATGTCAGCCCCTTTGAGAACCTCCTCGATCTCCTCGCGGTGGTCCTCGGCGGCCTTGCGGCCGACCTCTGGGTTCGCCCCCGCGCCGAGCCCGCGGGTCAGCTCCCGGCCGATGTCGAGCTTGACGTCGGCGTCCGACATCAGCAACGCCTGGGCATCGGTGTTCACCGCGATGAACTCGACACCGCTGAGCCCGACCTCGATCATGCGGTTGACCGCGTTGACGCCACCACCGCCGATCCCGGCGACCTTGATCACGGCGAGGTAGTTGTGCGGGGGCGTCATCCGCTCGCGCCTTCCCTATCCATCCCATCGCCGCCCGACCCATCGCTATCCGACCTCGACCCATCGCTATCTGACACAGTGTGGCCTTCCTCGTCGCTGCCGGCACGCCGCCGACGTCCGGCCATCCCTCGTGCCTTCGGCGTGGCAGAACCCTCAACCTCATCTGAAGGATTAGAGTTATGTCAGCTTCGTATCCGGGGCGACCGTAGGCACCGCCACCGGCGGGGTCCAGCAGGCACGCCGGACGGGTCTGCGATCCGGTGAGGCGAGTGTATGCGGCGACCACATGTGGCGGCGCTAGGGTCGCTGCCGCGTGCGCTACCGCATCGGCCGGGTGCTTCTGCCGGGAGCGACCGGGTGCTTCGCCGGGTACGGACTCCGGTGGTGCCCCCCGACTGGTCGAGCTCAACCTCACCAGGTACGAGCGACGAGGCCGCCACGACCGGCTCGGCGGCTGCGGCCCGAAGAATCTGTCGCCGCGTCACACCTTGCACGACAGCGCCGCCATGTCGCTGTCTTTCGGCTTGAAGTGGCTCTCGAAGTCACCGCCAGGGGCGTCGCTACCCGGGTAGGCGGCCACCGCGTCTTGAAGTGTGTCCTGGAAGTCGCGCCGCCACTGCGTCCGCAGGTAGTCGCTGATCACCCCGTTGAGCTTGAGGCAGTCCGCGTGGTGATGCCCGAGCAACCCGATGCCGACGTACTGGAGCTCCCCGAAGACGCCCGGAAGGACGACCTTGAACCTTCCCGGATTGGCGCGCGTGTATCCGTAGAGGATAAGAGCATCGGTGAACACCGCGTCGGTGTTGTGCGCGCGGAGATCGTCGACACATTCCTTGGTAGTGGGATCCTTCGTCGACATGTTCGCGTCGGGGATGGTCACTTCCGCACCGGTGCCCGCCGCGACGGTACAGACACTCTTGCCGCTCAGGCTGTCCTTATCGGTGATGCTCGTGTCATCCGCGCGGACCAGCAACGCCTGCGGAGTGACCAGGTAGGGGCCCGCGAAGTCGATTCCCCGCTGATTGCGTGACGCCGTGATCGAGTACGTCGCGATGGCGATCGTCACGTTCCCGCTGTCGAGCATGCGCTCTCGGTCGGCGACGGTGAACGGCTTGGACGTCACCGGCGTGTGCAGTCGGGCTCCGATCGCGTTCATCAGGTCGATGTCGAAACCCGCCGGGTTGAGGTCGCCCACCGCGAAGCCCGGTGAGTCGTCGAGCACCCCGACGATGATCGTCCCCGTGAGGATGGACGGACCCGGGGACGGATCCGGCTTCGAAACACAACCAGCCAGCAGAACGAGTGCGCCGACGACGGTGAGCCAGCCCTTTGTTCGTACCCTGCGCACACGCCCTCCTTGGAGGTATCCGCTACTTGTTCTGGAGCTTCGCGCTCACTACCGACAGGTCCACGGCGCAGTTCTGATCGCCGCGAGTGTTCGTGACGGCGATGTCCACGTGGAGCTTCGCGGTCCCGGCGGGCACAGGCACCGAGGTCACGGTTCCGGAGCCGGCAGGGACCGTCCCACCATGGTTTCCCGCCGTGTCAGGTGTCACCGAGAGCGACGTATTCGGGACGCAAACTCCGATTTCGCCGTTGTGATCGGCGACCTGGAACACAAGTTCAAAGGTGTTTCTCTGGGCGGAGACGGCGACATCGAGCATGGCGTGGCCGCCCGGCAGTACGTCGATGTTCTGGCCCAGAATGACCGTTGAGAGCACGTCGACGGGTCGGTTGGCCCCGTAGTAGGACCAACCGGCCCACCCCACACTCACTCCGAAGTCCACCATCAGGATGACGGCGACAACTCCCTTGATGACCTTGCGGTCGATCGTCGGGAGCTTGGGGAGCTGGAAGACGCCGATGACGGCGGTGACGGCGGTGACGGCACCTCCGAGCGTCGCGACAACAGGCGAGGCGACGCTTGTCTTGACCGCGACGACGACGAGAAGCACGATCGCCCAGATCAACGCGACGGCATAGCCGAAGAATGCGCTCGTGAAAGTCTTCGATCGCCCATGACCGGCGGGTGGCTCCGCTGACGCCGAGTCGGGAGGTAGCTCCGGCTCCTTGCCCTGCCCAGCCCTATCCGAATTGATCACAAGGGGACCGCGCGATACATCGTTCGCCCTTCACATGTCCCAGGAACATGGTTCTCGGTTACCACCTCGACAACCACCCGAGCACCGGGCCGCGACACCACCCGGACGAGCGAGGGCTCTCGGAACCGAGGCAGCGTACAGAACATGACGTTCCCGACTCCGCACAGCCCTCGCAACAGGGCCTCCTCAAGTCGTTGACGTGAGCCTCCGAGAGTACCTCACAGTAACGGGAACGGAGGTCACTCGACACGCCAGACCGAACGAAGATCACTGTTTGTGTGCGTTCGGCGACAGAATCCGTCGCCGAACGCACACAAACAGTGATCAACCCTGTAGCGACACCTCTTTCAGCAAACGGAGCGGCTCTGCTGTTGAGTTCGGGAGCGCGGAGAGCGTGACGCTTGGCGGCACGTCAGGCGATGGTGGGCAAGGCGGGACTGGAGACGTCGTAGAGCGTGCCGGGCTGGGTGAGGAGCGGGCCGAGCACCGCCGCCTTGCGGTCGCCCTCCTCCACACCGCCCCAACGCACCTCCCGCGCGTCGCCTCTCCGCCCTGTGCCCAGTCGCAGCACGACGGCGGCTGGGGACTCCGCAGCTATCGAGTGGACCTGGACCCGCAGCCACTCGGGTAGCTCCGTCAGCACCGTCAGCGCGGCCACCGTCGCGGCGTCCCGGGGCCCGAGTCGGGCCACCCGCAGCTCCGGCAGACCGGGCGGTCCCACGGGCATCACCGCGTAGTCGGTTCCGGTGGCGTCCACCAGGTGCATGCCGTCACTGCGGCGCACGACCGCGACCGGGGTGCGTTCGGTGACCTCGATTCGCACCGTGCCATCCACACCGCACCGCACCTGGACGCTCGCCACCCGCGGCAGCGCGGCTACCCGGGTCTCGACCGCCTTGGTGTCCAGCCACATCATCGGCGTGCCCAGCGGCACGGCCGCTACCGCACGCACCACGTCAGCGGGAAGCTCTCTGGTGCCCACCACCTGCACGGAGCGGGCATCGAACAGTGAGCTACCCAGCGGCACCCATGCCACGCCGCCGGCCAGGGTCAGCATCGCCGTCCCGGCGGCCAACCAGGGCCACCAGGTTCGCGGCCGCCAGGTTCGGGCCGGCCCAGACGGCTGCGCCGCGGTGGACGAGGCAGCGGCAGGCGCAGCCGTGCCCTGCGACGCGCGGGATCCGGCGACGCGCCGCGGCGCTGGTCGAGAGCGGGATGCCAGCCGTGCGGCGCCCTGGTCGCGGCTCGCGGCTCGGCGCTCCCGCAGGGCCGCCAGGGGCCGGGGAGTATCGCGCCAGGACTGGCGTCGCCGGCCCGAAGCTCCCAGACCACCGGCTCTCACCGCTGTCCCGCCACCCGGGCGGCTGCGTCTGCCCTGCCGACCCGAACGGCCCTGCCGACCCGAACGGCCCTGCCGACCCGAACTGCGGAGTCCGCCCCATCGAGGCAGCGGCCCCCTGTTGTCATCGCCTGCCTCGGCTACTTCGACCGGACGAGGTGGGCCAGGCTCCGGCGCGTGGTCGCGAGGCGGGAACGTAGGGCACCGGCGGGCGTAGCCGCAGCAGCCGGGTGAGGACATCCGGGCGACCGGAACGGGTGAGCTCGTAGCGCAGCGCGGACACCGCCTGCGGTTCATGCCGGGCGAAGTTGGCCAGCAGCCCGAAGGCCAGCATCGTCAGGGCGATGGAGGTGCCCCCCGAGGAGATCAACGGCAACGGGATCCCGGTAATCGGCAGCAAGCCGACCACGTACCCGATGTTGATCGCGGCCTGACCGACCAGCCACGTGGTCACGGTGGCGGCTACCAGCCTGATCCACGGATCGGTGTTGCGCGCGGCGATCCGAATCCCCACGTAGGCCAGCGTGCCGAACAGCAGCAGCACCACCAGGCAGCCCAGAAAGCCCAGCTCCTCCCCGATGATCGCGAAGATGAAGTCGTTGTACGCGTTGGGCAGGTAGTCCCATTTGGCGCTGCCCTGCCCCAGGCCCACCCCCCACCAGCCGCCGTCGGCCAGCGAGAACATCGCCTGGCGGGCTTGGTAAGCGGCGCCCTGGGGGTCGGCACCCGGGTTCAGGAAGGACACGATCCTCGCCGACCGGTAGCCGGCGATGCCGGCCATCGCGACCGCCCCGACGAGCGCGGCGATCGCGATCGCGCCGAACAGCTCGCCGGGTGCACCGCCGAACCAGAGCAGCGCGAGCAGCACGACGGCCAGTGTGATCGTGGTACCCAGGTCGGGTTGCAGCATCACCAGCGCGAAGATCGTGACGGCCATCGGAACCAGCGGCACCAGCAGGTGCCGCCACTGGCGCGGCAGCACGCGTTTGGTGATCAACACGTGCGCGCCCCACAGGGCCAGCGCGAGCTTCGCGGGCTCCGAGGGTTGCAGGGACAGCGGGCCCAGCCGCAGCCATTTCTGCGCGCCGTTGATCTCGGCGCCCAGCGGGCTGAGCACCATGGCCAACAGCACCACGCACACCAGCAGGAACAGCCCACTGGTGCCGCGCAGCACCCGCACCGGTATCCGCAGCCCCAGCCAGAACAACACCAGCCCGAGTCCGCAGTACACCAGTTGTCGGACGAACACCGCATAGGATGAGCCCGCCCGGGTGTAGGACTCCACACTGGACGCGGAGAGCACCATCACCAGGCCGAACAGGGCCAACAGGCCGAAAACGGCGAGCACCAGGTGCAGCGAGGTGAGCGGCCGGGCCAACCAGCCGGTGAGCCGCTCGCGGGCAGCGACGACCCAACCCGGAGCCGACCGACCCTGGGCCGACCGACCCGGGACCAACCGACCTTGGGCCAACCGGCCCGCTGTCGTACCCGGCCGAGTGAATCCACTCACCAGGCGACACCCAGCGCTGCGACAGCGGCGGCGAACGCCCGGCCACGATGTGCGTAGTCGGTGAACATATCCATCGACGCCGCCGCCGGGGCAAGGAGCACGACACCGCCTGGGCTGGCCAACTCGGCCGCTACTGCCACCGCCTCCATCATGGCGCCATCGTCTCCCGAATCCACCACCCGCACCGGGAGGTTGGGTGCGTGTCGCGCCAGCGCGGCGGCGATCGTCGCGCGGTCGGTGCCGAGCAGCACAGCGCCGAGGAGCCGATCCCGGGTCTCGATGACGAGTGAGTCCACCTCGACGCCCTTGAGCAGCCCTCCGGCGATCCACACCACCCGGTGCCGGGCCAGCAGGGAGGCCCGCGCCGCATGCGGGTTGGTGGCCTTGGAATCGTCGACGTAGCACACCCCAGCGTGCTCGCCGACCAGCACACCACGGTGCCCCCCAGGGGTGAAGGCGCGCAGTCCCTGAGCGACGGCGGCCCCGGGAACCCCGATGCAACGGGCCAGCGCCGCGGCGGCCAGCGCGTTGGAAAGGTTGTGTGGGCCGGGCGGGCGGACATCGGCGATGCCGGCCAGGACCGTGCCTCCACAGTCACCGCTTCCGCCGCTCTCACCATCGACCCCAAGACCGGTGGTGAAGGCCCGGTCCACCAGCTTCTCCCGGTGCACACCGAGCTGGCCGTCACGTGGCTCGCTGGTGGTGAACTCGACCCCGCCGCGCCCGGCGGCCAGCCGCGTCGACCACTCATCGTCGGCGTTGACCACCGCCGTGGTGCCCTCGGCGTACACGCGGCCCTTGGCAGCGGCATATTCCGCCAGACAGCCGTGCCAGTCCAGGTGGTCAGCGGAGACGTTGAGCACCACGGAGGCCCGTGGGCTCAGCTCGCGCGACCAGTGCAACTGGAAGGACGACAGCTCCACAGCGAGCACTCGGTGGCCGGCGCGCACCGCGTCCAGCAGGGGGAGCCCGATGTTACCGCAGGCCACCGCATCCACCCCGGCGGCGCGCAGGATCGACTCCAGCATCCCCACCGTGGTGGTCTTGCCGTTGGTGCCGGTGACCACCAGCCACTCGGCCGGCCTGGGTCGCGCGCTGTCGATCCAGCGAGCCAGCGCCACGTCCCCGATCACCGGCACGCCGGTGCGTTGCGCGGCCACCAGCAGCGGATCGCCCGGCCGTAGACCCGGGCTGGTCACCACCAGGTCGGTGCCCGGCGGCGGGGCGGCCAGCCCGGCGGCCAGCCGGACCGCGCCGTGGCGCGGGGTGACGGCGAGTGCCGCCAGCTGGGTGGGCGAGGAGTCGGTGACGGTGACCTCCGCGCCCAGTTCGGCCAGCACCCGGGCCACCGAGGCTCCTGTGATCCGCGCTCCGGCCACCAGCACCCGGGCCCCGGCAAGGCACCCAGAAAAAGGCCCAGAAAAGGGACCGACATCGCTGATCGGCGCATGCACCACCCTCACCCGCCGGCCGCAGTCAGCCACTCGCCGTAGAACACGCCGGCGCCCAGCGCGCAGCAGATGGCCGCGAGCAGCCAGAACCGGATGATGACAGTGGTCTCGGGCCATCCGGCGAGCTCGAAGTGGTGGTGAAACGGCGCCATCCGGAACGGCCGGCGCCGGGTGGTCCGAAACACCGCCACCTGGATGACCACCGACAGCGCCTCGACGACGAACAGCCCACCGATCACGACGAGGAGCAGTTCGGTGCGAGTGACCACGGACAGACCGGCCAGCAGCCCGCCGATGGCCAACGACCCGGTGTCGCCCATGAAGATCTTCGCCGGGGGGGCGTTCCACCACAGAAACCCGATGCACCCACCGACCGCGGCGGCGGCCACCACGGCCACGTCGAGCGGGTCGCGCACGGTGTAGCAGCCGGGAACGGCCTGGATGGTGCAGTCCTGGGTGTACTGCCAGAACGAGACGATCACGTAGGTCACCAACACCATCGCCGCAGTCCCCGCAGCCAGCCCGTCCAAGCCGTCAGCCAGGTTCACCGCGTTCGACCAGGACGACACCAGCAGGTAGCTGAAGACCACGAACCCGACGACACCGAAGGACACCACGGCGACATCCCGCACGAAGGACAGGTGGGTCGAGGCCGGGGAGATGCCATCGCCGTCCCGGAAACCCATCGCCAGGATGCCGAACAGCACCGCGGCGAGCAGTTGCCCGACCAGCTTGGCGGTCTTGTTCAGGCCCAGGTTACGCTGCAACCGAACCTTGATCAGGTCGTCCAGGAAGCCGACCATCCCCAGCACCGTGGTGAGCAGCAGCACCAGCAGAGCCGACGCGGTGATGCCATGCCGGTTCACGGTGAGGTGCGCGACCAGGTAACCGCTCCACATCGCCAGCAGGATGGCCACTCCCCCCATGGTGGGCGTGCCCCGCTTGCAGTGGTGAGTCTGTGGTCCTTCCTGCCGGATCTCCTGACCGAAGCCCTGCCGGGTGAACAGCCGGATGAGGTAGGGCGTGAACAGGATGGAGGCGAGCAGGGCGACTCCGGAGGCGACCAGGATGGTGCTCACCCGCGGCGCCCCGGTCTGATTGCCGGCTCAGCCGGCGGTAGCCCGCTCGCCGGCTCAGCCGGCGGTGACCCGAGTATCCCGTCGAGTAGTCCGGCGAGCACATCCGCGTCCACGAACGGGTGCTTGACGCCGTATACCTCTTGCGCGGTCTCGTGGCCCTTACCCGCGACGACCAGGGCATCACCCGGGCGGGCCCGTGTGACGGCATAGGCGATCGCCTCCGCCCGGTCGCCGATCTCCACGACCGAGGAGCCGGCGACCCCCCGCGCCCCGGCGAGGATGGACGCCCGGATCGCCGCCGGGTCCTCGGTGCGCGGGTTGTCGTCGGTGACCACCAGCAGGTCGGCCCGGCGAGCTGCCTCGGCACCCATCAGCGGGCGCTTGGCCGTGTCCCGGTCTCCACCGCAGCCCAGTACCACCAGCAACCGCCCAGCGACTTGGGCCCGCACCGCGTCGAGCAGCGCGGCCACCGCAGCGGGCTTGTGCGCGTAGTCGACCAGAGCCAGGAAACCCTGGCCGCAGTCCACCCGCTGCATCCGACCGGGCACCTCGGCGGTGGCGATACCGCGGGCCAGCAGCACTGGGTCGGCCCCCGAGATGTGGCCGACGGCCAACGCGAGCAGCACGTTGGCCACATTGAACGCCCCAGGCAACCGCACCACCAAGCGCCGATCGAACCCGTCTGGACCCAGGACGCGGAACGTCTGGCCGCCGGAGGTCTGGGCGGTGATGTCCCTAGCCTGCCACGTGGCCTCGCCGCTCAGTGAGACCGTCGTCGTCTCACCCGTGACCAGCCGCCGCCCCCAGACGTCATCGATGCACACCACCTCGGCGCCGGCGCGCCCGTCGAACAGCATCGCCTTGGCGGCGAAGTAGTCCTCGAGGTCGGCGTGGAAGTCCAGATGATCCTGGGACAGGTTGGTGAATGCGCCGACCGCGAAAGTGGTACCGGTCACACGGCCCAGCACCAGCGCATGGCTGGAGACCTCGATGGGCACGTGGGTGGCGCCGCGTTCGACCATCAACGCCAGCAGCGCCTGCAGGTCCGGCGCCTCCGGGGTGGTGAACGTGCTGGGCCGCAGCGCCTCGCCGATCCGCGCCTGCACAGTGCCGAGCAGGCCGGTGCGCGCGCCCGCCGCGCGCAACCCCGCCTCGAGAAAGTACGCCGTGGTGGTCTTGCCGGCGGTGCCGGTGATGCCGAGCACCGCCAGCCGGGTGGAGGGGTCACCGAAGGCGCGGGCGGACAGGGTGCCCAGTACCGACCGGGGGTCCGAGTGCACCAGCACCGGGACGGTGGTTCCGGTCAGCCCGGGGCGGCGCGCACCGACGGGGTCGGTGAGCACCGCGACCGCGCCGGCGCTCAACGCCGTTCTCGCGAAATCGGCGCCATGCGGGCGACCGGAGGTCAAGCTGGGAAGCGCCGCGAACAGGTCGCCGGGAAGCACCTGTTGGGCGCGCACCGCGACGCCCGTCACCAGTGTCCGATCGGGGCTCGGGCCGGCGGTGTGCCCCGGCGTCCGATCTGGGGGCCCCGAGACGGTCGCGCCGACCAGTGCGGCGAGTGCGGTCACCGGGGTTGGCACGGAGCGCGAGGGCCGCAGCGGCGTCTCGACCAACGAGGGAGTCACAAGGGCAGTCACGATCTGGGGTCGGGTGCGGGTGGAGCTGAAGCCCAGCGGGGACGAAGGCTACCGGCGCTGCCCTCCGTGATCGGGGGCGGACCCGACGTCAGGGTCCGGCGCATGGTCTGACATCCGGCGCCCACAGCATCAGGGCAGGCTGAGGATGGCGACCGGACTGGGTCCGGGAGACAGCGGGATCTGGTAGCGCCCCGCCAGGTAGGAGGCGATGTCGTGGAACAACGGCGCGGCGCTGCCGACAGCCGGGTCATCGAGCATGATCCCGACAACGAAGCGTGGGGCGTCGGCAGGCAGGATGCCGGCGAAGGTGATCCAGTAGCTCGAGTTGCTGTAACAACCACAACCGGGGTTGACCTGCTGCGCGGTGCCGGTCTTGGCGGAGATCTGGTAACCGTCCAGCGCCGCCTGGGGACCGGTGCCGCGCTGTCCCGGCTCGTTCTGCACGACCGCCCGCAGCATGTCCCGCACCGTCTGGGCGGTCTGCGGGCTGACCACCCGGACACCGGCTGGTCGTGGGGTCGTGGTCCGGGTACCGTCCGGGGCGATCTCGGCGCTGATGATGCGGGGCGGGATGCGCACGCCGTCGTTGGCGATCGCCTGGTACATGCCGGCCATCTGCAGCACGGTCATCGACAGCCCTTGACCGATGGGCAGGTTGGCGAACGTGCTGCCCGACCACTGGTCCCGGGGCGGTACGCGGCCGGCACTCTCCCCAGGCAGCCCCACGTCGGTGGACTGGCCCACACCCATTCGCCTCAGCATGTCCACAAAGCGGTCCGCGCCGACGCGCTGCGCGGCGAGCAGGGTGCCGATGTTGGATGAGAGGGCCAGCACTCCGGTGAAGGTGAGGTTCAGGGTGCCGTGTGACCACGCGTCCCGGATCGTCCGGTCAGCGACCCGGAGCTCGCCGGGGACGTGCAGCGGGGTGTCCGGCCGGATGACGCCGCTGTCGATGGCGGCGGCGGCGGTGACGACCTTGTTCACCGAACCGGGTTCGAAGGGGGCCGAGACCGCCGGGTTGCCCAGTGACTCAGGAGTCGCCGCCGCGAGGTCGTTCGGGTCGAAGGTGACGTCGTCGGCCATCGCGTAGACCTCGGCGGTGCGCGCGTCGAGCACCACCGCACCGGCCCCTTTGGCGTGGTATTTCCGCGCATAGTCACGGAGCATCTGTTCCACCGTGAACTGCAGGTCGGAGTCCAGGGTGAGCTCGAGCCCCGAACCGGGTACCGGCGAGCGCTCGGCGCGCTCGCTGCCCGGGATGACCGTCTCCGAACCCTCAGCGGTGTCCACCACCCGGCGACCGTCCCGGCCGGCCAGCAGGGTGTCGGCATAGTTCTCCAGGCCGACCAGTCCCCGCACTTTGCGCTCGTCGGCCCGCCAGTTCGCCACCCCCAGCACGTTGGCCGCGAGCTCACCGCCGGGGTACTGCCGGATCTCCCGGTGCTCCGCGCTGATCTCTGGGAAATCCCGCTGGACCGCCCTGGCCTGGGCCGGCGTCACCAACGGTGCCAGCAGTACTGTGGTGCGGTCGCTGCGCAGCCGGCTCAGGAGCTCCTGCTCGGACACCGTCGGCCCGAGTACCTGAGCGACGCGGCGGGCAATCGCCTGTTTGTGCGCGTCCGGATCGGCTCGGACCGCGCGCTGCTCGGCAATGATCCGCTTCGGCTGAGCGTACAAGGCCTCGGCCGCCACGCTGAACGCCAGCGGCGTGCCGTTGCGGTCCGTGATCGTGCCGCGCTGGGCGGGCAGGATCTGCACCGTGGTGCGCTGGCTCGTGGCTTGCGCGGACAGTTCAGCCGCCTGCAGTCCCTGGACGGCGACCAGTCGGAGTCCGGCGCCCACCAGCGCGAGCACGAGTACCACCCGAGCCAGCCGCAGCCGGCCGCGCAGGCCCATCAGGTACGGCCCGATGCCGGCGCCCGCGCCGGAGCCGGCGGGGCAGGTGCTGCCGGCGGCGGTGGGACGGATGCCGCTGCTGCTGGTGGGGCAGTCGCCGCCGGTGGTGGTGGAGCGGGTGCGGTGGCCCGCTGCGGCTGGCCGATCAGGACGACCGTGCCGTCCGGGCGAACGAGCAGCCGTGCCGGGTCCCCGGCGGGCACCATGCCCAGCTCGCGAGCCCGGCGAGCCAGCTCAGGCGTGGTCTCCAGCGTGGCCACCTCGCGGCTCAGGCTCTCGGAACGCTCGGTCAGGTTCCTGGCGACCTCGCGGGCACTCTGCAGGTGGTAGGAGTCAGCGGTGGCGGCTGTGGACAACCACAGCGTGGATACCAGCGTCACCCCCAGCAGCACCATCACCAGCAGCACGAAGGGCATCCGGCCGGTGTCCGCGCTCTCGGGGCGACCGTAGCCCGCCCCGATGCGCTGGGCACGCCGAACGTAGGCACGGGCGACGGCCGGAGAACGGCCTCGCGACGCCCCGGCGTCCTGGCGGGTGGGCGCCGCGGTCGAACCGCGCACCGGCACCGCGGTCGAACCGCGCACCGGCACCGCAGTCGAACCGCGCACCGGCACCGCAGTCGAACCGCGCATCGGCGTGGTGGTCCTGCCACGCATCGCGGTCACGGTGCGGGTGATGGCCGTCACGAGGTCGACTCCGGCCGGCCCGATGCGTCCCGGTCGGGTCCGCGCGGCGGAACCGGCGCGATGCGCTGCGCGGCCCGTAGCCGCACCGACGCTGACCGCGGGTTGGCTCCGGTCTCGGCCAGGCCGGCGCGCTCGGCGCCACGGGTCAACGCGCGCAGCTGGGGTCCGTGGTCCGGCAGCTCGATCGGCAGGCCACCCGGGGTACGAGAGGTGCTCAGCTGGGTCAGTGCCCGTTTGACGATCCGGTCCTCCAGGGAGTGGTAGGACATCACCACCAGCCGACCACCGAGGGCCAGCACACCCAACGCGGCAGGTACCGCCGAGCGCAGCGCCGCCAGCTCGCCGTTGACCTCGATCCGCAATGCTTGGAAGGTCCGCTTGGCGGGATGGCCACCGCGGCGGCGAGTGGCCGCCGGGACACTCTGATAGATGACCTCGACCAGCTGCGCGGTGGTGCTCAGCGGCCGCCGGCCCCGTTGCGCCACGACCGCGGCGGCGATCCGGCCGGCGAAGCGCTCCTCACCGTACTCCCGGAACACCCGAGTGAGATCAGCCTGCGAGTAGCTGTTGAGCACATCGGCCGCAGTGGGCCCGATACCGGGGTCCATTCGCATGTCCAGCGCGGCGTCGCGGGCGTAGGAGAAGCCGCGCTCGACGGCGTCAAGCTGTAGTGAGGACACCCCCAGGTCAAACAGCACACCATCGAGGCGCGGGATGCCGAGGCGCTCCAGCACGTGGGGCAGCTCGTCGTAGACGGCATGCACCAGGTGGGTACGCCTGGAGTATGCGCGCAGCCGGTCACCGGCCACAGCGAGCGCTTGCGGGTCGCGGTCGAGGCCGACCAGGGTGAGCGCGGGATGGGCGTCGAGCAGCGCGACCGCGTGGCCACCGAGACCCACCGTGGCGTCGAGCACCACGGTCGGCCGGTCCGCCAACGCGGGCCCGAGCAGCTCAAGACACCGGTACAGAAGGACAGGAGCATGCTGGTGTAACCCGGGGCACGCCCCGGTGCCGCCGGGCGGGTGCTCGGCCACCGTCAGCCTCCCTCCGCTCACACCCACGTCTGGTTGCCGGCTCAGCCGGTGGTGGTCTGGTTGCCGGCTCAGCCGGCGGTCTTCGTGCGCGACGCAGCCGCCGGTCGCCGGTTCGTCATCCGAACACTCCGGGTGCCGCCAGGTCTCCGCCCGGTGCCAGATCCTGGCGCCGGGGAAGGTGCGTCAGGGCTCTGCTGGTCCGTGTCGTGACGCATCGCGGTCGCTGTGGTTGAGCACGGTCGATGCGCCTCCGGGCGGAGGCCTCGTGGCACCGGGGTCACATCACGCCAGGCAGCACCTCCTCATGCGCCTGGGAGTAGGACTCCTCGTGCTCCTCCAGGTAGCGCTGCCACGCCGCGCTATCCCAGATCTCCAAACGGTTGATCGCCCCGATCACCGCGCAGTCCTTGCTCAGCCCGGCGTAGCGCCGCAGCTCGGCCGCGATCGAGATACGGCCCTGCCCATCCGGGCGTTGCTCGTCGGTGCCGGCGAACAGGTAACGCTGGTAGGCCCGCACCGCCTCGTTGGTGAACGGCGCAGCCGCCACCTTGCGGGCCATCTCCTCGAACTCGGCACGCGGGAAGATGTAGAGGCAGTGGTCCTGTCCCTTGGTGACCATCAACCCCCCTGCGAGCGCATCGCGGAACTTCGCCGGCAACGTCAACCGGCCCTTGTCGTCGAGCCGGGGCGTGTGCGTGCCCAGGAACACGCCACACACCTCCCCAGCCACCCCACCCAGTCCCGTGGACCGGCAGTGGAGCACTCCTGCGCTCCACTGCCAACCACCGTACCCCACTTTCCACCACTGTCAACGCGCGACCACCCCACGTGTTGTCGGCATTGAGTAATCGGTCCAGCTCAGCGGCAGTGTTCAGGAGTGGGGGCAGCTACCCCGCGCGCGACCCGCTCCTCAGCTCAGCAGGCACCGGCCGAGGCATGACAGACGCTGCCGACGCCTCCGGGGCGCCCACGTGGGGGAAAGTGGGGAGTACGACCCCGAGGGATGCTCGTCGTCGTTCTGGGCGGGAAGGTGTTCCCGCGCGGTGATCCGCTCAGCACGGTTTGACAGACTCGGCTCAGCGCTGGCGTTCCCGTGACCCCAGCCACCGGCAACCCCAGGAGATCGCGTGAGTCCGAGTATCCGGCCGCAAGTGGCGGACGTGCACGCCGCCTCGCAGCGGATCATGGGCAACATCGAGCGGATCCTGGTCGGCAAGCCCGATGCGGTCCGGACCGCGTTGATCACTCTGCTCGCCGAGGGGCACCTGCTGGTCGAGGACGTGCCGGGAGTCGGCAAGACGTCGCTGGCCAAGGCGTTGGCCCGGTCCGTGGACTGCACGGTCACCCGGATCCAGTTCACCCCAGACCTGCTGCCCAGCGACATCACCGGGGTGTCCGTCTTCAATCGCGGCACCGGGGACTTCGAGTTCCGACCAGGTCCGGTCTTCGCCAACGTGGTGGTCGGCGACGAGATCAACCGGGCCTCCCCCAAGACCCAGTCCGCGCTGTTGGAGTGCATGGAGGAGCGCCAGGTCACCGTCGACGGGCGCAGCTACCCGCTGAGCGGCCCGTTCATGGTGATCGCGACCCAGAACCCGGTGGAGATGGAAGGCACCTATCCGTTGCCCGAAGCCCAGCGTGACCGGTTCACCACCCGGATCTCGTTGGGCTACCCGGACCCCGCCGCGGAGCTCGCGATGGTCGATGAGCACGCGGCCATCGACCCGTTCGCCACCCTGGAGCCGGTATCCACCTCGGCCGAGGTAAGAGCGCTGTGCCAGGCGGTTCGCCTGATCCACATGTCCGCCGGCCTGCGCCGCTACGTGGTGGAGGTGGTCAGCGCAACCCGCCGGTTGCCCGATCTTCGGGTGGGCGCCTCGCCACGCGCCACGCTGCAGCTGATCCGCGCCAGCCGGGCCGCCGCCGCGCTGGCCGGTCGGGACTTCGTGATACCCGACGACGTGCAGGCTATGGCGCAGCCGGTGCTGTCCCATCGGCTGGTGCTCACCGCGCATGCGCAAGTCGATCGAGTCTCCCCGGAGAACCTGGTGCGGGATGTGCTGGCACGCGTGCCGGTACCGCATGCTCCGACCAGACCGGCGCCCACCGGTGACCGCAACGTCGATGGCCGGGACGAGGGCCGCAACGGCGTCATGGGCCGGCGGCGTTCACCCCGGGTACCCTGAGGTGCCCAGGCGGCTCGCCGGCCTGACCACCCGCGGCCAGTGCCTGCTCGCCGCCGGACTCGCGGCGGCGCTGTGCTCGGTGCTGGTCAACGAACGGGACCTGCTACGGATGGCAGCCTTCGCCGTGGTGCTTCCGCTACTGACCAGCGTGATCGTCGGGCACACCCAGATCAGGCTGCGGGCGGCCCGAAAGCTGATGCCATCCCGGGTCGAGGTCGGCGGCGACTGCCAGGCGCACCTGACGCTGCGCGGCACCGGAGCGCTGAGCGGCCGGCTGCTGCTCGAGGACGTGGTACCCCAGGCGCTGGGCGGCCCTCGCCGAACCGTGGTGGCGCGCCTGCCGCGTCGCGGCGCGGTGACGCTGATCTACCCGCTTCATCCCCCGGAGCGCGGGGTGCACTCGCTGGGTCCGCTGACCGCGCGGATCACCGATCCACTCGGCCTGGCGGAGTACAACCGCACGCTCGCCGGGCACAGCCGGCTGGTCGTGATCCCCACGGTGGTGCCGCTGACCGGGTTGCCCGTCGGCGGCGAGCTGGGTGCCGGCGAGGCGGACGGCGGGCGAGTGGGCGTCGGCTCAGGCCAGGACGCCGTGGTGGTGCGCAGTTACCGGCAAGGTGATGACTTGCGCAAGGTGCACTGGCGCACGTCGGCACGGCGAGACGAGCTGATGGTCCGGGTTGAGGAGTGGCTGGAGCGCGATGGCGCCATCGTGCTGCTGGACCACCGCAGCGGCGCACATCGCGGCAGCGGCTCCACCTCAAGCCTGGAGTACGCGGTGTCGCTGGCCGCCAGCGTGTATGTGCATCTGCGGCAGCGCGGTCAGCGGGTGCGGCTGGTCACCGGTGACGGACTGGTGCGAGCCGGCGCCGGTGGCGGGGCCGACCACACCGTCGACACTGCACTCGACACCCTGGCCGCGCTGCGCGCGACCGACCAGCGCGACCTCGCCGGCGGCCCGGCGATGGCCGAGCGGCAGGAGGTGGTCGCCGTGCTCGGGGCGGTCGGGCCGGTAGCCGTCGAACAGCTGCTGGCGCACCGCCCGAGCGGCATACGCAGCCACGCCGTGCTGCTGGACGTCGCGGCCTGGGGCGCTGGAGGGGACGTCTCCCCTGGTGCCGCCGCGCCCGATCCGGCGCGGGCCGCCCGGCTGCTCGTCGCGGCGGGCTGGTCGGTCGCGGTGGCCCGCCCGGAGCGGCCGCCGTCGGCGGTGTGGGACCAGTTGTGCATCAGCTCCCGCCACACACCGCGAGTGTCGCGGTGAGCGGGTTCACCACACACGTGCTGCCGCCCGCAGCCGCCGGGCTGGCTGTCGCGCTCGCCGCGACATCGTTGACCGGCGTGCTCACCGGGCCCCACTGGTGGGGCTTCGTGGTGCTGACCACCGCTGTGGTGGTCGTCGCCGGAATGTTGCTGCGGTGGTTGCGGATGCCATCGATCGTGGTCGCGGTCGGCCAGCTCACCGCGCTGGCGGGACTGGTCACCGTGATGTTCACCTCCAGCGGCCGGCTGGTCGTGCTGCCCGGACCAGCCGCGGCGGCGCAGCTACGCGCACTGCTGGCACGGACCGCCCAGCAGATCAGAGTCGGCGTGCCCCCGGTGCCGGAGAGTGCCGGGCTGCTCTGCCTGGTGGTGGTCGCCATCGGGCTGGTCGCCGTGGCGGTGGACACCCTGACCGTCTCAGCCGCCGCACCCGCCTCGTCCGGGTTGGTGTTGTTGGGCGTGGTCACCGTGCCCGCCGCGGTGTCGGAACAGCTGCTGCCCTGGTGGAGCTTCGCGCTGAGCGCCCTGGGCTTTGCGCTGCTGCTCGCCGTCGACAGTCGGCGCCGGCAGCTGACGTGGGGGGAGTCCGCCGGCTCTGGTGGGCACATCGGTGCCGCGCCCACCGCGGTCGCGGTGACCGCCGGCGCCGTGGTGGTGGCGCTGCTCGTCGGAGCGACGGTGACCGCAGTGGGCGCCGGCCGGTCGGCCGGCACCAGCCAACCGGGCAGCGGGATCGGGCTGAGCCCCTTCACCTCGCTGCGTGGACAACTGACCAGCGGGGACGTCGTGACGCTGTTCCGGGTCTGGGGGCTGAGACAGCGGGCCTACCTGCGAGCGCTGACGCTGAGCCGGTTCACCACCGGGCTGGGCTGGCAGCGGGGAGCGCTGGACGGCGCGGTACCGGCGGGCGACGAGAGGACCGAGCGGTTGCCACTGCCCGTCGGAGTGTCCACCCCGGTCCAGGGGTCCGCCCTGCAGGTGCGGATCGAGCCGATCAACTACGTGGACGACTGGCTGCCGTCCTTCGGCTACCCGCTGGCGTTGGCCGGCATCAGCCCGGACTGGAACTACGATCCCGACGCGATCACCGTCTTCTCCAACCACCGCCAGCACGCGCAACCGTATACCGAACTCGGGGTGCTCCCCGCGCCGGACCCGCAGCTGCTCCGCGCGGCGGGTCCCGCCGGTGGTGCACCCTTCATGGCTGTCGACCCGCGCTACCTCGACACCGCCGGGGTGGACCAGCGGGTGCGCCGGCTGGCTACCCAGGTCACCGCAGGCACCAGTACGGCGTTCGACGCCACGGTCGCCCTCAACCGGTGGTTCACCCAGCCCAGCAACGGGTTCCGCTACGACTTGCGGACCGCACCAGGCAACAGCGGGGACGCCCTGGTGGATTTCCTGTTCACCGGCCGCCGAGGCTACTGCGAGCAGTTCGCCTCAGCGATGGCGATCATGCTGCGGACGCTGCGCGTGCCGGCCCGGGTCGCGGTCGGCTTCACCCCCGGCACCGTCACCGGGGGCTCCCGGCTGATCACGACCGACGACGCCCACGCGTGGGTGGAGGCCTGGTTCCCGGGCGCTGGGTGGCTGCCGTTCGACCCGACTCCACTGTCCAACGGACGCACCGTGATGCCGGACTACGTGGCTGCCGGCCCCACCCCGGCGGGGTCGCCGCCACCGGCCGGCCCGCCGGTGGCCGGCACCGCCACGTCGATGCCGGACGCGGCAGCGCCGCATCCCAGCGTCGCGGCGAGGGCGTCTGGCGCCGGGAGCGGCGTCGGAACCAGGATCGGACTGAGCGTTGCCGGCCTGCTGGGGCTCGGTGTGCTGGCGGGGCTCACCCCGCTGGGGGTGCGTGCAGGCCGCCGTCGACGGCGACTGCACCTGGTCGACGCCGGCGGCCCTCGGGCGGTCCGCGCCGCGTGGGAGGAGGTGTTGGCGGAGTCCGCGGACCGCGGGGAGGTGCCCCCCGTCGGCGAGACCGTGCGGGCGAGCGCGCAGCGGCTGGTCCACGCGCACGCCCTGGATGAGCCGGGGCGAGCCGGGCTGAGCATCGTGGTCGATGCGGTGGAGAGATCCTGGTACGCCGGCGTCGACGGACCCGTTCCCTCGGCACGCGTCACCGATCGTGAGCTCCGCGCCGCCGTGGACGCCGTGCGCGCCGGCCTGGCTCGGTGCGCGCCGCCGAGCCGGATGTCCCGGCTGTTGCCACGCTCCGTACTGCGTACCGGGCGCAACGCCCTACGAAGCCGGGTGAGGCGACGCTAGTGGTCCTCGAAGCGGCGACGGAACCGCTGCTCCATCCGTTGGGCCAGGGTGCTGCGACCTTGCCCGGCCGACGATGGGTCCACCGGTCCCGCGCCCCGGCCCTCGCCGGCGGCGCGGCGAGAGAAGATCGCGACGACGGCACCGGCGAACATCACCAGGAAACCGAGAACGCTGACGACCGGGATCCCGACCGGGCGGAAGGGAAGCACGACACCAGCGACGAGGAGCAACAAACCCAGCACAAAAAGTGCGGTTCCCTGGATCCGGCGGCGGTGAGACCGGCTGCGCATCCGGGCGCCCCGAACGTTCGACGCGAACTTGGGGTCCTCTGCATAGAGCGCGCGCTCGATCTGGTCGAGCAGACGCTGCTCGTGCTCGGAGAGTGGCATCGCTCCTCCTCCGGCACTCCGTTGTCGATCTGGGGTTGCCGATATGCGGTTGCCGATATGGGGTCCAACCCCGACGGTAGTACCTGCGGCCACTGGGCGCCTACCGTGGGCTCCTACCGTCGAGGATACGAGCCCGCAGCGGTATGGACTAGCCGATGGGGCTACCCGATTCAGGGGAGAGCCGCGTTTCCCCCCGACCGGACCTCGCCGGCACCTCCAGTAGGGTAGCCAGTCGCACGGCGGCGCTGCCGAACCGGGACCGCGCGGCGTCCGCCGCCCGTTCGGCGTCCGACCAGTTCACGTCGGCCCACGGCGACCGCAAGCCTCCTCCGTTCGCACCGCCACCGTCCAGAGTGAGCTGCTCGGTCGCCGCGCCCCGGACCAGTTGTTCCACCCGCACCCCCAGCAACCGGACCGCCGCCCTACAAGGCAGGTTACTGTCCAGCAGGTCGGCGGCTACCGCGAACACCTCCTGCGCGGAGTCAGTAGGATTGGCCACGGTTCGTGAGCGGGTGACGGTGGTGAAGTCGGGGTAGCGGATCTTCAGCGCGATGGTGCGCCCGCGCAGGCCGCGGCAACGGAGCGCAGCCGTGGCGCGATCGACCAGCCGCAGCAGTTCGCGCCGCAACACCACCCTGTCGGTCACATCCTGGGCGAAGGTCTCCTCCGCCCCCACGGACTTCTCCGGCGCGTCGGGCACCACCGGCCGTTCGTCCCGGCCATTGGCGAACTCATGCAGGTGCTGGGCGCACGCGGCACCCACGGCACGCTCCAAGGCGGTCAGGGGTGTGCTCGCCACGTCGGCCACGGTGGCGCATCCCAGCCGACGCAGCGCCTGCGCGGTGCGCCGGCCCACTCCCCACAACGCGGACAGCGGCAGCGGATGCAGGAACTCGAGCGCACCGTCGGCGGGCACCACGAGCAGCCCGTCCGGCTTGGACAACCCGGAGGCGAGCTTGGCGAGGGACTTGCTCGGGGCCACCCCCACCGAGCAGGTCACCCGGTGCGCGTCGTAGACCTGTCCGCGGATCCACTCCCCGATCGCCGCCGGGGTCATCCCCAGCCTGCGCACGGACCCGCCGACGTCGAGGAACGCCTCATCCAGGCTCAGCGGCTCGACCAGTGGGGTGATCTCCCGGAACAGCGCCATCACCCCTCGGGAGACCTCCGCATACCGGGGGAGATGCGGCG
This sequence comes from Pseudonocardiales bacterium, assembly GCA_019243635.1. Lineage (GTDB taxonomy): Bacteria > Actinomycetota > Actinomycetes > Mycobacteriales > Pseudonocardiaceae. The sequence continues at coordinate 75,302 of JAFAUB010000045.1, forward strand.
ACACGAACTCCGCCTGCGGACACAGCCGACGGGCCTGCGCAACCGGCATCGCCGAGCGGACCCCGAACGCCCGGGCCTGGTAGCTCGCCGAGAGCACGACGCCGCGGTCCCCGGCCGGGTTGCTGCCGCCCGCCACCACCACGGGTCGTCCGGCCAGCTCAGGACGTTCGCGAACCTCGACTGAGGCGTAGAAGGCATCCATGTCGACGTGCAGCACGGGGCAGCCGCGGTCGCAGGCACGGCTCGCCGCCCCGCGCCGTGAGAGGTCCCCGAACTCCTGTTCGATATCGTCCATGCTAGCCGGTTACCGCCGGGCGTCGGGCCAGCGCGTGCAGTCGGCTGGCGATGTCGCGCAGGGGTGCCCGCTCGGCCGCGGACAGCTCCAGCTCGGCGAGCGCCTCGGCTGCCCCGGGATGGGCCTCCAGCACGCCGCCAGGCACCAGGTCGGCAACCACCCCATCGCCCTGCACCAGCTCGACGACCAGCCCGCCGGCCGCGAGCAGCGCGAGGAGACCACCGGTATCGAAGCGGCGAAGCATGGGGTCAGCCGCACCGAGCCTGCCGTCCGGATCGGCAAGCACCCGGCGGGCCTGCGCCGGCCGCCCAGCCAACGCGCGGGCCAGCACCGCCGCATACCGGTTGGCTACCAGGACCGATACCACACCGCCGGGTGCCGTGGCGTCGGCTAGCGCCCGCACCGCCCCGGCGGGATCCTCGACCACCTCGAGTACGCCATGCCCGAGCACGAGGTCTGCACTAGCCGCCGGAACAGCGTCGGCCAGCGAGTCGGTGTCCCCCTGCACCGGGTTCACCAGCCGCTGAACTCCGGCGTCGGCGACCCGACGGTACAGCGTGGCCAGCGCATTGGGGCTTGGTTCCACCACCGTCACCAAGCAGCCGGATCGGGCCAGTGGCACGGCCCAGACGCCGCTGCCACCGCCCACGTCCAGCACTCGGGGGGCGACGCCCAGCCGTCGACGTGCCGCAGCGACCTCGGCCTCCAGCGCTCGGCGCACGGCGCAGGCTCGCATGGGCAGCACCTTAGAGGGCTGAGCCCAGCCGAACCCGACTGCCCGGCTCAGCCCTGCCCGAGCTGTGACTGGCTGTTCGGTGGCAGCACCTGCTGCGGCGTGGCGGGCTGTGGCGCCGGCTCACCGGCGGTCACCTCACCCGCGACCGGCGCCCCACGAACCGAGGCGCGGATCTGCTCCAGCCGAGCACGGCCCGCCATGTCCAGCGTGGACTGCCGCACCTCCAGCATCCGCCCCTGCACGGAGTTCTGGGCCAGCTCGGCGGCCCCGAGAGCGGTGGCGTAGCGACGCTCGATCTTGTCCCGGACCTGGTCGAGGGAGGGCGTGTTGCCCGGCGCGGACAGCTCGCTCATCGACCGCAGCGAGGCGGACACCTGCTCCTGCATCTTCGCCTGCTCCAGCTGGGAGAGCAGCTTGGTCCGCTCCGAGAGCTTCTGCTGCAGCACCACCGCGTTGCGCTCGACCGCCTGCTTGGCCTGGCCGGCCGCCTGCAGGGCCTGGTCGTGCATCGTCTTGAGATCCTCTATGGACTGCTCCACCGTCACCAGCTGGGTGGCGAAGGACTCAGCGGACTGCTCGTACTGCTGCGCCTTGACCTCATCGCCCCTGCGCCGCGACTCGTCCGCGAGCACCAGTGCCTGGCGGGCCGAGGACTGCAGGTTCTCGATCTGACCGAGCTGCCGGTTGAGCTTCATCTCCAGCTGGCGTTGGTTGCCGATGACGGCGGCGGCCTGGTTGGACAGCGCCTGGTGCTTGCGCTGCTCGTCCTCGATGGCCTGATGGATCTGTATCTTGGGATCGGCATGCTCGTCGATCTTGGACGAGAACGCCGCCATGAGGTACTTCCAGGACTTCACAAACGGGTTGGCCATCTCTTCCGCTGCCTCTCCTCGTGACCAATCAGGCCCGGCTTCGCCGCACCCGACCAGCGCCCCACCCGACCAGCCCCGTCCGACCATGGAGCCGCATACCGGCTCCATGGTGTCAGGTGCGCAGCGGCGCTTCCACTGACCCCAGGCAGAACTAGGGGTTACCCTTGCTCCGGTCCCCTGGCCGGCTCAGGCCGCGACCAGCTGGGCCGCGAGGGTGTCGGGCACCTCGGGCAGGTACACCGGACCGAGGTCGTCGGCCACCCGCCGCAACAGCTCGTCCAGCGGCAGGTCAAGCGCGTCACAGATCGATGCGAGGAGCTCGCTGGATGGCTCCTTGCGGCCCCGCTCCACCTCGGAGAGGTAGCCCAGACTCACCCGGGCCACCCGAGACACCTCACGCAGTGTGCGGTGCTGCGAGGTCCGCGTCCGGCGCAGCCGATCGCCGATGGCCTCCCGCAGCAGCGGCATCGCGTGTCCTCCCGGGTGTTGGCCGGCCTACTCCCACCGGCTCGCCTGCTCTCTACCGTACTCACCGGCCAGCCGGCCGGCTCGGCGACCGGAGGCGCGCAGCCTCAGCGCCCGCACCACATAGTCGATGCCGGTGAGCCCGGTGAGCATCACCGCGACGCTCATCGCCGTCCAGCGCACCGGATGGGCCACCAGCGGGAGCGGCAGCACGTAGAGCTCGATCGCGACGGCCTGCGCGAACGCCTTCGCCTTGCCGCCGCGGCTGGCCGGGATCACCCCGTACCGCAAGACCCAGAAGCGCAGCGCGGTGACCCCCAGCTCGCGCACGGCGACCAGCATGGTGACCCACCAGGCCAGCTCGCCCAGCACGCTCAGGCCCACCAGCGCTGCCCCGATGAGTACCTTGTCCGCGATCGGATCAGCGATCGTGCCGAACCTGGTGATCAGACCACGACGCCGGGCCAGGTCGCCGTCGAGCCGGTCGGTGAGCGACGCGACGCCGAACACCACCGCCGCCGTGACCCGCCACGCCGGTTCACTACCGCCTCTGGTGAACAAGGCGAGCACAAATACCGGCATAAGCACCATTCGCGACATAGTCAGCAGGTTGGCCAGGTTCCACAGCGGGACTTTGGCTACCGGCGGCGGGCTCACGGCATGCCACCGGCCGGGGCGATCAGCTCCATCGGCTCGACGACCAGGTCGACACCCTCGGCGGCGACCACCCGGCAGCGCACCACGTCACCGAGCGCGAACGAGTCCGCTCCGGAGCCGGTGAGCACGCACTCGCCGTCCACCTCGGGTGCCTGGTGCTCGGCGCGCCCGAGCGTCTGGGCCACCGTGTCGGACCCGGCGCCGGAACCCGTCTGGGCGGCGTCCATCTCGGCAACGGTCGTCTGGGCAACGGCCTCCACCAGCACGTCCACGGTCTCCCCGACCCGCTCCTCGGCGCGCTGCGCGGTGAGCTGCTCGACCAGCCCGCTGACCCGCGCCACCCGCTGCGCGACGGTGTCCTCGTCGTGCTGCCCAGGCAGGCCGGCGGCCTCGGTGCCGTCCTCGTCGGAGTAGCCGAACACCCCCACCGCGTCCAGCCTCGCCTCGGTGAGAAAACGCTCCAGCTCCGCGACGTCGGCGTCGGTCTCCCCCGGGAACCCGACGATCACGTTGCTGCGCACTCCGGCCGCGGGCGCGTGGCGCCGGATCCGCTCCAGCAGAGCCAGGAAGGACTCGCGCGAGCCGAACCGGCGCATGCGACGGAGCACCGGTTCACTGGCGTGCTGGAAGGACAGGTCGAAGTAGCCGGCCACGCCGGCGGTGCCGGCGATCGTGGTCACCAGCGCGGGACGGGTCTCAGCCGGCTGCAGGTAGGACACCCGGATGCGCACGATCCCCGAGATGGTGGCCAGCCGGCGCAGCAGCTCCTCCAGGGCGCCGGGACGACCCAGGTCCTTGCCATAAGATGTGGAGTTCTCGCTGACCAGCACCAGCTCCCGCACCCCCGACCCGGCCAGCCACGCCGCCTCGGCCAGCACGTCGGCGACGGGGCGGGAGACGAACGCGCCGCGGAAGGTGGGGATGGCGCAGAACGCGCAGCGCCGGTCGCAGCCCGACGCGATCTTCAGTGGGGCGACCGGAGAGTCATCCAGCCGGCGGCGTGGCACTCGGGGGCCCCAGCCGTGCCCGGGCAACGCGGGACCGCTGACGAGCGCGGCGGGCCGGGACACCGGAGGGATCGGTAGCAGGGTGCGGCGATCCACCGGCTGATGCGCGGGCACCGCCCGACCGGCGAGCACGTCGCGCAGCCGAGCGCACAGCTCCGGGTAGGCGTCGAAACCCAGGACGGCGTCGGCCTCCGGCAGGCTGCGCGCCAGCTCGGCGCCGTAGCGCTCGGCCAGGCAACCGACCGCGACGACCTTGGCGCCGGTGTCCGCAGCGGCCAGCAGGGTATCGATGGAGTCCTTCTTGGCCGCGGCGACGAAACCGCAGGTGTTGACCACCACCACGTCGGCCGCTGGGCCGTCGGGGTCAACCAGCTCCCAACCGTCATCGGTCAGCCGGCCGGCCAGCTCCTCGGAGTCGACCTCGTTCCGAGCACAGCCCAGCGTGACCAGAGTGGCTCGCGGGGATGGCGACGAGGCGGGCACCGGCTCAGCGTAACCGGCCACCCGCCATGATCAGATCACAGAATCTTGTCATCGACATCGTTCTGTCTCGGGTTCAGGGGTGAGCGCGAGGCGCAGCGCATTCTCGAATGCGGGCCATGGCCAGGGTCTTATAGCTTCGAGATCGTGTTGGCGGCCCTGGGCTACGTCTTCGAGCTTGCCTCGCCAGGGTGCCTGGTCGTGGGTATAGGAGGTGGGGGGCAGGCCGGTCCAGGCGAGGTGCAGGACGGCGGTGAGAGCATAGACCTCGGCGGACTCGTCGATGGCGATGGGCTGGTCGTCCGTGAACTGGAGTCGGTAGACACGGGACCCGCGCCGATCAGCAAGGAGCTCGACGCCGCCGCACGTTTGCCCGAGACGGTTCCCCACGTGTTCGGCAAGGTTGACGACCTCTGCGGGTTGGGGACTCATCGCCCCAGTGTGGCGGTCACGAGCGGCCTGTCATCGAGGGGATTTGAGCTCACGCCCAGGAGTCCACCCATTGGTAACGCTCGGGTGCCCGCAGTGCGCAGCGGTTCAGCGGGATGTCGGCCAGGGCGGGGACGTGGGCCAAGGGGTGCTCCCCATGGTCGTGCGCGGCAGCGAGCTGCTCGGCGATATGGGGAGTCTCGTGCAGTGCGGCCATGCCAGCGCACGGCGGTGTGCAGTTGCGTCCTGGACGCCACCCACCGGACGGCGAGGTTGCTGCAGACAGGTCTCCTACGGGAAGATCATCGTCACCTGGTGCCGTCAGCACGGCATCAGTCCGCTCACCGCCGCCGCCGCCCACGGCCTCACGCAACAGCAGGTCGCCGACCAGTGGAACGAGTTCTGGCCCAACCCTGAGCGACCGAAGAGCCACAAGCAGATCAGCTACTGGGAGGCGGAGAGCGACAACCAAGCCGGGACTCACTCAACAAGCTCGCCTTCCTCTACCGCTGTAGCGCCGGCGTGCTGCTCGGTGGGGAGGACTACAGCCACCTCGATCCAGCCGCACACGACGGGGCCAGCAGCGCTTGGTGTCAGCCGGTGGAAGCAATCGAGCCGGCTAGGAGGTCGGCGAAGGCTTCTGCTGGGGTTCGGTAGCCGAGTATACGGCGTGGTCGGTTGTTGAGCTCGGTGGCTACGTGGTTGAGGTAGGTGTGTGAGTGGGGTGGGCGGAGTACACATCGACGTCGGTGGCCGGGGAGAACGCGGCGTGGGCGGCCATCTCGCTGCCTTGGTCCCAGGTCAGGGTCATGGTCAGCGCGGTGGGCATCCCGGTCACGATGGTGGTCAGCGCGTCACAGGTGGTGGTGGCGTCGCGGCGGCCGGCGGGCAACGCGACGGACACGGTGTAGCGGGTGGTCCGTTCGACCAGGGTCGCCATCGCGGTCTCGCCGGCCTTTCCAATCACGGTGGGTCGGACCGGGGCGCGGTGCCGGGATTGCTCCCGGTCCGTTTCCCCGGTCCGCCCGCCGCACCGGACGTGCGTGTCTCCACGCATCCGGCGCTCCACGGGTTCCCGGGTTCAGGTAGCGGCGGCGATCGTCGCTATCGTGCTCGTCCATGGTGTCGGAATGTTGCTCGCCCGCCGGTGGTAGCGGGTGAC
>JAFAUB010000122.1 GCA_019243635.1 Pseudonocardiales bacterium
CCACGAGGATGATCACGCCGAGCAGCATGCCGATGAACAGCGGCCGGTGCGTGGGCAACGTGCCGGCACTCGCCGGCACCGTGCGCTGGGCGGCCAGTGATCCGGCCAGGGCCAACACCCACACGATGGGCAGGAATCGGCCGAGTAACATCACCACACCGGTCACGCTGTTGTACCACACGGTGTTCACCGACAACCCGGCGAACGCGCTACCGTTGTTGTTCGCCGTGGAGGTGAAGGCGTAAAGGATCTCGGACAGGCCGTGCGCGCCGGGGTTGAGGATCGCCGCCCGCTCACCCTGGAGCGCTATCGCCAGCCCGGTGCCGATCAGCACCAGTGCCGGGGTGGTCAGGATGTACAGGGAGGCCAGCTTCATCTCCCGGGGCCGGATCTTCTTGTTCAGGTACTCCGGGGTGCGCCCGACCATCAGCCCGGCCACGAACACCGTGACGACGGCCAGCACCAGAATCCCGTACAGCCCCGACCCGGTGCCACCGGGGGCGATCTCGCCCAGCATCATGTTCAGGATCGCGATGCCGCCGCCCAGCGGGGACAGCGAGTCGTGCGCGGTGTTGACCGCCCCGGTGGAGGTCACCGTGGTCGAGGCCGCGAACAGCGAGCTGCCCGGGATGCCGAACCGGACCTCCTTGCCCTCCAACGCCCCGCCCGCGGCCAGCGCCGCCGCGCTATGGCGCCCGGACTCGAAGAAGCTGATCGCTGCGGTGGAGGCGACCCAGATGATCGCCATCACCGCGAGGATCGCGTAACCCTGGCGCCGGTCACCGACCATCCGCCCGAATGTTCGGGTCAAGGCCACCCCGATGACCAGGATCAGGAATACCTCGACCAGGTTGGTGACCGGGTTCGGGTTCTCGAACGGGTGCGCGGAGTTGGCGTTGTAGAAGCCGCCCCCGTTCGTACCCAGCTCCTTGATGGCCTCCTGGGAGGCCACCGGCCCGCCGGTGACCACCTGGTGCCGACCCGCCAGCGTGGTCACCGTGTGCGCCGAGGAGAAGTTGTCCACCACCCCGCCGGCCAGCAGCACCAGCGCGAAGACGAGGGAGATCGGCAACAGCAGCCGCAGGCACGTCCGGGTGAGGTCCACCCAGAAGTTGCCCACCCGGTCGGTCCGCGACCGGGCGAACCCGCGGATCAGCGCGATCACCACCACGATGCCCACCGCCGAGGAGGCGAAGTTCTGCACCGCAAACCCGGCCATCTGCACCAGATGGCCCATCGTGGACTCACCCGAGTACCACTGCCAGTTCGTGTTGGTCACGAACGACACCGCGGTGTTGAACGCCCCGTCCGCTTTCACCGCCGGAAGACCCAGTGACAGCAGCAGGTGCTCCTGGAGGCGTTGGAAGCCGTAGAGGAAAAGCACCGACACCGCGGAGAACGCCAAGACCCCGCGCAGATAGGTGGACCATTTCTGGTCGACGTCGGCGTCCACCCCGATCAGCCGGTAGATACCCCGCTCGATTCGCCAGTGTTTTCTGTGGGGGCTGTCCGTGGTGAAGATATGCGCCATGTAGTCACCCAGCGGCCGGTAGCACACCGCCAGGGCGAGCATCAGCAGGCCGGCCTGCAACCACCCGGCGGCCGCGGTGCTCATGTGAACCGCTCCGGCGCCACCAGGGCCACCACCAGGTAGACGACCAGCAACACCGACACCACCAACCCGGCGACATCCGTGATGCTCACCGCGCCACCCCGTTCTCGACGTCCGCGCTGTCCGTACCGACCAGGCGCTCCACCCCCCGCACCGCCAGAGCCAACACCGCGAAAACCACGATCGTCAACACGATAAAAGCTACATCCGGCATCCAAGGCTCCTCACCATCGAAAGGGCGCGGGAAATCCCTTTCTCGTGCCACGGGGCGACACCTCGTCGCGGCACCAGTACACTCCGACGGCGACCGGGCGGTGCGACTCCCTCACGATTTCCTCACGCCAAGGGAGGAAATCCTCACGACTTCCTCACGCTACCCGCGCACAACATCACGGCGCACGGTCGACCGATGACGAAAGGTGACCGAACCGGACCGCGGGGATGCTCTTCATACAGTCGTGGTCATCGTCCGACTCGCCGCCGGTGGCTGAGCGCCCGACCCGCTGGTGTGCGGCAGGGTGGGAGGTCGGTAACGGGACACGACCCGCATGGGAGGGCGTCTGATGGCGACGTTGGAGATGGGGCTGCGGCTGGCCGCCGGTCTGGGGCTGGGAGCGGTGATAGGTATGGAGCGCCAGTGGCGGGCCCGTGGCGCGGGGCTGCGCACCAACGCGCTGGTGGCCACCGGTGCCGCGCTGTTCGTGCTGCTGTCGGCCTACGGGTTCGACGCCGGTCTCCTCGGCGGCGTCCGGGTCGCCGACCCGACCCGGGTGGCCGCCCAGATCGTGTCCGGGATCGGGTTCCTCGGTGCCGGGGTGATCCTGCGCGACGGGCTCAACGTACGCGGGTTGAACACCGCGGCCACCCTGTGGTGCGCCGCCGCGGTCGGGGCGCTGGCCGGCGCCGGGATGTACCCCATCGCCGCGCTGGGCACCGCCGCAGTGATCATCGCGAACGTGGTGCTGCGACCGCTGGGACACCGCATCGACCACCAACCCAGCGGTGGCGACGAGCTCAGCATCAGCTACCGCTTCGAGGCCGTCTGCGCCGAACCGGCCGAGGCGCACATCCGCGCCCTGCTCGTCCAAGCCGTCGGTGGCAGCGAGTTCCAGCTGCGCGGCATCCGCAGCTACAACACCGACACCGACCACCAGGTCGGTGTCGTCGCCGAGCTGACCACCGAGCAGCGCAACGACAGCCAACTCGAGCAGGCCGTCAGCCGGCTCAGCCTCGAACCCGCCGTCACCGCCGTCACCTGGACCGTGTGCACCGACCCCGACAACACCCCCGACGACGCCCCCACCCCCCGCACCGCCACGAAGAACTGGCGGTTCCGCTCGCCGGTCACCCGCGACCACACGCGGTAGCGCCCACACTGGGAGCTGGGCTCCTCGCTGTATCAAGTGGGCGTGGTCGTCAAGCGGGGTTGTTCACGGTGGCGACGGCATCAACCCAGTGGAGCGTCAACAAGCTCGTCCGGGAGCGGAGCCATCGGTTCCGCCAAGACAGCTCGGCGGACACCACGGTTGTACCAGAAGCGAGGTAGCCACGTGACTATGCTGACTGAGCACGATATCGAACGGGCCCTCGTGATCGTCGCCCATCCAGACGACGCCGAGTTCTGGGCTGGCGGTACCATCGCGCGCTGGACTGACACCGGTGTTGCCGTGACGTACTGTGTGCTGACTGACGGCGAGACCGGCGGCTACGACGCGAGCATTCCCCGTGGAGATATCCCGCGCATTCGCCGTGATGAGCAACAGAAGGCTGCGGCATCGCTCGGCGTGAAAGACGTTCGGTTCTTCGGTCTCGCAGAGGGTGAGGTACAGCCTGGTGACATGCAGCTACGACGAGCACTCGTCGCCGTCATCCGAGCGGTGCGGCCGCAGCGTGTCACTTGGAGCCGTCACCAGTGTGGGAGCCAAGCCACAGGTACTGCTGGTTGACGTCGGTCGATGCCCGGATGCCCAGCCGGGTCCGGCCGGGGCGGCCGTGATGCTGCCGGCTGCGCCACGCGGTTTCGATGGTGTCGCACGGTCGACGCCGGCCGAACTGCCGGACGAGGTAGGTGCCGTCCACTCGTGGCTGGGTACTGACCGTGGCGTAGCTGTCGCTGGTGTGCACCAGGAGAGTGCCGGGTTGGTGCTCGGTCGGTTCGGTCACGGCGAGGTTGACCGGTGCCAGGTGCAGCTCGAGCCAGAACTGGAACTCGGGCTCGAGGAGATCGTGGGGGTTGAGGTCGGTCACGGCTTCGTAGGGCGTGGGCGGGTCGACTTGCGGGAGGCCGTACACCTCCAGCGGCCCACGTGGGTCCTCGGCGCGGTCGCGCAGGGGCATGAAGTACCCGGTGAGTTCGTCGAAGCTCCCGACGACCACGTCGTCCTCGGCCTTGGTCAGCACCGCCAAGGCGCCGGAGGCGGACCCGAACGGGGCAATGAGTCGCCCACCCGGTGTGAGCTGCGTGATCCACGCGGGAGGGATGTGGGAGACGGCGCAGGTGACGATGATCGCATCGAACGGTGCCCGGTCGGGTGCACCGACAGTGCCGTCACCGCTGATGAGAACCAGGTCGAGGACGAGGTCGGCACTCCCTCGACGTCTGGGTTCACAGCGCGGTGCTGGGTCAGCAGGGCCTCGTTGCGATACACCGTGTCCAGCCACCCGCCGGCGTCCTCGGCGTCCCGCGTGCGGATCAACATCCCGGCCGCGCGCCGGGGGCATAGAAGGCGGGGACGAACACGTGCCGCGGGGTGTGTTCAAAGGCCGCCACCCATGCCGGGTCACTCAAGTGCCCGGCCGCGCTCAGCTCGTCGGCGAGCCTCCTCGCGCGGGACCGCCACTGCCCCGCGACGGTGGTCATGCCCGCGCCAACAGTTCGGCGACGATCGCGTCGGTCATGGGCAGATCACAGGCTTCCGCCAGCCATCCCCACTGCCCGCTGGCGTTCGTCTCCAGGTACCACCACCGATCGTGGTCATCAACGATGAAGTCGAAAGCGCCGAACCGCAGCCCCATCACCGACAGATACCTCGCGATCGCCTCAGTGACCGATGCCGGGCACCGGGTGACCCGGCAGGAGACCGCGTCGTAGTCCGACCGCCAATCCACCCGCGCGGCCTCACTGTGAGCATGGATTGCGACCGGGAACAACACGTCACCGATCGCGGTGACCCGAACCGCGTACCGAGGCCGCCGCGACGATCCAACGCACCAGCCACCGTGTCCAGCGACCAGTCACCGACCGCGCCGACGACCAGCACCATCGCCTTGGCCCCGGCTCAGTCGTCGGGCACTGTGTAGTCGTCGGGAACCTGCCGACCGTCCAGCGTGGTCCGCGCCGGGACATTGGTCCGGTGAGACGCCGTCCGGTGGCTGACCGTGGCCGGCTCACCCACGACCGCGAACCGCAGCGCGAACGGCCGCTCCTCGCTCGGGCGGGCGTCACTGAGTGGACCCGCCAACCGAAGCAGCGGAAACCGCTGGGCCACCGGCACCAGCGGATCACTGAACATACCCGTCCTCCCTTCCCCTGCGCGGTACGCCACCAGGTCCGAGTGAACCACGCAAGTCGGACCGTCGGTCTGTTGGGGCGGTTGCGTTGCGTGAAGCTGGAGCAGGCGAGGTCCTTGATCCACCGTCTGCGCGCCCGGCCCGGCAGGTCGCCCGTGGATGGTCTTGGGGGTCGTCGTGCTGCGGACGACCGTGCTGCCGGTCGCGATGGCGACCGCAGGGCCAACTGGTAGCGACGGGGGGACCGGCTGATCGATTCTGCTGTTGCCGAGTTCGACGAGAGCGCTGCTCGGCCGCCGCAGAGCAGCGCTCTCGTCGAACTCGGCACACTGAGACACCCAAGACCAGGCCTGGGCGGGGTGACAGACGGAGGTATCCCTCGGACGGTCGTGCGGGGCGCGCACGTCACGCCGGCAGACCGGTCACCCTGGGCACAAAGCCGACCACAGTGCGTGATCGACATGGGTCATGGCACCATGTGGCCCGTGACAGGCACGCAGCCCCGCAACGGCCGGCACGCTAAACCGGAACCACCGCTCGCGGTGCCCGCTGTCCCGCTGTCACCGGAAGAGCTCCCGCAGCTCGCGGATGCGTCCCTGGGCGACCTGGTCCGGGAGGCCGCCACGCACTTCTCCACCTTGTTCCGCTCGGAGGTGGAGCTGGCCAAGGCGGAGGTGACCACCGAGCTCCGCAAGGGCGTCAAGGGCAGCATCTTCTTCATCCTCGCGCTGGCGATCGTGTTGTTCAGCCTGTTCTTCCTGTTCATCACGGTGGCCGAGGTGCTGGCCATCTGGCTGCCGCAGTGGGCCGGGTTCGGCATCGTGTTCGGACTGATGCTGGGCGCCGCGGCGGGGTGCGCACTGCTGGGCTGGCGCCGGATGCGCAGCATCCGCAAGCCGGAACGCACGATCAGCACCGTACGCGATACCGGGGCGGCGCTGACCCGCCGGAGCGCCGGGTACCGCGGCGCCGGCGAGTTCAGTGCTGGCCAACCCAGCACTGGGCCGGTCAGCACTGGGCCGGTCAGCACTGACCCGTCCAGGGAGTGAGCCGCCCGCCGGACCCCGGCTCGGTACGGGTTCCTGGACCCTGGACGCATCGCGAGATATCGGCCAACGGGATCCGGCTGCACGTGGCGGAGCTCGGGACGGGCCCGCTGGTGCTCCTGCTGCACGGCTTCCCGGAGTTCTGGTGGTCCTGGCGCCACCAGCTCCCCGCGCTCGCCGCGGCGGGGATGCGCGCCGTCGCGGTGGACCTGCGGGGCTACGGCGACTCGGACAAGCCCCCCCGGGGATACGACCCGTGGACGTTGTCCGGTGACGTGGCGGGCCTGGTCCGGGCGCTCGGGGAACGCCAGGCCGACCTGGTCGGGCACGACTGGGGCGGCATCCTCAGCTGGTGCACGGCCGCGCTGCACCCCCGGGTGGTGCGGTCGGTGGCGGTGCTGGCCGCCGCTCATCCACGAGCGATGGGCCAAGCGCTGCTGTGCGACCCGGCACAGCGCTCGGCGGCCCGGTACCTCGCCAGTGTCCAAGCCCCCTGGTTGCCCGAGCGCAGCCTCACCCACGACGGCGCAGCGCGGGTGGAGAGGATCCTGCGCACCGGGGCGGGACCGCGGTGGTGCGCGTCGAGCGAGCTCACCGCGGCGGCCCGGCGTTACCGTGAGGCCATGCTGATCCCCGGCGCGGCGCACTGCGCGCTGGAGTACTACCGGTGGGTCGGCCGCTCGCGGTTCCGCTTCGACGGGCGCCGGCTGTCCCGGGCGGTGGACCGGACGGTGCGGGTGTCGGTGCTCCAGCTGCACGGTGCCGATGACCCGTACGTGCTGGAGCGGACCGCGCGCCGCTCGGCCCGCTGGGCCGGCGACGGTCACCGCTACGAGGTGCTGCCCGGGGTCGGGCACTTCGTGCAACAAGAAGCCCCGGAGCACACCACGGCGTTGCTCACCGAGTTCCTCCGCGCCCCGTGATGATGATCAGCCGACGACGACGGGCTTGAGCTGGGGGACGGCCTTGTCGGCGTGGTAGTCCCGCGCCTCGGTCTCGTCGGTGCCGTTGCGGACTCGCATCCGGCGCAGCACGACGGTGACCACCGCGGCGACCACGAGGTTGCCGAGGAGAGCGACGAGTCCGACGTAGATCTGCATCGGTGAGCCCGCGAAGGGATGCCGGCCGAGGATCGACAGCCTGGCCAGTTCAAGCCCCGTGGCGCCGAAGTGCCCCGTGCCGGTGGCGGGGTCGGGGATGCTGTAGAGCATCGACAGTCCCCACGCCAGTCCGACGGCCCAGCCCGCAGCGAGGCCCCAGAGGTGGAACCAGCGGGTGTAGAGCGCGATCGCCACCATCGGCAGCGTCTGTAGAATGATCACGCCACCGATCTGATGCAGGGTGATGGAGTACTGCGGGTCGATCAGCACGACCAGGGCGACGGCGCCGAACTTCACCGTCAGCGAGGCGATCTTGGCCTGCCTGGTCTCCTGCTCGGGGGTGGCGTCGCGATGCAGGTACGCCTTGTAGATGTTCCGGGTCCACAGGTTCGCCACCGCGATCGACATGACCGCGGCGGGAACCAGCGCGCCGATCCCGATGGCGGCGAACGCGATCCCGGCGAACCAGGAGGTGAACTGTCCCTCGAAGAGCATCGGAATGATCGTGTTGGAGTCCGGTCGGCCGGTGGCCGCATTGACGATCGGGTGCGTGTGCGCCGCGATCGCCGCGTAGCCGAGCAACGGGAACAGCCCCAGCACCAGTGCATTTATCGGCAGCGCCGCCATGTTGCGTTTGAGGACGTTGCTGCTGCGGCAGGCCAGCGCACCGGTCACCACATTCGGGTAGACGAACAACGCGAGTGCTGAGCCCAGCGCCAGCGTGACGTACTGCAACTGGTTGTCGGTACCCAGCACAATTCCTTCGCCATGCGAGGGCAGGGCGGCGAACTTCGTGTCCGCAGCGTCGAAGATAGTACTCCACCCGAGTCTCCACGACACGGTGACCGTAGCGGTGACGATCACCAGGTAGATCACCAGTCCTTTCACGAAGGAGATCAGCGCTGGAGCCCGCAGACCGGCCCGGTAGGTATACACCGCGAGGATCACGAACGCGACGAACAGCGGGATGTGCCCGGCCAGCCCGGCCCAGTTGAGACCCATGGTGCGTAATACCGCCTCCAGCCCGGCCAGTTGCAAGGCGATATAGAACATCATCGCGACGGTTCCGGTGACCGCCGTCAGCAGCGCCAACGCGGCCGATCCGTAGCGACCTCGGACGAAGTCCGCCGGCGTCACATACCCGCGTACCCGCGACACCGACCATAACCGCACCACTGGCAGGAAAACCAGCGGGTAGACGAACGCGCCGTAGGTCAGCGAGTAGAACCCCGTTGGCCCGGTACCCCACATCAGCGCGGGCGCCGCGACGTAGGTGTACGCGGTGAAGATGTCACCACTGAGGAGGAACCAGGTGACCCCCGAGCCGAACCCGCGACCACCCAGTCCCCATTCATCCAGGTGATCGAGTGGAAAGCTCACCTTCCACCGGGCGGCGTAGAAACCGAGCCCGGTGACGGCGGCGAACAGCAGCGTGAAGATGACCAGCTCGGTCCACCGCACGGTCACCGCCGGTCACTCGTCTTGAGGTACACCACCGCCACACAGATCACGCCGAGCGGGATGAACAGGAACTGGCACCAGTAGAAGAACGGGAAACCGAACAGGCGTGGCCTGTCGCTGTTGTACAGCGGCGTGACCAGCACGAGCAGCGGCACCAGGAGCAGCAGGTTCCAGCTGCTCCAGCGCGGCGCCGGGCGTTGCGGCGAACTGGATGGCATCTTTGCGACCCCACAACGTCAGAAGAGCCCAACGAACCTTTCAAGGTCCCCCTCGGACGGCTTAGCAGGCCCCGCTCGAGGCTCACCGCTACCGCGGCGACGGTGTCCGAGGCCCTCGAACAGCGCGACCTCCAGCTGCTCGGCTACCCACAGAGGCCGCTCCCACCGGGGCACGGCGTACAGCTCCGCGATCAGCTCGGCCCGGCGCGGGTCACCGCGGGGATAGGCGAGGACGACCAGTCGCAGGCAGACTCCCGGGGCGAGCCCGAACACGACGAGCGCCAACAGCAGACTATGCCAGGACTCGATGGCTTTCAGTAGCTCGACCATCAGCTGAACCCCCAGGCCAGGTCGGCGAACCTCGGGTCGCGGCGGGCCGCCTGGAGGACCCCGGCGAACCGCGCGTCGTGGCTGGCGTCCCGGAGAACCGCGCCGAGCGCCAACCTGCCTTCCTCGGTCAGCTCGTAGTACCGCCGGGGTGGGCGCTTGTCACGGATGGTGGTCGGGTCCTCCCACCCGTCCTCGACCCAGCCCTCGTCGAGCATTCGCGTCAACATCGGGTAGAGCACGCCAGACCGGACGCCGGTCTGCTTGGACAGCTCGTAACCCCAGTGCCGTCCCGTGGGATCGCTCACGAGAGCCATCGCCACCTGGACCAGAGCGTGCGTCCGCCGCATGAGCCATATCATACATAGGTATTCTAAAATGTACAGCCCAACCTGTCCCCGCCTGGTGGGTTCTGCTCCGGTGGGCGTGGGCATCCCGTGCGCGTACCCGATGCCGATCCCCGACGAGGAGGACCGTGATGAGCGAGGCCGGCAAGATCGTGACCTGTCCCGCGGCGGCTGAGCTGCCCACGCTGGCCGATCTCGACTGGCCGGCGACGGAGAACCAGCTCGACGGCTCAGGCTTCGCCATGACCCCGCCGCTGCTCTCGCCCGAGCAGTGCGTCGAGGTGGTCGACATGTTCGACGACGACTCCCGGTTCCGCAGCACCATCACCATGGCGCGGTATGCGTTCGGTGAGGGCAGCTACCGCTATTTCGCCGATCCGCTGCCCCCGCTGGTGCAGACCCTGCGGGAGAGCCTCTACCCGCCGTTGGCGGCGATCGCCAACCGCTGGGCCGGCCGGCTCGGCGAGCGCCGGTTTCCCGAGACCCTCGACGCTCTGCTCGACGAATGCACCCGGCTGGGCCAGCACAAGCCCACACCGCTGGTTCTGCGCTACGGCCCGGGCGGCTACAACTGCCTGCACCAGGACATCTACGGCGATCTCACGTTTCCGCTGCAGTTCCTCGTCATGCTCAGTCGCCCCGATGAGGACTTCACCGGCGGGGAGAGCGTGTTCGTTGAGCAGCGGCCGCGTCGGCAGTCCCGGCCGATGGTGGCCCGTCCCGGCCAGGGCCAGGCGGTGATCTTCCCCGTCCGGCACCGGCCCAGGCAGGGCACCCGGGGCTACCACCGGGTGCAGGTGCGCCATGGCGTCAGCGCGGTGCACACCGGCGACCGCAGCGTACTGGGCATCATCTTCCACAACGCCCGTTGACTGACGATGGCCCTGCCAGTGGCCCATCGAGGCAGCAGAGTCCGACCCCCCAGTCCCGAGACCCACGAGTGCCCGCTGAATGCGCCGACGGTCCGGAGGTGAGCGTCTGACGCTAACGTGGGGTCACGAGCGCTCGTGGGAAGGGAGCGATGTATGGACGCCGCGGTCAGCGCGGTGAATGACCTGGCTAGCGCTGCCACGGATGACGCGGACAATGTGCAGGCGCACGTGGCGCTGGTGGCGCAGCTGCGCGAGCGGCTCGCGAGAGCCCGGCTGGGCGGACCGCCGAGAGCCCGGCAACGCCATGTCGAGCGCGGCAAGCTGTTGCCGCGCGACCGGGTCGACTCGCTGGTGGACCCGTCGAGCCCGTTCCTGGAGCTGTCCCCGCTCGCGGCCACCGGTATGTACGGCGACGAGGCGCCGGCCGCCGGGATCATCACCGGGATCGGGCGGGTGGCCGGGCGGGAGTGCGTGATCGTCGCGAACGACGCCACCGTCAAGGGCGGCACCTACTACCCGATGACCGTCAAGAAGCATCTGCGCGCCCAGGAGGTGGCGCTGGACAACCACCTGCCGTGTCTCTACCTCGTCGACTCCGGCGGGGCCTACCTACCCGAGCAGGATCAGGTGTTCCCCGACCGGGAGCACTTCGGCCGGATCTTCTACAACCAGGCGACGATGTCCGCCCGCGGCATCCCGCAGGTTGCGGCGGTGCTGGGCTCCTGCACCGCAGGCGGTGCCTACCTACCGGCGATGAGCGACGAGGCGGTGATCGTCCGCAACCAGGGCACGATCTTCCTCGGTGGCCCGCCGCTGGTACAGGCCGCCACCGGTGAGGTGGTGAGCGCCGAGGAGCTCGGCGGCGCCGTCCTGCACTCCCGCGTCTCCGGAGTCACCGATCACCTCGCCGACGACGACGCCCACGCGCTGCGGATCGTCCGCGCCATCGTGGGCACCCTCGGGCCCCGCCCGCCCCGGCCGTGGGAGGTGATCGCCACCGAGGAGCCCACCGCGGCGGGAGTCTACGGTGTGGTGCCGGTGGACTTCCGCACTCCCTACGACGTCCGCGAGCTGATCGCCCGGATCGTCGACGGCAGCCGTTTGGCGGAGTTCAAGGCCGAGTACGGCACCACGCTGGTCACCGGCTTCGCCCGGCTGCACGGCCACCCGGTGGGAATGGTGGCCAACAACGGGATCCTGTTCAGCGAGTCGGCGCTCAAGGGTGCGCATTTCATCGAGCTGTGCGACCAGCGGGGCGTTCCGCTGGTGTTCCTGCAGAACATCTCCGGTTTCATGGTGGGCCGGGAGTATGAGGCCGGCGGGATCGCCAAGCACGGCGCTAAGATGGTCACCGCGGTCGCGACCACCCGGGTACCCAAGCTGACCGTCATCATCGGCGGCTCATTCGGTGCGGGGAACTACTCGATGTGTGGCCGGGCGTACTCGCCCCGGTTCCTGTTCATGTGGCCCAATGCGCGGATCTCGGTGATGGGCGGGGATCAGGCCGCCACGGTGCTCGCCAGTGTTCGCCGTTCCGGCGATTCTGAACCCGAGGTGGCCTTCAAGGACCGCATTCGTGGCCAGTACGAGCACCAGGGTCACCCCTACTACTCGACGGCCCGGTTGTGGGACGACGGGGTGATCGACCCGGCGGACACCCGGATGGTGCTCGGGTTGGCGCTGTCCGCCTGCGCCAACGCGCCGCTGTCGCGCGGGCGCTTCGGCGTCTTCCGGATGTGAGCGGCATGTTCGAGTCGGTGCTGGTGGCCAACCGCGGTGAGATCGCGGTGCGGGTGATCCGCACGTTGCGCGCGATGGGCGTGCGCTCAGTGGCCGTGTACAGCGACGCCGACGCCGACGCTCGGCACGTCCGCGACGCTGACGTCGCCGTCCGGCTCGGCCCCGCGCCGGCGGCCGCGAGCTACCTGTCCGGCCGGCGGATACTGGACGCCGCCGCGCGTACCGGCGCGCGGGCCGTGCACCCCGGCTACGGGTTCCTCTCGGAGAACGCCGTCTTCGCCCGGGACTGCGCGCGCGCCGGGCTGGTCTTCATCGGGCCGCCCGCCGCCGCGATCGAGGCGATGGGCGACAAGATCCGGGCCAAGGCGGCCGCGGCGGCCGCCGGCGTCCCGGTGGTGCCCGGCAGTGGCGGTCCCGGTGGCGACGGCCTCGGTGGTGATGGTCCTGGTCGCGACGGTCCTGGTCGCGATGATGACGCGTTGGCCGCCGCAGCCGCCGTGATCGGCTACCCGGTGCTCCTCAAGCCCTCCGCCGGCGGTGGGGGCAAGGGCATGCGGGTGGTGCACCGCGCGCGGGACCTGCCCGCGGCCATCGCCGGCGCCCGCCGGGAGGCTCGGGGCGCCTTCGGCGACGACACGCTGCTCATCGAGCGGCTGATCACCACCCCGAGGCATGTCGAGATCCAGGTGCTGGCCGATGCGCACGGCGCGGCGGTGCACCTCGGCGAGCGCGAGTGCAGCGTGCAGCGGCGGCACCAGAAGATCCTGGAGGAGGCGCCCTCGGTGCTGCTGGACGCCGCGACCCGGGCCCGGATGGGAGAGTGCGCGGTGGCCGTCGCGCGGGCCGTGGGGTACACCGGCGTGGGGACGGTCGAGTTCCTCGTGCCGGCGCGGACGCCCGATCAGTTCTTCTTCCTGGAGATGAACACCCGGCTGCAGGTCGAGCACCCGGTCACCGAGCTGGTCACCGGCCTGGACCTGGTCGAGTGGCAGCTGCGGATGGCCGCTGGGGAGCCGCTGGAGCTCGGTCAGGGCGAGCTGCGCCTCAAGGGCCATGCCGTCGAGGCGCGGATCTACGCCGAGGACCCCGCGAATGACTTCCTGCCCACCGGAGGGCGGGTGCTGCGGGTGCGCGAGCCCGCCGGGCCGGGCGTTCGGGTGGACTCCGGGTTGCTCGCGGGCGACACCGTGGGCAGCGACTACGACCCGATGCTGGCCAAGGTCATCGCGCACGGCGGCGACCGGGACACCGCGCTGCGCCGGCTGGACGCCGCGTTGGCCCAGACCAGCATCCTGGGCCTGGACACCAACGTGGCGTTCCTGCGCGCGTTGCTCGCCGATGCCGGCGTGCGGGCCGGAAAGCTGGACACCGGGCTGGTGCAGCGCCGGTTCTCGCACTGGGTCCCCCCGGAGCCGCCGGGGGATGTGCTCGCCGCCGCCGGGTTGCGCGCGCTGCTGGCACTGGAACCCACCGGGCCGGTGGTGGATCCGTTCGCGCTGCCCGGCGGCTGGCGGGTCGGTGAGCCCGCCTGGACCCGCTGGTGGTTCCAGGTCGGTGGGCACCACCCGGTCGAGGTCCGAACCCGGGGTCGGGCCGCCGCCGCCGAGCTCGCCGTCGGCGCGGGTGCCCCGGTTCGCGCGTCGGCCCGCTGGGATGGCGGGGACCTGGTCGTCACCCTTGATCAGATCACCCGCCGCTACACCTGCGCGGCCGATGGCGCCGCGGTGTGGCTGGGTCGCGACGGGCACAGCTGGGAGCTGCGCGAGCAGCAGCTCCTCGACGCCGCGCGGCACACCGAGCAGGGCGCGGACGGCACGGTGCGCGCTCCGATGCCCGGCACCGTCACCGTCGTCGACGTCGCCGAGGGTCGGCAGGTCACCGCGGGCGCCCGGCTACTCGTGCTCGAGGCGATGAAGATGGAGCATGTGCTGACCGCGCCGGTCAGCGGGGTGGTTCGCGAGCTGCGCGCCCGCCCCGGCGACACCGTCAGGCGCGGCGCCGTGCTGCTGGTCGTTGACCCGTGAGTGGCGATCCTAGCTATAGCTCGCATTACCACTCACGGGTTGTCCACAGGGAGGCCATGTGTTCGAGGAGCTGAGCGAGGAGCATGCGGCGCTGCGCGCCACCGTCGAGGAGTTCGCCCGTAAGGAGGTCGCCCCGGTCATCGCCGACCTCTACGAGCACGGGACGTTCCCCTACTCGCTGGTCGCGAAGATGGGCGCGATGGGGTTGTTCGGCCTGCCCTTCCCCGAGGAGTACGGCGGGATGGGCGGCGACTACTTCGCGCTGTGCCTGGCGCTGGAGGAACTGGCGCGGGTGGACTCGTCGGTGGCCATCACGCTGGAGGACAGCGTGTCGCTGGGCGCGATGCCGATCTTCCGGTTCGGCACCGAGGAGCAGAAGCGGCGCTGGCTCCCGGAGCTGTGCACCGGCCAACGGCTCGGCGCCTTCGGCCTCACCGAGCCCGGCGGGGGCTCCGACGCGGGCGCTACCCGCACCACCGCGCGCTGCGACGGCGACGAGTGGGTGATCAATGGGTCCAAGGCGTTCATCACCAATTCCGGCACCGACATCACCTCTGTGGTCACCGTCACCGCGATCACCGGCGTCAGCGGGGGCCGCAAGGAGATCTCCACCATCATGGTCCCGGCCCAGCACCCGGGTTTCACAGTCTCAGCGAGCTACTCCAAGGTCGGCTGGCGCTGCTCGGACACTCGCGGGTTGTTCTTCGACGACTGCCGGGTGCCGCTGGGGAACCTGCTCGGTGAGCGCGGCCGGGGTTATGCGCAGTTCCTCTCCATTCTCGACGAGGGCCGCATCGCGATCGCCGCGCTGAGCGTAGGGCTGGCCCAGGGCTGTATCGACGAATGCGTGTCCTACGCCCGGCAGCGGCGTGCTTTCGGCCACGCCATCGGCAGCTACCAGGCGATCCAGTTCAAAATCGCCGATATGGAGGCGCGGGCGCACGCCGCCAGGCTGACCTACTACCACGCCGCAGCGAGGATGCTACGCGGCGAACCGTTCAAGAAAGAGGCCGCGATCGCGAAGCTGGTCTCCTCGAACGCGGCGATGGACAATGCCCGCGACGCGACCCAGGTCTTCGGCGGCTACGGCTTCATGAACGAGTACCCGGTGGGTCGCTTCTACCGAGACGCCAAGGTCCTGGAGATCGGCGAGGGCACCAGCGAGGTCCAACGCATGCTCATCGCCCGCCACCTCGGCGTCGGCTAGCGAGCCGATGATCAGCGGACTGTCGCGCCCGGACCGCCGTGCCGGGGTCGCTGCGCAGTCATACCGTCACCGTCCGCGACCAGCCCGGCGAGCCCGCGGGCTCGTCGGGACCATGTTCGCCGCAGCCGGGCGACGAGCCGACCCGTCGGTCCCGCGCTCACGGTACCCTCGGGAGTCCTAGAAGGACCCTCGGGAGTCCTAAGAAGGGCGGCGGGAGGTGGCCGTGAGCGTGAACTATGTGGCCAGACCGTGGGAGAGCAGGCTGTTCCGGCGGTGCCGGCGGGCCTGGGACCTCGGAGCCCGGGAGCGGCAGGGCTACGAGCCGATCGAGCCGGCGCAGGTCTTCGACTTCGGCGAAGCGATGCACGACGCGCTCGACGTCTACTACTTCCCGGGTATGTGGGACTGGAACCGGGCGATCGTGCGGCCGCTGGCGCTGGCCGGCTTCGAGAAGTCGATGCGCAGGCAACGCGACGCCTACACGCAGACCCGTGAGGTGTCCTCGGCGCAGGTCCAGGACTGGGAGCGACACCTGGAGCTGGGCACGGGAGTTCTGGAGCGCTATTTCGAATGGGCGCATGACGTCGACCGCTTCACCCCCATCCAGGTGGCCTCGCAGTTCGACATCGCCCTGCCCGACCCGGCCGACCCGCACCGCGGGCTCACCACCCCGCAGGGCCGGCCGCTGCAGTACCGGGTCCAGATCGACCTGGTGGTGATCGACGACCACGAGCTGTACTGGCTCGTCGAGCACCGGATCATCAATGACTCGCGGTGGCCGGACCTCGAAGCGCTGCGGCTCGACGAGCAGGCCCTCGCCCGGAGCTGGGCATGGCAGCTGGGTTTCCTCGCCAAACTCGAGGGCACCATCCACAACGAGCTGCGCGTGGTCGCGCCCGCTGCCGCGGCCACGCCTGAGGTGCAGGTCCGGGTGTCGCCGGGGGTGGGTGGCATCACGACACAGCGCGGCACCGAGTTCTTCCGTCGCACCCACATCCCCAGGCCCGAGCTCGAGATTGAACGGCACGGCATCGCTGTGGCGCTGGAGATGCAGGACATGACCGATCCGTCGCTGCGGATCTACCCGAACCCCTCCTGGGAGCACTGTTCGGGCTGCGCCTACCGGCCGCCGTGCCTGGCGATCACGCAGGGAGTCGACGAGCGCCCGATCCTCGAGGCGTCCTACCGCAAGCGGGCCGGCGGGGACTTCGAGCTCGGGCGGCTGGGGTCGGTGTGGGGTTTCGTTCCCGAGATCCACCGGGTCGCGGAGCACCGGGCTCCTGGCGCGGAGCAGTAGCGTCGGTGCGCATCCGGGTGGTGAGCTGGAACGTCGACTCCCGGCCGACCGGCTTGCTGGACGCCAAGGTCGAGCTGCTCCGCCGGCTGCAGCCTGATCTCGCGCTGCTCCAGGAGATCGGCCGGCCGGTCTACCGCGCGCTGCTGCCGCACCCCTCAGCGCATGAACGGATGCACCGGCGCTCCAGGCTGTTCTCCTGGGGTGCCCTGTCCACCGACCTGTGCAACCCGAGGGCCAGCGAGTACCGGCTGGGGTGCGCTGTACTGGGCGTTCCCACCACCGCCCTGCTGGATGCCCAGGTGCTGGACCGGGCGCCCTTCGACGTCCAGGATCCGGTGCGGCTCGGATTCCTCTGGCGGACGGTGGCGGCTCGGGCGGCATTGTCCACCGGTGACCTGCTGACCGTCTGCAGCTTCCACGGCCGGCAGCCCTCCGGCCAGCCCGCCGCTGTCCTGCGGCAGGCGTTCCACGCCGGGATCGCCGGCTGGCTCGCCGGCACGCCCGGCCCGGTGGTCTTCGGCATCGACGCCGGCTCATCAGCATCCGGCGGACCCGACCCGCTGTTCGGGCCGGGTCAGGTCCACCACCTGAACCAGGTGCTCAGCGCTGAGGACGACCACCTCTGGGCCACTCCCGAGCTCGAGGTACGCGCGGTGAAGCGCCTGTCCGACGAGGCCGCCGCCGCGGGCAGCGACCACGCCCTCCTGCTCGCCGATTTGGAGCTGCGCTCCTCATGAGCGGTATTCAGTGCTGTGACACTGTTACGCACTCCCGAGCCGGGGAAGTCGACCTTCGCCCGTGCGGGCCGGCGATCAGCCCGTCCCCGTCGTGGTCAGCGCCGCGCCGGACCGCACAAGCCGCATGAGCTTGTGGCAGCCGCGCACGGCAGTGCGCTGGTGGCGGCGCACGTACAGCCGGCGGACCTCGGCGCGCGCCTCTCGCTCCTCCGCCGGGGTGAGGGGGACCTGGTGCAGGTAGGCCAGCAGCTCACGGCACTGCAGCAGGTTGACGGCCCTGGCCTGCCAGGCCGGCACGTCCAGCCGGCGGGCCCGTTGCGTCATTCGGGCGGGAACTCTCCAGCCACGGTGCGCGAGCACCTCGGGCACCCGGTCCCATGGTCCGGCCAGGGCCAGCTTCGCGGCGAACACCTCGTCTTCGCGGAGCATGGGTCGGCGCGGGATGGCCGCGACCGGCTCCCGGAGCATCAGCCCGTAGATCGGGTCCAGCGGCAGGTACCCCTCGGCCAGCAACCGCAGTATCTCGGTGAAGCGCTCGACCGGTCGGTCAGACCCGGGGTTGCGCCCCGGGTAGGCGGAGGTCTGAGCCTGGCCGTCCTCGCCGAGGAAAACCTGCTGTGTGGTGACGAGGATGAGCCGATCGTCCGCGGCGAAACGCTCGAGGCACCGGGAGAGGTAGCTCGGCGCCACCCAGTCGTCATCGCCGATCCACTTGAGGAACGTGCCGCGGGCAAGGTGCATCACCTGCATGAAGTTGGCCGGCAGACCGATGTTCTCCGGCTGGCGGTGATACCGCACCCGGGAGTCGCTTCGCGCGTAGGAGCGACAGATCTCCCCGGTGCCGTCGGTGGACGCGTCATCCGAGATCACCAGCTCGAGATCCTCGTGCTGCTGGGCCAGGACGCTCCGGAGGGCGCCTTCGACCACCTCTTCACCGTTGCGCACCGGCAGGCCGACCGAGACGAGCGGAGGTGTGGTTGACATGGGACCTCCTGGGGACAAGGGACATCGCGCAGACGTCTCAATGCTGAGTATCTGCAACTCCGCCTAACCCGTTACGGGGTGACCACAAGAGTGGTTTTCGAGAGATTTTCTCACTCTTAGTCACTGGGTAGGCCTCACGGGTTCCGACCGACGGCTGCGGCGCGGTGGGACCGAAGCCGTCGAGAAACCGCATGACCTCAGCGCGGGCGCGAGGGGCCCGGCTCCTGGGCGCTCGTGCCCATCTCGACGGCCGGTCCAGCACAAACCCCCCACGCCTCCGACGAGGTGTCCTCTCGGCACTGGACGCTTTCGCGACCCTCCCCTCAGTACAGCTCAGTGGGCACCTCGTCGGTCATGACACGATCGACACGCCGCGTTCTCCGGTGGTCCAGGTTCAGTTACCGTGGTATTCAGCTACCGTGAGTAAATTTTCGGTCACAAAGTTAAGCCTTGCCGTACTCGTGCCGTCCGAGGAAACTTTCCTGACGAGCGGTGGTGCCTACGTCGGAGCCTCCTTCGGCATCGGAGGAACGGGGGGATATAGCGCAGCCCAGTCACGTCGGACGGGGAAGCCCCAAACCGAGGAACATCATTACGCGACACTGGCGTGCATGTTGACGGGAGTCTAATCGTGGCCACCCCAGTCTCCATAAACCATATAGTGATCATGGTGCAGGAAAACCACACCACCGACAACTACTTCCGCTCCATGGCCGCCTACGGGGCTGATGTCGCCACCGACTGGCCGATCTCCCCCAACCCCCCGGCCCACGACCAACCTCATGACCGCCATGCTTACTACCGGTGGCTGACCGGTCGGAGCACCGGGGCGCACGTGCAGTTCGACACCGCTACGGTGCTACCGTTTTATGCCTGGCTGGCCGCCACCGGGTCGTTTCTGGAAAACCACTGCGCCGGGTTCGGCACCAACTCCACCCCGAACCATCTGCTCCTGGTGGGCGGGCAGAGCCCGACCCTGCGCAACCCGCCCCGCACCCAACCCGAGCCGGTGTGGGATATGCCCTCGTTGCCCGGACACGCCGATGACCATGGAGTGAGCTGGCGCGCCTACACCGGGCGCAGCCGTTACCCGGTCTCCTTCTACGCCCAGCTTCGAGGATCGCCCCAGATCGTGCGTTCGGCGCAGTTCGACGCTGACGCCACCAACGACCAGTTGCCGGCGCTGTCGATGATCTGGCATGACAGCCCGTATGACGAGCATCCCCCGGCCGATGTCACCATCGGTCAGGACGCGATCTGGCAGGCCGTGGACGCCGTCGCCCGGGCCGGGCTGTGGGACTCCACGGTGTTCATGCTCACCTGGGACGACTGGGGCGGCTACGACGACCACGTGGACACCCCGAACGTGGAGCATACCCCCGATGGGGTGCAGCTGGCCTATGGGCCCCGGGTGCCGCTGCTGGTCTTCGGCGGCCGGGTGCGAGCCGGAATCGATCACCGGTGGTGTTCGCACGTCAGCATCCCCAAGACCGCCCTGCAACTGTTGGGGCTGCCGCCGCTGGGCGTACCCCGGCTGGATGACGACCCGGGTCTGGCCGATCTGGTGGACCTGACTTCGGGCGACACCGTGAGTCCCCTGCCGCCCGCCTACGGCAGCACCATCACCCAGCCCCCGGCACCAGACCCCACCCCGGCGCCTACCCCGCCGCCGCCTCCTCCGGTGGATCAGTCCCAGCCGGTGGGGCCGGTGGTGCTGCGTGACGGCAGCACCCTGCCGCCACCCGACGACGTCCCGATCACCGCCACTTCTGGGCGCCGCTAGGCCAAAGCCCTGTCGGTATGCGCAAGCAGAGACAACCGGAGGGAGAGGTGTTCTCCTTCTATCGCCGACCTGCACGCGCTGACCACGAGGGTTATTCAGCCGGCCGTGTAGGAGTGCAGGCCGATTACGGTTGAGATGGTTGTCGCGAATGTCGCAAAGGGGCGACGGTAGTCGGCGTGCAGGTCTTGGAGTTGGCGATTGTCTGTTCGATGACGTAACGAATCTTGTTGATCTGCGTGTTGAACTCTTGGTGGTCTCCAGGGGTGAGTGCACCACCGGCTTGACCTGGGACCATCGCGAGGGCTCACATCGAGCTACTAGCGGGCAGGCCAAGGGCTGCCCGATGCGCGAGCCGGCTTACGAGCCCTCGCCCCAGGTCAAGCCGGTGGTGCACTCACCGTCTGACATCAAGCATGGTTTCATGCTCATCGGATTCCGAGCCCGGGTCGGCAGGACATCGCGCAGCTCGGTGTCATCGCCATCCTCGAGCTGCGCGAAGATCCGCTCCGACGGGGTGCTCATGCCACCAAGTCTGCCGTAACCGTCCTCCCGGTCGGTTGAGCTAGCCGCGTCTGTTGGCTCGCCGGAGCGGACCCGCACTCATCGACTCACTGGCAGGGTGGTTGGTAGGCCAGATCAGGAAGGTATTGGCTCCATTCGGCATGGGTGATGGGGGGGTAGGCGAATGCGCAGACTCGTGTGGTGACGCGGTCGGGGTCGGTGTCCCAGAGCCGGGCTGTGGTGTCGTCGCTGCCGGTGGCGAGGGTGTGTCCGTCCGGACTGAACGCTACCGAGTCGACAGCGTCGGTGTGGCTGGTCAGGGTGGCCGACGGGCCGGGGTGGCGCAGGTTGGTGATGTCCCACAGTCGTGCCGTGTTGTCGGAACCTGCGGTGGCGAGGGTGTGTGCGTCGGGACTGAAAGACACCGAGTTGACGCTGTCGCTGTGGCCGGTGAGGGTGGCCAGTAGCGCGGGTCGGTGCGGGTCGGTGATGTCCCACAGTCGGGCGGTGTGGTCGGTGCTGCCGGTGGCGAGGGTGTGTCCGTCGGGGCTGAAGGCCACTGAGTTGACGCTGTTGGCGTGGCCGGTCAGAGTGGTGAGTGCGCCCGGGTGGCGCGGATCGGTGATGTCCCACAGTCGGATGGTGCGGTCGGCGCTTCCGGTGGCGAGAATGCGCCCGTCCGGGCTGAACACCACCGAGCCGACTGCGTCTGTGTGAGCCGTCAGGGTGGCTACGGCGCTGGGGTGGCGCGGGTCGGTGATGTCCCACAGCCGGGCGGTGCGGTCGGCGCCGCCGGTGGCCAGAGTGCGTCCGTCGGGGCTGAACGCCACCGTGAAGACGTTCTGGATGTCAGCGGTCACGGTGGCCAGGAGGACGGGGTGGTTGGGGTCGGTGACATCCCACAGCCGCACTGTGGCATCGAGGCCGGCGGTGGCCAGGGTGTGCCCGTCGGGGCTGAACGCCACTGAGGAGACACCGTCGGTGTGGCCGGTGAGGGTGGCCAGTGGGTCGGGATGGTCGGGGTCAGTGATGTTCCACAGCCGGGCTGTTTGGAAGTTGCCGGCGGCCAGGATGTGTCCGTTGGGGCTGAACGCCGCCGCCTTGACTCCGCCGTAGTGGCCGGTAAGGACAGATCCATGAACCTCCCACAGTCGCGCGGTGTTGTCCTTGCTGGCGGTGGCGAGGGCGTTCCCGTCGGGGCTGAAGGCCACCGAGTAGATGGTGCCCGCGTGCCCGCTCAGAGTGGTGGGGGCGCTGGCTTTGCGTGGGTCGGTGATGTCCCAGAGCCGCACTGTGAGGTCATAGCTGCCGGTGGCCAGGGTGTGCCCGTCTGGGCTGAACGCCAGTGCGACGACGCCATTGGTGTGGCCGCTGAGGGTGGCGAGCGCGCCCGGGTGGTGTGGGTCGGTGATGTCCCATAACCGAATGGTGTTGTCGAAGCTGCCGGTGGCCAGGGTGTGCCCGTCGGGGCTGAACACGGCGGCTAGGACGCGGTCGGTGTGGCCGGTCAGTTCTGCCAGAGGTTGAGGGTGACGTGGGTCGGTGATGTCCCAGAGCCGGACCGGGTTGTCGGCTCCCGCGGTGGCCAGGGTGTGCCCGTCGGCGCTGAACACCGCTGCGGCGAGGCCTTCGCGGTGGCCGGTGAGGGTGGCCAGGGAGCGGGGGTGGCGCGGGTCGGTGACGTCCCACAACCGTGCCGTGTGGTCGGCGCTGGCGGTGGCCAACATGCGCCCGTCGGGGCTGAACGCCAGCCGGCGGATGCCGTCGGTGTGGCCGCTCAGCGTGGCCAGGGTGCGGGGGTGGCGCGGGTCGGTGACGTCCCACAACCGTGCCGTGTGGTCGGCGCTGGCGGTGGCCAAGGTATGCCCGTCGGGGCTGAAGACAGCCGAGGTGACACCGTCGGTGTGGCCAGTGAGGGTGACGATGACATGGGGACGGTGCCGGTCGGTGATATCCCACAGCCGGACTGATCGGTCGATACTGCCGGTGGCCAGGATACGCCCGTCGGGGCTGAACTCCGCCGCATACACCGCGCTGGTGTGACCGGTCAGCTGGGTGGCGTAGGGGGTGGCAAAGGTGCTGAGCAGGCTGCCGCGGGCTTCGGGAGTGGGCGCGAGGCGGTAGGCGGCCACGCTGAGTTGTACGGCCAAGGCGGGATTGGTGTTGCGCAGCGCTGTGGCTTCGTTCGCGACTTTCCCGGACAGGGCGATGTTGCGCTGCTCGCGGGTGACGTGCTGGCTTCTAACCGCGGCACCGGCCGCAGCGGCGGTGAGGAGGAACAGGACG
Organism: Pseudonocardiales bacterium; assembly: GCA_019243635.1. GTDB lineage: Bacteria > Actinomycetota > Actinomycetes > Mycobacteriales > Pseudonocardiaceae. The sequence goes on from JAFAUB010000122.1 coordinate 23,053, forward strand.
ACGAGGCCGGCGACGAGTTGGCGCAGCAGGCGGGTACGGCGACGAGCGACCCGCTGCTCGCCCAGCTCGCGTCGGATAGCGGCGTCGAGGAACTCACGGGCAAGCGGGGGCAGGTCCGCGTGCGGCCTGGTCTCGACCCAGTCCCGGGCTGCGGCTAGTCGGGTTCCACGGTAGAGAGCGGCTGGGTCGTAGTGCTCACGACGCCAGGTGAGGGCGGCCTCCGCCAGCCGCCGGCTCATGATCAGACCGGCGCGGTCGGTGTCCAACCATGTTCGTAGTTGCGGCCAGGCGGTCAGCAGCGCCTCGTGGCTGATCTCCACGGTGTGAGTGTCTGCGGTGATCAGTCGCTGGGTCACGAACTGACTGAGCACCTTTTCCATCTCGGCTGCTCGGGAGTGCCCGTAGCCGGCAAGGAGATCGGCAGTGGTGAGTCGACGGCGGGTGTCGGCGGTGTCGGCAGCGATATGGACCAGGCTGAGGAACAGGTGACGGGCCAGCTCCTGCTGTTGACCGGTGAGCCCGTCATAGACCTTGCTCGCGCTGGTCGCCACAGCGCCGTCGATCCCGCCCACGTCGCGGTAGTCAGTGATCGTCAGTCGTCTGCCCTGGCCTCGCGACCAGGTGGCGTACAAGGCGTGGGACAACAGTGGCAGCACGCCGGATTCGTGCGCCTCCCCTTCCGCTCGGTTCTCGTCTCGCGGTGCCACCTCGCGGAGCAGCAGCTCGACCAGTCCGTCCTCGATGTCTATTCTCGCCTTGCGGGCGGGCGCCACGATCGCCTCCCGTAGCTCTCTTTCCTTCATCGGCCCCACCGCGAGCTGGCCGGCTTGTATCGCAGCGACGAGCTGCGGGTACCGCAGAGCGTGGGCGTAGAAATCGGCACGCAGGCCCAACACCACCAACGCCCCACCGGGGCCGGCGGCTGACGCGCATAACGCGGAGAAGAACACCCGCCGCTCTTTGTCGTCAGCGCATGCGGTGAACACCTCCTCGAGCTGGTCGATCACCAGCACCAGTTGGTGGTCACCAAGAAAGCGAGCCGCGTCCCCAGCCGTGGTATCGACCGCATCCGGGTCACCGGCAGCGCTTCGTGCCTCTTGCCCGGTGGTGGCCTGTCGGGCGTACTCGGCACACAGGGCGGGGTCCGCGCGTATCGCGCCGGCCATCTCCCCAGCCGGGAGACCGGTGAGTACGGCCAGTTTGGCGGCCAACTCGTCCACCGGGCGGGAGCCGGGAGTCAGCAGCATTACCGGCCATCTCGCCGATCCCGCCACTGCGCCTGCCCGGAGCGCGGCGATCACACCGGCCCGCAGCAACGAGGACTTTCCTGATCCCGACGCACCGACCACCACCTGCACGCCCCCGCCTGCGGCGTGCAGGTCAGCCACGCGAGCGATCAGTTGTCCGGTCAACGCCCGCCGACCGAAAAACCAGTCGGCGTCCTCACAACGGAAGCTGGAGAGTCCCCGGTACGGCTCCTGCCCCCCTGCGCGACGGCCAGGCGCCCGCCGTACCCGCTGCCAAGCCTGCAGCCACTGCTCGACCAGCCCCGCATCACTGACCCCACACGCCGTCAACACCCGCACCAGCACGTCACGGGACGTCGTCGAGGGAAGGCCTCGACCGGCGAACCAGTCACCGATCGTGCTATGCGCGCCCTGGACACCGACCTTGCTCGCGACCTGCCGAACCGTCAGGCCCGCCTGCTCACGAAGTAACGTCAACTCGCGGGCGAAGTCCTGACGGGTACGGACCCGGCCAGGACTGGGAGGGTCTGCCGCCGGCTGATCGAACACCACGCCATCCTCTATCGAGTGACACACCATCGAGCTAAATATTACATATGGTTGATGTCGGTGCCGTACGGGTGGCGTACGCCACCCGTACGGGTTTGTCCGGATAACTCGACACCCCTTCCCACCCGGGCCGACCTCGTCCGATCGTCAAACCGGCGCCGGCCCAAGCAGTCAGCTACCGCTGCTGCCCGGCGAACCAGAACGGAAGATGCTCATTCGAGTCTCCAGCGCGCGACACCGTTAGCCGTCGGTGTGACTGTCCTTACCGGACCAGCGTCTCGTGACCCCGATGTCTTTACTCGGCGTTGCTGCCTACGAGTTTCCGGTGTCGTAACGGAGTAGCCGGAGATCCACCGTCAAACCTGATACCCCCGCCAAGGCGGCCATCAGGCTTGAATTTCCAGTACAAACAGATCGTCACCTACAGAGAGGTTCGCCATGATTAAGAGAGTTGTCATGCTCCTCGCCGCTGTCACGTTGACGTGCGTTGGCCTAGCCGCCGCTCCGGCTCAGGCATCGACCGGAGGTGCTCTGTCCCGGTGCGGTAGCTTCCAGGCGAGCGATTACTTTGCCCAGGTCGTCGTACCCGGCAGAGGTGCGGCTTTTGTGGGGGGTGGCCCGCGCCAGGACCCCCGGACACCACTGAGGAACCTGATCAGACCGGGCGATGTCGTCGGGATCTTTGCCACCGGCCGGGTCAGCTATGGCGGGTTCTTCGGATCGGCCGGCACGTGGGGGCCTAACGGCAACGGCAGAACAGCCCCGCTCAACTCGTACTACCCGTTCCCCGGCGGCCCGCAGTACGCACTAGTCGGACAATGGAACAACACCTCGAGCAACGTGCGGATCGGCTCCCTCAGTGCGTGTATGGTCGTACCTGCGGGAGGCGACGGTGTATCCGTGCCATGGGGACTGTCGCTCTCGCCCAACGACGATGGCCCGTTGGACAACAGTGGTTCGTACACCGCCAACGTGCATGTCTGGTCAGCTGCTCGGTCGTAGGGTGGTTCGTACCATCGAGCATCGATAAACGCCGCCAGCCTCCCGAAGACAAGCAGCGCTGACGGTGCACTGCTCGGGTCGTGAGGGGGTGACAGTACTGCCTGTCACCCCCTCACGACGCCGGCTTCTGCCGGTTCTCCGGACGTTCCCGTGGGTGGATTCTCATGACCGTCCGGGGAGTGGTGGGCAGAGTCCGCCGCGGGCCGCACCGCCTCGGGCCGCACCGCCTCGGGCCGCACCCGGGCGACCAGCACCTCCCCGCCCCGCCCGTCGGGCTCCAGCTCCACCGACTCGATCACCGTCTGCTCGACTCCGAGCATCCGCCGTCATACCCTCGTAGTGCGCACACCGTCTCTTTCGTGATCGTTTCCAGCCCGGGTAGGCCGGAAACTCTAGACAGGGCACGGCGTGCGCCCTTATCAATCATGAAAAGGCACCCACAGGAACGTCGGTAGCGCCTTGTCGATGTCACGGATGCGCGCATCGAGCGTACAGACTTCAGGAAAGCCTCACTGGCGACTTCGCGGAGCGACGAACAGAGTTCGTCTCGATGGGACGAACGCCGGCGGACCTTGCCCTTCGGATACCATCCATGGTCCCTGACGTGCTGGGCGTACGATGACTCAACAATGGGCACTCACGGGGCACAGCCACCGCACTGACGCAGGGGTCCCTGCCAGCCGGCGCGGCGCAGTACCGTGGTGACCTCTGCTGCCACTCCGCAGGGGTCCCGAGTGACCTCGTCCCAGCCGTAGACCAGGCGGTGGCGGGCGGCGAGCTCAGCCGCGTTGTCCCGCCTGCGGTCCCGGAAGGCCACCTCGGGCGCGTCGTGAAAGGCCCGGCCGTCGAGCCGGATGGTAAGGGGGATACCGATCCGGTCGTAGCTGACGTCCTCCCAGAGGGTCCGGCCGTCGACGACAATGGGCTGCTGACGCTGCGCGGTGGGGAGCGCGTGCGCCGACTCGACATCGCAGGCGTAGCGCTGCTCGAGAGCCGACTGCACTCCGTCAGCCAGCAAGCGCAGTGCGTCAGTGAGAGCTGTGCCGTACCGGCGTGGTCGCCGTTCCTCGAGCCGCCACTGCAGCTCCCGCACCGGCACTCGGCCTCGGGTAGCGAGCGCGGCGAACCGCCGCATCCCCGCTCGTGCGTCGGGTTCGCTCGTCGCAAGGTCCAGCACAGTATCCGCTCGGCTGGTCCGTGGCGGATCCGTAGCCACCATAAGGTAGGGGAAGGTACGGGAACGGTGCACCACGACTAGCGGCGGCTGCGACACCGCAGAGCAGCCGTAGGGCACCGTGATGTGCACCGGCGCGAGCGGGTCGAGCGCAAGCATCCGCCATTCCTCGGCGGCGGTGGTGTGGCTGAGCACCGCCCCAGGACCGCCGTAGAGCAGTGCCCCGCTGATCCTCGCCTCCCTGATCAGCGGGCCGGTGAAGGTGGCGTAGACCCGCGGCAGCACCCGTCGCCAACGCTGGGCTTCGAGGTTGGCGGCGACCACGCCGGGCCCGATGTCAAGCAGCCGCAACTGATCGGTGTCGAGCAACCCGTGCTGGTCGCGGATCAGCTGTCGCCAAGTGACTACCCGCGACGGCTCCAGCGCACAGGGCAGGCGCGGAGGACGGTCCTCGATCATGCCCACGACAGTCGCACGCTCAGCCCCCCGAGCGACACCTCACCATGATCAACCTGTGGATAACCCGTGAGTGGCGATGTGAGTTGTAGCTCGCATCGCCACTCACGGGGTCGCTAGGCCAACGCCCTGTCGGTGGGCGCGATCGGCGCCGACAGCACGTCGCGGTCGGTGAGGTAGCGGTCCACGCCGGCGGCGGCCGAGCGGCCCTCGGCGATGGCCCACACGATCAGGGACTGGCCGCGGCCCATGTCACCGGCCACGAACACGCCCGGCACGCCGGTCATGAACGACGCATCGCGGGCGACGTTGCCGCGCTGGTCGTACTCGACACCCAGCTCGTCGAGCAGCGGGCCCTTCTCCGGTCCGACGAAGCCCATCGCCAGCAGCACCAGATCGACGGGCAGGTCCTGCTCGCTGTCGGGCACCGGGACGAACCTGCCGTCCTCGACGACGACCTGCACCAGCCGCAGCCCGCGCACCCGACCGTCGGCGTCGCCGAGGAACCGCTGGGTGCTCACCGAGAACAGCCGCTCACCGCCCTCCTCGTGGGCCGAGGCCACCCGGTAGATCATCGGGTAGGTGGGCCAGGGCTGTGTCGCTGGACGGTGCTCCGGCGGGGTCGGCAGGATCTCCAGCTGGGTCACCGAAGCCGCACCCTGGCGGTGCGCGGTGCCCAGGCAGTCGGCTCCGGTGTCGCCCCCACCGATGATCACTACGTGCTTGCCCTCAGCGTCGATCGGCGACCGCGGCAGATCCCCCTCCTGCACCCGGTTCGATGGTGGCAGGTACTCCATCGCCTGGTGGATACCCGCCAGCTCGCGACCGGGCACCGGCAGCTCCCGCCACGCGGTGGCCCCACCGGCGAGCACCACGGCGTCGAAGCCGGCGCGCAGCTCGTCGACACCAAGATCGTTGCCGACGTCCACACCGGCCCGGAACTCGGTGCCCTCGGCGCGCATCTGCTCCAGCCGCCGGTCCAGCCGGTGCTTGGCCATCTTGAACTCGGGAATGCCGTAGCGCAGGAGCCCACCGATCCGGTCCGCGCGCTCGTAGACGACGACGTCGTGCCCGACCCGGGTCAGCTGCTGGGCTGCGGCCAGCCCAGCTGGGCCGGACCCGACCACGGCGACCTTCTTGCCGGTGCGCGCGACGGGCGGTTGCGGGGTGACCCAGCCCTCGTCCCACGCCCGGTCGATGATCTCGATCTCGACCTGCTTGATGGTCACCGCGTCGTCGTTGATGGCCAGCACGCAGGCCGTCTCGCAGGGCGCCGGGCACAGCGTCCCGGTGAACTCGGGGAAGTTGTTGGTGGCGTGCAGCCGCTCGATAGCATCAGCCCAGTCCTGGCGCCAGACCAGGTCGTTCCACTCCGGGATGAGGTTGCCCAACGGGCAACCCAGGTGGCAGAACGGGATCCCGCAGTTCATGCACCGGCCGGCCTGGGCCTCCAGCGCGTCGCGGCCGAAGTCCTCATAGACCTCGCGCCAGTCGCGTAGCCGCAGCTCGACCGGGCGGCGCGGCGGGTTGCGCCGCCCGGTGGTGAGGAAGCCCTTGGGATCAGCCATGAGCGGCCTCCATGATGGCCTCGTCGACGTCCCGGCCGTCCCGCTGCGCCGCCGCCTGGGCGGCCAGCACCCGCTTGAAGTCCTTGGGCATGACCTTGCCGAACCGATCCACCGCCGCGTCCCAGTCAGCCAGCAGCCCATACGCCACCGCGGACCCCGTCTCGGCGTGATGCCGCGCCACCGCGTCGGCCAGGAACTCCCGGTCCTGCTCGCCCAGCGGGTCCAGGTCGACCATCTCCTGGTTGACCCGTTGGATGGGCATGTCGAGCACGTAGGCGACCCCGCCGGACATCCCGGCCGCGAAGTTGCGCCCGATCGGACCGAGCACTACCACCCGGCCGCCGGTCATGTACTCGCAGCCGTGGTCACCGACGCCCTCGACGACGGCCAGCGCGCCGGAGTTGCGCACGCAGAAGCGCTCCCCGACCACCCCGCGCAGGAACATCTCCCCGGAGGTCGCGCCGTAGAGGATCACGTTGCCGGCGATGATGTTGTGCTCCGCGCTGAACTGCGCGTCGGGATGCGGGCGCACCGTGACCCGGCCGCCGGACAGGCCCTTGCCGACGTAGTCGTTGGCGTCGCCGACCAGCCGCAGGGTGATCCCGCGCGGCAGGAACGCCCCGAAGGACTGCCCGGCCGATCCGGTCAGCGTGATGTCGATCGTGTTGTCCGGCAGCCCGGTTCCACCCCAGCGGCGGGTCAGATGCGAGCCCAGCATGGTGCCCACCGTGCGGTTGACGTTGCGCACCGGCAGCTCCAACCGCACCGGCTCACCGCCGGCCAGCGCGCCCTCACACAGTTGGATGAGGGTGTTGTCCAGCGCCTTGTCCAACCCGTGGTCCTGCTCCCTGGTGCGGTACCGGGGGGTGTCGGGACCGATGTCGGCCGGCACGTGCAGGATCGGCGACAGGTCCAGCTCGGCTGCCTTCCAGTGGTCGACCGCCGGGCGGGTGTCCAGCACCTCGGTGCGCCCGATGGCCTCCTCCAGGCTGCGGAACCCGAGCGCGGCCAGGTACTCGCGCACCTCCTGGGCGATGAACTCGAAGAAGGTGACCACGTACTCGGCCTTGCCGGTGAACCGCTCGCGCAGCACCGGGTTCTGGGTGGCCACACCCACCGGACAGGTGTCCAGATGGCAGACCCGCATCATGACGCAGCCCGAGACCACCAGAGGCGCGGTGGCGAAGCCGTACTCCTCGGCGCCCAGCAGTGCGGCGACCACGACGTCGCGGCCGGTCTTGAGCTGGCCGTCGGTCTGCACGACGATCCGGTCCCGCAGCTTGTTGGCGATCAGCGTCTGCTGGGTCTCGGCCAGGCCCAGCTCCCAGGGCGTGCCGGCATGCTTGATCGAGGACAGCGGCGAGGCCCCGGTGCCGCCGTCGTGACCGGAGATGAGCACCACATCGGAGTGAGCCTTGGCCACCCCGGCGGCCACTGTGCCGACCCCGACCTCGCTCACCAGCTTGACGTGCACCCGGGCCCGCGGGTTGGCGTTCTTGAGATCGTGGATCAGCTGCTTGATGTCCTCGATGGAGTAGATGTCGTGGTGCGGCGGCGGCGAGATCAGCCCCACCCCGGGAGTGGAGTACCGGGTCTTGGCGATCCACGGGTACACCTTGGTGCCGGGCAGCTGCCCACCCTCGCCAGGCTTGGCCCCCTGCGAGATCTTGATCTGCAGGTCGTCGGCGTTGACCAGGTACTCGCTGGTCACGCCGAACCGCGCGGACGCCACCTGCTTGATCGACGAGCGGCGCAGGTCCCCGTTGGCGTCGGGGGTGTAGCGGTCGGCGTCCTCGCCGCCCTCCCCGGTGTTGGACTTGCCGCCGAGCCGGTTCATCGCGATGGCCAGCACCTCGTGCATCTCCTTGGAGATGGACCCGTAGGACATCGCGCCGGTGGCGAACCGCGTGACTATCGACCCCACCGCCTCCACTTCCTCGATCGGCACCGGCGGGCGCAGGCCCTGGTGGAAGGCGAACAGCCCGCGCAGGGTCATCAGCTGCCGCGACTGGTCGTCGACGAGCCGGGTGTACTCCTTGAACAACTCGTAACGACCCGCTCTGGTGGAGTGCTGCAGCTTGAACACCGTGGCGGGGGAGAAGACGTGCGCCTCGCCCTCGCGGCGCCACTGGTAGTCGCCACCGATCGCGAGCTCCCGGTGCGGAGGGTGAACCCCGCCTGGCGGATAGGCCCGGTGGTGCCGCCTCGCGACCTCATCGGCCAGCGTGTCGAACCCGACCCCGCCGAGCCGGGAGGTGGTGCCCGTGAAGCAGGAGTCGATGACCTCGGCCCCCAGTCCGATCGCCTCGAAGATCTGCGCGCCGGTGTAGGAGGCCACGGTGGACACGCCCATCTTGGACATCGTCTTACGGACACCCTTGCCCAGCGCCTTGATCAGGTTGCGGGTGGCGGTCCTGGCGTCGACGCCGCCCAGCACGCCCCGGTGGGCGAGGTCCTCCACGGTGGCCATCGCCAGGTAGGGGTTGACCGCCGCCGCGCCGTAGCCGATCAGCAGCGCGACGTGGTGCACCTCGCGGGCGTCCGCCGACTCGACGATCAGGCCTACCTGGGTGCGGGTCTTCTCGCGCACCAGATGGTGGTGCACCGCGCCGGTGAGCAGCAGGGACGGGATCGGCGCGTGCTGGTCGTCGACGCCCCGGTTCGACAGCACGATCAGCCGGGCTCCGTCCTCGACGGCTTCGGCGACCTCGACGCAGATCTCGTTGAGGCGGAGCACCAGCGCCTGCCCACCGCCGTCCACCTTGTAGACCCCCCGGACCGTGACGGCCTGGTACTCGGGCTGGTCCTCGTCGTCGTCGATGTGGACGATCTTGGCAAGCTCGTCGTTGTCCAGCACCGGGAAGGGCAGCACGATCCGCCGGCAGGAGTCGGCGTCGGCCACCAGCAGGTTGGGCTGGGCACCGAGCTGCGCGTGCAGCGAGGTCACCAGCTCCTCCCGGATCGCGTCCAGCGGCGGGTTGGTGACCTGGGCGAACAGCTGGGTGAAGTAGTCGAACAACGGCCGGGGGTGCCGTGAGAACGGCGCCAGCGCAGCGTCGTTGCCCATCGACCCCACGGGCTCCGCGCCGGTGACGGCCATCGGTGCCAGCAGCACCGCCAGCTCTTCCTGGGTGTAGCCCATCGCCTGCTGGCGGCTTACCAGCGAGGCGTGGGTAGGCACCTCGCGCTCACGTTCGGGCAGATCCTCCAACCGGGTCAGGCCCTGAGCCACCCAGTCGGCGTAGGGGTGCTCGGCGGCGAGCCGGCCCTTGATCTCGTCGTCGCCCACGATCCGCCCGGCTGCGGTGTCGGCGAGGAACATCCGGCCCGGCTCCAGGCGCCCCTTGCGCACCACCGTGGCGGGGTCGATGTCCAGCACCCCGACCTCACTGGCCAGCACCACCAGGCCGTCCTCGGTGACCCAGTACCGGGCCGGGCGCAGGCCGTTGCGGTCCAGCACCGCGCCGATCACGGTGCCGTCGGTGAACGCGACCAGCGCGGGGCCGTCCCAGGGCTCCATGAGCGTGGAGTGGAACTCATAGAACGCCCGGCGGGCGGGGTCCATCTCGGTGTGGTTCTCCCAGGCCTCCGGGATCATCATCAGCACCGCGTGCGGCATGGAGCGCCCGCCCAGGTGCAGCAGTTCGAGAACCTCGTCGAAGGACGCGGAGTCGCTGGCCTCCGGGGTGACGATCGGGTAGAGGCGATCCAGCTCACCGGGAATGAGATCGGTGGCGAGCCGGCTCTCCCGCGCGCGCATCCAGTTCCGGTTGCCGCGCAGAGTGTTGATCTCACCGTTGTGCGCCACGATGCGGTACGGGTGGGCCAGCGGCCAGGACGGGAAGGTGTTGGTGGAGAACCGGGAGTGCACCAGCGCCAGCGAGCTGGTGACCCGCTCGTCGGACAGGTCGGGGTAGAAGCCCACCAGCTGATCCTCGGTGAGCATTCCCTTGTAGACGATCGTGCGCCCGGACAGGCTCGGGAAATAGACGTCGAGGTCGCGCTCAGCGCGCTTGCGCACGCAGTACACCCGCCGCTCCAGGTCCAGCCCGGTCAGCGGTCCTCCGGCCGCCGGCATAAGGAACAGCTGCCGGAAGCGGGGCATCGCCGAGCGGGCTGTCGGGCCGACGCCCTCGGGGTCGACCGGCAGCTCCCGCCAGCCCAGCACCCGCATGCCCTCCGCCGCCGCGATGTCCTCGACGGCCGCCATCGTGGCGGCCTCAGCGGCGTCCTCCACGGGCAGGAAGGCGGTGCCGACCGCATACCGACCCGGCTCGGGAAGCTCGAAGTCCAGGACCTCCCGGAAGAAGCCGTCCGGTAACTGGAAGAGGATGCCGGCGCCGTCACCGGTGTCGGGTTCCCCGCCCCGGGCACCCCGGTGCTCGAGGTTGCGTAGCGCGGTGAGAGCGTTGCGCACGATGCTATGATCACAACGTCCGGTGAGGTCGGCCACGAAGGCGACGCCGCAGGCGTCGTGCTCATAGGCGGGGTCGTACAGGCCTCCCGCTTGACGTCCATGGTGTTCAGGGCTCAAGCGTCCAGGACTCAAGCGTCTCAGGCTCGACCCTGCGGGCAGGTGGTTAGCGCTCACCGAGCACCTCCCGTCGTCTCGATTGGGTTGACACACGCATCGGGACGACGTGCACCCAGCTGCGGTAATCCGCAGGCTACCTCAGCGGGTTACCAGGTTGTTATCACTTCATCACTTCTGGCGAGCGGTCCCGGCGAGGAGGAACGCGTGCCGCCCTCGCCCCTCGCCGAGCCCAAGGACCCCTGGTGTCGGGCCTTGAGCTGGTGGCTCGCCATCATACCCCCTGGGGGCTCCCACCGTCCTGGGGCGGCATGTGGCCGGAGACTCCGGCGACCCGGCCGGCGCTCACCGCGGTGTTGCGTCTGGGGTCGCGCTCGTCGATGCTGGGTGACCGGCGGCGGAAGGGGAGCGCGGCGATGGATGCGCGGGCGTTGTGCGCTGGGCTCCGGCGGGACCTGGCCGACGTCGAGGAATGCATCGAGGACAACTCGTGGCTGGGGGAGCTGGAGGCCGGGCGGCTGTCCACGGGGGCGCTGCGCGCCTTCGCGGGCGAGCAGCTCCAGATCATCCCCAGCGACCTGCGCAGCTTCGAGGTACTCATCCAGCGGTTCGCCGCCGACCCAGCCCATGGCTATCTGGCGGACCTGGCCGCCGGGGAGCGAGCCGCCTTGTACGCGCTGGAGGCCTTCGCTACCGCGGTGGGGCTCGATGGTCCGCAGCGCCAGGCCTACGAGCCGGTGCCCGGTTGCCAGGTGTACCCGTCCTACGTGGCCCGCCTGGCCCGAGACGGCACGCCTGCGCAGATCGCGGGCGCGTTCCTGGTGAACCTGGACGCGTGGGGCAGCTGTTGCGCGCGGATGGCCGACGCGCTGCCCAGCACCTACCAGCTCAGCCGGGCCGACTGCGCCTTCTTCGCGCATTTCGCCGGCCCGACGACCGAGCTGGAGCGCACCAGCCTGGAGGTGATCGACGCCGGGCTCGCCCAGGGTGTCGACCCGGCCGCCATCGCCCGGGCGGCCAGGCTGCTGCAGGCCTACGAGCTGCTCTTCTGGAACAGCCTGCCGCGCTGACCAACCGTCGCCGGCCCGGCCGGGTCGCCCTGCTCCTCAGGGCTTTCGCCCCACGCCGCGGAACATGGCCACCTCCTCGGGCTCACCCCAGCGGGTGACCTCCGGGCGCCATCGTGAGTCCGCCACCCCGGCGCTGACCTGCTGTGCGGTGGCCTGCCCGGGGTCGGCCGCCATGAGCCGCCCATCCGTGGGGCTACGCGCTGTGCGGAGGCTACAGTTGCGCTGTCGGGTCGAGATTGACGCGCAGCGGAGGTAAGTGACTCGTGGCGGACGGCTCACCGGCGGCCAGGCGGCAGCGGCTTCTCAATGTCGATACCACGATTCCGCAACCGGCTCGGTTCTGGGACTACTTGCTGGGAGGTAAAGACAACTACCCGATCGACCGCCAGGTTGGCGAGCAGGTTCTCCGTATGTTTCCCGATCTGCGTGACGCCGCTCGTGCCGACCGGGGGTTCCTGGTCCGAGCCGTCAGGTACCTAGTCGGAGAGACGGGAATCCGCCAGCTGCTGGACATCGGTACCGGGCTGCCTACGGTGAACAACACCCACCAGGTTGCCCAGGCGACCGCGCCGGAGTGCCGCATCGTCTACGTCGATAACGACCCGCTTGTGCTGGTTCATGCGCGTGCCCTGCTCATCAGCACGCCAGAGGGCGCCACCGACTATCTCCACGCCGACGTGCGCGACCCCGAGACAATCCTGCAAGAAGCTGCCCGGACGCTGGACTTCACGCGCCCGGTCGCTCTCATGCTGCTGGGAGTCATCAACTACGTCATGGATGACGCCGAGGCGCATACTATCGTGAACCGGCTCCTGGATGCCTTGCCTTCAGGCAGTCACCTGGCGATGTCCCACCCCACCGCAGAGATTCACACCGAGGCGATAGAAGCGTCCGTTCGGTACTACAACTCGAGCGGCGCGGTACCGATCAGAACCCGCAGTAAACACGATCTCATCTCCTTCTTTGACGGATTGGAGCTGTTGGAGCCGGGGGTGGTCTCATGTTCGCTGTGGCGCCCTGACCCCGACGACGTCGGAACCCGCATCGAGGTGACTCAGTACTGCGGTGTCGGACGAAAGCCCTGATCGACCGTTCAGCTCGGACTGATGGGTGCCGCTGGATAGTGCCAGCTCGAACCGGTGCCCTGGTACTGCTCGACCGGGACGGGCGCAACACCCTCGCGCAGGTGGTCGCGGCACAGGATGCCGTGGAGGTGGTCGACCTCGTGGGCGACGAGGCGGGCGGTCCCGCGTGCCTTCGTACTGCTCGTCATCGTCTTCGCTACTCTCGATCACCCGGGGGTTGAGCAGGGTGATCAGGTGGTCGCTGCCGGGAGGCCGGACGATGGCTGCGGCCCGCTCGATGCCGATCTGAGGAGCGGCGATGCCCATGCCTTTGCCGAAGGTGTGCTCCTTGGCGACGCGGTATGTCGTCGACTGGAGCTCGGAGATGACACGGCGAGCGTCGTCGGCCTCCGCTGGTAGGGCGAACGAACGAGCTGGACGTCGCAGCACGGGATCACTGTCCTGGACGATGCCGAGCGCCTTCATGATGGCGCTGGGCTTGGGTGAGCCCGAGGGCGCAGCGTCGAGCTGACTGCGGAAGTGCCATTCCAGCCGGTAGCGGGCGTGCAGCGGTGGGTCGTCAGTGGACCACGAGTAGATCCTGCGGTCACCGGCCTCGTGGATGTGGATCGCGGTCTGGAACGGCATCGACTCGGCTGTCATCGACGTGTGCAGTCCCCATACGGCGGGATCGAGGTCGCCAGGGAAGTCCAGCCGTACGGACAGGTGCCTGGTGGGAAGACGGACGGCGCGGCGGAACCGATCCCCCCACTTGTCGGCACCTACGGTGTAGGTGTAATCGATCCAGGTGCTTTCACCGGGGTGAAGCGGAAAATGTCCGCTGTCGTTGGCGAAGATCAGCCAGACTTCTTTGAAGGCGTCCCGATCGTGCTGGACGCTCCACTGCATCGGCTCCGCGCGGCCGTCACCGTGCCAGGCGTGGAGGTTGATCTCCTGCCAGGTCAGCGGGTTGTCCCGGTAAAGATCATTGGAGCGCTCGGGGTTGCCGGGATAGCGGTCAACGGAGATCCGGATCAGGTAACGCGTGATCGGCTGATGACCGTGGTTGACGAGTCGACGGCGCTGGGTGAGCCGGTAGGTACCGCTGTCGAGGTAAAGCTCAGCGTGATCATGTTCGACCAGCAGTCCGCCGGTCGGCTCTGCGGTGGGAGCGATGGCCACCGGCTCGGGCTTGATGCCGATCACCGCTTGGAGTGCTTCCTGTTCCCGCCACGCACGCCGCAGCGCGCCTCCGGTGTTGAGCACGGTGTGCGCTGTCCTGACGAACTCGCGCGACGCGTGCTCGCTGCCGCTTTCCACCTTGGACACGTAGGAGCGGCTGTAGCCCATCGCGGTGGCCAACGCCGACCGGGACAGCCCGCTGAGGTCGCGCCGGCGGCGAACTCGGCGACGAACACATTCTGCCCGACCCGCGCGCCTGGGCGTGCCTGCATGTCGGCCATCTTCCTTCCCGCTGGTCGTGAACGTGCGTGAGGGCACCGTGAGGGAGCTCCCACCCTACGCGCACGCCGCAGCCGAACGCTCTACTCGGCCCTATCGTCCAACGGCCGAGGGGGCAACGCCACATGTCTCACCGCAGACGTCCCGGGTTCGCCTCAGTGGCCATCGACAGCCCCTCGCAGCGTCCCGACGCACTTCCGGTCACGTGTGTCCGGGACGGCCGTGAGCGTCTCGTCAGCGAGCACACGATGACGAGGGTGAACGCGGGCCGGTAGGTGGCATGGTGCGGGCACCGGGTCCTCGCCGCGGCGCTGGTCTGCCCACCGGGTCGGGCTTGTCCGGACTGCCTCGCGATCGGCCGCGCGGCTGCCTCCGCTAGCCGGACGGACCGGGTGGGAGTCTGGGTCCAGCAGGCCGCCCGGCTGCACGGTCAATGGTGAGGCATCCCGTCGAGGAGAGCTGGTTCGATGTCAGACACGCAGAACGAGAAAGAATGCCCGTTCGACCATCCCGGCGTCCGCGCGACCGAGTATGCCGGCAACGACGATTTTGCCGCTGTCTACAACATAGCTCCCATACTGCCCGGCCACTCCCTCATAGTGCCGAGGCGACACGTCGAGCGTCTGGGGCTTCTCAGCGAGGATGAGATGTGTCGTTTCTTCGCCTTCGCGCGCAGGATCACCGGGTTCCTCCTGGCTCACTTCACGGCCGAGGGTTTCGACTGGGCGATCCAGGACGGCGTGAGCGCGGGGCAGACCGTAGGCCATGTCCACCTTCATGTGATACCGCGATGGCCGGGAGACCTGCCGTCTCCCGGTGACTGGTACTCGCGACTGAGGCTACCCATCACCACGAGTCCCCCTGATGCTGTTGACAGCGGCGCTCGACCGCGTCTTAGCGAAGCCGACCTGCGCAAGATCGTCGCTTCGCTGGGAGCGGCGGCGACCGAAGCGGGAATTCAGCCCGTCCGTGCCGCCCCGGATGAAGGAGGCGGCTAGTACGGCAGCCGCGTGGTGTGATCTCGATCCGCAGCCGACAGGACATGATCACGGTTTGGGTGCGTGGAGCGACATGTGGTGTCGCTCCACGCACCCAAACCGTGATCATCGTGTCCAGGGTGCGGCCCGCGGCTGCGCGGGCGATGTCACCCCAGCGTGCCACCGAGCATGCCAGAACCAGCGACAACACCTCGAAAATAACAGGATGCGGCTGTCGTGCTAATCAGCGGTGTAGAGGTACTTGTTGAGGGCTGGCCGGGTGTGGGTGGTACTGGGCGCGTCGTAGGCCATGACGGCGTTGATACGGTCCCGGTCCCCCATGACCCGTCGCACACTGTGCAGGGTCCGGTTGCCGGCCATGACGAGAAGGGAGCCCTTCTTGGGGGTGAACACCGTGCGGCGCCCGAATACGCGCATCACCGGTGGCCGGCGCAGCAGCCAGTCGAGTCCCCGCTGTGCGGCGGACTGATCGGTGGAGCCGAGCAGGAGCCGGTAGTTGGCGTACAGTTCGGTCTCACCGCCGGACACCTCGTTGAAGTAGACCAGGGCCGTGACCGCGTTGCGGTCGTAGTGCCAGCGGTACTCACCGCCGGGTGGGACGATGTTCACGTTGATGGCGGCGATGGTGTCCGCAATCGGCTCCAGCGCCCGACCACAGATGCTCCCCAGGCTCTCCTCGACCTTCCGACGCAAGTCGGGAAGCTGGGGCAGGGCATCGTGGACCCGGTGCCCGTCGATGACGAAGTAACGCAGCGAGCGACCCCGGAGCTCGCGATGGATGATGGGCAGCTCGTGGGAGCCTCGGTACACGTCGACCGAGGCCAGGAGCTGGTCACACTCCTCGGCTGAGAGAAAGCCGTGCACGATCTCGACGCCTCGTTTCCGGAAGCCTTGAGACAACTCAGATCCTCCTCGCTGGGCGATCGGTGGCGTTCTCCAGAAGAGGCGTCACCGCCGCGCTTACCTGCTCTCTGAACACCTTCCAGGTGTGGTGCGTCCGAACCGCCTGCCTTAGCCGGTGTCTGCGCGTGTCACATTCGGCCCGCGACCACGTCAGCACCCGCCGGATGGCTTCCCGATGCTGGGCCGGGTTCATGGGCTCGATGACGACGCAGTGCGCCAGCACGGCCTCGTCGATTCCCGAGACGGAGGTCGTGATGGGGATGCAGCCCGCCGCGACTGCCTCCAGGAGCGTTCCCATCTGGCCTTCGACCCAGGTCGGGAGATAAGCGAAGCGGCAGGACCGCAGCAGCCGCAGGTACCGGTCGGACGCGGAGTCGATCCAGCCATGGGCGATGATGCTCCCGTTGTCACTCTCCGCGAGCAGCCGGTCGTAGGGTGGGTCGAGGTGGCCCACCACGTGCAGCCGGGCTTCCGCGGGGTCGATGTCGCGCCAGGTTGCGAGCGTGTCCAGGAAGCCCTTCCGCAAACCGCAGTGGGTCGCGGCGTAGACGAAGCTCGGCCCGCGGTCCACTCGCATCGGTTTTCCCCAGAGCGCCTCGTCCACGGCGTAGTTGACGAGGTGAATCCGGGGCCGCCAGCGTTCCGGGAACGTGGCCAGTGTGTGCGGGTTGCCGACCAGCAGAACCTGGTCGGCGAGCTCCATCGTCGCCTCGTGGTCGAAATCCGCCGGTGGCAGGTCCCAGTCGGGCATCGGCACGTTATGGCGGGCGGCTTCCCTGACGAGCAGCCTCCGAGCCCGATCGGGGTCGGAGAGTACATAGACGGCGACCCTGGCCGAAAAGGAGTTAGCCCGGCAGACGTGGGCGAAAGCCCAGAAATGCCCGACGAAGAGGTCTGACCTCAGGCCCCGCGGCCGCTCCCCGGTATCGTAGTAGTCGACGCTTCCCCACTCCCTGAGCAGTTCGTAGAGGTGTGCGGCGATCAGGCCCGTAGAGCAGTTCGCAAGTCCCACCTCGCGGCCGGGATCGAAGTAAGAACGCCAGTACGAGAGCACCGATCTCACGGCTGAGGGGTCCTTGTGTGCTGGTGCGACTGTTGAGGTTTGTGATCGTCACGCGGCCGGGGGGCCAGCCCGAGGCTACCGGAACCACTGCGCTTCCGCCGAGCCTGCCGGTACCCCCGCGATCCGCGCGGGCCGGGGAGAGATCGGGTCAGCGGGTGTCGAGCACGAGGTAACCCTCCGCCAGCCGGCCTGCGGGCAGGCCTGCGGCCTGGGCCTGCAGGGAGCCCCAGCCGCGCATCCGCTTCTCCAGGGTCGTCATGTGCGCGGTCTGGCTGGCGTGCGCGCGCAGCGCCGCGATCTTGCGGTCGAAGGTGTCGGTGATGTCGACGTAATGGTCGGCCCGGTCGTGGGCGCCCATCACCCAGACCTCAGGGACGGTGTGTGCTTCCAGGCCCTCCTCGGCGAGCAGCTCGGGATGCGCGAACGGGTTGCGGGCGTCGGGGTAGACCGCGCACAGTGCGGCTTCCCCGGCGGCCTGATGATCGGGATGGCTGCTGTAGACGCTCTGCAGGTCACGGTGCGGGAAAGGGACCACCATCCGGTCCGGGCGAGTCCGGCGGATGACACGGGTGATGTCACGCCGCAGCTCGAAGCTCACCATGAGCCTGCCGTCGGGATAGCCGAGGAACTCGACGTCGGTGACGCCCAGTATGGCGGCCGCCTTGCGCTGCTCGTCCTGCCGGATGACGCCGATCGCCGAGCGGGGCACCTCCGGGTCGACGCCACCGGCGTCACCGTCGGTCACGATGCAGTAGGACACCTCGAGACCCGCGTCGGTCCAGGTGGCGATCGTGCCGGCGGACCCGAAGTCCACGTCGTCCGGATGCGCCACGACGACCAGAACCCGTCGCACCGGTTGCTCCCGCTCGTCCGCCACAGCACTCTCCTCACGTCAGCGCCACGCCGGCCCTCGGATGTCGACGTCATCATCGGGTAACGCCAACCATCCCGGCAGCCTTCCCCGACATGACGACATGGTTCGGGTGAACAGCGTGAACGTCGTGAACCTGACGTAACGTGAGAACGTGGCGTCGACGAGCCGCTGCCGCTACAGGGCGGGCAGCGGCTCGTCGGCCCACAGGCCGCGTAGCTGGGACGCGTACTCGTCGAGGTCGTAGGACGAGCAGCCGGCCCCGCCGTATCCGATGTAGTTGCCGTGGGCGTCGTGCCGCCCGCCGTTCATCACGGCGCTGATCCCGTGGTGAGCGATCATGCTGCGGATTCCGGCGGTGATGTTGGCCACCGGGTCGGTGATCGAGCTGCCGGCCAGGCTGGGCAGCACGCAGGCTCTGAAGGTGCTGGGGATGGTCTGCATGAGACCCTGCGAGGGGGTGCCCGCCGCGGCGTTGCTGTCCCAGGTGTTGACCGCATTGGGGTTGCCGCCGGACTCGTGCATGATGATCGACTTCACGCCGGGGCCGAGGGCCTGCGGCAGGCCCATCAACCCGAGCGCCTTGGCGATCCAGCCGTCGAGGCTGTGGTTGTTGCCGGCTTGGTAAGGCTGCCCCAGACGGCTACGGAGAGCCTCCTGATAAGCCGCCCGGTCCGACCGCTCGACGGCGCGGCGCAGTGCGGACACTCCGGTTGCGCCGTCACGGGCGGCGTCGAGCTGCAGAATCTCGGGTTCCACCGACGGACCGGTCAGCGCGGCCGGTGCGACCTCGGCGACCTGCTCGGACGCTCCCGCCACGGTGGCCTGCATCGTATGGCCGGCCACGGCCAGGGCACCAGCGGCGACAGCCGCTGTCACGGCCCGACCACGCAGCGCCGGACCTGGCCGGGGCATGCGATGCACACCGCGAGACCCGGGGTCCGGTGCGGATGGCGGGGCGAGCTGGGGATGCTGCCGATGACCGCGGGGACAGCGGTGACGCGCCAACTGTTTAGGCCCCTTCCGCACCGGGAACCTGGTGCGCGAGCCGGACTGGCAGCCATCCCGGCTCGGGGAACCGGGGATGACACCTGCCCGCAACCAGATCGTGATCTGCGACCGACGAAAGGTAACGGTAGGGCCGCGGCCGCAGCAAACCCCGGACCTGCGCCGGCGTGTCGCTTGCGCCCGACGCGGGAGTCGGCGCGACGAGCGGTTCACATGCCGACTCCAGGAGCGGTCCCGGCACCGAGCCGGCCAACGACAAGCGGCGGTATCCCGGTATCCGCCCGGGCCCCGCTCTTCCCTCACTCGGGCAGTTCACCTGGCGATACGGTGGGCATACCGTGAAATGTCCGGCAGCGGACGATCGGAACCGAGACAAGAGAGGCAACAGAGGCAACAGAGGCGAGTAGAGGCAAGAGAGGCATTGTGGGCACAGGGGCGGTGCTGGTGCACGACGTGCGGATCTTCGACGGAGTCGAGGTCATCCCCTGCGGTTCGGTGCTGATCGAGGATGGGCGCATCGCCGCAGTCGGGGATCTTTCGGACGCCCTACCCGGCACCGAGCTGGTCGACGGGCGTGGCCGGACGCTGCTGCCGGGTCTGATCGACTGTCACACGCACTCCTTCCCGGGCACGCCGATCCAGGCCCTGGCCTTCGGAGTGACTACGGAGCTGGACATGTTCTCCTGCCCCTCCCTCGCCGCCACGCTGCGGGCTCAGGCAGCCGCCTGGGACGGTATGGCCGACGTACGCTCGGCCGGTACCGGCGCGACGGCGCCCGGTGGCTACCCGTGGTCGCTGGTGGAGCGCGGCGTCTACCCCCCGTTCCCCACGCTGAGCCGGCCGCAGGAGGCTGCGGGATTCGTGCGGGACCGGGTGGCCGAGGGGTCCGACTACCTCAAGGTGATCGTCGAGGACGGGTCGGTGTACCGGCGCAGGCTGCCCCACCTGCAGCCCGAGGTGGTCGCGGCGCTCGCTGCGGCGGCGCACACCGCCGACAGGCTGGCGGTGGCGCACGTGAGCACGCGGGCGGACGCGGCGCTGGCGATCGAGGCCGGGGTGGACGTGCTCGCCCACGCTTTCGTCGACGCACCCGCGGATGCCGAGTTCGTCGCGGCCGCGGTCCGGGCAGGCGTCGCGGTGGTGGCGACGCTGGCCATGCTGGAGGGTACGTGCGGCGGCGGTGGCGGCCGGATGCCGGCGGCGGACCCACGGGTACGGCCCTACCTCGACGCCAGGAGCCTGGGTGGCCTCACCGCGACAGAGCCCTCGGACCCGGCCGGGGGCACAGCCGCCGGCACCGGAAAGGCCGCACGGCTTGCGGTCGCCCTGGAGTCGGTGGCGGCGCTGCGCGCTGCCGGCGTGCCGGTACTAGCGGGCACCGATACGCCTAACTCGGGCACGGCGGCCGGTGCGAGCCTGCACCGTGAGCTGGAGCTGCTCGTGCAGGCGGGACTGACCCCGACGGAGGCGCTGGCGGCGGCAACCGCAGTGCCGGCCCGGTGGTTCGGACTCGACGGGCGCGGGCGCATCGCACCGGGCTGCCAAGCTGATCTGCTGCTCGTCGACGGCGACCCGACGGCGGACATCCTCGCGACGCGCTCTGTCGTCTCGGTCTGGCGTCGCGGCACACGCTTCGACCGGGCGGCCTACCGTCGTGGCCTCCAGGTCAGGACCGCTTCATCGCGGTGACGATGCGCACCGGCGGGTACATGCGCCAGGCGCCGCCTGCTGCACCGACATGAGGTTCCCCCTCACCCCTCCATTCGTCGCGCAGGTGGCGAACAAGACTCCCGGAAAGACTCCCGGAACTCCCGAAACGCGACGACCACGCCGTCGGCGTCGTCGTAGCCCGGCGCGGACGGCTCGACCAGGTGCTCCCAGATCGGCACGTCCTGCTCGATCCCGGCGAGACTGTGCTCCATCAGGTAGCGGTAGAGCCCCTCACGACGTTCCGCCGGCATCGCCGCGTGCGTCGCGGTGGGGATCGCCAGCGAGAACCGGATGACGCAGCCGCCCTCCGGGCGTGGCGTCGCGGCGGTGATCGTCACGTACGGGTGGTCGCCGCCGAGCCGCGAGACCACGACGTAGGGGCTGAACGCCCGTGCCACGAACGGCACGGACACGCTGCGGGTGCCCGCCGAGGCGCGCTGCCACGGTGACGTGGGCAACACGAAGGTACCCGTGACCGTGAAGGCGCCGGTCTGCGTCGGCTCTCCGGGAAGGGCCGGCTCTCCGGGAAGGATGGTGAACAACGGCTCGTTACCGATGCCGTGCACGGGCCGGAAGTGCGTGGCGTCGAAGGCGTTCTCGACGACGAGGTCCGCGCGCACCGCGACCGACCGGCTGAAGCCGGGTACGAACAGGTGGGATGCGGCGAGGTCGTCGAGGAACGCGCCGAAGCCGTTGTCGGGGCCGGCACCCGGCTGAACGAAGACCATGCCGCCGTAACCCAGTACGGGGTGCTCGCGCACGCGGTAACGGCCGGCGCCCGCGCCGAGGCCGATCCGCTTGCCGTGGAACGGGCAGACGATCGCGTCGCCGTCGAGTCGCCCGCCGTACCCGAGGTGCGCGCCGCGGTGTGGGCAGGCCGCGTCGAAGGCTCGGACGCCCTGCGGCGTACGGGCCAGGACCAGCGGTGTCGGCCCGACCGCGACCGGGACTAGCCGGGCGTCCAGCTCGTGTTCGTAAGCGGCCTGGCACCAACCGCGGTACATATCTGCTCCGGTAGGTCGAGGTCGACGACCAGGACCCTGGCCGCGATGAGGGCGTCGACGGCCGGGTCGGCTCGGTGGGCCACTCGGCTGGTCGGCCCTGTCGGCGACGTGCCCTCAGACACGACTGTGACCAAGCGACACTGCTCGGCCGTCAGTTCCCTGGGCGGGCGGTAACGGCGGAAGTGGACGACGGCGCCCGTGTCGCGCGGCTCGACCCGGTGGACCGCTGGGCTGATCCGCACCCGCGCTCGGCCCCGCAGCTCGGTGAGTGCATCGGGGGACAACGTGGTCCTGCCGCCCGGTGTGACGAGCACTCGCACGCCGGCGAGCACACCCGCGCTCACCAGGCCGGCCGCGTCGGCCGGCATCTCGCGCCCGTGGTTGTCGTGGACGTAGAGCGTGTCCGACCGCGCGAGGTGGTCATCGGGGCACTCCGCGCGGAGCAGGGCGTGCGCGAGCCGGCGCAGGCGGCGCTGGTGTGGGGTGTCCTGCGCGTCGATGTCCTGAGTGCCGCCGGCGGGTGGGGCCGCCGTGGCGGCGGCGGACCCCGGATCCGCGCCGAACACGCTCCACCCGTCACCCGCGGCACCCCAGGTGAGTGCCACGCCGGAACCGGGGCCGACGTACCGTGCGAACCAGGGGGGCGGACCGCCTGCGTGTCTCCGGCCAGGCGAGCCGCTGGAGCCGTCGTCCGGGCAGTCCCGCGCCACCACCTCACCCAGGCCCCGCCGCGCCGCCAGTGCCGCCAGCCGGTCGGCGAGCGCGCCGCCGACCACGTCGAGGAGATCCTCGGTCGGCGCTGGGCGGCGGCCGAGGACAGCGACGACAACCCGCCACGCGAGCGCTTCGGGAACCTCGGCTGACAGCCAGTGCAACGCCGCGCGGAGCCAGCAGCGGTACGCCTCGCCGACCTTCCCCGCCTCGGCTGCGACCCGCCCGAGGCACGCGTTGGCGTGCACGGCGTCACTGTCGGAACGCAGTCCGTCAGCGGTCGCGAAGGCGCGGTGGTAGTACCGTTCGGCGGCGTGGTGGTCACCCAGCCGCCGGTACAGCCGCGCCTGGTTGATCGCGTTGACGTACCTGAGCCGGTGGTCACGCGGGACGAGCCCGGCCGCCCGCTTCTCGATCTCGCGCTCCCACAGCAGCGCCTCCTCCGGGTGGCCGGCCTTCATCCGGGCGAGTGCGGAGATGTTGAGCAGGTACAGGTACTCGCGCTCGTCCGCTGGGTCGGAGAGCAGTTCGCGGGCCTGCGCGAGGTAGGACTCCGCCTGCTGGGCCTCCGGCGCCATGGCCAGCCCCCAGCCTTTGGCCTGGAGAAGGAATCCCCGCAACGACGGGGGCAGCTCCGGGGAGGGGTCGGGCGATGCCGCCGCTTCGGCGTACCGAGACAGCGCGATGCGCATGCCGTCCAGGCAGGCCCGTAACGTGGCCTGTTCCCGTTCCCCACGCGCGAGCTCGACCGCGCGCTCAGCCAGCCGGATGGCGACGCCGCCCCCGCCCACCCGGAACGCCACCCACCCCTGCGCGCACAGTAGTCTCGGGTCGGCGGTCGCCGCGCTCCCGTGGGCCTGCGCGTAGGCACAAAGCCATGACACGCCGCACGCGCGTGTCGCCAGCTCGTCGTAGCCCGAGGGCGGGACGTTCTCGGCGGCGGGCCGCCACTCCGGCGGGACGACGAGGCGCCCGCGCCGCAGCATCGGAAGACTCGCCAGCCGGGTGGCGTCGGCACGCAGGGCGAGCACGAGCATCGGGTCCAGCAGGCCCGGTACGAGACCGAGCGCGGGGTCACCGGGTGGGGGCACTGCGGCCGCAATGGGGCGGCCGGCCGCGGCGGGGCCGTTGTCCGGGAACGTCGCCGCCCACGACGCCGGCAGGACGGGCGCGCCGGCGCCGGTCGCGACGAGCCGCACCATCCCACCGGCTCGCCGCAGCCGGGTCGCCAGCGAGTGCACGAAGGCTGCGTCCTCGTCCTCCCACCCGGCGATAGGCCCCGGCACGAGGACGAGGACGCCTGTCCCGTTCGCGCGTTCGCCCAGCGCGGCCAGCACCTGACCGGCGAGGCGGGTCGCCGCCCGCTTACCCGGGTCGCCGGCCGCCTCGACGTCGATGCCGGCGCTGATCTGCTCGGCGTAACCCGGCAGCGTGCCTGGGTGCTCGACGTCCGGGCGTGGGTGCGGGAGGGAGGGGGCGAGGCCGAGCTGCTCGCCCAGCTGGCGGGCCGCCTCGTGGCCGCGCCAGGCACCGAGGCTGAGGTCCACGAGCAGACAACGGTCCGGGCCGCCGTGGGCATCGAGCAGCCGGCGTAGCGCATCGAGCGTGGTCGCCCTGGCCGTTTCGAACGGGACGCGGGCGGCGGCCGGCTTCGCGGGAACGGGCATGGGACTAGTCACCGCGCGGCTCCGCTGCCCGCTCGCTCGTGTCCGGCCGGCCCAGGGCGAGGGCGTACACCGTCGAGGCGGTCACGCCGTCCAGACCCAGCAGGTCGTCCAGCTCGTGGTCGAAGTACCCGCCGAGGTTGAGCGCGCCGAGCCCGAGCGCGCCCGCCGCCAGGTTGAGGTTCTGCGCGACGTGCCCGGCCTCCAGCAACGCGAAGCGGTAGCCGCGGTCGCCGTACTTGAACGTGACCCGCTCGAACCACGCCGTGAGGAACACGAACATCGGTGCGTCGTAGGCGATGGCGCCCTGCACGAAACAGGACGCGATCTCGCGCGCCAAGTCACCCTCACGCAGGTGGCGCAGCTCATCGCGGGCCGGGCTGTAGTGGTACAGCCCGGCCCGCAACCCGTCCACCAGCGTGGTGTGCACGTACAGCTCCAGCGGGTACAGCCCACCCGGCGACGGCGCGGCGCGCCACGACCGCACCTGGCCGGTCTCGGCCGAAGGCCGGGTCACGCCGTAGGCGTGGTGCAGCAGGCTGGACAGTTGCCGCAACGCCACGGTGTCGGGCCGGAAGGCGCGCACGCTGGTGCGCCCGCGCATGACCGGCCCCAGCGGTGCGCTCAGCGGTGCGCGGTCCGACGGCAGCGGCACGGCCCGGTACTGCTCGTATGACAGTGACTCCGACAGCTCCCGCATCCGGGCCAGCACCGCCGCGTCCGGCAGGCCGAGGTAGTGGCGACCTACCTTGGAGTTCTCGTGGAACAGGCCCCACAGCTCGTCGTCCGGGGCGGGTGGGTGGGTGAGCCCGGTCCACGGATCCCTACTCGTCACCGCGCTTCCTCCTTCGGGTACAGGTGCACGTCGTCGGCTCACGGATATCGGGCTCCGGATATCGGGCTCACGGATACGGATGCGGGGCCGGGTTGTCACCGGTGGACGGGCTGATGCCGGGGTGACCCAGCCGTTGCGGCACGGTCCACAGCCGCCGTCCGCCCAGGGCCCGCAGCCGGTGGCCCAACTGCAGCGGGTGCAGGCCCGGGACGACGGCCCGCACGACCGAGAAACCGAGCCCGCCCACATCCGGTGTGGTCAGGTCGACGAGCAGGACCCGCTCGCCGACGCCGGTGATCCGATTGACGAGCAGGCGCAGATCCTCGACGGGGTCGCCGGTGCCCGGGTTGGGCAGATCGTCGTAGTCCACGCGCTCCGGGGAGGCGAACAGAAAGTCGGCCAGCGGCAGGTTGCGGTGGTCGGCCCAGAAGTTGAGGTGGTCCCGTTGGCCCTGGACACCGTGGTAATGCGGCGGGTCGGGTGCCAACCGAGCGCCGCAGGTAGCGATCAGCTGTGCGTATCTGCGGGTGTGGGCTAGTTCCTCCAGGCTCTTGCGGGCGGCATCGGGCAGGCTCGGCGAGGCGGATGCCGCGACGACGAGCGCGGGCGCGCCGTCGTGGTGACCACGCAGGACGGACAGCACTGCCGGGATACCGTGGTCGAGCGTGATGTCGAACATGACGACGGTGCCGGCGGCGCGCTCGAACCGGGAGACGAGGTCGTAGAGCTCCTCCGGCAGCGTCTCGACGCGGATCCGCGGCGGCGCGAGCATGGCCTGCCACGTGATGGTCACCGCGTCGCGCTCGACGACCTCGCAGATCGCCCCGATGGCCGCCTCCTCCCGGCTGAGATGACACGCGAGCCCAGTGGAGATCGGCTGGACGATCGGCGCGTCGTTCGCCCCCGCATAGAAGGCGTACGGCAGGTAGACGCGGGCGGCCGGCAGGTACACGCACTCGCCGGTGGCCGGCTCCGTCGCGGACGTCCAGCGCAGCGTTGTGTCGGGGGTGAAGCGGACCGGCGCGAAGCCGGGCCCGCCGTACTGCTCCTCGCTGTAGAGCGCGAACTCCTCCGGCGCCACGCACGCGAACGGGGCGTCCCGGTACGACGTTCTCGGCAGCTCGTCAAGGACGTACCAGGCCGAGCAGTAGCGTTCGATCGCCTCGCCGATCGCCTTGGCCACCGCGCCCTCCCGGGTCGCGGCCGCGCCGCCGGTGACGCGGAAGTTCTCCCGCCCGGTCAAGGGCAGGGTGTTCGCGGCCTCGGCGCCGTAGTGGAAGAAGTCCGGGCCGCCGGCCTCCTTGCGGGCCTCCGTGACCGAGCCGATGATTCCGACCCTGGGGTCCACCAGATACTCCACGACCTCAGCCAGGCGCCGCAGTGGCCGGCTGAACGTGCATGTCACCATCGGTCCTCCTGCGCTGTCATCAAGGGGTCATCGGAAGTCGATGGCGGTGTCGCGTACGGCGCCCGCCGAGTGCGCGTTGCTGGGACTGCACACCGGGCACCGGGGCACCCGCAGAACCCTGCGGACCGTCACCGCCGGCTGCGCCACGTTGACCTCCACCAGCGTCCCCACCTGGCGGGTGGGAGGCCGGCCGCCGCCGAACCACTTGGACAGCTCAACGGCGGCCAACTCGGCGAGCACGGTGACCGCTGACGGGTGCAGGGCCGCGAACCGCTGCCCCTCGAACGCGTTCTCCGCAACAGCGCGGCGCGCGGCGGGGTCGTCCAGGTGTGAGCCCTCCCGGGCGCACGCGCACTCGTAGCAGGGCATTTCACCCGGCATCACCAGCGGCCCCACCGTGCCGACAAGGTCCCGCTGCACGACTGGCAGGAAGGGGATACGACGCTCGACGCAGAACCGGTTCCACAGGCGCAGGTGTTCCGACGCGCCGAAGTCGGACGTCGCGGTCACGCAGTGAACCTCCTCGACGTCGGCCCGGTCCAGCCATTCGGCGTGCGCCACCGCGGCAGCGGCGCAACCGGTGCCGTTGTCGGTCGCGACCAGCTCGACGCCGCGCAGCGGCGGGTAGTCGACGGCTTCGATGCTCATCGCGCCGATCGCGGTGAGCGCGGAGACCAGGCGCCGGGAGACCGCATTGACACCCACCACCGCGATCTGACGCGAGGACAGGGACCGCGCGACATCAGCGGCGCGCTGCCCGAAGTGCCAGTAGAAGATGTCGAGCCGGCTGTCCTCGACGGATGTGTCACTGCTGTCGTCCCCGGCTGTCGTCCCTGTCGGCGAGCCTGTGGGGACGAGCAGGCGGCGCGTGCGCAGCTCGCCCAGCAAGCGCGTGACCTCTGGCCGGTCCGACTCGGCGAACCGCTCGCAGACTTCCGCCACGGTCGCGCCCTGCCCGCTGACCGCCGCCAGTACCGTCTCGACGGCTTCCCGGGCCCGCTCGCCGTCGATCCTGACCTCGGTTGCGCCGCGGCGCAGGATCACCGCCGAGCGCATCGGGATGAGCTGCACGGCAAGCGCACGCAGCCGCGGCTCCACCACATGATCGATTGTCACGTGCTCAGTCCTTTCCGGCCTTTCCGGCGAGGGGAGCCCACTCCGGGTGGGCTCACCACGTCGCGACGGCGTGTGAACGGTCCACTTCCGCCCCGCCGACGGCCACGTGCTGCCGACGGAACTCGCCGGCTCGGCCACCGAAGAGCCGGTAGAGGTTCCGGTAGGCGGAGTGGAATTCCTCCGGGGGCAGCCGGGTCGCGGTCACCGCGTGCTGACAGTCGAACAGGTCCCAGTTCGGTCGCCCGTTCGGTTGCCGCGCCACCACGTCGTCGAAGGACGCGAGCAGCTCGGTACCGGGCAGCGGGGTGAGCACGGTGAAAGTGGGAAACCTTATTCGGTGGTGCTCCACGAACCTGGCGAGCCGATGAAAGTCACACTGTCGATAATCGGTGTTCACGACGAACTGCGCGAATATCTCGATCCCGAGTTCATCCGCGACCCGCAACCCCTCCTCGATCTGTGTGGGCTTGACCTTTTTGCGGTATTCGTCGAGATCCTTCTCGGTGACGGCGTCGATGCCGACGAAGATGCGTTCGAGGCCGATCTCCTTCCATGCGGCCAGCACCTGGCGGTGGCGCAGCAGCGAGTCGATCCGGCAGTAGGCGAACAGGTGTTTTCGGATGCCCGCGGCGGCGATGGCCTCGGCCAGCTTCGTCATGCGTGGGCCGTGGATGAACGCCTCGTCGTCGACGAAGAAGACGAAGTCCTCCCGGATCGTCGCGAGCTCGGCCACCACCGCGTCGATGTTCCGCATGTGGTAGCGCCCACCCATGAGCTGCCAGAGCGAGCAGAAGCTGCAACGAAACGGGCAACCGACGGTCGTCCGCAGCAGGGCGACCGGCCGCATCCAGTCGATGAAGTACAGGTGCCGATCGGCTGTGGTAACGGACCGATCCGGCACCGGTAGGGCATCCACGTCGAACGGCGCCTCCGGGCCGCCGAGCGTGAACACGCCCGCGACTCTGGCCCACAGGCCTGGAATTCCTCCGACCCCGTCTCCCCGTCGCAGCCGGTCCAGCAGGATCCGCAACGGTCCCACGCCCTCACCGGAGACCACGTAGTCGACCTCGCTGCGGAAGAAGTCATCCGGTAGGAAGGTAGCGTGGTGTCCGCCGACGACGGTGCGAGCGCCGGGCAGCAGCTCGCGGACGCGCCGGCAGGTCGTGAGCGCTGAGCGCACATGCATCGAGTACGCGGTGACCCCGACCAGGTCGGGACGGTAGCCGGCGAGTGCTGTGTCCAGGTCGTCGGGATGTAACCGCAGGTCGAGAATCCGCACATCGTGCGAGTCGACCTTGGCCGCAGCCGCCAGGTACTCCAGCGCCAATGGCTCCGACACCGCGCCCAGGTCAGCTCCCCACTCCGGCTCGGTGGGCGCCAACGGCCAGATGAGCAGAATACGCATCAATTCCCCCGATGAGCCTCTCGCGCACGCCTTCCCCGGCCACGGCCGGCCGGCACCACGCAATCCCCTCGCGATCAGGTCAGGATGTCCGGGTTCTCCAGCATGGACCCGGAGGTGCAGCACGGACAGCTGCAGCAGGCGATGGTAGTCGCCGCCTGCGCGGCACCACCTTGAGTACCGGTCGAACCCAGAGCCGCCTGGACACGTTCCGGTGTGAATACCTGCTGGATGGAACTGACGTCCTGCAACGTCAAGTGCAGGGGCACGTCCGCGGCGGTCGCTACCGTCGCTGGGGACGGCAGTCGGCTACCCTCGTGCGAATCTTCGTAGGCCTCAATGGCCGCCGACACGCTGGTAGCGCCCCACAACGCCAGTAACTGGCCCTTGGTGAGCTGCCGGGCCTCCGCCGACAGCTGACTGATCTCGTCAGCTGTCGCCCCGATCTCCCTGGCGAGGTCGGCGAGAGTCGTGGTGACTGGACTATCGGGCATGGCGAATGACTCCTTCGCTGAGTGGGTCGGTATAGTCGGGAAAACTACCACAGGTGAATGCCATCCAGCTGGAAGCCGGACCTGGTCGGAGGAGCCATAAGAACGCCTTCCCCCTCCGGTAGCCCAGCTCACTCGGCTATGCCGTCAAGAGTATGCGCAGAAAAAATACTGTCAAGAGTACGCGCGGAAAAACTACGAGCGACCGGTGGTGGTGCGCGGGTGGAGCGTCACGTGAACATCAATGGGTTGTCAGTGGTCGCGTCACGTAGGTGAAGGTCGGTGTCCCGACGAAGATAAAGTCGCGGGAAGCCCTGTGACCCCGCACCTCTGCCCGTGCCGACCAGGGCGTGTCCCGTGGATCTCGCTCTTGTCGTTTGTGATCGACTTTACTGTCGCCGAGCTCGACAGTAGCGCTGCCGGGAGCCGCCCGAACAGCTCCGGCGTCGAGCTCGGCGCACTGAGTGAGTACGGGCTACTTGCCCTTGCCGGTCAAGGCGACGAGCAGCTGGGCTCCGTCGGGGCTGCCCCAGCCGGTGCAGGGGTCCCAGCCCGGGGCAGCGGAGTAGAGCCCAAGGCCGCTGACGTCGTTGTTGCCTTCGGTGATGTCGTGGAAGGTGCCTTCCTCGGGCTGGGAGTACAACAGTGGGTTGAGGAAACCGGACGAGGTGCCGAGCCGCTGGTTGATCAGGGCGATCAGGCCTGCCCATAGCGGGGCCACCGCGCTGGTCCCGCCGATGGAGAACTCCTGGCCGTCGACCCGGACCAGGTAGCCGGTGGCTGGGTCGGCAGCACCGGCCACATCGGGCACGCCTCGGCCGGTTCCGGAGATCCCTGCCGCACTCTGCCAGTCCGGGAGGGGAAACACGGCGCTGACACCACCGCCGGTGGAGCCGCCGCCTTCGTTCCACACCACCTCAGAGGTGATTTTCCCGCCGTTCGCCTGCAGGGTGGTGCCCCCGCAGCCGAGCACGTGGGGGCTGGAGGCGGGGAAGTCCACGTGGGGAGCGCCGTCGGTCACGGAGTCGGCTGAGCCGTGGTCCCCGGACGCGGCGCAGACCGTGACGCCCAGCCGCGCCGCATCCGCGAAGGCCTGGTCGAAGGAGGTGAGCGCCTGGGGAGTCCAGTTCGGTTCGGCGGAACCCCAGCTGATGGAGATCACCGACGGTTTGTTCGCGATGTCGTGCACGGCTGTTGTGATGGCGTCCAAAAAACCCTGGTCGGTGTTGGGAGCGAAGTAGACGACGATGTGCGCGCCGGGGGCGACGGCGCCGGCTACCTCGATATCGAGCATCACCTCGACATCGGCGCTGTTGGGAACGGTGGGTTTGTTCTGTCCCCCATCGACGGACACAGCTGCCACCTGGGGCAGGGGGATGGCGAACTCCTCGAAGTAGGTCTTCAGGTCGCTGGTTCGGTAGCCACCGCCGAGCTCGATGATGGCGATGGTCTGGCCCTGGCCGGTGCCCTGGGTGGGGAAATCGTAGAGCTGGGCCACCTGCGGGGGTGTGAAGGTGGTCTGGGTCGCTGCGGTGGCCGTGCTGTGTCGGAAATGGGGCCGGGCTGCGGGACGATCATCCAGACCGAAGACGCCCTCGATGACGGGCTCGAGCTCGGCCGGGACGTGCACCGACCCGCTCCGACCTCGGTAGGCGCCGTCGGCGTGCTCGTAGCGGGTGAGTTCCACGCCGAAGGCGGCACTGAAGGCGCTCACCGTCCCGGACAGGACGACGCTGCGCCGCGCTGGGTGGGATTCCAGGACGGTCAGATCGTGCGAGCGGGCGAAGGAGGCCACCGCAGCCACATCATCAGGGTGCGCACCATGAGCCGCCGCGAACTCCTCACGACGCACATAGCTGCGCTCGCCCGGCAGCCGGTCCGCCTGAAGGTCCGCCTCCCCGGCTCGCCGGCGCACGACGACGGTGACTGACATGGTCTCCGCGGGGTCCGCGGCGCCCACAGCCCGCGCCCCGGGCATCGGCGCACGCTCACTTCCAGAAAGAGGCACTCGATCACTCGATGTCGACATCTCGTTTTCCTCCTCTGATTCTTGCCGGATCCTCTGGCTGGTGGTGATGCCGTCTTCGGGCGGAGCTATGGGGTGGCGACCCCTCTCGTGACATAGGGGCAGGTCGGCTCGTTCTTCTACCGCCGTGTGGAAAAGGTCATCCACGTGTTGAGTTGACTGGCGCGTTGGTCGCAGCCGCTACACGGCTTGATCCCCAGGGTCGAGGTGGCTCTCTTGATGACGTCGCCCAAGCCGACCGTCTCCTCGCCGATAAACCCGGGCAGACGCACGCGGTACGGCTCCCGTCGGCCGGTGTGGCCGGTCTCAGGCTCATTGCTCATGCTGTCGCCTCCAAGTGCGTCTCATACCTACTAGGCGCTCGCGGGACCGGACGTGATGTAGAGCAGGCCGCCGACGAGGTGCCAGTGGTGCTGGTCCTTTTCCGGCGGCCCCTCCCGAACCGGACGTGCCCGGTTTCCGGGCATCCGGATGTGGTTTTCTCCTTACCCCGCGGGATTCGTACAGTCACGCATTCGACGCCTTCGCCGCCCGTGCTCCCCCACCATGCTGCTTTCCCTCTCGCTTTCGTGTTCAGCTAGGGTGGGCGTCCCAGAGGTCACTTTCTCCCGAACCTCTGCCCCTGTGGGGACGATCCAGCGCCGAGTTAGGCGGTGCACCGTTTCCGGTCATCCAGCTCACGGTAGTAACCGACCAGGCTCCGGCAGTCGACCAGGTCCCGATACTCGGCCCCATAGGTCTCGACGATGACGTGGTCGTCTAGCCCACGCCCCACGCTCGTGGAGAGTAGTCAGGCGAGTGCCGAGCTCAGCTACAGCACCACTGAAAACATTCGCTGTCTCCGCACGTGTACTGAGCCTCCAGCGTGCCGCCACAGTATAAGTCCCACACTTGACCCGCGAATGCACAGCATCGGACTATACAGTCCTGCGGGCCCACTGCGCTGGTTCCCGAAGACCCCAGCTTCTTTATCGTGCCCGCTCCTGCCGGTACCAGGGCACCCTCCGCACTCATGCTAGGCATCGCCTTCGCATCCATTGCGCTCACCTCGTCTTCCGTTTCCGTTTAACGTTCGTAGTAGGGTGACAGCTTTGTGATCAGGAAGGGGAACCTCTCCGTCACGTCGACGCGCGCGAATTGTTTCTCAGTGACATCGGTCTCGCGATGAGTAAAGGAGAAGATCACATCGACGATCTTCCTGGCTCCACTGAGGCGCGATGGCCGCGCCACTAACTCAGTCAAGGAGCGGTTGCGCCCGAACGACTCGGCCGCGTGTGTGTAAATGATCGGATACCGCACCGCCAGGTAGTTGAGCGCTCGGTCCTCATCGCTGCTACCTGTGTTGTCCGCCAGTTGCTGGATCCGGGAGAACAGTTCCTCGGCTACCACTCCGAAGCGCTCCGCTGAGATCCCCTCGGTCCGAGGAATCGAATTGATCAGCGAATCGACATCGAAGGAGTAGATCTGGTCGAACATCACTAGCGGAACCGTAAGACCACCGGACAGCTCCGGCGGTGCCATGGGGCCTCTCGTGCCGATCACAATGTCTACGTCGGTAGCGCGGGGCGCGGGACGCACAGTATCCACCAAGAGGTCGAAGTCCCCGGGGTCGCGGGGCAGCAACACGCAGCTTTCCAGCTCCTCGACGGTGAATACCCAACACATCTGGCGCGCTAGGTAGCGGTTCGCCCGCTGCGAGAGAACAGAGTAGACCGTCTCCCGGTCTGTCAGGCCCTCAACCTTCGTGTGCGCGGCTACCTGGGCGAACTCTTTTTCCACCGCCAGGCTCGGAAACCGCGCCTGGACCCTTCCCAGTGCATACACATAGGAGGGACCGGTCCTCACGGCGGCACCAGCGGGACTGCACGTGCCGCAACCGGGACTGGCACTAGCGACTTCCGGCGCGTCGCCCTGCGCCTGCTCCATTATTCATCTCCTGTCTTGAAGGAAGGAACCCGAAGGAAAGATGCCTGAGGTGCAGCTACTAGAGAAGATCGCCCATCGGAGAGCAGCTCGGCCCTAGTTTTTCCGTCTCCCTCCATGCTCGTCGATGATCTCTGTTCGGGACCTGCTTCATTAGCCTGGACCGGCCCCGTCACCCCAACGTCGCCGCGACGTAGCCGGCACCCACTACAGGGCGGCGGGCATAGCGCGGGATTGACAGAATATCGGGCAACCGGCCTCCGACCGCCGGCTACTGAGCAGGGCGGTCATGGGGTGGTGACAAACCGCGCACGAATGCGGGACGCGGCGAACGCGGAGCCGACTTGGCCGAACTTCACGCCGTTGCCATACAGTGCCTTCGGCGCGTTTCCGCTCACCGCGTGTCGCGGAGCACCGCGGCGACCGCGCGCGGCGCGTGGCGGCGGTGTCCACGTCGTGGCGGGTTACCGCCTGGACCAGGTCGGGTCCCAGCGCGCCCATCCGGACCCCGTGCTCGGCCTCCAGCCGCTGGCTGAGCCGGGGCGCGTCGGCCAGCCCGAACACCACGATGTTGGTCTCGACGGTGTCCGGGTCGAGCGTGATGCCGGGTAGCCCGGCGAGGATCGCTGCGTTGGCGCACTCACCGGTGCGCCCAGGCCCTTGGTAAAGTCGATCCACGCGGTGTCGAACCCGCGCGCCCACTGCGCGGCCGGCATCCCCGAGGCGACCACGGCATTCATCAGTCACACCCCGTCCAGGTGGGTGCCCAGATCGAGTACTCGCCGGGGCCTATGCCGTCACCGTGCGAACTGACATGGTTTCTGTGGGTCCGCGGCGCCCCAGTATGAACGACTCCAATTCTTAAACAGCGCTGCCGAACTCATCGCTTCGCGTGCCTCCCCTCTCCCGAACGTGCTCGGTCAGCCGGCCGGCGCCACGTTGCCTCGGACAGCTCGTCCCTCGAATGCCAAACGCCCGTTTCCCACCTGGCGAACTCATCTGTCCAGGTCTGCGCCGAGGCCATGCGGTCGCGAGTGCGGCGGCAGAAGGAGTTCTCGAACCGGAGGATCTCGATTCCGAGCTCGCCCGGCTGGTACTGGTCGAAGATGCGATGGGTGTCGTCGTAGCCGCCGACACCGGCATGGTCACGGCCGACGACGAAATGGGTACAGCCGAAGTTCCGTCGTACGAGAGCGTGGAAAACCTCCTCTCGAGGACCGGCGTAGCGCATCCAGGCGGGGTTGGCGACCAGCAGCGGTCGGTCTGCGGGGTGGTAGTGGGCCAGGAGCGCCTCATAGCAGCGCATGCGCCCGTCGGCGGGGATGCCGTCGTCCCTCTCGCCCACCAGCGGGTGCAGGAGCAGACCGTCCACGCCTTCCAGTGTCATTTTATGGGCCACTTCATGGGCCACCGTGTGGAGGTACTCATGAGCGCGGTGGACAGGGTTGCGGGTCTGGAAACCGACCATGGTCCGCCAGCCACGCTCGGCGACTGCCGCCCGCACCTCGCTGGGGGTGAGGTCGTAGGCGGGGAAGGCGGAGGGCGGCCGGACCAGCGCCACCGCCTCGCCGGCCAGCGCCCAGGGAGCCGAGGAGCGCAGCAGCCGGACTCCCGGATGGGCGTCGTCACGGGTGGCGTAGACCGCTGCCGCCTCTGCTTCGACGTCGGTCCGGAAGGCACCCGCGGGCTTGAGCAGGCCGACGAGCCGGCCCTGTCGCCGCAGGCCTAGCCACCCGGCCTGATCCGCCGCATGTGCGACATCAGCATCGACCCGAAGCAGGACCGGCAGCGGGAACGGCGCACCGCCGGCCAGCCGGCCGGTCTCCAGGACAGCGCTGTAGTCGGCCTGGTCCATGAAGCCGAAGAGCGGGCTCAGCGCGCCGGTGTTGAGCAGGTACAGGTCAGCATGGTCGCGCGCGCTGATGTCCACCCCGGGTGCCTTCAGGGCCAGCCGCAACAACTCGTCTCGCTGCTCGGCGGCCGGCATACGGTCTACCGCTGGCCGCCGGATGTGGTTCCGCCGCTCCAGCTCACGCAGGATCCTGGCCACGGAGCCTTCCACCGTCTCCTGCTCGGTATCCACCACCACCTCGGGCTCAGGTGGCGGTTCATCGGAATCGTCGACCGCAGTCGAGTGGGTGATCCCACCGCGCGGTGGCGCGGGGAGCCCCGTCACGTCGCGGCGCATGAGCTCCTCCACCGAGCAGCGCACGTGGATCTCGACAAAGCCGGATGCGCGGTCTCGAAGCTCCTCGCGCGCCTCCCGACAAGGCGAGACAGCGATCGCGACTCCGCCCTGGCGGGCGATCAGGCGGGCCAGGTAGCCGATGCGCGCGACGTGGGCGTCGCGGTCTCCTGTGACGAGGGCCGGCTTCCGCGAGAGGTGGGTGCGGACTTCGCCCCCGTCGATCACCTCCGGGCTGCGGCCCAGCGCAGCCAGCTCTTTCCGCAGTCGTTGCGCGATGGTTGACCTGCCGGCTGCGGAGAGTCCGGTCAACCAGATCACCAGACCATTCATTCGGTCGTTGTCCCCCTACTCGATGTCATGACTCGCCGTGTCCGCAACGACCCGGACGTCGGTTCCTTCGTCAGTTTGGGGCAGCCTCATCACCTCAACGTCACCGCAGCGTCGCCGCGACGACACCGGCGCCCCGTTACAGGCTGCGGGCGCCGAGCGGTATTGACGTATACCGGAAAACCGGGCCCCGGTCATCGGCTACCGAACAGGGCCTTTACGGAGCAGCGACACACCGCGCACGAATCCTGGACGCCGCGAACACGGGACCGACTCGGCAAACGTTCACGCCGATGAGATTGCGTGGCACAGTCGACGTTCACATACGGGAGAAAGCGGGATGCCGGGGGCGAATGGGGGCGCATCTCATCCTGCGGTCAACGTCTCTTCACCTGGACAGAAAAGGAGTCACGTCGTGCGCGAGAACAGGTTCTTGACCCGGCTCTCGTCGGGGGCCCTCGTGGTCACCGTCACGGCTGGAGGAGTGTTGCTCATCGATGGGGTGTCCCACGCCGCGCCGCCGGCCGCCCCTCAGGCCACGGCCACGACCATTCAGCTGACCACCTCCCCGGCTTCCCCGGTCGTCCAGGGCAGCCCCGTGACCCTGACCGCGGCGGTCACCCCGACAACGGCGGCCGGCACCGTACAGTTCAAGGACGGGACCTCCGATCTCGGCGGTCCGGTGGTCGCCGGCAACGGCACCGCATCGACCTCCACGTCGACGTTGGCCGTCGGGTCGCACCAGCTGACCTCGGTGTTCACCCCCACCAACCCGGCGGCCTACGGCCCGTCGACATCGCAGGTGGTGACCGTCCTGATCACCGCCGCCACCGCGGCAGCGGCCACTACCCGGACGACCATCCTCACCCAGTCCACCGGCTCGATCGACCTGCTACCCCTTCCCAAGGTAGAGCTCGCCGCCAAGCTGACCGACGCGGTCACCGGCGAGCCGGTCAGGGCCCGCAGGATCGACTTCTACGGGGGCGGTCAGGAACTGTGTCAGGCTCCCACCGACATGTACGGTTGGGCACGCTGCTCTGCGGCGGAGAACTTCGGACCGCAGACTGCCGATGAAGTCGTCGCCGGCTACGACGCCGTCTTCTCCGGTGACCGGGAGTATGACCCGTCCACGCAGCACGCCTCGGCAACGATCGGCACCAACCGCTCCCAGCCGTGATGAGGTCAGGCGAGGAGTCCGCGACCCGTTGACGTCGCCGGCGGTGTGGCTGACGGTCACCGAACGCGGCGCTAGGGAGTGGCGAGGCCGCCGGTGGCGCAGTCCGCTCGGCCGAGCATGTCGGGTGCGCGGTGTGCGCCGATGCCGGCGGCCTCGTGTGGAGCAGGCGACCGCAGGCGGCCCGGAACGAGTGGGGTCGCCTGCCCCCAGCCGGATGGCTTGCTCAGCGCTGGGTCCGGGTGCAGAGGGACATCGCGGTAGCGGCCGCCTTTGCCGGAGCGGACCCGGTGAGCCCCTGGACCAACTGATCCAGTCGGGCTGACGGCATGACACCCAGTTCGCGCTGGAGGAGCTCTCGATAGTGTTGGTAGTGCTTGAGGGCGCTGGCGGTGTTGCCCTCAGCGAGGTGTACCTCGATGACGATCCGGTGGGCTGTCTCGCGGGTCGGCTCGATGGCGGTGGCCGCCAGTGCTGTCTGCAGGGCATCGAGGTACCGCTCTTCGGCCAGGAGCTGCCCGGCGAGGTTCTCCAGGGCGTGGAGCCGGAACTGGTGCCAGCGCCCGCGTTCGAACAGCAGCCAGTCCTCCGACCATTCCGGCAGCAGCTGACGGGTCAACACATCGACCAGCGCCAGGTGTTCGCTGATGCCGTGGCAGGACGGTTGAGGCTCCGACAGGTGACGGTGTTGGTCCAGGATCTGCCGCAGGTCGACGTCCACTGTGGGGGCCAGACGTAGTCGCGGGCCAGCAGAGTGGATCATGGCCGTGGTGCCGAGGCGCCTGCCTCGCCACAGGGCCGATCGGAGGTTGGCCGCCGCCCGCCCGGGGATGCTGTCGGGCCAGAGGCGCTCGCCCGCGACGGTCCGGTGGATGCCGGTGTCTCGCAACGCGAGCAGGGCCAGCAGCCGCTGGGACCCGAGTGGCAGCGAGACGCTGCGCCCCCCATGGACGCACTCGAAGCCGCCTAGCAGTGTGAGATGTACCCCACTCGATCCCTCACGCATTCCGCTGTCCTCCCGTATATGAACGTCGACTGTGCCACGCGCTCTCATCGATGTGAACGTTTGCCGAGTCTGTCCCGTGGTCACCGCGTCCAGGATTCGTGCACGGTGTGTCGCCGCTCCGTAACGGCCCCATAACGGCCCCATAACGGCCTCGTTCGGTAACCGAGGACCGGAGGCCGGCCATGCCGAGGTGCCCCCGCGTTTCATGACATAAGACCCCCCTCGCCGAGCCGCAGTCGTCCCAGGCGTACGGTACGGAACTTCACCAGCAGAATCGGGTCACACGTTGTCGCGATGATCGCGACAACGTGTCGCGATCTGTCACTGATATCTGTCCGGATACCTGGTCAGGCCTGGTTCGGCGTGTCTGGTTGATCGCGGCTCCTGATCGTTGACCATAATAGTGGCGCATCCGCGCGGCGTAAGAGCGGGCGCAAGCGGGGCGGTCAGCGACTACGCCTATGTCGAGACAACCACGTCGAGCCGGTGGACGCCGTGCGCTACGAACAGTGACGAGGGGGACGCGTGCAGATGAACGTGCAAACGAACGAGCCGGCCACCGGGGACGGCTTCGAGGC
Organism: Pseudonocardiales bacterium; assembly: GCA_019243635.1. Classification (GTDB taxonomy): domain Bacteria; phylum Actinomycetota; class Actinomycetes; order Mycobacteriales; family Pseudonocardiaceae. Next base: position 61,581 of record JAFAUB010000122.1, read on the forward strand.
CATCACCACGCTCGACGGCCTCGGCAGGCACTTGCGGGGGCTACGAGAGAAGTGGCACGTGACTCAAGAGAGCCTCTCCACCAGGACCGGTGCCGTCACGGGGCGTAAGATCCCCCGATCGCGCATCTCCGAGATCGAGAATGCCAAACGTGACTGGGTCACAGAGCGCGAATTACGCGCCTACATGCGTGGCCTCAAGTGCACGCCCCGCCACATCGACCAGGTAGTGACGGTGCTCACACAATGCACAGCGACTCCAGCGAAGGAGCCCCCCACCGGCCCGGATTCTGGTCCGGATGCCGTCGGCTCAGCCACGCCGGACGCCTTCCCTGCCGGATCAGACAGTGCCGACAATGAACCGGCACCGAGGGAGGAGAGTTCCGACGGCGATCCCGTATCCCTGTCGGAACCGTCTCAGCGCCGTTGGCGGCGCTGTCGCATCGCGCTCGCGGCTGCTCTCGCTCAGGTTGTGGTGGCCCTCGCGGGCCTGGGCGTCGGGTTGTCCCTCCGAGGGGAAAGCGGGGACCGGCCGGCATCCGCGGGTAGTCCCACTTCCTTGTTGGTACCGCACAGCGCCCCACTCATAGCGGAAGGCGCCGCCGACCTCGTCAAAAAAGACGCGCCGTTCCCGGACGGCACAGCCGTGCGGGTCGACCAGCGGTCCACCAAGACAGCGGAGAGCCGGAACCGGCCGGCGGGCCGGCGGGATGCCCCCGGTGGTGACGCCCTCCAACAGCTGACCGGGGTCATGCCCCTCGCGCCGTGTGGTGCCGAGCTCACCGACCGGCGTTGGCCGGGCACGGCACCCCACTGCCGCGGCCACGCTCTCGCCGGGCCTGGTTCCCCTGACGCGCACGGCCAGGACGTCGCGGTCGACCGACGCCGCATGGGCGCCCGCTCAGACGAGATGCGCGCCGACCCGCTCGGGGTGTTGGGACGGAACTGTTGCGTCGGTGAATGACAGGTCGGCGTCCGCGGGCGGGACCTGTCGAGGATAGTTTCATGGGACACGTGCATCTCCGGATCGTCAGGATGACCGGTTTTGAGTCGAGTACTGATCTGTTCGGGGGACCACTTGTTTTCCAGTCCTTCATTCACCGCGTCATGCAGCCGGGTTGACGCTACCGGTTTCCGTTCTTTCGGTCATACCTTGTACTGTCGTAACGCTCTTGGGCGGCGGTCGCCCGATATTCGGCGGCGCCGCCATTACGCTCGATCTCGCGTGCGATTGTGCTATGATGTCGGCAGAGTGGCTTCCCGATGAAACGCGCTGATTTCTCCCGGCCCGGCTCCCGGGAGATTATCTCCCGTTCCTGCACGCGCAACGGCTCAGCCCCGCTCGTCAATCATCCCCCGGTAGGTCCCTCGGAAAGGTGGTATCGTAGCAGGATCAAGATCCGCTATAATAATCAACTGTCGTTACGGCCGTTTGAGCCCAAGGTGCGCGTGGCGACAGAACATGTCGCCACGCGCACACAAATGATGATCTCAGCTGTGCCGTCTGGTCGACGGTGATCATTTCGGGGGGAGCGTTGGACGAGGTAGGCGTGGCGGTGGGCGGAATGGCCTCTGCGCGCTTCAGGTCGCGCTTCCGCTATCCGGTGAGGCCTGCTTGTCGGGCGAGCTGGACGAGCTGGGGGTTGCTGCGCCGGTGCAGGGAGATCAGGACCCGCAGCACTTCGCGGCTCATGGGGTGGACCTTCGCCTTCTGGGGAGCGACGGTGAAGGCCTTGACCAGGGATGTTTGCGTGCCGTCCCGGTCACCCAGGTCGAGCTGGGCGCGGGCGGTGTTGGTATAGACGTCGACGAGCCGGGTTGGCGGCAGTCCGGTGTCGTTGCGAGCGAGCTGCTCGGCGAGGCGGACCACCTCGCGGGGGCGGCCGAGATCCCCCTCGGTGGCCAGCACGTGGGTGGCGGTGTTGGCGGGACCGAAGAGCTGGCTATGCACCTGCCAGTCATGCGGGAACTCCTCGGCCGAGGTCCACGCCGCGTGGATGTGCCGCTGCGCCTCGGTTCGGTTGCCCAGCCACCCCGCCAGCGTCATGCCCCGCAGATGCAGCGTGCCGGCGGCGAAGGCCCTCTCCTGACCGGTGAGTGCCCCTTCGGCGGCCACGACGGCCCGGTCCACCACGGTGAGCCCACCCTCGAAGTCCCCACAGTTCAGGAAGGTGCCGGCGCGGTCCCGGGCGGCGACAGCCGCCACCAGCGGGTTGGGTTGCTGACCCGCAGCCCAGCCCTGCCGGAGCGGAGCGACCTCGACCAGGTCCATCCACCGATGCCGTGCGGCCAGCCAGTAGACGTCGCTGTAGACATCGGCCAGCATCGCCCAACCCTGCGGACTGGCCGCGGCGTGCGCGTACGTGGTGACCCGGGTCAGCAGGCCGGGCAGCAAACGCAGCAACCCCGCCAGGTTGGCCTGCCTGCGGAGTGTGATGATCTGGTCCAGCTCGACGCGCAGCTGGGCGGGGTCAACCATGGGCGCCTGGTCGGGAATGTCGTAGCGGCGTACCGCGGTGCGCAGATCCTCCAGCAACAAGCTTTGGTCCTCGGCGATGTCGGCCTCTCCGTACAGCTCACCGAGGGAGATCTGCAGGGCCCGAGCGATCGCCGCCGCGTTGGCCGGGGTGAGCATCCGGTCCCCGAGCTCGATCTTCGACAACAGGCTCGACGACACCCCGGACCGACGCGCCAGCGCCACCTGAGTCAGACCATGCGCCTTGCGCAACTCAACGACACGCGCACCACCAGGGCCAGCGGTACCCATAGACCCAAGTCTTCCACGCGGAAGCTCCCCGTACTCCGCTCTATGTCTGTTTGCGCACCCGCTATCCGGCGAGCCCTGCTTGCCGGGCGAGCTGGACGAGCTGGACGAGCTGAGGGTTGCTGCGCCGGTGCAGGGAGATCAGGACCCGCAGCACTTCACGGATCATAGGGCGGACCTTCGCCTTCTGGGGAGCGACGGTGAACGCCGTGACCAGCGAGGCTTGCGCGCCATCCCGGTCGCCCAGGTCGAGCCGGGCGCGGGCGGTATCGGTGTGGACGTCGACGAGCCGGGTGGGCGGCAACCCGGTGTCGTTGCCGGCCAGCTCCTCGGCGAGGCGGACCACCTCGCGGGGGCGGCCCAGGTCCCCCTCGGTGGCCAACACGTGGGCGGCGGTGTTAGCGGGACCGAAGAGCTGACTATGGGCCTCCAGGTCACGGGGGAACGCCTCGGCCGCGGTCCACGCCGCGTGGATGTGCCGCTCAGCTTCAGCCCGGTCACCCCGCCGTCCCGCCAGCGTCATGCCCCGCAGATGCAGTACGCCTGCGGCGAAGGCCCGCTCCGGGCCGGCGAGCTCCGTTTCGGCGGCCACGATGGCCCGGTCCACCACGGTGAGCCCACCGTCGAAGTCCCCGCACAAGAGGAAGGTGCCGGCGCGATCCCGGGTGGCGAGAGCTGTCAACAGCGAGTTGGGCTGCTGGCCTGCGGCCCAGGCCTGGCGGAGCGGAGCGACCTCGACCAGGTCCATCCACCGATTCCACCCGGCCAGTGCGTAGACGGCGCCGTACACGTCGACCAGCAGCGTCCATCCCTGCGGGCTGGCTGCGGCGTGCGCGTAGGTGGTGGCCCGAGTCAGCAGGCCGGGCAGCATCCGCAGCAGCCCCGCCAGGTCGGCCTGCCCGGTGAGGGTGACGGCCCGGTCCACCTCGACACGCAGCTGGGCGGGGTCAGGCACCGGCGCCTGGTCGGGGATGTCATAGCGGCGTACCGCGGTGCGCAGAGCCGCCAGCAGCACGCTTTGGTCCTCGGCGACTTCGACCTCCCCGTACAACGCGCCGAGGGAGACCCGCAGGGCCCGGGCGATCGCGGCCGCGTTGGCCGGGGTGAGCGTCCGGTCCCCGACCTCGATCTTCGACAACAGGCTCGACGACACCCCAGCCCGACGCGCCAGCGCCACCTGAGTCAGACCACGTGCCTTACGCAGCTCAGCGACACGCTCACCACCAGTACCCATAGGTCCAATTCTTCCACGCGGACGCTTCCCGTACTCCGCCACGTGTCCGTTTAGTCGGCTGTGCACACCGTGTGCAAACTCCACGTTTGCCAGGGTCGTTGACTGGTTTCAGAGGCACACGGACCGGGGGGAACCGAGCATGGCCGGCGAAAGAGCCAACCGGGTGCCCGATAGGGCGCGTCCCGTAGATCTTGCCTTTTGTGATCGACTCTATTGTCGCCGAGCTCGACAGGAGTGCTGTTGAGGGCCGCCTGAGCAGCTCCACTGTCGAACTCGGCGTACTGAGAGCACCCAAGAGCAGGACCGCCTCTCGCTCAGTGATCTACGGGACATGCCCTGATGCCCTACCAGGTCAGCGGCCTAGTTGGGAGATCTGGGCGGTCTGGCCGCCGCTGCGCAGTGGCCCGGGAGACCACCAGCCGGGGCGCACCGCGCTGCCGGTTGTCAGGGTGGGCGCCTCGGCATCGGGGACTCGGGGCTGGATGACCATCAGCTTGCCCCAGTCGGTGTCCCAGTTCTCCTTGAGGTAGGTCGGCACCTCCTGCTGGGTGGCCAGAATCTGCAGCCAGCCGATCGGGCCACCGGCCTCCGCCGAGGACCAGGTCTTGCTGTCATCGGCCAGCATCTTGTTGGGCAGCAGCCGGTACTGAGGCACCTCGGCGATGCCGTCGCGGATCGCGAACGGGCGCACGCACGGGTGCACGAACCCCACCGGCCAGTCCAGGAACACCGGGGGTGTGGGGGCCACCAGGTCGGTCAGCGAGCTCAGCACGGGCACGCGAGGCGCGGAGAACGCCAGCCATCCCTCATCAGTGACGTCGGCGTCGGTGGCGATCAGCCGCACGGCGTCCGCCCCGGCGGCCCGACCGGTCAGCCCGAGCCGGTAGTCTCGCCATCCCGGCCCGCCGGCGGTCGCCCGTCCGCCGATCGGGATCTGGTCGACGACGCGGAACCCGCGTTCGGTGCGGTAGGCGAACTCGGCGACCAGTGGTGTGGTGGGGGACAGCTTCCCGGCGACCGAGATCACCACCGGAGCCCGGCCCTGGCGAGCCGCGACGGGCAGCGCGTACCAGGTGGTGCGCAGGTTCCCGGTGCCGGGGCTGTCGGGGGAGAAGCTGCTCCAGATCGGGATCTCCGCGCCACCCAGTCCCGACGGCGGCGCGTCGACGGGGTTGTCCCCGTCGCTGCCCGGCTTCGGGATGCGGTCACCTCGGGTGCCGACACCCTGCCTGTCCGTCTTGCCGGGACCCGAGGACAGCTGGCCCACCGGGAACTGGTTGAGCTCGAAGCCGCGCTGCAGCGGGATGTCTGCGAGCAGCGTGCCGCGCAGCGGGCGCAACGCGCCGGCGCGCCGGTCAGGCTCGACGGACACCGCGTCGGTGAGGTTGCAACTGTGCCCGGTGATGTGAGCGATGTTGGCCGCGGCCATGCTGTAGCCGTCGCGCTGCTTGTGCATGGCCTTGACCATGGCGCCGACCTCGGCGAGCACCAACAGGCCGCAGAACACCGCCAGCGGAGCCGACCCGATCCGTAACGCCCGCCGCCGCCCGTGGCGCCGGTCGGGTCCGGCGGGCGCCGGCGGGAGCGGCGGCGGCGCGCCGGGCTCGTGCCGCAGCCCCTCGACCACCGCGATCAACCCGGCCAGCGCGGCGCCCACGATCAGCAACGTGCTCGCCTGGATGCCGTCCACCGACGGCGGCTTGTCGAACCAGGGCACCCCGTACTGCGAGACGTACCAGGGCGCATTGGGCCCGGTCGAGGACATCGCCAGGATCACCAGCAGGCCGGACAGGAACCACCACCGGTTACGCGCCGAGCGAAGCACCGTGGAGCTGGTGGCCAGCGCGGTGAGCGCGGCCAGCGCGGCGCCGATCGACGCGAAGGCCCCGAAGTGGTGCGTCCACTTGGTCGGCGTCAGCGCGAGCAGCACCAGCGACACCCCCGCGGTGCCGATCAGCCGGCGGCTCGGACCCAGACCGGCGCCCGGGATGCCACCCCGGCGCAGCAGCACCGCCAGGCTGGTGCCCAGGCACAGCAGCAGCAGCAGAACCGGGAAGCGACGGGCCAGCGCCCCGTCGGGCATGTCGCTGAACAGCTCCTCGTAGCGGATCGGCTCCTGGAACCAGGACAGGTTGGGCCCGATCTCGGTGCGGACCCGGGTGGCTTCCAGGACCCCCGCCAGCGTCTGGTCGGCGAAGCTCACCACCAGGACCAGCAGGCCGGCACCGAGCAACGGCCCGATCACGGCGGACCATCCGGAGGCGGCCGCGTACCGGCGCAGCAGTCGCACCAGCGGTCGCAGCGCCACCAGGAACGGCGCGACCGCGATGAAGCCGGTCGGCGTCGCGGCGACGGTGAAGGCCGCCGCCAGCAGGCCTAGCGCCAGCGGCAACATCCGGCGGGTGGCCACCGCCCGCTCCACCGCGCACAGCACGAGTATCGAGCCGATGGCGACCTCGGGCTCCAGCCGCAGCCCGTTGTTGTAGGGCAGCCAGAAGGCCAGGAACACTGCGGCGGCGGCCCAGCCGGCGGCGGCGCTGCGACGCACCTCCCGGCCCAGCCGGGGCATCACCTCCCGACTGATCAGCATCCAGCTGAGGCAGCCCATCGCGAAGGAGGGCAACCGCAGCCACGGTGGCACCGTGCTGATCTGCGCCCAGTACGCGTACAGCTCGTAGGGCCAGCTGAAGGGCGCCTCCGGGACGTTGAACCATCGGTAGTAGTTGCCGACGTACCCCATCCCGGAGCTGGTGCGGATCATCGTGAGGATGTAGCCGTCGTCGGAGGTGATCCCGCCGATGACCACCCACACGGCCAGCACCGCGATCACCCCGGCATCCCGCCCGGTGGGCCGCCACCAGCCCGAGGGCAGCAGCCGCGGCGCCCGGCGACCGATCCGCCCGTCCAGCCGGTGCACCAGGACCAGGCTGACCAGCACAGCCAGCGCGGCCAGCGCCATCGCGGTGAGCTTGACCGGATGGGGGACGGACTGGAAGCGGGTGTCCACGGTGATCCGCACCGCCAGCCCGGTCACCGGGTCCCGCTGTGCCTCGAACGCTGAGTAGACGCCGGTCACCTGCGGTCGGACGTCCTGGTCGACCTTGACGAACCGGGTGGGGCCGGCCGAGGCCGTGGTGCCCCTGGCGTCGGAGGCCACCTGGATCATGCACCGGCCCGGCGACGTCGGGACGGTGCTCAACAGGATGTTGCCCAGCGGCTGCCCTCGGCTGATCAGGGTCAGCTTCCCGCCCGCCACCTGCAGCACCATTCCCACCGCGGCACCGTCGGGCGACCCGGGTGGGGTGGTGGCCAGCAGGGAGGCCGGCCGCGTCGACCGAGCGTCCACCGAGGCGGCCGCCGCACACGGGATCGTGGCGGTCAGGTTCTGCGGCTGGAAGGTGACCAGCGGCGCGTCGACCGGGGCGAGGTGTCCCGGGCGCGGCCAGGTGATCACCACGGTGTGCTGGACCACGGGCAGCAGCGGTACCGCGACGGCGAGCAGCGCGCCGAGCAGACCGAGCACCGCGGCGGCGAGCCGGAGCGCCTTGGGGGCGCGGTCGACCACGCCGCCAGTGCCGGGGTCGTCCTCGGCGGCCTCATCACCGGTACGCGACAGGCGGCGCGGGATCCCGATGTGCCCGGATGTCAGCACGCCAGGAGGTTAGCCCAATGGGCCTAGCGCCTGACGACCCGTCCCCGGCCCTGACCTGAGCCTTACGCCGGCACCGTGCGCTCAGTACCGGTAGAAGCGCTCCGCGCGTCCCTGGCGAAGCAGCGTGAGCCACTGGCGGAAAGCTCGCGGGTCTCGTTTGGTGCCCAGGAAGTACAGCCCGAACCGGAACACCTCGAGCATTCCGATTCGGCGCATCCCCGGCTGGGAGAGCAGGTAGCCGCGGTTGCGGTAGGTGTAGTAGCGCTTGATGTCATCAGCGGGGTCCTGGGCGTGGAAGTGCCCGCGCAACATCGGTTTGAACTCCGCTGAGCCGTCCGGGTGCGCGTAGGAGGCCCGCAGTGTCGTGCCGAAGCGCAGCCCGGAGCGGACCACCCGGCGGTGCATCTCCACCTCGTCACCCCGGACGAACAGCCGGTAGTCCGGGACGCCGACGACGTCCAGCGCGTCAGCGCTGAACAGCGCGCCGTTGAAGAAGCTCGCGATGCCGGGCAGGAAGTCGGTCCCCAGCTCGCTGCGCCGCCGCTTCCAGGTCAGCCCCCGCCGCAACGGGAACGCCAGCCGCTCCGGGTCGTCGATGTTGACGACCACCGGGGAGATCACCGCGAGGTCCCGGCGCCGGGCCTCCTCGAGCAGGGTCTGCAACACCCGGACGTCCGCGGGGCATCCGTCGTCGTCAGCCAGCCAGACCCAGTCCGCGCCGAGCGCCAGGGCGTGCAGGATGCCCAGCGCGAACCCGCCCGCACCACCGAGGTTGCGCTTGGAGGGCAGGTAGGTGGACGGGATCGGGCAGTCCAGGACGACCTCCTCGGCGGGGTCCTCCGGCCCGTTGTCCACCACCACGAGATGGTCCGGCACCCGGGTCTGCTCCGCGACCACGGCGAGCGACTTGCCCAGCAGCTCCCGCCGATGCCGAGTCACCGCGACCACAACCACCATGCTCATCTGGCGACTCCCCCATCGGCAACTGCATTCAGCGGGCTCAGCAGTCTGATTGTCGGCTCGGCCGACGGCGTGGTACGAGCCGGCCGGGTGACCACGCCACGCCCGCGCGATGCGGCGGCGGTCATGGGAGCGCCCCGGCGACGCGGTCCTTGTAGTGGGACAGTACCTGGTGCAGGTCGCCCTGCTCGCGGATCTCTCCGTGGTCCAGCCACAACGCGGAGGTGCACAGCTCGACGAGGAACTCCTCGGAGTGCGAGGCGAACACCAGGATCCCGGACCGCTCGACCAGCGCGGTGAGCCGGTCGCGAGCCTTCTCCAGAAACGCCGCGTCCACCGCGCCGATGCCCTCGTCGAGCAGCAGGATCTCCGGGTCGATGCTGGTCACCACGCCCAGCGCGAGACGGACCCGCATGCCGGTCGAGTAGGTGCGCAGCGGCATCGACAGGTAGTCGCCGAGCTCGCTGAACTCGGCGATCTCCTCGGTGCGGGTCTCCATCTGCTTGCGGGTCATGCCGAGGAACAGCCCGCGGATGATGATGTTCTCATATCCGGAGATCTCCGGGTCCATGCCGACACCGAGGTCGAAGACGGGGGCGACTCTCCCGGCGATCCGTGAGATGCCCGTGGTCGGCTCGTAGATCCCGGACAGCAGCCGCAGCAGGGTGGACTTGCCCGCCCCGTTGTGCCCGACCAGGCCGACCCGGTCGCCGTGGCGCAGTGTCAGGGTGATGTTCCGGAGCGCCTCGATGACCGGCACCTTGCTGTCGATCCCGATCCTGCCGCCGGCCCGCCCCATGGTGCCCAGTAAGGCCTTCTTCAGCGACCTGGCCTTCGCGTCGAAGATCGGGAAGTTGACGCAGGCGCCGCGCACGTCGATGGACACCATTGTGCTATCACACCCAGTAGGAGACTCGAGCCCGGTAGTTGCGCAGGACCAGCAGCGCTGCCGCCCACCCCAGCACAGTGATGGCCAAGGTCACCACCCAGTGCCGAAGCTCGAAGGACTCACCGATCATCGGTCGGCGCAGGATCTCGACGAAGTGCAGGAACGGGTTGATCTCGGCCAGCCGGGCCCGCTCACCGACCGCGCCGCCCTTGCTCCTGAGCTGCTCGTAGTCCCACACGATCGGCGTCATGAAGAACATCAGGGTGACGACGCTGGCGGCCACCGGGGGGACGTCCCGGTACCGGGTGGCGATGACTCCGATCACGATCGTCACCGCGGCACCGTTGAGCACGATCACCGCCAGCGCCGGCACCGCCAGCAGGATGCCCCACCCCAGCGGGCGCGGGAAGATCAGGATCAGCGCGAGCCAGACCAGCACGTTGTGCCCGAAGAACAGCAGCTGTCGCCAGACCAGCCGAAAGACGTGCACGCTCAACGGCGCGGGCAGGTGCTTGATCAGGCCCTCGTTGCGGATGAAGATCTCCGCGCCCTCGTTGACACAACCCGCCATGAACTGCCAGATGATCAGTCCGACAGCCAGGTAGGGCAGGAAGTCGTGCAGTTGCTGGCCGAGCAGCGCCGCGTAGAGGACGCCCATGCCCAGCGCCTGGATGCCCAGGCTGATGGTGATCCAGAATGGGCCGATCACCGAGCGCCGGTAGCCCTGCTTGATGTCCTGCCAGCCCAGGTGCCCCCACAGCCCACGCTGCAGCCACCCGGCCCGTAGGTCACCCACCGCCCGCTCCCAGCTCCGGGAGCCTGCGATCTCAGGTGCCGCCGCAGTGCACTGCATGATCCGCGAGAATACCCGGACGGATCCCTCGACAGCGGGCGCGGGCGCCGAGGTACCCCCTCGAGCCGCACACAGCGGGTGCGCTCAGCCTGTCGAGCTCGGCGCATACAGAGCATCGCGACGCGGTGCGGACGTGCTCACTCACGTCGCCAGCGCCCCCATCCGGTCGGTGATCTTCCTGAGCGCGGCCGGCGGATCGGTCTCAAGCGTGGCGGCCGCCTGCCGGTAAGCGTCGTCGGCTTGAGTTCAAACGGTGCGCGCGATACCGCCCTTGACCTGGGGCAGATGCAGAATCCCGACCTCGCCCACCCCGAGTGGGAACCGCAGTTCGTCGACTATCTCTACCTCTCGTTCACCAACGCCACCGCCTTCAGCCCCACCGACGTCATGCCGCTGTCCCGGTGGGCCAAGCTGACCATGCTCGGACAGTCCCTGGTCTCGCTGGTCACCTTAGCTCTCGTCATCGCCCGTGCGGTCGACATCCTCAGATAACAGGCCCCGACGTCCGGCAAAGACGAGATGTTCGCGCGCACCGATGTCGCCGAGAGTCCATGGTATGTCGTGGACAGCGAGGACAAGCGGCGGGCGCGTATCAACATGATGGCTCCCAGCGGCCACTGCGGGAGGCACAGACCTACGTTCCCGACCACACCGCCGCGCCGGCGTGAGCTTCGCTGTCCGCGGTAGCCGGCGGACATCGGCGACCACGCTGGGTGCCACACCCGCCGCGATACGCCAGGCCTTGAGCACGGGTGTCTGGGGTAGGTTGGGGTGGCCCAGATGAGGCGGACGCCGCGCTCGGGCCCCTCTGGGGTGGAAAGCTGCCGGTGGCGTGGGTTCGTTCCGCTGGTCAGGTCGTTCGTTTCGGTGCGGGGGAGCAGCGTCATACCCAGGCGGAGTGTGGGGAGTTCGGTGAGCTTGCGGGAGGGTTCGCCGGCCGGGGTCCGCCTGGTGATCAGGTGGCGGTGCCAGGCCGGCAGGGGGGCTCAACACGCCATGTCCGTCCGCGTCGGCCCGGCATTCATCCCCACTAGCGTCGGCACTACCGTCCCCCGGTGACAGCTCGATCCCCCGAAGCCGTGGCGGTGCGCTGGTGCGCTGAGGCCAAGGTTCAACACCGAGGACCTCTCCAGTGGCGCGGGAAAACCGGCCGCGACGGTAGCGCCGGATCGTAAACGGGCACGGCGGTGGGCTGTGGCGCAGCCCCAGTAGGGACGATCACGCTGCCCGACACCAGGGCACCATCCGCACCAGCTCGTGCCCAGGCCGCCGGACGATCAACCCCAGTGGCGTGAACCAGGGAGGGTGAGATGAACTGGACATGGAACATCCGTACCCGCGACGGGGCGATGAACGGGCTTGAGTTCGCCCGTTGCACCACCGCCGGCGGGTTCGCTCGAGTGCTTGTCCACGCCGCACCGGCAAAAGCGAAGATCGAAATTTTCGCCGGCGACGACCGGGTCGTGGCCCGTGGCGATCTCGACCGCCACGGTGACTACTCCCCGATGACCTTGGTCGAACTCGAGGGGTCGACGCTGCGCCGCAGCGAGGTGTGGCCCACCGAGGAGCTTTACGGGCTACCCGTGCTGCTCGCCGGCGGCGAGGTAGGCATTCTCCAGAAGTGGCATCACGCCGAGGACCACAGTTGGTGGCGGTGGTCCCTGGAGTTCTCCAACCACACCGGCCGTCCTGACGACTGGGCACCACCTGGCCGGCAGATCCACCGCTGACAGCTCGGCGTCGCGGACCGCCCCCACCGGCGTTCGGCGAGGGTGGCCATCCTCGCCGGCGTCGCTGTCCACCGCGTAGGCGTGTCGCGCTAGGTGCAACGCCTCACGCCGATCGTCGGTGAGCTGGGCTGCGGTGGATTCCATGGCTTGGCCGCTGGGGTAAGTAGCGTGGAGCAGCCTGTTGTGTGGGGGTTAGTTATCACAGTACAGCGTCAGGGCCCAGCTCGATCATCGACCGGGCACACAGCGGCTCCGGGCGGCACCAACGGTGCGCAGGAGAAGGGGGCCCGGCCGTTCGGCCGGGCCCCCGCGAGGGAATGAACCTGTCTTGACTCCTTGATGTACACCGAAACGTCGCGGCGGCCACCTCCATCTCGACCGTTCCTCAACCTCCTGTGTTCTCTTGTGCACCTGCCCTTTGCGCCGCCTCGCGCGAGCGCTTCTCGGACCGTCCACCGTTGTTGTCGGCGCATTTTGTATCACCCGCGCCCAGCGCCGTCAAGCCCCGAACCGGATCCTCGGAGCTGACCCGCCCCGACAACACCCTCGGAGCGGCGCTCGATCCGTGAAGCGATCCGCACCCTGGCCAGCGGGCCTGGCGCGGGGGACTGCCGATCCCTCACTGTGGTGGCGGGTGCGACTGTCAAGCCGGGGGTGGCCCCGAGGGGTGCAGCTCGACGTTCTCGCCGTAGGCCGGGGCCCGGTGGGGTGCTCGGTGATGCCGGTGACCCACAGCCGGTTCGGTCCTTCGACGGTGAAGTTTCGGTTGACCAGGTCCGAGCTGGGTTGGGCGTTCAGGTGGCGGACGGTGCAGCCGCGGCGTCGGCGCCGGTAGAGGCCCTGGATGCCGGCCTGGTGCATCAGCCTGATACCAAGACCCTTCGCCGACTCAGCGATCGGTTTGGCCCCCTGACGGGCCAACTCAGCGCATGACTACGAAACTCAGGAGGATGGGGAGCAGGCACGGCATGATCCTTCCTGATGGCCGAGGCCGTCTCAGGTCGGGTGTCCGTGCTACGGGGGGAGGCTCACCCTTGTCCCGCTCTCCTGATCTGGTGGGCTGGTGTTGCCTTTCAGCCGGCTCGGGTGGGGAAGCGTTTCCAGACGCGGTGGGTCCTGAGGAGGTCGGTGAGTTGTTCGAGGACGTCGGTCGGTGTGTTCGCGAGGACGATTCCTGGGGCGTCGGTCGGGCAGCCGGTGGCGGCGAGGACGTCGGCGGCAGCACCCCAGCCGCCGATGGTCTTGGCGTGGCGGAACGCTTCGGCGAGCATGAGCAGGATGCGGGGGTCCACTGCCGCGTTGGGTCCGGTGGTTTTCGCGTCGAGGGGGGCTTGGGCGTCATGTGCTGGGGCGACAGGGCCGCCGGCGATGAGGAGAGCATCGAACTCGATGGATCGGGCCGTGAGGAATGTGCGTTGGACGGGCAGCGGTGTGTCTCGCCCGCCGCTAAGCATGCCGGCTTTCGGCGCGATGATCAGCGGCACCATCCCGGCGGCGAAGATTTCCCTCCGGACTGTGCGCAGGTCCTTCAGGTCTGGGTCATCGCCGACGACGATGCCGATGATGCGCCCGGTCACCGGCCAGCTCTGACCGATCTGAGACAGGGCCGCACTGGGCTCCACGTCCGCCAGCTTTTCCGTCGGCTTGGGTGCCGGCAGGTCCAAACCCTCGGCGACCCCGGCGCAGAGGCCGGGATCGATGTTGGCGAGCACCTGCAGCATCCGTTCCCGGATCGCGGTCTCATAGCACTTGCCGAGTTCGAAGGTGAACGCCTGGATCGTGTGGTCTTTCTCAACGGGGGAGAGGCTGAGCCAAAACATCCGCGGTTGACTGTAGTGGTCAGCGAACGATGCGGGTTTCTCCCGCACCGCGTGCCCCGCGGCGACGACGCTGGGCACGTCGACGAACGCGCCGAGGTCGTCCCCAGCGAGGAACGGGCAGCCACCGTCGAGTGACTGCGGCCGATAAGGGGCGACACCGGAGTGCACCGCGTCCTGGTGGAGTCCGTCGCGGAGCATGTCGTTGACCGGCACGTGGGGTCGATTGATCGGAATCTGGGCAAAGTTCGGCCCACCGAGGCGGGTGAGTTGCGTGTCGAGGTAGGAGAACATCCGGGCGGCCAGCAGCGGGTCGTCGGTGACGTCAATCCCGGGCACGAGATGACCGGTGTGGAAGGCGACCTGTTCGGTCTCGGCGAAGAAGTTCGTCGGGTTGGCGTTCAGCGTCATCATGCCGATCGGCTGAACGGGGGCCAATTCCTCCGGGACCAGCTTCGTCGGGTCGAGCAGGTCGATGCCCTCGAACATCTGGTCCTCGGTGTCGGGGAAGGTCTGGATCCCCAGCTCCCATTGCGGGAACGCGCCCGCCTCGATCGCGTCGGCCAGGTCACGGCGGTGGAAGTCCGGGTCGACACCGGCTGCGATCTGGGCCTCCTCCCACACCAGCGAATGCACCCCTGCCGTCGGTTTCCAGTGGAACTTCACCAGGGTCGTGTTGCCTTTGGCGTCCACCAACCGGAAGGTGTGCACCCCGAAGCCCTCCATCGTGCGCCACGAGCGGGGCAGGCCGCGGTCGGACATGTTCCACAGCGTGTGGTGGGTGGCCTCGGTGTGCAGCGACACGAAATCCCAGAACGTGTCATGAGCGCTCTGAGCCTGCGGGATCTCCCGATCGGGATGAGGCTTCGCGGCATGCACCACGTCGGGGAACTTGATCCCGTCCTGGATGAAGAACACCGGGATGTTGTTGCCCACCAGGTCGAAGTTGCCCTCTTCGGTGTAGAATTTCGTCGCAAACCCCCGGGTGTCACGCACCGTGTCCGCCGACCCCCGCGAGCCCAGTACAGTGGAGAACCGGACGAACACCGGCGTCTGGACACCCTTGGCCAGAAACCTCGCTCTGGACAGCTTCGCGGCGGACCCGTAAGACTCGAACACCCCATGTGCCGCCGCCCCCCGGGCGTGCACGACCCGCTCCGGGATGCGCTCATGATCGAAATGCATCACCTTCTCCCGCAGATGGTGATCACGCAGTAACGTCGGACCCCGCACCCCCGCCGTCAGGGAGTGATCGGTCTCCCGCAACCGGACCCCCTGCGCCGTCGTCAGATACGAACCCTCCTGCGCCCGCGGCCACTCCAGCCCCTCCACCACAACACCGGTAGCCGACACCACCGCCGGAGCGCTCTGATCCGCCTTCGGCGGCAACGGCGCACGCGGCTCGGTCGGCTCCGCCACCGTCGGAGGCTCAACGCCCGGCACCCCGGGAACCAACTCCTCCGACGCGACAGCGGCGGACTTCTTCGACGGCATCAGACCTCCAAGTCATCGCGCGGCGACCACCACCACGCGACCTCCGCATACCCCACCACACAGCCGACCAACCCCACTCCCGCGCGGATCACGCACAATCACGACACCACCAGAATCGGCCGCTACACCAAAGGCTGTTGGCGGCCACGAGATCCTGAACCCGCGCACCGGCCGCAGCCGGGACTTCAACCGTCCATGATCGGTTTTGATCGGGTCGTCCGCGTACGTCTCCATGACATGGCAGGCGGGGGGCACCAGCTCATCCAGTACCCGTGGGTAAGCCTGTGCCCGGTCGGTCGTCACCTCAGTGGGAGGTGTGCCGTGCCGCAGCGCGCGGGCGAAGAACCGGCGGGTGGCCACCAGATCCGGCGACCCTGACATAGGTCCCCTCGACGAACCAGCGATCTCCCGGGGCGTGCGCCGGCAGGGCCGCGCCACGTCGATGAGCGGTGGCGTGAACCGCTGCACCCAGCGGTAGACCGTGGCGTGACCCCCCACCACACCGTGGCGTGACCCACCACCACACCCCGCTCGGACAGCCGCTCCTCGACATCACGGTAAGACAGTCCGTAGCGCAGGTACCAGCGCACCGCCAGCACGATGACCTCACGAGGGAACCGGAACCCAGCAGAGCCGGACCCCGGCGGAGGCACTCGACGGTGACGACAAGCACAGCCTGCCCCAGCCAGTGATCCGCCAACGCAACAGTCCCGCTTCGCTGCCAGGCGTAGCTGCGGGTCACGGTCCTTCTCGCGACTCTGCCGGAGCCCTGGGTAGTCGCGCCGTTACAAATTGGTCACTGTGACACGATTGCCGTTCCACGGCTTGGTAACCATGCGCAGTAACGCTGCCGGTCCTTCGTGCGACTGTTGAGGCAGAACTACGCGGAAGGGGTTGCGTGAAACGGTTAGCCCACACGGCAAGTGTCACTTTTTGCCCGCCTGCGGAGTAGGTGACGTTTAGGGGACGTTCATGCGCCGGCATGGACCTGCTTACGGGCGACCCCTTCCCGGAATATCAATTTTTTCGGCGCCCTGTGACGACGGGCGGGCACCGATGATTCCCTCGGCTGGAGAGAGCTATGCGTATTGTCGTCACCGGAGGTGCGGGTTTCATTGGGTCGCACATATGTGATTTTCTGTTACACCGCAACGACAGTGTTGTCTGTATCGATGACCTGTCGACGGGCAACCTGGCCAATATCAGCGACCTACTGAGCAATCGGTGGTTCCGCTTCGTTCGGGCCGATGTGTCCGCTGGGCTTGAGGTGCATGGGCGCGTGGATGCCGTGGCCCATTTTGCCAGTCCCGCCTCGCCGCCGGACTACCTGCGGCGCCCATTGGAGACGTTGGCTGTAGGCAGCCGTGGTACGGAGAACGCATTGCGTCTGGCGGATCGTTCGGGCGCCCGCTTCGTGCTGGCCTCGACCAGTGAGGTTTATGGGGACCCAGTCGAGCACCCACAGCGTGAGGGCTACTGGGGAAACGTCAACCCGGTGGGACCTCGCAGTGTGTACGACGAGGCTAAAAGATACGCAGAGGCGGTGACGATGGCGTACCACCGTCACCGCGGCGTGAACACAGGAATCTTACGGATTTTCAATACGTATGGACCTCGAATGCGTCCGGAGGACGGCCGTGTCGTGTCGAGCTTTATTACCCAGGCTCTGAACGGCCAGGCTCTCACGATCTACGGCGACGGCACACAGACCCGCAGTTTCTGCTATGTTGACGACCTGGTCCGCGGCGTCGTCAGCATGATTGACTCGGACGAGGTGGGCCCGATCAACCTGGGCTGTCCCGACGAGCGCACCGTCGCTGAGCTGGCCGAGCTGGTGCTGAAGCTGACGGGGTCGCACTCGGTGGTGCAGTACTACCCACTGCCAACCGACGACCCCACGCGCCGCCGTCCCGATATTACCCTCGCGACAGCGCGACTGGGCTGGTGTCCGGAGGTGTCCACTGAGGAGGGCTTGCAGCGCACCAGCGCCTGGTTCCGCTGCCAGGACACTCGTGCTGCTGCGGCGGCCCTGGTCGGTGGCCAGCTCGACGGACAATCCCCGCCACGTTTATCGGAGATCTCGTGGTCTGACCCTGTAGTCGGCCCGCAAGGCCAGCAGCGCTCTCGGCCTGCTGCCGACGTGGGCGATCCCACCATCCAGGACGACTGCGGCGCTCATCGCCCTGCTCTTCAAGGCGAGTTCACCACCACAGCCGTCACGACGTCGGGCTCTACCTGCTTGGCGGACTGACCTACGCGCTCATGCCCTGACGGCGCGGGCGGTTGGCGCAAGACGAAAGGCCTGACATGACGAATGGATCGACGATTCTAGTGACCGGCGGCGCCGGTTTCATCGGCAGCCATACCTGCCTGGCGCTGCTCGACTACGGCTACGAGGTGGTGGTGGTCGACAACCATGACAACAGTTCGCCTATGGCCCTGGAACGGGTGCGGAAGCTGGCTGGGCGTCCGCTGACTGCGTACGACGTCGACATGCGGAACCGCGACGCACTCGACGGGGTGTTCGCTGCCCACCCCGTCGAGGCTGTGATCCACTTCGCGGCCAGGAAAGCGGTCGGGGAGTCGATGCGGATGCCACTGGCCTACTACGACACCAACGTCGGTGGCACCGCGACGCTGTTGCGGGTCATGGCCGCCTACGGCGTGCAGAAGATGATATTTTCCTCCTCCTGCTCGATCTACGGCAATGCGCTGCGGCTACCCCTCGACGAGGACTCACCCGCGCGCCCGACCAATCCTTACGCCCGCTCCAAATGGATCTGCGAGCAGTTGATGGCCGACGCATGCGTCGCCAACCCGAAGCTGAGCGTCATCGCCCTGCGGTACTTCAACCCGATCGGTGCCCATCCCAGCGGCGAACTGGGGGAAGATCCAAAGAGCGTACCCAACAACCTCATGCCGTACCTGGCGCAGGTCGCCATCGGCCGCCTCGACAAGGTGACCGTGTTCGGCGCGGACTATCCGACACCTGACGGCACGTGCGTACGCGACTACATCCACGTTGTTGACCTCGCCGACGGTCACCGACTCGCTATTGAGCACCTAACCGACGAGACCGGCCTGCGCGTGTTGAACCTCGGCACGGGTGTGGGCGTGTCGGTGCTCGAGCTCGTCACCGCCTTCGGCGAAGTGTGTGGCACACCGCTGCCGCATCGAATCGCGGCGCGTCGCCCCGGCGACGTGCCCGAACTCGTCGCCGACTCCCGCCGGGTGGAGCGGGCCTGGGGCTGGCGCACCACCCGTGACATCGCCGTGATGTGCACCGACGCCTGGCGCTTTCAACAGCTCAACCCGACCGGCTACGGCTCCTGACGACTATTCACCTGAGGAAGCACTCCCATGCGCGTCACCGTCATCGGCACCGGCTACCTGGGCGCCGTTCACGCCGCCTGCATGGCCGAGTCCGGGCATGAGGTCCTTGGTCTCGACGTCGACCCCGCCAAACTCGCCGCCCTCTCTGAGGGCCGCCCACCCTTCTTCGAGCCAGGCCTGCCCGAGCTCCTGCGGCGCACCGTGGACTCCGGCGCGCTAAGGTTCACTGACTCGCTGCGGGAAGCAGGCGAGTTCGGCGAGGTCCACTTCGTGTGCGTCGGTACGCCGCAGCAGCCCGGCTCCTATGCCGCCGACCTGCGTCACGTCAACGCGGTGATCGACGGCCTGGCACCGCATCTGCGGTACGGCAGCCTCGTAGTCGGCAAGTCCACCGTTCCGGTGGGTACGGCCGCCCGGCTCGCCGTCCGCATCGCCGAGCTCGCCCCGACCGACGCCGACACCGAGCTCGCGTGGAACCCGGAATTCCTCCGCGAGGGCTTCGCCGTGCAAGACACGTTAGGCCCCGACCGCCTCGTCGTCGGCGCCGTGTCGGAGCGGGCTCACGCCGTGCTGCGTGAGGTGTACGCCCCGATGCTCGACGCCGGGACCCCGTACATCAGCACGGACCTGGCCACCGCCGAGCTCGTCAAGGTGGCGGCGAACTCCTTCCTGGCCACCAAAATCTCGTTCATCAACGCGATGGCCGACGTGTGCGACGCCGCCGGCGGCGACGTGGTCACCCTGGCCGACGCACTTGGGTACGACACTCGAATCGGTCGCCGCTTCCTCACCGCCGGCATCGGCTTCGGCGGCGGCTGCCTGCCCAAGGACATCCGGGCGTTCATAGCGCGCGCAGACGAACTCGGCGTCGGCGATATGCTGCGCTTCCTCCAGGAGGTCGACCAGGTCAACATGCGGCGGCGCCAGCGTGCAGTCGACCTAGCCCGCGAGTTCGTGGGCGGGTCTTTCCTCGGCACGAACATCACCGTGCTGGGGGCGGCGTTCAAACCCGACAGTGACGACATCCGGGACTCGCCGGCTGTGAGCATCGCCGCAGGGCTGCAGCTGCAGGGCGCCCACGTGCGGGTGCACGACCCCCAGGCCATCGACAACGCCCGCGCTGCGTTCCCAGGACTCGACTACGCGCTCGAGGTCGGCAAGGCCTGCGAGCAGGCGGACCTGGTGTTACACCTCACGGAGTGGCAAGAGTACCGGCAACTTGACCCTGCGCAGCTCGCCGAAGTCGTGCGGGCCACACGGATCCTCGACGGGCGCAACGCCCTGGATGTGCGGCGGTGGCGCCAGGCCGGCTGGACCGTGCGGGCACTCGGACGTTCGTTGCGCTGAGAACGCGACGCGCGCCACGCCGCAAAGCTCACACGCTCACCCGCTGAGGAGGGGCAGTGTCAACGGCACACCTTACCGCCGAGATGGTTGAACGGGTCCGGGTGAAGAAGGTCATGACGCCTAGCCAGGAAAGGTGGTATTGGGCCATCGTCGCCTTCTGGGTGGCCGTGAACAGCTACTACTGGACCTGGTGGGCGCAGGCCGGGCATGTCGGTGACCCTATTACCTTCACCGTCGTCTCGCTAGCCATGTTCTACATCTTCACGCTGCTGCCATCCGCTTACCTGTTCTTTCTCGGGCTCATGCGTCATCCACTGCACATTGACGTCCGACGAGCCGAGGAAAAGGGCGTCGTGCAGCGTGTTGCGGTGATCAGTTTGACGGTTCCCGGCGCCGAGTCTCTCCAGATCGTGGAACGCCAAATGCGTGCGATGAAGCGGATCCGCTATCACCACGACAGTTGGATCCTGGTCGACAAAGAGGACTCACCCGAGATCGCGAGACTGGCCCGGGAGCTCGGCGTCAACTACTTCTCACGGCACGACGTGGACACCTGGGGCGCGGAGCAGGTCTCCGCCTGGAACCAGCCGCAGGCTCCCTTCGCGGCGAAGACCAAGGCGGGCAACGTGAACAGTTGGCTCGACGCCTTCGGCGAAAGGTACTCGCACTTCACCCAGTTGGACATCGATCACACACCGGTTCCAGGTTACCTGGATCAGGTTCTGGGCTACTTCGTCGACCCGCTGGTCGCGTGGGTACAGGCACCGAGCGTCTACGGGAACCACGAACTCTGGACCGCGCGTGGTTCGTCCGAGCAAGAGCTTGTGTTGCAGGGTCCGCTGCAGATGGGTTTCTTCGGCTTCAGTCGCACCCCGTTCATCATTGGTAGCCACTGTACCTATGACGTGCAGGCGATCATGAGGATCGGTGGTTTTCAACCCACCCGGGCCGAAGACCATCTCGATACCGTCTGCCTTGCGGCACAGGGCTATGAAGGCGTCTACACGCCGGAGATTCTCGCGACGGGCGATGGGCCGGAGAACTTTGAGACCTACTTGGCCCAGCAGTTCGCCTGGGCGTACTCCATGATCCAGGTATTACTCTCCTATACGCCACGCTTGATACGCGAATACTCGATCAGGCGGGGGTTCCAGTTCCTCTTCGTGCAGACCTGGTACACCTTCTGGTCATTGTCCATGCTGATGCTTTTCGCAGCTCCGCTGCTCACCCTCACGTTGAACGACCCGATCGCCAACGTAAGCTACTGGGCGTTCCTAGGGCACCTCCTGCCGGTGTCGTTCGCGTCGAGCGCAACCTGGCTCTGGAGCCGCAGGTGGCAGTTCCCGCAGAATCTGCGGCTCTCCTGGCGCGGCGTTGTCCTGCATATTGCGCGTTGGGTGGTGGTGCTCAGCGCGTTTATCCAGGTGGTGCTTCGCGTGAAAAAGCCGTACATGATTACGGTCAAGGGCATGGGGGGCATCCCCCGGTTCCCGCTTGCGGTCCTCGTGCCCTACATCGGGCTCGTCGGACTATCGCTCGGCGTCTGCTGGTTCTACCTCGGCGTTTATGGTGGAGGACCTTCACAAGGATATCTGTTTTTTGCACTCAAGGGCGCGATGTTGTTCTGGTTGATGTTGGTGATCCTGCTCGCCCATGACGTTTACTCCGTCACCAAATCCGGAACGGCGCTCCTGCAGGCGCTGCGGGCTCGCAGTGCGGCACTCGCCACGGTCCTCTCACTGACAGCGCTCTTGACCGTGACTACCGTGAACTCGGCGGCACTCATCATGCAGGCCCTGACCAATTGAGCCCTGACCGATTGAGTGCCGGGCCGCTGCGGGCGGGTTACACCCCGGGAGCCCGAAGAGCCCGCAAAGCGGGCAGCGCACAGCCATGGTCGTCGAACAGCGTGAGGTTTCCATAGGGGTTCGGTAACCCGGGTTCCCAGCCCACCCCGTCCAGCCAGGCGGGTTCCCACACAAAGAACCCCAAGCCGCGGTTGTCCGGAACACGCTGCAAGCACGAACGGAGCGCCTCAAAGTACGCCGCCTGCCCGTCCGGCGTGGCAGGGAATTCCTCCAGGTCCGGCAGCTGCTCCTCGCTCGTACAGAATCGGCTTGGCTTCCCTCTCTGGCTCTCCAGTGTCCACGGGTATGCGGTCTCGACGACAAGGACATCCTTGTCGTACCGCGCCGCGAGATCTATCAGGTTGTCCTGCAGATCGGCGAGCCGGCCGTGCCAAAATGGATAATAAGATAAGCCGATGACGTCGAAGTGTACATCCTCTTCCAGCAGCTGGTCATAGAAGTGGCGGGCGCCGGCATTGTCGCCACCCCGGTCCGTGTGGATCACGATGGCGAGTTCCTGGCCGTTCGGCGTCCCGGTGCGGGCACCCATGATCCCAGCGCGAAGCAACGTCGTGAACTCCGACCAGGGTTCACCGTCCATCCGGCCGATTCGCCCGAGTGGCCACAGGAACCCCTCGGTAACCTCATTGCCGACCTGAAGCATGCTGACCGGCGTGCCCTGTTCGGTAAACGCCGCGACGACGTCACGCGTGTAGGTCCGCAAGGACTCCACGAGGGTATCGAGTGGCTGGCCCCGCCATGCCGCTGGGATGATTTGGTTCGCCGCGTCAGCCCACGTATCCGAGTAGTGCAGATCGACCAGTAACCGCATACCGGCCTCGTGCGCCCTCCGCGCCAGCACGAGGGCGGACTCGAGATCGCTCCAACCAGGGATCGGATCCACCCAGACTCTCAGCCTGACGTAGTTTGCACCATGCCGCGCGATGATCCGCTCGACCGGCTCCTTCCCGTCGTTGTCGCTGGTGCCGTTCCCCATTTCTTCCTCAAGGAGCGTGAACGACAGGTCCGCTCCGCGAACACACAAATTCCCGAGCTCTGTCATGACGGATCTTGATCCACTCGCACGGACACTCAACGACCTAATCACTGTGGCGCCGGTGTTGCAAGGAGCTACCCGGCGACAGCAACGGCGGTTCGGTGCTGGCCGGATTGGCTACCTGCATGATCACGTGGATTGTTCCTCGCGCGGTCGGGGTTGGTTCCAGCTAGCTGCGGCAGGCCCCACTGTCCGTGCAGGCAGGGTTTGACATCCACGGTCACAAGTTATCAAACATCTTTCTTGATCTTTCATGGTGCCACGGCGGCGGGGACACGGACGTTGCCACCGCCACCTCGGTCGGTCGCGAGCCGTGCCGCAACATCCGGGTGAAAAACCGGCGGGCGCCCGCCAGATCCCGCTTCCGCGCCACCAGCACGTCGATGACCTGCCTCCCGAACTGATCGATCGCGCGGTCCAGCCAGACCCACCACCCAGCGACCTTGACAGAGGTCTCATCGGCGAAGCACCGATCCGGCACGGCCGGGCCGCGTCGATCAACAACGGTGTGCAGCGCTGCATCCCACCCGAACACGGTGACATGATCCACTTCGATGCCACGCTCGGTCCGCGGCAGGAGAGTGCACGTGTCAGCAGGGGGTGGCCGCGCGGCGCGTGTCTCCTGGGGGCTGGGGTACGGGTCTGGGCTGACGACGGGCTCGTGTTCGGCTTGAAGGACGGGGAGCCACGGGCGGTGTCGACGCAGATGGCGTGTGAACGGCCGGTTCATCGCGAACCCACCCACCCGAGCCCAGACATCACCACGGTTCTCGCCGGTGTCGAGGATGTCGACGCCGGTGTGTTCACCGCGAACCCGGAGGGCGCGAGGCCCCGGCGACGCAGTGGCCACCACCGCCCTGGATCCCGCCCGCCGACGCCGACCCCCCAACTCGGTGCTGCGCCAACCAGCGGTCTACCTCCCCACTTGTCCCGCTCGCTCGCCACAGCCTGCCCGACCTCGTCCACCGCCAACGCAACTGTGCCGCGAATGTATCAGCCACCGGTCGCCGTGACTCTTGACCGATATGACCGGTCATCAGAGGCGGAGGAGCCCATGGGACGCAGCGCATGCTCCGGGGCTGTCTTGTTGGCCGGTGGACACCTCCGAAGACGAAGACCTGGTGGTGAGCGCGTGTGCGCGGTGCGCGAGTCTTCGGCGTGGAAATCTTTTTCACCCACGCCATCTCACGTGCGCCGTCCTCAGGCACCCGGCTTGCCGATCGTTGGACCCGCTGCCCTTTCTGCGTGCCTCTCGGGCGCTGGTCAGGTCGGACACCACGTCAGTCGTCAACGCCCAGGCAGAACCTCGCGCACCGTAGAAAGGAATCCCATGACTATCCATAATCCGGCGCCGATAGACAATGAGAAGATCCGCAACACCGAGGATGGCGCCGAGCGACACTTTGACATCGTGGCTTGCCCCGAATGCTCCATGACCGCCACCATGCAACAGGGGAATCGAGTGGAAAGCACGGATGGCCCCATCGACCACGTGAGGGTCACCTGCGCTAACCGGCATTGGTTCCTGATGCCGGCCGACACGCTCAACGAGCGCCCGTAGAACCGCTGAAAACCCTACGCACAGAAGCGGCCCACGGGGGCGTGCCTTGCTCGGCATCCTCGAATCGACGATCAACGACCTTGCCGCGCACTCAGCCCGCGTAAACGCGGATCACCCGATAGGCGTGTCTTAAGCGAAGAGTCGTGTTCTCAAGGCGGTGCCGTCACTGCCTACCGGCACCGGATCCTCCAGTGGAGTTCCGCTGACGGCCGCTCGACACGGCTTGCGCTGGCACCCGCGCACGGGTAGCGGCATGAGCGGATGTTCAGAACAACAGGCGTCCACCACGACCGGCAACCGCGCGCCACCCTATGCCAAGATCCTCCAGGTCACTGACCGGTCATGCACAAGTTTGGCGTTGTGGCCGATTCCCTATAATACCGCGAGACCTGCCGCGTCAGCGCCCATCTCCTGGAGATCGGGTCGCGATCCCACTGATCGAGTGGGAACTCATCCTGGTCGACAACGCTCCACGCGCCGCATGCTAGGCAAGGCTCGCCGGTCGCGTGTCGCGAGGCCTTCACCGACTCGACATCTGGGCCCAGTGTGCTTCGGCGACGTCCAACGCCTGCCGGATTCGTTGGTCCTCACCGCTGCCCGTAGTCGCCAACCGCAGTAGAGGCATCTGGTGTGCCCGGAGGATCTCGTCCTTGATCGCGTCCCGCTCTAGCTGGGTCGGGTTGTTCTCGTGAAATGCGAAGCCGTCCACCTCGATGGCCAGCAGCGGATGGTTGGTCACCCGGTTGTAGACGACGAAATCGACCGACGCTCGATGCCGCACGAAGGTCTCCTGCCTTGGCGTCAGCCTGCTGAGGTCGAAAATTAGGTTGCGCACCAGGACCTGGTGGCTCACGGTCAGGTGCGCGTATCGGTCCTCAGCGAGGATCTCGTGGAGCGCGGTCCAGATGATGTCTTCGGACTTATACTTCATCTCGTTCTTCAGCAGCGCGGCCAGTGGTCGCAATCGTTGGTTGTACTCGCGGTAGAGCAGGTCGAACATCGAGATCACGGCGCTGTCGATGACCTCCTCGTCGGGGTTGTGGTAGCGGATGTAGCCGATGAGGTCCCGGATGTAGCGGCTCGTGGGCAACATGTCGTGGTTCGTCACAAGGATGAACTGTTTGACCGCTCGCGACACGGCCACGTTGATCAGGTGCGGGTCGTCCACGAATCTCAGTCCGGTCCGCCCGCGCCAGCCTTCGTCCAGGACCGTGGTCAGGATGACCACCTGCTTCTGCCGACCCTGGAACTTGTGGACCGTGTCTGCCTGGATCCGGTCGATCAGCGCCTCCGTCACCTTGTCGACCTGGCGTCGGTATGGCGTGGTGATGCCGATGTCGGTGCTGACGACGCCCGCGCAGTGCTCCGGGATGACCTCGTTGACGATGACGTCCACCTCGCGCAGGTTCGAGCGACCTCCTCCTCGGTGCTGGCGCATGTGGTTGCCCGCGACTGTGCGCACCACGATCATCGGCCGCTTAGCGTCGCTGGTGGTGAAGGGTATGAGTGCGCCCTCGTAGAACGCCTTGTTGCAGAACCCGATGATGGCCGGGTCGCACCGATAGTGCTCACGCAGCAGTGTGCGCGGGAGATCGTCGCGGTACAGGTCGGTCAGCGACGAGAGGATGCTGTGCTGTCGATAGTCGTAGGCGGGCCTAGACGGGACAAGCCCGTCTGCGGCTTCACCCGCGATGTGCGGTAGCTGTCGGAGATCACCCACCACCACGAGGTTGCGGCAGCAGGAGAGCGCCAGCCCGGCCGCCAGCAGGTCGACCTGCGACGCCTCGTCGATGATGAGATAGTCGAGGAGATACCCGTTCGCGATGCTAGTCCGCAACGAGTGGCAGGTGCTCAGCAGCAGCGGGTAGTCCCGGGTGAAGTCCTTGAACGTACTACCCAGCTTGTAGGTCTGTGCCGAGTACGTCGTCCGAGACAGGGGCTTGTACCGAGCACCGAGTGCGGCGCTGAGAGCCCGGGTCGACAGCTCCTTGTGTTCCTCTACCAACCGGTCGAAGTCTTCTCGCCGCAACTCGTCCTCGACCTGCCCGAGCTGCCCGTCCAGCTCGGCGATTCGATTGTCGTAGTACGCCCGTTGCAGTCGGAGCACGACGTTGGTGTCATCGGGGTCGAGCCCGCGCAGGGATCCGTACCTGAAGTACTTCCGTATCCGCCTGAGGAGCCGGGGGCGGGCGCCGTTGTGCTCCATCTCGGTCTCGGCCAGGTAGTCGAGGATGCGGTCGGACGAGCGGCGGAGCAACGGAAGTCCCTCCAGCGCGGGTGCCTCATGCCGCTGGAGGTGCCGCTCGAAGTGCCGCAGCTCCAGCCGGTAGGCATCGACCAGTCGCCGCAGCTCGGCGCGACTGCGTTCGGCCTCCTGCAACCGGCGGAGGCGGCGGTCCAGATCAATCATCCGCTCGGGGGCCGGCGGGAGGTGCGGAGCGCCGTCCGCGAAGTGCGTGACCTGAGCGTTCCGGGTCGCCTGTCCCGCGAAGAACTCTTCTCGCTTCTCCTTTCGTCCGAGGTTCGTGGTCACATGCCCGAATCCCAGCTCGTCGAGCTTCTCGCGGACATTGTCGACAGCGGCGTTGTTGAACGAGACCACACCGACGGTTCCGGCCTGAGCGGCGATGATGTTGGCGACCAGGTTCAAGATGGTCTCGGTTTTGCCTGTGCCCGGGGGGCCCTCAATGACCGAGACGGAGCGGGTGAGGCCGATTTCGACCGCCTCACGCTGGGTGAGGTTGCAGCGGAACGGGAAGATCGGGGTCGCGGTCAGTTCTCGGGACTCGATCGGCGCACCGGCCAGGTAGCAACCCAGCACGCTCTCGGGGTGGATGAAATTCAGCTTGCCGTACGCATGCCGAAGCGGATCGTTGTCGGGGAGGCGCGACACGATGTCGCGCCAGTAGCCCAGCACCTCAGCCGCTGCCGGAGCCTGCGCGGCGCTCGTTACGATGCGTACCTGCGACGCAGGGTAGGTACCGTATGCCTCCTCCCTCTCCCCTCTGCTGGAGAAGATCCGCCACCAGGCGCCGTCTGGGCCAGTGAAGGTCCAGACCTCGGTTGCGCCTACCCAGATGAAGCCGCGAACCTCGACCTTGGCGCCCGGAGGGAGCGAGACTCGCTCGGAGTTGCGCAGGATCCGCACGCGCTCCGACCCATACGAGAACACCCGAGGATCACCGTTGAAGACGATATCGATCTTGCCGTCAACGGTCGGGGCCTGGTACCTGGCGACATCCCGCGTCCGGTCACCGAACTGTCCTGTCCCCCGGTCGGCAATCAGAACGGCTTCACGACGTGGATCGATCACGATTGCCCTCCGAGTGCGACGTGATCGGCGCCGAGCCCTGCCACTGGCCGACGCACCGTGCAAGGGAGCGCGGCAAGTGCCTACAGGTACTGACCGGTGCCTCGGAGGCCGGGTTCTGGTGGGTGGGTGTCGTGGGGATGCATGCCGGGGGGGATGCTGCCGGCGGGGAGACCTCGGCGCATCTGTTCCAGCTGCACTCTCGCGGCCATCTGCTGGGCGAACAGGGCGGTCTGGATGCCGTGGAACAGGCCCTCCAGCCAGCCCACCAGCTGAGCCTGCGCAATCCGCAGCTCGGCGTCACTGGGTGTGGAGTCCTCGCTGAACGGCAGCGACAGCCGCGCCAGCTCCTCGCGCAGCTCGGTGGCCAGACCCTGCTCCAGCTCGCGGATCGAGGACTGGTGGATCTCCCGTAACCGGTTGCGGCTGGCCTCGTCCAGCGGCGCGGTACGCACCTCCTCCAGCAGCTGTTTGATCATGCTGCCGATCCGCATCACCTTGGCGGGTTGCTCGACCTGCTCAGCGACCTCCAGCCCGCGCTGGTCGTAGGAGTCGCCGCCGGTGGGTGGCACCGCCGTGGCGGGCACCTGTCTGCCGTCCGGCCCGACCACGACGATCTGCTGCTCATCCGGTTCGCTCATGACCCCTATCCTCCGCTCCCTGGGACTCACGATGAAACCACTCAGCCGCGGGTGGTCAGCAGGATCTTGCCGACGACACCACCGGCCTCGAGCATCTGGTGTGCCTGTGCGGCCTGCGCCAGGGGCACAGTCGCGTGCACCACGGGGGTGACCCGACCGTCGCCGAACATCGGCCACAACCGGGCGACGGTGTCGGCGCAGAGGGCGGCTTTGCCGTGCGGACCGTCCACCGGCCGCCCGCGCAGCCCGATCGCCGCGACGCCGGCCCGCTTGGGCAGCAGCGCGCCGAGATTCAGCTCGGCGGTGGCACCACCTTGCAGGCCGATCACGACCAGCCGCCCGTCCGGGGCGAGCGCGGTGAGATTGCGGGACAGGTACTGGGCGCCCATGTTGTCGAGGATGACGTCGACGCGACCGGTGAGCTGCTCGGCGAAGTCAGCCTCGCGGTAGTCGATCAGGATCTGGGCACCCAGCTCCGCGCAGCGCGCCAGCCGCTCCGCTGACGCCGTGGTCGCCACCCGCGCCCCCAGCGCCCTGCCCACCTGGATAGCGTGGGTGCCCACACCGCCGGACCCGCCGTGTACCAGCAGCAGCTCCCCGGCGGCGAGCCCGGCGTGGCGCACCACCGTCGACCACACGGTGCAGGCCACCTCGGGAACGCCGCCCGCCGTGACCACATCGACCCCGGGCGGCAACGGCATCACCTGCCCGGCGGGCGCGGCGACCCGCTCGGCGTAGCCCCCGCCGGCCAGCAGCGCGCACACCTCATCGCCCACCGCGAACCCGGTCACCCCGTCCCCGAGCCCGGCCACCGTGCCGGCGCACTCCAGCCCCAGGATCTCGCTGACCCCGGGCGGCGGTGGGTACCGGCCCTGTCGTTGCAGCAGGTCGGCCCGGTTGACCGAGGTCGCGAGCACGTCGATCAGCACCTCGCCGGGGCCCGGCCTAGGATCGGGCGTCTCGGCCAGGCGCAGCACCGCCGGGCCGCCGTACTCGGTGATCGTGATCGCATGCACGGTGTCTGACAGTAGTCGCCGCGCCTGGCATCGTTGCGGCTATGCCTGATCTGTGGCCGTTGCGGCATCTGGTGCTGCGCACCCCACGCCTGACGCTGCGCCCGGACGACGACGAGGGACTCTCCGAGCTGGCCGTACTGGCGCTGCGCGGCGTGCATCCACCGCGGGAGATGCCCTTCCTGTCACCCTGGACCGACCAGGCCCCCGAGGATCTGGTGCGTGGCACCCTGCAGTTCCACTGGGGCAGGCGCTCGCGACTGACCCCGCTGGACTGGAACGTCGACTTCCTGGTCCGCCACGACGACCGGGTCATCGGCGAACAGAGCCTGTCGGCGAAGGACTTCGCGATCACCCGGGAGGTCTCGACCGGCTCCTGGCTGGGCACCGCGCATCAGCGCCGCGGGTTCGGTACCGAGATGCGCGCCGCGGCGCTGCTGCTGGCCTTCGACCACCTGGGTGCTACCGCGGTGCGCTCCGGAGCGTTCACCGACAACCCGGCCTCGCTGCGGACCAGCGAGAAGCTGGGTTACCGCAGAGACGGCACGAACACCCGCGCCAGGCGGGGCACGGTGGCCACCGAGATCCGCCTAGTCCTTCAGCCCGAGCATCTCGTCCGTCCGGAGTGGAGGCTGCAGGTGGACGGTCTGGAGAGCTGCCGGGAGCTGCTGGGCGCCGTTTAAGGTGCCGGTATGGCCCATTTCGATGACCTGACGACCGAGATCTACCTGCGGGGGCTCGCCGGAGAACGGCCGGACCTGCCGATGACCGCCGAGGGTCTGGAGGCGGCGGCGCGGGATGCGTTGCCGGCTGAGGCGTTCGGCTATGTGGCCGGTGGGGCGTCCACCGAGCGCACCATCGCCGCGAACCGGGAGGCGTTCGCCCGGTGGCGGATCGTGCCGCGGATGCTCCGTGGCGTCACCGAGCGCGATCTGTCCACCACCGTGTTAGGCACGCCGATGACGGCTCCGGTGCTCACCGCGCCGATCGGCGGGCTCGGCCTCGTGCACCCCGACGGTGACCTTGCCGTCACCCGCGCCGCCGCCGCGCTGGGACTGACCAGCGTGCTGTCCACTTTGTCCTCCACCACGCTGGAGGCCGCCGCCGCTGCGGCTCCGGATGCGCCCCGCTGGTTTCAGCTGTACTGGCCGCGGGACCGGGACGTGGCCGAGTCGTTGGTCCGACGGGCCGAAGCGGCCGGATATCGGGCTATCGTGGTCACCGTGGACACCTGGTCGGTGGGCTGGCGGCCGCGTGACCTCCAGCTTGCGCACCTGCCGTTCCTGCGCGCCGAGGCGATCGCGAACTACCTGTCCGACCCGGTGTTCCGGTCCCGGCTGGGCACGCCGCCCGAGGAGTCGGCGCGGGCCATGGAGCTGGCGGTGCGCAGGTGGGTGGAGCTGTTCGGTAATCCGACGCTGGGCTGGTCGGACCTGTCGCTGCTGCGCGAGTGGACCCGGGTGCCGGTGCTGGTCAAGGGTATCTGCCACCCTGATGACGCCCGAGCCGCGCTGGACCACGGCGCCGACGCGGTGGTGGTGTCCAACCACGGCGGCCGGCAGGTCGACGGTGCCCGGGCCGCGCTGGACTGCCTGCCCGATGTGGTGGCCGCCGTCGGCGGTGGGTCCCCGGTGCTGCTGGACTCCGGGATCCGGTGTGGCGCTGACGTGCTGATCGCGCTGGCGCTGGGTGCACGCGCGGTGCTGCTGGGGCGGCCCTGGGTCTACGGGCTCGGGCTGGCCGGGCAACGCGGGGTGGAGCACGTGCTGCGGGTACTCCTCGGTGACCTCGACCTGACGCTGGCGTTGGCCGGCTACGCCGGCCCGCCGGAATTGGGCGCACACAGCGTCGTCCGTGAGATAGTCAGTTAGTCTGAATGGGTGGTCGGGGGGAGTGGCCAGCCGTGCTGGCTCAATGCTGATGAGCTGCGTGCCTGGCGCGCCTACGTGCTCGGCAAGACGCTGCTCGATGTCCAGTTGAACCGCGACCTGCAGGAGGAGCACCAGCTGGCGCTGGCCGACTACGAACTGCTGGTCCGGCTGTCCGAGGCGCCCGGCGGGCAGGTCCGGATGAGCACGCTGGCCGGGCAGGTCGCGTCGTCCAAGAGCCGGATCTCCCATCAGATCGGGCGGATGGAGAAAGCCGGGCTGGTACGCCGCGAGGAGTACCCGGGTGACCGGCGGGGAGTGCTCGCGGTGCTCACCAGCCTCGGCCAGGAGGTGCTGACCAGTGCGGCTCCCACCCATGTCCGCGGCGTCCGGGACAACCTGATCGACCTGCTCTCCGAGCAGGAACGAGTGCTGCTGGCCGAGGTCTTCGAGCGGGTGATGAGCCACCTGCGTGGGCAGTGATCCGCCTCGACGGATGCGGCTGTCGCGGATACCAAACCCGCTCGGCGGGCCGGCCGACCCCCTCCCGGCGGGCTTGCGCCGAATGGCGTAGTAGGTTGCCCGCACCCAGCCCGGCCTCTCAGCGTGGACGGGCATCCCGGCGGCGAGTGGTGGAGCTGATGACAGATCCAGTAGCAGGGGTGGTAGCCGATCAGTCGGGCGCGGGTAAGGCACCGACGCTGGGCCCGGAGCGCGCGCCGTCGGGGGTACGTTTCGCCCCCGCACCGCCCCCGTTGAGGGTGCCCGGTCAGGTGTGTGCACTCACCCCCGATACCGCGATGCAGAAGGTCGTGTTGCCGGGGTTGGTGGAGCTGACGCTGGGCAACGTGGTGGTGCCCGGGCGCTTCGACCCACACCGGATCTCCGGTTTCGTGATGCGGCTGGAGGACGTTCCGCCGAGCTCGTCCTCCGAGCTTGCCCGGCGCCTCGGGTTGGACCAGGTGGCGGGCTGGCCGGTCACCGACGACCTGTACGTACTGCGCTTCTACGCGCACAGCCCGCAGCTCTACATCGCCCCGTTCGAATGTGGCATCTACCAGGTGGACCTGATCGAGCTTCCGGCCGGTACCGAGCTGTGGCGGATCGATTCCCAGGGTGACGAGCAGCGGGTGGGCGCCTACCTGAACCGGCGGATCGGATGGGTCAGGACCGGACCCCCGATGCTCGGCCCGGCGGGCTGGAACCGGCCACCGGCACCGTTGTGGCCCACCGTGCGGCGCGGTCTGGTCGCGGGGTACCGCGGCGAGGACTTCGACGCCGACTTCGGCCCTCGCCCTGGTGAGGTGACGCTGCACCCGTTGCCCGGCCAGCAGCCTGGCGAGGACTTCATCGACCAGGCCGGCGCCTGCACGCTACCGGTGATGATCGGTGAGCTCGACTTCCTCGATGTGGTGCGCTGGTGCGGCGGGTGGCACGGCCTGCCAGTCGAGTTGGTGGACACCGAGCCGGAGTGTGCCGTGATCCACTACATCGGGAGGAACGGCCCTCGGGCAGCTGACCTCGGCCTCGCGGAAGTCGACTACCGGGTCTGGCGCGGGTCCGTCCCCCACACCGAGCTGGTCGACGTGGCGGAGCAGCGGGTGGCGCTGCGCTAGCGTGGCTGACGGGAAGCGTGGCAGAGCGGTCTAATGCACTCGCCTTGAAAGCGAGCGTGCCGAGAGGCACCGTGGGTTCGAATCCCTCCGCTTCCGCCACTGTGACCAGTACGGACGCCGAGCTGGCGCGGTCAGCTCGGTCGGCGTCCGTGCTAGCGGTTGCGTTTCTGGTGGCGTTCACGCCGCTAGGCGCCTCGCTCGGGTGCGACCGCTGCTTCGCCACGACCGTCGTGATGTTCCGGCGAGGTATCTCCGGCTGGCTCCCACAGCAGCCCGCCGACGCGCTGGGCAACATCCCGCAGGATGGTCGTGGTGAGGTGCTGGTACCGCGCGGCCATCGTCGTGTGGGACCATCCCATCACGCCCATCACGGTGCGCTCGGCAACGCCAAGCAGGAGGAGCACCGTCTCAGCGGTGTGCCTTGCGTCGTGTAACCGCCGCTCGGAGGCCCCTGCGCGGGTGACCAGTAGTTTCCAGTCGCGGTGATCCGTGCGTGGGTTGAGTGGCTGCCCGGTCGGTGTGGTGAACACGTAGCCGGTCTCTTGCCACAGGTCGGCTGCCTTAGTCCGTTCCTGGTCCTGCTCGGCTTTGTGCCGCTTGAGCAGTATCACCAGCTCATCGGGTAGACCGATGAGCCGATTGCCGGCCTTGGACTTCGTGCTGCCGGTCTCGTCACGGAGCGGGACACGTTGCGGGCGGTGCCCGCCGTGCTTGTGGCCACACGGCTCGGCACACCCGTGCTTCCACTTCTGCCGTAGCCGGCTCCGACGCGTCGTGAGTGCGCAGGCTACTTCGTCCATGTCCGGCCACCGCAGCCCGAGTACCTCGTCTTGCCGCATTCCGAGGGCCGGCGCGATCGCCCATCGGGCACTGTTCCGCTGCTTCTGGGCCGTTTCCATGAGGCGCTTGACCTCACCCACCGAGTACGGCTCGGCTTCTTCTTCGTCCACTTTCGGTGCTCGGGCCGGCAGCGCGGGGTTCTCGGTGAGGTGCCTGCGCCGCACTGCCTCATTCAACGCGGCCCGGATGGTTCGATGCGCTCGGTGCGCGGTGGCCGGTTTCGCCGGCTTGATTTTTTCACCAGTCTTAGACGGTGCCCGGACTTCCGTCATCATTCTTCGGTAGAGCCGTTCCGGGTGCCCGGGTTCCAGCTTGTCGAGCCGGTGTGCACCGATACCGGGGATGAGATGGACGAGGACGGTGTTCTCGTGCGCATCCCACGCGTTCTCTTTCATCGTCGGCGGGGCAACGATGGTATACAGCCAGTGGTTCAGGTTCGGCGGAGTCGAGGATCAGCCGGGGCGTGACGTAGAACTGCTCACTGGCGTGAGTGTGGGCGCACTACAGCACCAGGGCCGGGGCGCAGTGCTCAGAAGGGAACACCGAGAAGCGCCCACGAACGCGGCCACATCGTCGAGCACCTCATGCGCGGCCCGCACGATGGCTCCGGGCGGTGGCTGCCCCAACCAGCCCAGTGGCCGGGCTGGTGTGCTCCCGGGCGCGGTCGGTGGCGTCCCGGTCTGCTCTGCGTGCCAGATGCGCTGACAGCCCTCAGAGCAGAAATCCGCTGACGGCGACGCGCCAAGAGGCTGCGCGCAGTGCTGGCACTCGCGGCCACCAATCGCGGCATCGATCGTGATCAGCGCGGTGCTGATGTCGGGTCTCATGCCGCCCCCTGGCGGCTGGTACGGATGGTGCCGCGGCGGGGGTTACGGGCCCCGGCCGCGAGCCCGGCGGTGATGACTCGGGCGATTTCGCGGGGTGTGCAACCGCAGTCGGCACTGATCCGAGCACTGGCGGCGGTGGTGAGTTCAGCCCGCGCGGTGACCTCATGGAGCAGGCCGCCGATGAGTTGGCCTAGGGCGTAGGCGGCGCGGCACAGCACTGCGTTGTACTGCCCTCGCGGCGCCGTGCGCACCCGTTGGCACTCGCCTCGCACGGGGGGCCGGTCACGTAACCGCTGGGGTCGACAGCGGCGGCCACAGCGGGCGTTGAGAGCGTCGGAGGCGGCTTGGGCGTGAGGGCCTGGTGTAGCCCAACCGGGCAGCTCAGCGGGATCGCAGTCGTCAATCAGCTCATATCCACCGGGGGCACCGGGCTGCCGGGTGCGACGACGTACCCTCCGTGCGCCCGGGTGTCGATCTTCCACCCGCTCCTGTCGTGGGTATTGCGCAGCGCCGTCCCGGCCGGGGCGGTGTAGTACAAGTGCCAGCCCTTTGACGGATGGACGCGGTGTAGGTCGGGGTGAGCGTGATGCCGTGCTCGCGGGCCAGGGCCCGCAGCACCCCGGCACCGGAGCCGATCCCGAGAGCGGCCCACCGGTCCGGCACGAGCTCGCCGGGTTTGGGGGTGTCGAGGTCGATGACCACCAGCCTCGAAGGGCCGGTCGCGATCCCGATGGTGTGCGGAATGTGCCGCCACCAGTAGGTGATCTGCTCGGGATCGGTGCTAGCCCGCGCTTCCCACCGATCGATGACCGGCGGTTTCTTGGCACCGGGGGTAATCGGGAACACGTGCCAGCCCCGGGCGGCGAAGTGCAACGCCCACGCTCGCAGACATACGTCCGTGATAACCCGGCCTTGTTTGATCCAGCCAACGAACCCCGGCCCGGCGGAACGCAGCACCAACTCTTCACAGTGGGCATCGAGATCATGACGATCATCGACCAGGTCACGGCACACATGCCCTCCACTGTCGTGGCTCAACTGTGGGACCTCCAACCTGGTGTGCCCATGCTGCGCTGTCGGCGAATCTCGATCGATCAGAACGGACGACGCGTGGAAATCTCAGACGCCGAATACCCCGCAGATCGTACCCGTCTGGACTTCATCACCCCGCTTATCCCATGGGAGACAAACTGAACAATCTTCAGCGCACGCTCAGATGCGACGATAACCCATATCAGGAGTCACGGCCGTTCAGCTGCTTGGACCGGAACTTCCGGGCCACCAGCTCGGCGCGGCGGTGGGCATGAGTCCACATGCTTCCAACTGGGCGTCGAGCGTTGTAACGGTTTGGGTGTCGTCCCAAGGTCGCATCAGAACTCGGACGGCCTGGAGTTCTGCTGTGAGCCGTGGGGAGAGGCTCGCGCGGCCGGCCGCGTCACCGAGCACCCGCGCGGCCTCGGTGACTTCCCTGGAACGGACGAGCGCGTTGGCCAGTCGTATCTCGCAGCGAGCGTAGTTGCCTACATAGGCGCGGTCGAATCGTGCCGAGGCGTTGGTTGCGGCGTCCACGGCTTCTTTTGGTTTGCCCAGCAGTGATAGGCAGACGCTGCGTCGACTGTCCAACGAGCCCTCCTGCACCCAGTATGCCAGCGAACCCGGGGCACACACGTTCCCGTTGGCGAGGAATTCCTGAGCGCGTGCGCACGCGGTCATATACGGCCCGTGTCGGCCGTCTAGGGCGTATGCGCCAGCGGCTTGTATTTCGGCGTGGGCTTTGAGTCGGGCGTCATCGGTGCGTGCTGCCAGGCTGCGCGCGGCGGCGGCGGTGTCCAGAGCGGTACACGTGTCGCCGAGTAAGAATGCCGCAAAGCTGGTATTGGCTGCCGCATAGGCGGCGCATGCCGGGTTGTGGGCGTCGTGACCGGCTCGGCGGGCGCGGCCGAAGTAGCGCCTGGCCGCGTCGGGATGGCCCATATCGAGGAGATAGCCACCGATCGTGGATGCCATGTTGCTGTCCACGGTGCTCATAGACCTGCGCAATTCCTCCGCGCAACCACCGTCGAGTAGACGACGCACGATCCCATGTTGCACAACGACCGTATCCAGCACCTCACACGGCCCGAGCGTATCTTCTTGACGCTTGCAATGGGCCAGCGTAGTCGCCAGGTTCTTCACCACATGGGCATCGACCCGATGCGGAGCGTCCAGAGCCCGCGCCACCCGAGCGCACTCGTCAGCGTCCAGACCAGACAGACCCACGGCCGCCAGCGCCCACCTGGCGACCCGCAGTGCCTCGCGACGACCTAAGGACCGCGCCAACGTCGCGACCACCTCCCGCATGAGCTCCTCGGCCAGCTCACCGTCTGCACCCATCGTCTCTGACCACGCGTCGCACCCACTGACCTGGTCACGCTCCCGCGCACTCTGCGAAGGAGCGGACGAAGCTTTCAGGGCGTCCGCGTCGGCCTGCGCCGCTGCTTGCCGTGTCTGGCGCTGGTGGGTACGCCAACGGCCACGATAGTCCTGTTCGGCCAGCGCCAGCGTGCTGTGCTCCGAGATCAGGGCACCCTCAGCGCGGCACACGTCATCGGTGATCGTCCACAGGGTGGCGGGCATTCCGCGCGTGCCATGTTCGATCTTCGATATCGTGCTGCGGGTCCTCCCGATAGCCCGGGCCAACTCGGGCTGCGACATCCCCGCCGCCGTGCGGTAGGTGGCCAGATGCGCACCGAGGTTCCGCCGCAAGGTCCTCAGCCGCACCCGATCAGCCGCCAGTTCCCCCGTATCGACCGTCACAGCCATCAACCCTAGAGGGGTGGCATGCAGCTGTGACAGGCGGTGACAGCTCAATGGTCCGGTGCGAGCCACTCCCTACTGTCGCTCTGGTCGCACCTGTCACAGCTGGCGGTTTCAATCGGTCATGGCGACACAGTGCTTCACGATCAGTTCATTGAAGACCTCGATCGGCTTCTTCCAGCCTAGTGTCTTGTGTGGCCTCCCATTCAGTTCCGCCGCTACTCTCTATCAAGTTCCTCTTGGGTGCGCAAGGACGGGTCGGTGCCTTTGGAGAAGTACTGCCGGAGCAGTCCGTTGGTGTTCTCGTTGGTGCCGCGCCGCCACGGTGAGTGCGGGTCGCGGAAGTAGACGGGTAGGCCGGTGCGGATGGTGAGGTCGGCGTGGCGGGCCGTTTCCTTGCCCTGGTCCCAGGTCACGCTGTTACGCAGGAACTCGGGAAGGGTTTCCATTTTCTTGGCCAGGAGCGCGGCGACGCGGTCGGCGTGGCGATCGTGGGGAGTCCGCACGAGCATAGTGAACCGGGTGGTCCGCTCGACCAGGGTCGCGATCTGCGGTTTGCCTCCTTTTCCGATGATGGTGGGTCGGACCGGGGCGCGGTGCCGGGATTGCTCCCGGTCCGCCCGCCGCACCGGACGTGCGTGTCTCCACGCATCCGGCGCTCCACGGGTTCCCGGGTTCAGGTAGCGGCGGCGATCGTCGCTATCGTGCTCGTCCATGGTGTCGGAATGTTGCTCGCCCGCCGGTGGTAGCGGGTGAC